>CBFICR010000088.1:0-11039 GCA_965661105.1 Pseudohongiellaceae bacterium | reverse complement strand
CAACTCTTGATTTTAGTTTTTGTCCTGGACGGAAGGTCACTACGCGTCGGGCCTGAATGGGAATCTCTTCACCGGTTTTGGGGTTTCTTCCCGGACGCTGACGCTTGTCGCGCAGATCGAAATTGCCAAAGCCTGACAGTTTTACCTGCTCGTTACCTTCCAGCGAGAGCCTGATTTCTTCAAAGAACTGCTCTACAAGCTCCTTGGCTTCGCGTTTGTTGAGACCCATCTCATCAAACAGCTTTTCAGCCATCTCTGCTTTTGTCAGCGCACCACCGGACATAGCTCTTACCCTTTTCTAGCCTTGCTATTACTTTGCTATTATCTTGCTCTAGCTCTGGTCAATTACATTCAGTCTGCGGTCGGTTATCAAGAGGAAAAACTACTCTTTTTAATATTCGATTGATACCGATTATTTATCTACCAACTGACTCGCAAAATACGCAATTATTACTTCTCAAATCCCTGATCACATCCTTAACTCAGCATTAAATTGTGCTTCTAGGACCTTGATACAGTTATTAATTATTGCGTTTATCTCTTCATCCGTAAGAGTGCGGGAAGGATGCTGGAAGGTCAAGCCTATTGCAAGACTTTTTTTAGTTTTTTCAATGTTTTGGCCCTGATATACATCAAAAATAACGCTTCCTGAGAGCAGCTCACCCGCCTTTTCTCTTATGGCTGCCTGGATTTCACCCACTTCCTGGGCGACATCCACGATGACAGCAAGGTTACGGCGTACTGACGGGAATCGGGAAAGCTCCTGATAAACCGGTAATCTGGCCGCCGCAACGGACTCAAGATCCAGCTCCATCAGGTAAACTTTGCCATTAATATCAATATGTTGCTGAGCCTGCAAAGACAAGGCCCCGATCCAGCCAATGGTTTGTCCGTCACGATCTATGCGCGCCGATTGACCGGGCTGCAGTGAGGGGTGGGTATCAGCGACAAAAGCAAAGCTGCCCGGTGCCAGTGTCAGGCCAAGCAGTGATTCCAGATCGCCTTTCATAGTAAAGAAATCCACAGAGGCGCCCGGCTCTCCCCACTGCTCGGGAAACTGGCTTCCCCACAAAATAGAAGCAACTTTAGGTTTTTGCTCTATCTCATTGTTATTACTGGAGAAAACGAGGCCGGATTCAAATATTCTTACACGGTTTTGCTGGCGGTGATGATTGTATTGAAGGGTTGCAAGCAAGCCGGGCCAAAGGCTTGTGCGCATCACAGACATATCCTGGGAAATAGGATTTGCCAGCGGCAGCAGCTGCGCCTCGTCGGCGCCCAGAAGCAGCTCCAGCTTCTTATCCACAAAACTGTAGGTAATGACTTCCTGGTAGCCCATTGCGGTGAGCCGTTCCCGAATAGCCGGCAATCCAACCTTTGCCTCAACCTGGGGTTTCAGGGAAAAACGACTGAGCGGCTCAGTGACGGGCAGATTATCGTAACCAAATATCCTCGCCAACTCTTCCACCAGGTCTTCTTCTATGGCGATATCAAAGCGCCAGGAAGGCACGGAAAATGTCCAGCTCTCTGCGTCCTTGCTAACTAACACAAGTCCCAGCCCCGTTAAAATCGCTTCAACCTGGTCGGCACTCATGGAAATGCCAAGAATACGGGAAATGCGCTCGGCTCTTAACGAGACTGTCCTGGCCTCAGGCAGGGACTGTACGGCTTCTATAACAGGGCCAGCCTCACCGCCCACAATCTCCAGCAGCAAGCCAGTTGCCCGCTCCATCGCGCGGCGCGGCAAATCGAAATCGACACCACGCTCAAAACGATGGGCGGCATCCGTCTGCAGGCCATAGGATCGAGCCACACCGGCAATACATTGGGGCGTAAAAAAAGCGCTTTCAAGGAATATATGCCTGGTATATGCCTGCACTGAACTGTCCAGACCACCCATCACACCGGCTATTGCCAGGGCTTTTTTGGCATCGGCAATAACCAGAGTATCCTGGTTTAATTCCACTTCCTTGCCATCCAGCAGGGTCAGCTTTTCGTTGTTTTGCGCCAGCCTGACATTAATTCCAGCCTCGAGTTTCTCATAGTCAAAGGCGTGCATGGGCTGCCCCAGTTCCATCAATACCAGATTGGTGACATCAACCACCGGGTCTATGCTCTTGATTCCGCTGCGTCGCAGCCTTTCCTGTAACCAGCGTGGCGACGTCACCCCCGGATTGATGTTTCTCAGGACTCTGCCCAGATAACGCGGACAATGTTCGGGACTTTGCAGTTCAATCGGGAAGGTTTCGTCAATCTGTGAAGGGACGTCGTCAATAACGGGCGATGTTACCGGTAGATTGTTTAACACCCCGACTTCCCGGGCTATCCCGGCAATACTTAAACAATCGCCCCTGTTTGGCGTCAGGTCGACCTCGATAAGCGTATCATCCAGAGCAAGGAATTTACGGATATCAGTGCCTGGCTCGGCGTCTGCGGGAAGCACCATGATGCCATCGGACTGTTCTGCCAGCCCCAGTTCCTCAGCGGAACAAATCATGCCAAACGATTCTACACCGCGCAGCCTGGCTTTTTTAATCTTGAAATCCTTGCCTAATACCGCGCCAACAGTGGCGTAGGCTATTTTTTGACCCGCGGCAACATTGGCGGCGCCGCATACTACCTGGTTTAGCTCCGTGCCATTGAATACCTGACAAACGCGCAGCTTGTCAGCATCAGGGTGGGCTTCAACAGCCTGGACCTCTGCAATGATGACACCACTGAAATCCTGGGCCGCAGCACTGACACTATCGACTTCCAGTCCCGCCATGGTGAGCTGCGCCACCAGCGTGTCGGTATCAATATCGGGATTAACCCACTCTCTTAACCAGCTTTCACTGAATTGCATGCCTATACACCCTGCCCTTCACTGAACTGACGCAAGAAACGCAGGTCATTATCAAATAACAAACGCAGATCATTGATCTGATAGCGCAGCATGGCCAATCGATCCACGCCCATACCAAAAGCAAAACCGGTATATTTTTCAGGATCCACGTTTGACGATCTCAGCACGTTGGGATGCACCATGCCGCACCCCCCGACTTCCAGCCAACCGGTCTGACTGCACACACGGCAGCCTTCACCCTTGCAGGATACGCATTGCACATCCATTTCTGCCGAGGGTTCTGTAAACGGGAAATAGGACGGCCGAAAACGGACATCCAGATCAGCCTCAAAAAATACCTGTAAAAATTCCACCAGCAAGCCTTTCAGGTCAGCCATGGTGGCATTTTCATCCACCAGCATGCCTTCAACCTGATGAAACATCGGCGTATGGGTCAGGTCCGAGTCACAACGGTATACCCGTCCCGGGCAAATAAAGCGAAACGGTGCTTCGCCGTTTTCCATAACCCTGACCTGAACGGTAGAGGTATGAGTCCTGAGCAGTAAACCGGAGTCAAAATAGAACGTATCGTGCATGGCTCTGGCGGGATGGTGAGCCGGAATATTGAGGGCTTCGAAATTATGATAGTCATCCTCTATTTCAGGCCCCTGAACCACATCAAAGCCGGCCGAGGTGAAAATAGATTCAATACGCTGCAGGGTTCGTGTCACGGGGTGCAGTCCCCCGGCACTCTGACGGCGACCCGGCAGGGTGACATCAACGGCTTCGGCTATCTGCTGACTGGCAGCAGCTTCAGCACTCAGCGTTAGCTTGCGGGCTTCCAGTGCATCCTGAACCTTGACCTTGGCCGCATTGATAGAGGCCCCTGCCTGTGGTCTTTCAGAAGGGTCGAGCTTACCGAGGCCTTTTAACAGATCGGTTAAACTGCCTTTTTTCCCCAAATACTGCACACGCAGTTGTTCAAGCCCGGGTATATCCTGAGCCTGTTCAATTGCCTGTAGTGCATCGCTGGTAAGCGCGTCTAGATTTTCCATGCTGACAAATTACCCATGACAACCTTGTTACAAAACAGGCTGCTTCCAGAGAAGCAGCCCGGTCCCGGTTATCAGGCTAAAGCAGCCTTGGCCTGTTCGACAACAGCAGAAAAAGCGGCTTTGTCATTGACAGCCAGATCGGCCAGAACCCTGCGGTCCATTTCAATGTTCGCTTTTTTCAAGCCGGCAATCAGGCGGCTGTAGGACATTCCCAGTTCTCTTGCCTGGGCATTGATACGTGTAATCCAGAGCGCGCGAAACACGCGTTTTTTCACACGACGGTCACGGTAGGCATATTGTCCAGCCTTGGTGACAGCCTGCTTGGCTACACGGAATACTCTGCTACGGGCACCGTAATACCCTTTAGCCTGTTTTAATACTTTTTTGTGCTTGCGACGGGCTACAACCCCGCGTTTAACTCGTGCCATTTTACTATCCTCCCGGAAAAATTATTTCGACCACTAAACCAGACGCAACATGCGTTTCACGTTACCCATATCGGCAGGATTGACCTGCTGGGTTCCGCGCAACTGACGCTTACGCTTGGTGGTCATTTTGGTGAGGATATGGCTTTTATAAGCGCTTTTACGCTTGATACCCGACCCGGTTTTTTTAAAACGCTTGGCCGCGCCACTGTGTACTTTCTGCTTAGGCATTTTCATAAACTCCGCATTTAAAGGTGGTTTGGCCTTTCCTGAAGGCGTTCCCCTTTACGATTAATAAATGAAACAAGTCCCCTGCCCCCGTTAATGACGGGAGTTTTCCGGCAATTAAGTGGGAAGGTTACTGCTTCTTTTTCTTTAAAGGTGCTAGGACCATGGTTAACTGACGACCTTCCATTTTAGGATCCTGGTCGACCGTGCCATATTCCAAGAGATCTTCCTTGATGCGCATCATCATCTCTGCACCCAACTCTTGATGGGCCATTTCACGGCCGCGGAATCGTAATGACACCTTGGCCCTGTCCCCATCTTCGAGGAAACGTATCAGGTTGCGTAGTTTTACCTGATAATCTCCTTCTTCCGTCCCTGGTCTGAACTTCATCTCCTTGATATGAATTACTTTTTGCTTCTTCTTGTTCGCTGCTTTCTGTTTCTTCAGCTCAAACACATGTTTGCCAAAATCCATAATTTTGCAAACAGGTGGCTCGGCGTCCGGAGAAATCAATACAAGGTCCAGCTTGGATTCATCTGCAAATCCCCTGGCTTCTTCAAGGCTTACAATACCCTGCTGTCCACCATCGGAAAGGATTAGACGCACGGGATCACTTAAGATCTCGTCGTTTACCAGTGCTTTCTTGCTCTTGTCACTATCTCGCTTGATAATTAAATTCTCCGCTATGTGTTACTAGATTTTTTACGCTTCAACCGGGTCACTTACGCGGCCCAGGTGGTCTACATCCTGTTGTAATAAAATCGCGAATTCATCGGTAGTCATTACTCCCAGATCATTCCCGGTCCTGTCACGAACAGCCAGCGACCCTGCTTCTACTTCCTTATCACCAACAACCAGCAAGTAAGGAATCTTCTGCAGCGTGTGCTCGCGGATTTTAAAGCCGATTTTTTCATTTCTCAAGTCAGCTTTTACCCGGAAGCCCTTGTTTTGCAATGATTTCACTACTTTTTCACAATAATCGGCCTGTTTATCAGTAATATTCAGAATTACCGCCTGCTCCGGGGCCAGCCAGCTTGGAAATGCCCCTTCGTAATGCTCGATCAGAATGCCAATAAATCGTTCAAATGAACCAAAAATTGCCCGGTGTAACATCACCGGCGTTGCCTTGCTATTGTTCTCGGTCACATACTCTGCGCCCAGCCTTCCGGGCATGGAGAAATCTACCTGAATAGTGCCACACTGCATCTGTCTACCCATGCAGTCCTTCAGAGTGAATTCGATCTTCGGCCCATAAAAAGCGCCCTCACCTGGTTGCAGATCCCACGGCTTGCCGGTTTCGTTCAGGGCAACTTCAAGAGCCTTTTCTGCTTCATCCCAGATCTCATCAGACCCTACGCGCTTTTCAGGCCGTGTTGATAATTTCAACAACACTTCCTCAAAGCCAAAATCGTTGTAAACCTTGTTCACCAGTTGAATAAAATCAGACACTTCACTCTGAATATCTTCTTTTGCACAGAAGATATGCGCATCATCCTGGGTAAAACTGCGCACGCGCATCAGACCATGCATGGCACCGGAGGGCTCATAGCGGTGACAGGCCCCAAATTCAGCCAGACGCAATGGCAAGTCGCGGTAGCTTTTCAGGCCCTGGTTAAAGACCTGAACATGACAGGGACAGTTCATTGGTTTGATCGCATACATGCGATTGTCAGATTCAACACTGAACATTTCGTCGGCGAACTTGTCCGCATGCCCGGACTTTTCCCATAGAGAATAATCAACCAGCTGGGGTGTGTTGATTTCCTGGTAGCCATTTTCTTTCCAGATTTTCTGCATGTAATCCCGAATGATCTGGTAAACAGTCCAGCCTTTTGGATGCCAGAACACCATGCCTGGTGCTTCTTCCTGAAAATGGAACAGCTCAAAGCGTTTGCCCAGTTTTCGATGGTCGCGGCGCTCTGCCTCTTCGATCATATGCAGGTATTGTTTCAGGTCTTTCTTGTCATTCCAGGCGGTGCCATAGATACGCTGCAGCATTTCATTGCTGGAGTCGCCACGCCAGTAAGCACCAGCCACAGACATTAACTTGAAAGACTTGATGGCGCCGGTAGCCGGGACATGAGGGCCACGGCACAGGTCAATGAAATCGCCTTGCTTGTAAAAGGAAAGCTCCTCGTCGCCGGGAATGCTTTCCATAATTTCAACTTTGTACTTTTCACCCATGTCGCTAAACAGGGCTTTGGCATCGGCTCTGCTCATCACCGAGCGGGCAACCGGGATGTTTTCCCTGGTCAGGCGTTCCATTTCCTTTTCTATGGCTTCCAGGTCTTCCGGCGTAAAGGGCCTTTCATAGGCAAAGTCATAGAAAAAACCGTTCTCTATCACAGGACCTATCGTCACCTGGGCTTCCGGAAACAGATTCTGTACAGCATTGGCCATCAGATGAGCGCAGGAATGGCGTATGATCTCAAGCCCCTCATCATCGCGCCCGGTAATAATGGATAAGTCAGTGTCCGCCTGGATCAGGTAGGAAACATCTACTGCCTCGCCATTTACCTTTCCGGCAAGCGCAGCCTTGGCCAGTCCCGGGCCGATTGATTCAGCAACCTGCAGGACTGTAACCGGGCTATCAAATGTTTTCTGACTGCCGTCAGGCAGAGTGATGGCTACCATCTGTTACTCAACTAGATTTAAAAAGTTATGTCTATGTGACTTGCAAAGGTCTGACTGATAAGGGGTTGCCAAACTCCTGTTTCAACTTCTTTTCAGGGGATTGGTAGGCACGACCAGATTCGAACTGGTGACCTCTACCATGTCAAGGTAGCGCTCTAACCAACTGAGCTACGCGCCTGTTACGTTCAGTTTACCCTTTGCGGTCTGGACCAACTCAAAACAAAATAGTGTTTTGCGAGGTGTCCGAATGTCATTTCCCAACTCTTCCACCGGCATTCCGGTCATTAATTTCAGCCGGTAATTACAGGGCATTGTGCCCTGCTTCGGGAAAGAGGGGCGATTATAGTGACAAGGCTTATAAACTACAAGGATTACAGAGATATACGAGGCTTAATCAAGATCAGGAATTAAGCACAAAGCGCTCATTAACTTTACCCAACTGATCGCGTATCTGGGCTGCCTGCTCAAACTCGAGATTCCTGGCATGTTCGTACATGAGTTCCTGCAGGCGTGCCACTTCCTTTTCCAGTTCTGCACTACTCATGGAGGCCAGTTTTGCCTCGTAATCACCGCCCTTTTCAGCCACTTTAGCCAGATCCTTATAGGACTTTTTGGACATCCCCGGCGCGTGTGAGGCCCCTTCCATAATATCGGCTACGGCTTTACGAATACCTTGCGGGGTAATGTTGTTGGCTTTATTAAATTCGACCTGCACCTCGCGCCGCGCTTCCGTGGTATCAATCGCCCTCTGCATTGAGCCTGTGACACGGTCTGCATAAAGAATCGCCTTGCCATGGAGGTTTCTGGCAGCCCGGCCAACGGTCTGGATGAGGGAGCGTTCAGACCTGAGAAAACCTTCCTTGTCGGCATCAAGAACAGCCACCAGGGAAACTTCCGGAATATCCAGCCCTTCCCTGAGCAGGTTAATGCCCACCAGCACATCAAACACGCCAAGGCGCAAGTCCCGGATAATCTCTACACGCTCGACAGTATCAATGTCCGAGTGCAAATACCTGACCCTGATATTATTTTCAGCAAGATAATCAGTGAGATCCTCTGCCATACGCTTGGTCAGCACAGTAACCAGTACCCGCTCTTCCTTCTCAACACGAATTTTGATTTCTGACAACAGGTCATCCACCTGGTGCAGGGCCGGCCTTACTTCCAGTTCGGGATCCAGTAATCCGGTTGGACGTACTACCTGCCTTACCAGTTGCCCCTGCTTTTCTTCTTCGTAGGGCCCCGGCGTTGCTGAAACAAAAATCAGCTGAGGCACCAGAGCTTCCCACTCCTCGAAGCGCAAGGGGCGATTATCCAGTGCGGAGGGTAAACGAAAGCCATAATTAACCAGGGTTTCCTTGCGCGATCGATCACCTTTATACATGGCGCCAATTTGTGGAATCGCGACATGGGACTCATCGACAACAACAAAGCCATCCTTTGGCAGGTAATCAAACAGGGTTGGCGGCGGCTGTCCCTCCAGCCTGCCCGACAGATAACGTGAATAATTTTCGATACCGGTGCAGTAACCAATTTCCCTGATCATTTCCAGATCAAACTGGGTGCGCTGGCCAAGGCGCTGGGCTTCCACCAGGCGGTTATTTTTCTCAAGGTAAGCCAGCCTTTCCTGTAACTCCAGTTTGATTTCCTCCACAGCATTCTGCAATCGGTCACGGGAGGTGACATAGTGGGATTTGGGAAATACAGTCAGGCGTTGGACGCGTTGCTGAACCTCACCAGTAAGCGGATCAAACCAGGCAAGGCTTTCAATTTCCTCGTCAAACATTTCAATACGAATGGCATTGGTGTCGGATTCTGCCGGGTAAATATCGATCACATCACCGCGTACTCTGTATGAAGAGCGATGCAACTCCATATCATTGCGACTGTACTGCAGCTCGGCAAGACGACGTAGCAGAACCCGCTGGTCCAGCTTACCGCCCACATTCAGATGCAGCACCATATCGAGATACTGGGTCGGATCACCCAGACCATAAATTGCAGATACTGTTGCCACAACAATGACATCACGGCGTTCCAGCAATGCTTTGGTGGCCGACAAGCGCATTTGCTCAATATGATCATTGACGGAAGAATCTTTCTCAATATAGGTATCAGAAGCCGGGACATAGGCTTCCGGCTGATAGTAGTCATAATAGGAAACGAAATACTCAACGGCATTGTCAGGGAAGAAATCCTTGTATTCTCCATAGAGCTGGGCTGCCAGAGTCTTGTTGGGCGCCATAATAAGCGTTGGGCGCTGGGACTCGGCGATGACATTGGCAATAGTGAAGGTCTTCCCGGAACCGGTGACGCCAAGCAGCGTTTGAGCCGCCAACCCGTCATCTAGACCTTCCAGCAGGGCAGCAATGGCTTCAGGCTGATCGCCAGCGGCCTTGAACCTGGCCTGCAAGTGAAATTTTTTATCCATAGAGGGGGTTTGATCTTTTATAAAACCTGAGAGTAAACCCGCTATTGTATGGGCAAAGCAGTCAGCAGGTAAAATGACATTTGGGACTTAACTTGAAATTTATCGGCCTTGAGTATTGACCGTCAGGGCATTAGTAATTAGTATTCGCCTTCTCGAAAAATCCGCGTTACTGCCCAATAGCTCAATGGTAGAGTAGGTGACTGTTAATCACTTGGTTGTTGGTTCGAGTCCAACTTGGGCAGCCATTTTCGACACCTTCAGTATTTTTAGCCATATTCCCGATATTTACAGCATTTAGTGGATACAGATGGAAATTGGCAGCAATTGTTTTGCCTTGTTTCAGCTCTTCCCTCTCTTCCCTCTCTTGATTCCAGGCGCTTCCCTGTCTTGATTCCTGCTGTTTCTATTATTGCTTTCCTTTTATTGCTGTTTCAATTTTCGCTCTTTTTATTTTTGCTGCTTCTATATATGTTTATATTGCAGTTTTTATTACAGCTGGTTTTATCTTGGCTGTTTTTTAATTTTGCCTTCACTGTTCCGGCTTTCTTTTGTTTTCTGCTCGCTATCAGTAAAGGTTATTCGCCATTTCCAGAAATCGCGCTACTCACCTGCCCTCAGCTTGTTTGCCAGCAACAGGAGCGGTAGCCAGGCAAGCAGCATCAGGAGCGGTCCCCAGTTGGCATGTCGGTGACATAACCAGGCCAGAGGGAGTAACCAGAAGACATTAATTGCAGAAACCAACATGACGACACGCACATGACTGTTTAAGTGACGTGCTGCAATCTGATAGGCATGTTTGCGGTGAGCGAAATACCAGGTTTCACCGCCAGACATTCTTTTGACCAGCGTATAGGTCGCATCCACGATAAAAACCCCGGCAAGGATGCCCCATACCCATATATTGGTAAATCCTCCGGTGGTGCTGATTAAAGCCGCCACACCCAATACGAAACCAAGAAAATTACTGCCGCTATCCCCCATAAAAATTCGTGCTGGCGGGAAATTGACCAGCAGGAACCCTGATACACAGGCAACCACAAGCAGTAACAGGGTTGTCAGCCCTTCACTACCATCAGTAAAGGTAAGCCAGATGATCGATAGCAAAATGAACAGGGTTTCCGTGGCAGCGATACCATCCAGTCCATCCATGAAATTAAACAGATTGATAAACCAGAGCATCGCGACAAAAATCAGCAGGTAGCCCATAAAGCCAATATCCAGGGTCACCCCCGGGAACGGAAATACAGGAACGCCGAAAATGGCCAGAATCCCGAGTACAGCGACGGCCTGGGTAGATATCCTCGGGCCAATGCCAAGTTGAAAAATATCGTCCAGCAATCCCAGAATGGCAATAGAAAAACACAGGAATATAACCATAAAATAGTTAAAACCGGGATCCTCTGTCCGGAACACAAACAGCGCAGCAACACAAAATACGCTG
>CBFICR010000087.1:0-11443 GCA_965661105.1 Pseudohongiellaceae bacterium | reverse complement strand
CCGCGCAAATTGTTACCTGCATCCTTTATTCTTTTATCCTTTTTGCGCTTTTCTATTTTACCGTCACGGGCTCGGCATCATGAATTTTTTTGAACCATTCAGCCGGGCCGGTCTGGTGGACTGAGCTGCCATTCACATCGACGGCTACGGTCACGGGCATATCCTCGACCACGAATTCATGGATGGCTTCCATACCCAGGTCTTCAAAGGCCACAATGCGGGATTTGCGAATCGCCTTGGAAACAAGATAGGCCGCGCCACCCACTGCCATCAGGTAAACCGCTTTATGTTTCTTGATGGAATCAATAGCTACCTGCCCCCTTTCTGCCTTGCCAATCATGCCCATCAGTCCGGTCTGCTCCAGCAACTGATCAGTAAACTTATCCATACGGGTTGCAGTAGTAGGGCCGGCCGGTCCAACCACTTCATCGCGAACCGGATCTACCGGGCCGACGTAGTAAATGAATTTATCCTTGAGATCGACACCTTCCGGCAGCGATTCACCACTAGCCAGTATCTGCAGGAGTCGTTTATGGGCCGCATCGCGTCCGGTAAGCATGGTGCCAGATAACAGTAATGTCTCACCAGGCTGCCACTGGGCAATGTCTTCCCTGCTTACACTATCCAGATTAACCCGGCGTGCAGTGGGACCGGCATCCCAGGTTATTTGCGGCCAGTCACTGAGTTTTGGCGGTGTAAATTCTGCCGGCCCGCTGCCATCCAGTTCAAAATGAACATGACGGGTAGCGGCGCAATTGGGAATGATTGCCACTGGCAGGGACGCTGCATGGGTAGGATAGTCTTTAATCTTTACATCCAGCACTGTGGTCAGACCGCCAAGACCCTGGGCACCAATACCAAGATCGTTTACCTTTTCCATCAGTTCCAGACGTAACTCTTCAACCCGATTTTTTGGCCCACGCAGACGCAACTCATCTATATCAACGGGGTCCATCAGAGATTCCTTGGCCAGCACTGCGGCTTTTTCAGCGGTGCCCCCAATACCGATTCCCAGCATCCCGGGAGGACACCAGCCTGCGCCCATGGTCGGCACTGTTTTCAGAACCCACTCTACAATATCATCGCTGGGGTTGAGCATGGCCAGCTTGGCCTTGTTTTCCGAGCCACCGCCCTTGGCAGCGACCTGCACATCCAGAGTATCACCGGGCACTATAGAGGTGTGGATTACTGCAGGGGTATTGTCGCCAGTATTTTTTCTGGCGCCAGCGGGATCGCTGAGAATCGAGGCACGCAGAACATTATCTGGATGAGTATAGGCACGCCTCACGCCTTCATTAATCATGTCGTCCAGGCTCATGTCACCCTGCCACTGGATGTTCATGCCGACTTTGACAAAAACCGTGACGATACCGGTATCCTGACAAATAGGCCGCTTACCTTCGGCGCACATACGCGAATTAATAAGAATCTGTGCCATGGCATCTTTTGCGGCCTGGGATTCTTCTCTTTCGTAGGCACGATGCACAGCCTGAATAAAATCCAGAGGATGGTAATAGGATATAAACTGCAGCGCATCGGCAACACTTTGCACTACATCTTCCTGACGAATAATCGGCATATAACAAGCTCCTGAACTAACTACTTGATCTGTTTATTGGGACTTTCTTTTTCGCGAAATCTATAATGCTGTCTTTTCTTCAGCTGACCTGCAAGAAATCTCACTTGCTTATGGTCTGTTTATGCGGTGACTTCTGTTTTGCGTTAGAATAAGGCAGAAATTTTAACACGCTTTATCCGCTTCTTGCTGATTGCCGATAACTGATAATAACTGACAACATTCTGTTAACACTGATGAACAAAATCCTATTCCCTCAATTTATAATTACCGTTTGTCTGTCACTGGGGTCTTTTGCAATGACTTTCATGAGCCCTGCAGTTATGAGCCAGGCAGTGATGGCACAGGAAGCGATCCCAGATGATCCCTTTACCATCATTTTTCTGGGAGACTCCCTCACCGAAGGCTATGGCCTGGAAGAAGACGAATCCTTTCCCAGCCTGGTAGAGGCCAGGTTAAAGGCCGACAACCTGAACCAGGTCAGCATTATTAATGCCGGCATCAGTGGCTCTACTTCTGCCAGCGGTTTGGGGCGCCTGCAGTGGTATATTCGTTCACAACCCGACCTGATGGTTCTGTCTCTTGGAGCCAATGATGGCTTACGCGGCTTGAGTGTCGAGGAACTGAAATCCAACCTGTCCAAAACTATAGATTTTGCCATCGCCAATGATGTTCAGGTAATCCTTACCGGCATGCAGATACCTCCCAATTATGGACCGGAATATACCGAAGCATTTGCCAGTGTTTTTCCTGAGCTGGCCAAACAATATGACATCCCCCTGCTACCTTTTTTGCTGCAGGATGTCGCCGCCATCCCCGAACTTAATCAGGCAGATGGTATCCATCCAAATGTGGAAGGTACGAAAATTGTCGCAGATACGGTTTATCAATTTCTGCTCCAATATTTACCCTGACCTGTTCCCTGATCTGCTCTATTGATAAGCACGTATCAATCTCTTTAAAGCACTGCCAGGGAAACCCCAGCTTCAATACACTCATACCATCCCGGCTTGCTATCAAGTGGCACCCGGCTTCATTGCTATCACCGGATGACTGCTTTATTCTCACAGACTTTTCAACGAACTATCGAGCGACTTGTAATTACTTATGATTCTTGAAATTAAAGATCTTAATAAATCCTTCCAAACGGCAACAAATCTGGCGCCGATTGACGTGTTGAAAAACCTTAACCTGGAAATGGAAGCTGGTGAAACGCTGGCTATTCTTGGGCAGTCCGGCAGTGGCAAGTCCACCTTGCTGACCTTGCTGGCAGGCCTGGACAGTCCCAGCTCCGGGTCCATCGTGCTCAATAGTCAAAATATGGATGACCTTGACGAAGAAGCCCTGTCAAAGTTTCGCGCCAAAAATATCGGCATTATCTTTCAGCAATTCCACCTGATGTCGCATCTGACCGCACTGGAAAATGTCAGCCTGCCGCTGGATTTATTCAAGGATCGGGACGCCAACGAAAAAGCCCGTGAGGCTCTTGAGCATGTGGGTCTTGGCAAACGTCTTGACCATTTTCCGCACCAGCTTTCAGGGGGCGAATGTCAGCGTGTGGCTATTGCCCGCGCCATGGTGGTAAGACCCAGTATTTTACTGGCCGATGAACCTACCGGTAATCTCGACAGCACCACCGGTGAGCATGTCAGCAACATGATTTTTGATCTGGTCGAAAAACACAACATGACTTTGCTCTTCGTCACCCATAATGAAGAACTGGCTATGCGTTGCGCCAGACAACAACGTCTTCAGGATGGCAGGTTTATTTAATCCCCTGGGTATAAAGTATAAACAAGCCCCTTATAATCGCGGCTTTGAAAACAAACGAGACCGACACAATGCTCTGGCTACAGCTGGCAATCAAGGAAATCACCAATAACTTCAAGTTCAGCCTGTTCTTTATTCTGAACCTGGGTATTGGACTGATTGGTTTTATTGCACTTGATTCCTTCAAGAATTCCATTGATGAGCACCTGGAAAACAACTCCAAATCAATTCTCACTGCCGATGTGCAGATTTCCTCGCGATTTCCTCTGACCGCACAGGAATATGAGATATCAGAAAATTTGCTGGATACCACGATCGAATCCACTTCGGACCAGATTTCCTTTTTGTCCATGATCGCCGGCCCCGAAAACTCCCGCATGAGTACGCTTATCGGTATCGATAATAATTACCCCCAGTATGGTGACATTATTCTGCAGGAATCCGGCTCGGTTGCCGCCAGTGATGCCAGGGCGCAGCTGATTGGCAGCGACTCGGTCTGGGTCGCCCGTGACCTGATGGTGATTCTTGATCTTCAGATCGGCGATCGTCTGAAAATAGGTGATCGTGAGTACACCATTGCTGATGTGATTATGGAGGATCCCAGCAGCACCATTTCTGTCATGTCGAATTTTCCAGCTATCTATATGGGGCTACAGCAAATTGAAAATACCGGACTGATACAGCTCGGCAGCCGCATTACCTATTCACGGTTTTATAAATTACCCACCAGCTATGAATACGATTACCGCGAACTGGAAGACCAGTTTCGGGATATGGAGCAGGAGATTTATCGTGACACCCGGCGCCTGAGCATGACAACGCACCAGGAAGAAAGCGAAGACCTCGGTGAAGTATTGGGCTATATGAATGATTACCTCGGGCTGATCGCCCTGATCGCACTGTTCCTTGCCGGCGTTGGGGCCGCCTATTTATTTCGGGCATTTTTTACCTCGCGCTTCAAGGACATGGCGATCCTGATGTGCCTTGGCGGAACCCCCAGGGAAGCCTATAAAATGACCCTGGTGCAAATTGTCATTCTCGGCTCTATCAGTGCGCTGATTGCCAGCATGGTAGCCTTTCTTGCCCTGCCTCTGCTGCCCCTGTTGTTTGAAGGCTTTTTGCCCCGTGGCTTCAGTAACTCCATGGAACTCAATTCCCTGGTGCTCGCCCTGTTTATGGGCACAGCGGGCAGCATAATCTGCTGTCTGCCGATCCTCTCAAAAATTTATGACCTGAACCCGATTGGGCTGTTTCACGAAAATGTTCAGCCCTCCTCCGCTGCAACACACTGGAAAAGGCATGTGGCCAGTTATGCGCCGATTCTTCTGACCTTCTGGATTCTCGCCATGTGGCAAGCCAGTGATGTGTTTGTAGGCACTGTATTTGTCGGCGGCTTTCTTGCAGCCATATTTTTGCTCGGAGCAGTAGCCTGGGCAATCCTTTATGGCTGCACCCGATTTACTGCAGGTAACAGTATTACGCGAAAAATTGCCTTGCGGAACCTGAGCCGAAATCGTCTGGGCGCAATATCCTGTTTTCTGGCAATTGGCCTGGGCTCACTCCTGATTAATCTTATTCCGCAAATCCAGAAAGGCCTGCAGGGTTATATTTCCCAGCCCTCTGATTATTCTGTCCCGGATTTCTTTATGTTTGATATTCAGCCGGATCAACTGGATCTGTTGCAGGACACTATTGGTGAGCGGGGTTACACTCTGTCATTCCTGTCCCCGATGATTCGTGCCCGACTTGAATCAGTGAATGGCCAGGTCATTGACGATCCTGAAGAAACCCCTGACGAACAGCTAATGCGCCGGCGCATGATGAACCTGACCTATCAGGATGTGTTGAAGGAATCGGAAAATATCGTCGACGGAGAAGCCTGGGAAGGAACATGGGACTTTAATTCTGACGAATTACCCGGCATCTCACTGGAAGAAAACTTTGCCGAGCGGATGGGCCTTGGTGTTGGCGATACCATGAGTTTCGATGTGCAGAGTGTTCCCATTGAAGGCCGCATCATCAACACGCGTTCGGTAATCTGGAATTCCTTCCAGCCCAACTTTTTTGTCTCATTCCAGCCTGGTGTGCTGGATCCGGCACCAAAAACCTTTGTTGCCGCTATCTCAGGGGTACAGGAAACAGACCGCATTCCCTTGCAAAACAGTATTGTCAGTACCCTGCCAAATATCAGCGTGATTAATGTCCAGCAAATCGTTGCCCGCATTCTGGATATTACCGACCAGATCAGCTGGGCAATCCGGGTGATGGCCTATCTGTCGATTTTTGCCGGTCTGGTTGTGCTGTTTTCCATTGCCCGCTATGAAGTGAAGTCCCGTTTCTGGGAAATCAATCTATTGAAAATCCTTGGCGCCAACTTTTCAGATGTGAAACGAATTGTGGAAATCGAATTTGGTATTCTGGGATTTTTTGCAGCCCTGGCTGGTGTCTCCATGAGTCTGGCCATGTCCTATGGCATAGCCTGGTTCATTTTTGACGGCTTATGGAGCTTTTCGCCTGGCATAACCGGGCTGACTATTATTTCCATCAGCGCGCTAAGCGTGCTGACAGCGCTGGTGGCGACACGTTCCGTGTTGAAACAGAAACCCCTGGAGCTGCTCCGGTCAACCTGAGCCCCGCCAGCCGGGTTAGAGCATTAACAGGGGCTGGCTCGCCGCCTGCTGGAAATGGAGTTTGTTGTTGATCCTGTGCTGAATTTTGGCCACCCCGGACGCGGCGCTGGTAACGGCCGCTTTTCAGTCGAACATTTGTCCACCACTACCACACCACTGCTCTGGGCCTCGGTCTCCCACGATGCTGATGCTGTTAGCCTGGTACTGAAATTTGGTGCTGGAATTTAGGGCTGAATGCAGGTAGCCAGATTCCTCGTGGATCATGGTGCCGACATCAATATCACAGACTTCTATGGCAAAAGCCGGTGGTGAACAGGAAGAAGTCCGGGAAAAGCTCACCGAATATTTGAGCAGCGTTAAGTAAGCCGCAAAAAAAATGGCGCTGTTTCTCAACAGCGCCATTCTTGTCTGAACAACTCAGTAGCTAGCCGTCTTCACGGCAAGGCAATTATTTAGCCTTGGTTCTCCAGCTATCTGCGTAGTTTTCACGGGCATCGGCAGCATAAGGTGTCGGCGCTACTTTAACGCGGACTTCACACTGCTGGTGAGGCTCGATAGAGGTCTTGCCAGAGTTTTCTGCTTCGCCCCATTTCAGGGTCAGGATGTCACCTACTTCAACATCAGCATCAACTACCGCCAGAGACAGCAGGCAGCGTTCGTTATAGGAATAGCCATTGAACATGGACATACCGACAGATTTGCCATCTTTCAACAACTCATCAGCATTACTGGACGAGTAGTTGTGGTTCGGGAAGTCAATCCATTTGTAAGCCAGACCTGGTTCGAAGGAAGACATCATGACTTTCATTACGTCATCACGATTCCACTCAATGGTCACTTTCTTACGCTGGTTGCCGGCATCACGCATAGCTTCCAGGGCAGCTTTACCAATGAAATCATCTTTCTTCCAGCCAATGTAGAAGTCATAGCCCAATTCAAATGGAGTAACGTAGTAGTCAGAGATATCGTCAGATACCAATGATCCACCCAGTGAACCTACCGCTTCATAATGGTCAGCACCCAGCCAGTCGCGATAATCCTTGAGCATACCGTCACCGGAGTAAATACCCGGGAGCGGCGAAGGAATCCAGCCTGATTCCAGAGTATTGGAAGAGTAGGCACGAGCACCGACGAAACGTAAATCAACACCGGCTTCTTTAGCGGCTTCAGCGATAGTGGTCTGGATGTAATGCTTGTCAGCATAGGGACCCCAGATTTCAAGACCAGGAGCACCCGCCATACCATGACGCAGAGCCTGAACCTTGCGGTTGCCAACATTGATCCAGTCAACGTGGAAGAATTTCACTTCAGGAATGGGGCCACCGTTCATTTTCTCGAAAATCGCATTGGCTTCAGGACCCTGGATCTGGAAACGGTAATGAGTACGGAATACCGCTTTGCCATCAGGACGTGAATCTGAACGTGGATCGTGGAAAAGACGCACATTCCATTTTCCATAAGAAGCCTGGAAACGCACCCAGTTTGCGGTTGGTGCACGACCAACGAGAACAAATTTTTCATCTGATTCACGGAAGATGATCATGTCACCAATCACATGTCCAGCAGGCGTCACGGGCACAAAATGCTTGGCAACGTTCTCTTTAAAATTGGCGAAATTGTTAATACCGACATAGCTCAGGAAAGCTTCAGCATCAGGACCTTCAACGGTCAACTCATCCATATGGTGAGTCTGGTCGAAAAGTACTGCAGAATTACGCCAGGCCATTTGCTCTGAACGCCAGTTTGAGAACTCAGGCGCCACAACGGGGTATACATAGATACCAGCCTTGGAGTTGCGCAGCAGGTTTACCGCACCACCGGCGGCTTCTATGGCCGCTGAAAGACTATTTTTACTCATCGGGTATTGCTCCTATTTATTGACAATTAATACTAAATCGTAACTTTCGGATAACGAAAAAAGGGCGCATTTTGCCAGAAAGCGGCTTTAACAGGAAGTAAAAAAACCCTTGTTTTTCAGTGTTTTTCCTTGAACATAAAAAAAATTTAAAAACAGCTATTTAATCCATTGATATTATTAAGCTTTTCCATAGTGAAAATTCAAGCTATTTTTTCGATATGCGAAATTTTTTTCGATAAATTTACACCTGTATCCAATATCCAGGTAGACGACACCTTCTATCACGTTTATCCTTGATTATAATGGATGCGCCAAGGATACGCCCGGAATCCAATAAGCGATTTCTGAAACCAACGATAAAACCAACAAAAGGGGTTAATTGATGCCAAGAAGTACAGATCACTTTCTCACCACCCATGTGGGTAGCCTGCCTCGAGAGCAAGACCTGATGCAGATGATGTTTGCCAAAGAAGATGGCGTACCCGTCGATGAGGAAGCGCTGCACAGCAGAATTCACCAGGCCGTTATCGACATTGTCAAGAAACAAAAGGATCTGGGTGTCGACGTAGTAAACGATGGCGAAATGTCCAAGCCCAGTTATGCCACCTATATCAAGGACAGGCTGGATGGATTTGGTGGCAGTGAGAATACCTATGTGTTCGCTGACCTGGTTGATTTTCCCAATCTCGCCCGTCGTGTTGGTGAAGACCCCTCACGTCAGCATCGTCATGCACCAGGCTGCAAGGGGCCGATATCAGTCAAGACTACTGATGATGTTCATGAAGATGTCGCCAACATGAAAAAAGCGACCAATGGCAATATGGAATATGCTTTTTTCAGCTCAGCATCGCCGGGAGTGACCTCTATCTTCTTCAAGAATGAGTACTACCCGACCCATGAGGAATATGTGTTTGCAATCGCTGAAGCCATGCGCACCGAATACGAAATCATTGCCGAATCCGGTGCCACCTTGCAAATAGACTGCCCTGATCTGGCCATGGGTCGTCATATGAACTCAGAGGGTGTCAGTCTGGAGGATTTTCGCAAAGTCGCTGCAATGCATGTGGAAGCCTTGAACCATGCCGTCAAGAATATCCCAGCCGAACAACTGCGCATGCACTTATGCTGGGGCAATTATGGCGGGCCGCATCACTGTGATATGAATTTTGCGGATATCATTGATATCGTCATGAAAGCCAAACCCCAGACGTTATTATTTGAAGCCGCAAATCCACGCCATGCTCACGAATGGGCGCTTTTTGAGGACTTCAAACTGCCGGAAGGCAAGGTACTTTGCCCGGGCGTCATTGAAGTGCAGTCCAACTATATTGAACATCCCCAATTAATTGCCCAGCGCATCAAACGCTATGCTGATCTGGTAGGCAAGGAAAATGTCATGGCGGGTACCGATTGTGGCTTCAGCATTCACGTAGGCCAGGCTGCCATTGATCCGGGTGTCGCCTGGTTGAAACTGAAATCCCTGGCGGAAGGGGCCGCCATAGCATCAGACTGGTTTTTTAAAAAATAGAAACAAGTTACAAGTTACAAGTTACAAGTTACAAGTTACAAGTTACAAGTTACAAGTTACAAGTTACAAAAAAGGCGACCATTTGGTCGCCTTGTCGGATGCGTCCCTGCGGTCCTTATCCGACCTACAGAAAAACATCGTAGCCTGAGGGACTGGTTGCTTGCCTCTTGTCTCTTGTCTCTTGTCTCTTGTATCTTGCCTCTTGCCTCTTGTCTCTTGCCTCTTTTCTCTTGCCTCTTGTCTCTTTTTTACATCCCCCTGCCGCATCCCTGCACTGCCCACCTTTTTCCTTTTTCTTTTATCCTTTATCCGCCTTTATCCTTTATCCGCCTTTATTATGACTGCCGTCACACATAGGCGCCCTGGCCGTTGCCTTGCAGCAGCAGAAAAAGACTTTACGATTTTCCTCGGCAGTATATTTCAGCGGGGTAAATTCAGTATCGCGGTGTGAACCATCACAAAAGGGCTGCTTCTGACTTTTGCCGCAGGCACACCAGAAATAATTCTTGCCTGCTTCCACATCGATGGCCACTGGCTTGTTATCTGCTCTTATCGGGTCTGTCATTGTCCTACCTCTGTATAGAAAATACTGTATGAATCAAATCCACTTGTCCGGGATTTATATGGCTTAATCAACGTTCACTCTGAACGCCTTGGCATTGAAATGCAATGGCCCACCCTCAAGCAGTTTGTAACCCAGAAAAACCCGATAAAGCCCGCTTTGCACCTTACCGGTAAAAACCGGAAATTTTTCTGTTGTTCCCAATGCGGTAATTTCAAAAGCCGGCTCCAGCCTTTTCAAACTTAAACTGCTCCACAACTGAAAGTTGCCGTCAGTATCAAGATAGGTCGGCGCAATATTAGTAATTAGAACAACGTAAATCTCGCCCGCTTTACCAATATCTGCCGTATTCGGAACCAAAGACCCGGCAATAGTAATAGTTTCATTATTGAGAAAATCTGTTGCCGTGGATTTTCCATTATCCAATGTAGCCCCTGCAGAAAACTGTGCGCTTGTGGATGACCGGTCTGAGGTCGTGATGAGCTGCAATGACGTAGCCGTAGCAATAGAATCAACCACCGCACTTAGTGAATTATTATCTCCTCCCCCTGAACCACTGCCCGCATCAATACTTCCTCCAGCGAAGGTCGAGACAACTGTCACGTCTTCAGGAGATGAAACAGGCAGATCTACGGTGATGGCCAGCAATGACTGAAAACCACGCCCGGCAGAGCTGGAGTCAGGATTACTGCCATCATAACGTACGCCATCATCATTCAGCTCCACGTAAAGCGTGTGGGTATCTACGGATAGAAAACTCAGTGTTCTTTCTATGGTCTGCCCACTTTGAATGCTGTCAGTAATATTGGTATCAAGAAAGCCGTCACTATTCTGATCGCCCAGGTTGCCATGGGCATGCCATATCACATCAATTGATGATGAATCAGGATCTGTCACATCAAGGCTTATGGTGACGCTGTTATTCCCCGCCCCGGTTACTGTCACAACAGCCTGTGGTGGCTGATTAAAGCCGGTTTGCGTAGCCACACTAAATTGTAATGTCAGCAGGTTCCATTGCTTTGTTTCATCAAGCACATGCACGGTCCACTCGCCCGGAATGGACTTGATCGCACTGGCCGTGCCAACACTGATCCAGCCGCCACCGCAGGCAGTACTGACATTACAGGCAAGCTCGGTTTCCCTGATGTCATAAATGTAGCCAAAAGGATCAACAAAAATGACAGTAGCATCAATATCGATTGCTGTGTCATTGAAGAAATTACCAATGCCCCCGAAATTAAAACGCACAAAGCCGGTATTCTGTGTTGATTCGTTTATTACTGAGACAGGGACATCTGACCCCACTGAGATAAACGCACCACTATCAATCACCTGATTGGGTTTGAACAGAAAGGTCAGCTCACTATCCGGGGCATCGGCATAGGGAGCATAGAGCCATTGCGCTATTGGCTGGTTAATATCCTCTATGACAAGCGAACCATTGCCATAGAGAGTGCGTGCAGCCTGAATATCATCCGCGCGCGGATGCAGTAGTTGATTATAGGGATTGGCATACATT
>CBFICR010000086.1:0-11574 GCA_965661105.1 Pseudohongiellaceae bacterium | reverse complement strand
AGTCGGAGTCGTCGGATTCGTTCTCGCCTTCCTCGTTCTCGTCCTCGCTACCGGCGTCGCCAGACTTGGGGTCTCTCTGCTCGTCCTCGTCCTCGTCCTCGGAGTCGGAGTCGTCCTGGTCGCCATCGGAGTCGGAGTCGGAGTCGGAGTCGGAGTCGGAGTCGGAGTCGGAGTCGGAGTCGGAGTCGGAGTCGTCCTGCTCGGAATCGCCCGAACCCTGCTCCTGATCGCCCTCGTCCTCGCCCTCGTCCTCGCCCTCGTCCTGCTGAGGCTTCGACTTGGCGTCGGACTGCTGGTTCTGGGGCTCGGGCTTGTTGTCGTCGTCCTGCTCGTCCGAATCGCCCTGAGAACCGGACCCATCCTGCTGATCCTGATCCTCGTCCTGGGGCTTCTCGCCGCTGCCCTGGCCTTGCGAATCACCCTTGCATTCCGGGCTGTCGGACTCCTCGTCGCTCTCCTCGTCACTCTCGGACGGCGGCGAAGGCGGAGGGGGCGGAGGGGGCGGGTGCTTGAGCCGCTTCTTGAGCCGCTGAGCGAGGTTCGCGCAGTCTTCGGTGCTCTTGGCGCGCATGATGTCCTCGGACATCTCGTCGAGCGCCTCTTTCACGTTCGGCATGAGCTCCCAGCCGCCCTCGTCCTCCATCAGTCGGGCGAAGTCTGCCTGCCCGCCGATGGCGCGCATCGCGACACCGGCGAGTTGACGGAATGCGGTAGGCTCATCGATGCCGGCTTCTCGCATCTCCGTGATCTTGCCTCGATAGCCCTCCTCGATGACCAGCTCGCGGATCTTCGCGAGATTCGAGGCTGAGCCGGCGAAGCGCTTGCGCATCTCCCGCTCGACGTAGACATCCTCGATCGAGTTCCAGATCTTGGCAGTGCCCTTGTCGAGCCCCTTCGTCTTGCGCATGTCGGTGCACAGAACGTGCCCGACTTCGTGGTCGAGGAAGCCCTGAACAGCGACGAGCATCCGGTCAGATGCGTCGTCGGGAATCACAGGCACGTTGATGCGAACGATCTTCTGAGGGTTGCGCTTGTCGTACTCGACGAAAGCGTCCTGCCCCTGTTGCGTGACTCGGATCTTCTGATCCGTCAGGGCGCGAACGATCTTGTCCAGCGAATTGCGCACCGCCACGACTCGTGCTTTTCGGGAACTTGCAGCCATTGAGCCCTCCTCAAAGTTGCTGCCTACGTCACTACTGACTGACTATAGATGTTGCACGTCAGTCGTCGGGATTGCTCACGCGGTCGGTCCGAAGATTGAGAAGACCCACGCTGCCAGGGGCGAACGCGATGATGACCGCGCCAGACACCGAAGGGCCGTGGAACAGCGAGAACACGGCGCCGGAGTTGGGGTCGTGGAGTTGCTGGGTGAGAATTTCGCCGAGACGCTCGATGGAGAGCATTTCGGATCGCTCGATCAGATCGGCCGCCTCGGTGACATCGATGACGGTCGCGTACTGGCCCTGAATGGTCATGCGGTGCGCTCCTCCTGCTTGTGAGATATGTCTTACACCCCTTGCGCTTTTTTCTGTAAGCGCTGACTCTTTATACATGACTCGCGCGACAGCGTTAAGTCATTCGTGAGGAAATCAAGCGAACTTCCGACAAGAACTTGATGGGAGTCATTGCAAACTAAGCGCTGAATGCTTAATTTCTGCGCAATAGCAGTTTGACATCATCGAAAAACTAGAGGGACGGGCGCGTTCTCAGCGCTGTGACAGGGACGTCAACGAAGGAGGAAGTGCCATGCGTGCAAAAGAAAACAGGATGCTCGTCGAGTCCGGGGTCGCTCGGAAGGTAACCGACATGGTGAACGGCAGCGATCTCTCGCAGAGAGAAATCGCCAACGCGATCGGCTACCCCAAGAGCAACATCATCACCATGTTCAAGCAGGGCACCACCAAGGTTCCGCTAAACAAGGCCGCGAAGTTGGCGAAGATCTGCGACGCAGACCCCACGTCGTTCGTTCGCCTGTGCATCGAGGAATACGCGCCCGGCATCTGGGACGCGCTCCAGGAGATCTTCACCGCTGCTCTCGACAGCGACGAGGAGAAGGTCGTGAAAAGCGTCCGGAAGGCAGTGAAGGATTCTGGCGGGGCGCTTGCTGTCACCCCTACCAAGTTGGCGATGCTCCGAGAGTTCGTCAAGGAGCACCTGGTCAAGCAGCCCTGATCACTTCAGGGCTGCGCTTGGGGCAAGATGAGCTTCGTCTTGTCCTTCAGCTGGCTGGTGATGTCCGCGAGTTTCTCCATCACGCGACGCTCGCAGTCGGCGCCAAATCGCTTCAGCACCAGACTGTATTCGGTGGCGCCGGGCCAGTCCGAGCCCTCGATGACGTAGGTGTTCGCCAGGCGCTCGGCGATCGCTTTCTTACGATCCGCGGTCATGTCGCCCTCCGCCTGGACGCGGTCGATCCAGCGCTCGGCGAGCTCGAAGGGATCGCCCATGACGTAGAGGGCGAAGACGGAAGCTCCCCGTTCTCCTGCCCAGTCCCTGTACTGGTCCACGCCAGTCGGCTCGACCACCACGACCGGGACCATTCCCGACTTCATTATGGAGTCTGCCTCGGAGCTCAGCGTTCCGTAGAAGTGATCACCGAACTTGACGAACTGAGCCAGGCGACCGGAATTGAGAAGCTCCGCGAACTCGTCTCGGTTGACGAAGTGGTAGTGCGACCCCTCGACCTCGCCCGGCCTGGGAGCGCGCGTCGTCACAGAGACCAGCTTCTGGAACATCAGCGGGAATCCCTCGCACAGAGCCTGCTCCAGCGACGACTTGCCGCTGCAGCTGGGGCCCGTGATGGTCATTATCATTGCCATTGAAATTTCGCTCATTCGTGACTGAGGTTTACGCTCCGCGGCGTGCCTGGTGATGGCGACGTGCGAACTGGATTGCGGACTCTCCAGGCTCGGGAGCGATCTCGGTCGTGGGTTTCGAGGCCTTCTCGCTGGCCTCCTGCTTGGCGATCTTGCTTGCCAGAGCCCCGTAGTCGATCGTTCCGACTTCCGGGGCCGATGCCTGGGTCTTCGGGGTAGGCCGAGAGACGGTGGACCGTCCTCCGCCCTTGTTGCTGGTGACCGGCGAAACCGGGCCCTTCTTGATGCCTTCGCCACTCGAGACCTGAGCGCGCCCCCGCAGGTAGCTCTCGCTGGTCTTGTCGATGCGCTTGGCCGGCGCCAGAAGATCCTCCATCGTGGACTCCTTGACCGGGGGCTCCGGACGCTTGCGCTCCACGAAGTACAACGCTCTGTCCGCCTCGATCTCCTCAGCTCGCATGGCCTTCGCCGGGCAGTCGTTGCGAAGGATCGCGCGCTGACAGTCGGTGAACTGATCCGGCGTCAGGCGGTCCTCCTCGACCGCGAGTACGATGTGCCCGCACACCGAGAAGCTCCGCTGCTGCCCGTGGACATCGCAGAAGACGTAGTAGGCGTTGTAGGCCGGCGAGAGCGAGTGCTTGGGCGGGTAGATCAGGTCGCCGACCGGATAGGTCTTGGCTTCATTCTTGGCTTCGGTCATGTGTTCCTCCTCATCACGACCATGCGCCCCACGCCTGGGGCTTCTCCAGGCTCACGATCTGCGAGACGCTGGGCTTGGGATCTGAATCTGAACGATGCTCGCCGTCGGGGAAGACAGAGTACGAAGGCAACTTGATCGCTCTGGACATGGCCCCTGGGACGCTCGCGACGTCCTCGAAGCGAATCAGTTGTTCGACCTTGTCGACACTGAAGGCCGAGCTGCCGACGGGGATCAGAGTCGCCGCACGCAGGATCTCGTCGACTGACTGGAGACCGCCGTCATCGCAGGGCGCGATCAGATCGGGCGATGTCTTCTGGAAGCACGCATGAACAGCCGGACTGCTGCCCCCTACAGGGGCCACGAGCTTGTACCCCTTGCCGAGCTTCTTCCCGATCGTATCTCGAACCTTTTGGAGAGCACCGTCGAAGTCGGAGACCACCTCGAGCCTGTACTGCCCTCCGCCGTTGTCTCGAGAACTTGCGGGGCCCCAGCGCCGAACGACGATGTGGGTGTTCTCGATCTGGCTGGGCTCGGTGCCGGCATCTTCTTCGTATACGGGGCACCGCAGGTAGGTCATGTCGTAGAACTTGCCACCAGGAACCTGAGCCCTGATGAACGACATGCCCGGATCATCTGTCTGCATCAGGATCCTCCTTCCTGTGCGCGTGCGAGAACATCTATCTTACTCAGTCGTGACTGGTCTCTCAACGCAGGAGCAACGACAATCGCAGCTTCGCCAGGTTCACCTGGGTTGCTGCCGTCGCTTGATAGAAGGCTCTGATCACCTGGTCTTCTGAGCATTCTGCAGGGTCCCTGCCGCCTGGCAGAGTCGCGACCATGACTCTGAGACCGTAGGACTTGATCGTCAGAGCGGCCTTGCAGGCGGAATCGATCGCTGCAGCCTCGCCGTCCCACATCAGCACGACCTCCTCCAGGCCGCCCTCCTTCAGGCGAAGCAGATCCTCGATTTGAGAACCGTCCTTTCCCTCACTCGGCGTGGAGATGGATTTTCCGAAGGTGCCGGCGACGTCCACGTCTGCGAAGTCCTGGCGATCCTTGATGGCCCTGAAGACCGCGGCGACGTCGAACGCGCCCTCGCACAGGATCAGAGACTTGGCCTCGATCGCGTTGTGCCCGTTGTAGAGATAGCGACCGGTGCCGGGCAGCTGCGGAGGAAACAGATACTTCTGCTGGCGCGCGCTGATCGCATCGCGACTCTGGAACGTCACCAGCTTCCCGTCGAGATCGTAGACCGGGATCACGATGCTGCCGGAGTGATCCTGGAACTTGGCCTCGCCGTCGACCTGGTAGGCGTAGAAGCCCTGGTCGCAGCCGCGCCACCCGAAGTAGTCAGCGATCTCCGAGGTGAATCCTCGCTCCTCGAGGTAGGGGACCGTCATCCCTGGCGTGATCGGGTAGGACTGCGGGAGAGTCCAGTTCTTCGGGCGCTCCTGACGCGCCCGCTGCTTGCGTGGGCGCCACCCCTGCCCCTCGAGGTGCTGCTTGAGGTGACCGGCGACAGAGCCCGCCCCAGGGCGTCCCAGGAGCCAGGAGACGAAGGACCATGCGTTGAAGCCGGGCTCGTTCGCGCAGGAGCCATGAAAGCAGTTCCCGAGCCCGGTCTCCGCGTTCAGATAGACCTTCCAGCTGGTGCCTCCGCACCGCGGGCACTCGCGCAGGTTCAGCTGAGTGCCCGACGAGCCGACCGTCACCTTGAAGTCGAGACCCTGGGTCGTGAGGTAGTCCTCGAGATCGAGGTTCTCCAGCAGGTTGTCGATGGACTCGTTCATGCGGCGATTGACTCGATCTCGTCCAGGAAGTTCATCGCTGCCAGGTGCTGCTTGATCAGGATGGTGAAGTCACCGCCCTGGTTCCGTGAGGCTGCGAAGTGGATCCGAGCCTTGCCCTCAGCCTTCTCGTCGTCGGTCCTGTTGATGGAGATCACCAGGTCGGCGATGCGGATCTTGTTGAAGTCCTCGGCGGCGTGCTCGGCTCGAGCCACGTCAGCCTTGTGCCCTTCTCGGTTCGTCTGCGTCGCGGTCAGAACGGCAGCGTTCTCCTCGCCGGCGATGCCCCGAAGGCCGATCCAGATCGACTTGGAGTTGGCGATGTCGCTGTCGTAGTGGTAGTCGGGCGCCATGATGTCGGCGTAGTCGATGCAGATCAGGTCGAACTGGGTGCCGCGGGCCCTGTAGTAGTCGAGCAGGTAGCGCAGATCCTTGGGCCTGAACGAGCCCGTGGGGTACTCGTGAACGTAGATCGGGCCGCGCTGCGGGATAGAGCGCTTGCGCGTGACGGCGTCGAGAACTGCGCCTGGCTGGTACTCGAGGTCGTCCATCTCGACCTTCGACAGATTCGCATCCATCCGATCCTCGATGATCTTCTTGGAGACCTCGAGGCTGACGTACAGGACAGAGTGCCCTCGCAGTGATGCCTGGATCGCGAAGTGACCCAGAGCCATCGACTTGCCCCGCTTCGCGCCACCCATGATCGCGGTGAGTTCTCGACGACCCCAGCCCCGGTTGTAGAGCAGATGGTCGAGCTTCTTCATGCCGGTCGTGATCCCATCCTTCACGATGGTCCCGGCAGCGACCTCCTTGCGGTAGTCGGCACGCTTCTCGGCGTTGGCCCAGAAGTCGGATCCCTCGAGCTCGATGGTGTCGGAGATCGTGAAGACCTTCTCGAGGCGGCGCTGCACCTCGTCGAGCTCGCCACGCTCGGCCAGGTGCATCGTGCCCATGACCTCGCTCAGATACTGCTGGCGCTTCACGAACCCGACCACACGCTCCACGAAGAAGTCGCGGTTCGATCGATTGCCTGTCAGCGCCCGCTTGAGCTCGTCCCGAACGGGGTTGATCATCTCCTTCGGGAGACGCTTGTCTGCGATCGCACCGCGCAGCACTTCGCGCCAGACCGTGGGGCTGCCCGGCAGCTCGCCGAAGCGCTTGTGGTAGTTGAGCGTGAGGCCCATGAGAGCTCGCTGGGTCTCCTGCTCGAAGTGACCAGGCTCGACCAGACCGCCGGCACGTCGCATGAAGGTCTCGTCGGCGACCATCAGGTTGACGATGTGGTCCTGGAAGTCCTGCTCGAAATCGAACATCGGCACAGAGGCGGCTGGGGCATCCTCAGCCGAACTCTCCTCGCCCATGTTTGCTTGCAGCCTTTCCCTGGCGGCCCGCTGTTCGGGAGAATCCCCAGTCATGGAAGCGATTACTGTCGAGACCATCTTGTCCTCGACGGACTTGCTCTCCTCGGTCTGAGTCATGGCGCCCTCAGAGATTGATGCGCTGGATGGCGTGCTTCCAGATGAGACAGGAGGACCGAGAGCTGCCGATCCGGGAATCCATCGGTGCTTCCTCGCCCTCGAACAGGATGGCGTAGCGATCCATGCCCTTGATGAAGCCCTCGAATTGCTCGCCGGAGTTCAGAACGAGCGAGATCCGCAGACCGTCGTTGACGACCTGGCTGATCACCTGGTCCTGCAGCGACGAGACTCCAGACGGCGTCTTCTCGGGACGCGGGCGACCCGGCTTGCGCTTGGACGACTCGGGAAGCGTGAGCTTGCGACGACCGCTCTGCTGAGGTTCGCGGGACATCTGGGGGTACTCCTCAATCGATGAAGTGGCGGGAGCGCGCAACCAGCGTCTCCCCGAAGACCTTCGTCGCCAGGCTCACAGGGAGCATTCGGCGCTCGAAGATGTACTCGGCCAGGGAGATGTGGACTGATCCACTCCTGGCCTTGATCTGACGGACTACCTCGGTCATGTGAGCTTTCTGCCAGGGGTGGGCGACGTACTGATCCACCGTCCAGAACTCGTGCTCGCCGAACAGGAAGGTCGACGCCTTGCGCTCGTTCCAGCGCAGAGCGATGTGCTCCATCATGGTCATCGGGATGCCATAGGAGCCCTTGGACTGCTTGCCGTTGGCAGTGAGCTGTTCGGGGGTCGGGATCCGATGCCAGTGACGCTCGAGGGCGTACTCGAAGGCCTTGGCGATCCAGAAGTCGTAGGGGACTCCCCACTCGTCAGCGGCACGACGAGCACGCCAGAACCCTCTGAGGGGGCGGTCGTGGGCCTCGGTGAGGATGTTGAAGCCCTTGAAGCCGCCGACGTGGGCAGCCGAGTCAACGTCGTAGAGCTTGCCGTGCTGCCGGCGGAAGGACTTGCGATAGGCCAAGGCGAACATCTGAGTGGCGATCGCCGGATGCCAGAACCGGTAGTCCCACCACTTGCTCTCGTAGAGATCGGACTCGCCCTTGAGCAGGGTCTTGGGGAGACGCTGAATCGCAAGGGCGTCGAGGTCGACGACCGACATCGTGTGCAGCATTCCCCCTCCTGGGATCGTCGTGCTGTAACTCAGCGATGACTTATCTTAGCACGACGATTTCGCACTGCAATCAGGCGTCTTCATCTCCCTCGAAGGCTTCGACGATGTCCTGAACGATGCCCGAGCGAACGACGTCCTCGCTGGTGAACCGCACGACGCCGATCTGAGGAATCGACTCCAGCTTGTCGACAGCGACATCGAGACCGGATGGGCCAACGAGGTCCTTCTGTCGAGGGTCCCCGGATACGACGACCTTCGTGTCCTCGCCGATCCTCGTCAGAAACATCTTCATCTCAGCTGGCGTGACGTTCTGGGCCTCGTCGAGCAGTACCCAGGAGCGGTCGAAGGTGAGGCCTCGCATGTGCGCGAGCGTGATCGTCTGGATCTTCGGGTCGCCCTTCATGTACGCCTCGGTGGCTCCTCTCCCCAGGCGCTCGTGGAAGACCGCGAAGAACGGCTGAAGGTAGGGCTCGTACTTCTGATCGATGGTGCCCGGCAGAAAGCCCATCCCGACGCCGACTTCGACGGTCGGTCGCACGATGATGATCCGGTCGATCTTGCGCTCGAGTAGCTGGTCGCAGGCGAAGGCCGTGGAGACGTAGGTCTTCCCCGTCCCCGCCGGGCCCAGGCCGAAGGTCACCGTGTTGTTCTCGATCGCCGACAGGTACTCACCCTGCGTCTGGGTTCGAGCCTGAATCGGTCCGGTTCTCGGCTTGTTCCGCGGCTTGATCTCCATCGGTTGGAAGCCGCCCTCCTCCATCTCTACCCGTTCCTGCGCCCTGCGTTGACGACGAGTGGCTGAAGCGCCCATCGGTCTCCCTTACAGCTGGGGGTGATTACGCCGCATAGGCCCCGACCATCTCGGAGGGCTCGCGGTGGAAGTAGCGCCCGCCGACACAGGCTATGTCCGTGACATGGACGTACTCGAAGTTCGTCGAGCCCGTGGCGGTGTTGATGTGCGCGATGATGAAGCCGAGCGTCCAGAACTCACCTTCGGCGTAGGAGGCGTTGAGACAGTGACCGGCGCCGAGCTGGAGCCAGTTGTAGCCGCCCCTGTGAAGCACGGAGCGCTTCGGCGTGGCCTTGAAGCGGTGATGATGTCCATTCCAGCCGGGGAGTCCCCAGTCGCCGGCGTGTGGGTGATGGTGAACGAGCAGCTGGTTGTTGTAGGTCAGGTAGGACTTGCCGATCTCCTTGCCCACGTCGCACTCGCGGAACGCAGCGAGATCCGCCTTCGAGTGGTAGTTGATCTCGAAGCGATCCAGGCCCAGGAGCTTCGGCACCGTGAAGCCGTGAAGGTCAGACAGAACCGACTGCAGAGCTGGCGTAGCGTCTGCGAGATGACGCAGGAGACGGAACTCGTGATTGCCTTCCACGAAGTCGAACTGGGCGTCTGGCGCAGCCTCTCGAATCGGCTGGAAGATCTCGTCGTGAACGTGCTTGATCCTGCCGACCACGTCCCACTCGCGAGGGTCGACGTTGAACTTGCCGAACTCAGCCAGGTCGAAGACGTCGCCGCCGAAGTTCACCACGTCCGGCTGAACCATCTCGACGGCGCTCTTGAGCACGCGCAGGTAGAACGGGTCGCAGGAGACGTCGTGGAGATCCGAGCAGCCGACGATGGTCATGATCGGGCCAGCCGAGTCCCGCTGATAGCGATCGCCGAGATCGTGCCGAGCGTTGAAGGCCCGGTAGTGGTCGACCGAGTTGTGCTTCGCGATCTTCCGCTCGTGAGCGTGCTGCTGACGGGTCAGCTGGATGCCGGCCTGACGCTTGAACTCGGCGAAGGTGCCGAAGTAGCGAGACCAGGTCGCATCGGAGATGTTCGTCTCGGCTCGGAAGAAGACCCGCGTGATGTGCTGGTCCGGGTTCCGGCGCTGCAGGGACTTGATCTTGTCGACACAGTCCTGCTCGGTCATCTCCTCACGGAACTCAGCCCTCGACTCGGACAGAGGGACCGGGGACCGAGCGTAGGCTCGACGCGAGACCAGACGAGGAACGCCCTGGTCGCCGCCGTCGTAGCGCCTGCGCATCCGGCGGGCTCTGTCCTTCACTGACTTGTACGCGAGGCCCGTGACCTCACAGAGACTTCGCACCGTCGGATGCTGCTCGACGTCGTTGTAGAGGTCCGCGAAGTCCGCGTCCGAGAGATGCTGGATGCTCGAAGTATCGGTCACTCGTGACTCACTTTTCTGCGGAAGGGGGAACGAGCCCGGTCAGGTAGACCGTGTCTCCTGCTTCGTCGTGCTGCTTCGTGAACACCTGGCCGCGGGTCTCGCCCAGAATTCCAACGTGGACCCAGGACTGGAACTCGAGGATCAGCTGGTCGACCGCCTCCATGAGCGCCGGCTGATCCTGGATGAACATCGCCAGCTCGTAGGGGGTGAAGCCGGGAACCCAGATGTCGGCCGCGAGGCCTCGGCAGTGGTACGACGAGACGGATCCGCCGATGTCGACGTTCAGAGCCTCACTGCGGAAGCCCGAGGAGATGATCACGGGTCTGGTGATTCCGGTGACGTAGAAGATCCTGTCTCTCAGGCGCTGGAGCCAGCGTGCCGTGGAGACGATGTTGCGCATCGTCTTGTCGTCCTTGGGCGAGTTGTCGATGCCCTTTCGAGTCGCCGTCTGCGACGCGATCATCTCGCTGAAGGTGATTTTGCGAGGGAACTGATACTGCGAGAGATCGATGGGCATCGGCTTCATCCTGTGACGGCTTGAAGCGACGGGCGGGCGAACTGCTCGGGCCCATGCTCGACAGGCGAATCCAGTTGATGGACGAAGCCGACGATGTGAGCGAGGTTGCCTTCCCGATCGCTGATGATGGTGGATCGACAGTGAACTGGAACGAGCTCGCCGTCGGGCGTGACGATTTCGTATGCCATGTCGAAGATCCGGCCGTCAGAAATCGCTGCGTACCATTCTTCGGTGACAATCCGGCGCCAGCGCGGGGCGATGGCGTTGAACCAGTTCTTGCCGAGAAGCTCGTGAGCCGGGCGTCTGGCGATCGAGATGTACAGCGTGTTGACCCAGATGTTGTCGCCGGCGCTGTCCGTCTCGAAGATCCCGTAGGGGCTGTACTCCATGACGGCGCGCTGTCGCTGGACTGCGTTCACGGTCAGGTTCTCGATGCGCAGCAGCGAGTCCTTGATCGTCGAGCCGCCGTTGTGACGAACCTCCGAAGCGATGTAGGCGACTTCTCGAGCGAGGGCATCGAAGCGAGATGAGCCGCTCTCGTCGACAACCTCGCTGTGGATGCGCTCGATCTTGCTTGCGAGCGTTGTCCAGGGTGAGAACAGGCGAGTCGTGACTCGCTTTCGATTGCGACGAATGGTCTCGATCGCCGTCATGAGAGCAGCGATGCCGATGATCCACTCGAAGATCCACGCGGGAACTGATGCCGGGTCCATGCGGCCTCGCTACAGTATGTCATCTGTGACTTACTATGCTAACACGAAGATCAGCCCTGCCCTATAAGGCGAGAGCTGCTGTTGTCACTTCCGAAAGACTGCCGAGCGCGCCGAGGCCGAGACCTCGTTGAACACACGCTTGGCCTTCTGGCGATTCTCCGGCTTGCGGAGAAAGACGGCCGTGGCGATGGCGATGGTGATGGTGATGACTGCGATGGTGATGAACGTCGTCATGACTACTCCTTGGGTTGTCGATCAGATGGTGAATCTGCTGCAGGTAATGGCATCGATGGTGTCGGCGCCGTCTTTCAGCGTGATGGTCGCG
>CBFICR010000085.1:0-11700 GCA_965661105.1 Pseudohongiellaceae bacterium | reverse complement strand
CTTTATCCTTTATCCTTTATCCTTTTTCCTTCTTCCTTTATCCTTTATCTTTCCCTGCTCGTTTCTTATAACTTGAATCTATCATTCTAAGCGCCAACTTGGATATTTAGGTATACTGCGCCGCTCTTATGAATGAGAAAACCATTACACATTCCAGATTCCAGATCACCCTGGTGCTGATGCTCGCCTTTTTGAGCGGCTTCATCATCATGGCGATAGAACTTCTTGGCGGCCGCATATTGGCGCCCTACTTCGGCAGTTCGATTTTTGTCTGGGGCAGTATTATCACCGTGTTCATGCTTTCCCTTTCCATCGGCTACCTGCTCGGTGGCAAATTATCCCTGCTCAATCCTGACATGAGACTGTATGGCAGCTTTTTTGTCTGCGCCTCTTTCCTGCTGTTGCCGCTGGTGTTTGCCGGCAACGAGATTATGGAATCGGTGTTTCTGCGCATTGAAGATCCCCGTTATGGTTCATTACTGGTCTCCATGCTGCTGTTCTTCCTGCCCACGGCCATCATGGGCATGATTGCCCCCTATTCCGTGAGGCTGCTGGTCATTTCTACGGATGGCAGCGGTCATGTCGCCGGAAAACTGTATTTTATTTCTACCCTGGGCAGTGCGCTGGGTACACTGGCAACCTCCTTTTACCTGGTGCTGTGGTTCGAAGTGAACCAGATACTCATCACCATGTGTCTGGTTCTGATTTGCGCCGGCTTTGTTGCTATTATGGCCGGCATCAGGAATATGCAGAAAGAAATACTGAACCCAGGTGGCAATACCCAGTGATTTCCAAACATGCACATAATCTGCGACGCAAGCAATCGGTATGGCGCAACCTCAAGGTTGAACTCTTTATTGTGCTGGCGATCGCTCTGCTTATTTTCGCCAAAGACCTGCTGGCACAAAGCGGTATTCGCTATATCCACCAGGAACGCTCGCTGTATCGAAATATTCTGGTGACGGAAGATTCACAACGTCGCTGTCTGCGTTTCACCATTACCAGCCGTAACGGCCAGAACCAGAGTTGTCGTTATCTGGACAAGCCTGTTGAGCTGGTGTTTCCCTATGCCAAGATGACGCTCTCCAGTCTGCTGGTGCACAGTAATCCCCGGCGCATCCTCATAGTCGGGCTTGGCGGCGGCACATTGTCGGATACCTACAGCCAGCTGTTTCCCGAAGCTGAGATTGTGATTTCGGAAATTGATGATGCCGTGGTGCGCGTGGCAAGAGAATATTTCGGCTTTGAAGAAACAGATAAAATCAGTGTTGACGTGGGTGATGCCCGGGTATTTATAAAACGCGCCGGACTGCGGGGCGAGAAATATGACCTGGTGATACTTGACGCCTTTAACGGCGAATATATTCCTGAGCATCTGATGACGGTGGAGTTTTTGGAAGAAGTGAAGCGCTTGTTGCCTGATAACGGCATGGTTGTCGCCAATACCTTTTCCACCAGCCGCCTGTATGCAGCAGAATCCAATACCTACCGGGAAGTGTTCGGAGAGATTTATAATATTCGCATGAGCGGTACTGGCAATCGCGTTATTGTCGCCTCCAGGCAAGCCCTGCCGGATACCGACACACTGGAATCACGCGCACCCGCGTTCAAAGAACTGCTGGAACCGTTTGGCATGGATGTCACCGAGTATCCCAAATACATGAGCAATGACGTAAGCTGGGATACCAGCGAACGAATCCTGACGGACCAGTATTCACCTGCCAACCTGCTGAATAATTAAAAAAATAGAATTGCTGAACGATGTTGACGGAAGTTGCCGGAAAGGGATTTTTCCGGCGCGCTTACTTCCTTTTCCTGTTACTTTTACTGGTTGTTCCCCACAGTGTTGCCACTGCACGGTCACTGCCAAGCAAACCGACAATCAGACAAACACCGCCCACCCCCAGAAAAACAATAATCGGCAGGAACGCTGAAGCATCGCCTTTGGCTATAGAGAAATACAGGGAACCTGCGGATAGCCCGGAAAATAAAAGGCCAACCACCAGCAATATGGTGCGGCTGGATGACTTGTAGGAATACGGCCCCTCGCCCTTCTCAAAGCGTCCCAGTACAAACCAGAATAGTCGGATAAAAAATTGTTTCATTTTTTGCCTGCTTTATAAAGAACGGCATAATCAGGGCGCTGCGGGGCCGTTTTAGTTTTTTAAAAAATATTGCATCCTTGTGATCCAGCTCATCAAGGCACCCGTAAAAAATAACATAGACACCAACAAATCAACGTGAATAGCAAATTGTAATATGGCCTCAAATTGATTTCTGGCTAAAGTTTATCCCTAGCACGTCCCCCTCAGCCCCGTACCCTATCGGGGCTTTTTTTTGCCTGGCAAAAAAGTCTTCAGCTGCACGGACGGGAGGTATTAAAGAAATGCTCGCGGTAGTAACGTAATTCCTCGATGGAATCGCGAATATCTTCCAGTGCCTTGTGCGAGCTTTCCTTTTTCAGGCCATCTGCAATATCCGGCCGCCAGCGCTTGGCCAGTTCCTTCACAGAGCTCACATCCAGGTTACGGTAGTGAAAGAAGGCTTCCAGCGTAGGCATGTAGCGCGCAAGAAAGCGCCGATCCTGACAGATACTGTTACCACACATGGGTGAAAATCCGCGTTCGCAATAGTGGGCAAGAAATTTGATGGTTGCCTGTTCCGCTTCACTCTCATTGTTAAGGCTCAGACGTACCCGTTCTATTAAACCCGAGGCGCCATGGTGACGCTTGTTCCAGTCATCCATGCCGTCGATATATTTCTCAGGCTGGTGAATGGCAAGCACCGGACCTTCGTCAATAATCTGTAAATCGGTATTGGTAATGATAGTGGCTATTTCAATGATCCGGTCACTTTCCGGGATCAGGCCTGTCATTTCCAGGTCTATCCAGATGAGATGTTGCTTTTTATCCATTATTTACTTGATGCGGCTCGTTAAAAGTTGAAGGATTGTAACAAAGGCCCTGATAATATGCCTTATGAAAAAGAAGCAGCTTAATCGCCGTCAATTATGGCGGATTCAGAAAATGCAGGATGTGTATGCGCATCGAGCTGCAAAAAAACAGGCCAAAATTGAAGCGTCGCTGAATACTGCCGCACTGGGCGAAGAACGCAAAGGCATCGTCATTTCCAACTTTGGCCAGCAACTGGATATCGAAGCCCTTGATGGCGAAAACCAGGGCGAGATTTACCGGTGTTTTCAACGCTCCAATATCGAATCTCTGGTCACCGGTGATTATGTGATCTGGCAGGAAGGGGATCCGGTGGGCGTCATTATCGCCGTTTTACCGCGCGAGAATTTTCTTGAACGTCCCTCCAGTCTCGGAGAACTCAGGCCAGTTGCTGCCAATATCGACCAGATCATAATTGTCATTGCCCCACTGCCCGAACCTCATGCCAACCTCATCGACCGCTACCTGGTCGCAGCAGAACATTACCAGCTGTCCCCGGTTTTGCTGATGAACAAATCTGACCTGCTTGATGAATACAATCGCAGAGAAATGGAAGAGCTGCTGTCGATATACCGCGATATCGGTTATCCGGTACTCTGCGTGTCTTCCAAGACAGGGGATGGCATGGATGATCTGAAAACACTACTGGATGACAAAACTTCAGTTTTTGTCGGTCAGTCCGGGGTCGGTAAATCAGCCATGATCAACCGCCTGCTGCCGGCAGCCAATACCCAGGTCGGGGCACTGTCCGAAGCCAGGGACAAAGGTAGACATACCACCACTTCGGCACGTCTTTATCACTTTTCTGAAGGCGGCGACCTGATCGATTCACCGGGTATTCGCGAGTTTCATCTTGAACACCTGGACAAGGAAACCCTGCTTAATGGCTTTATCGAGTTCCGCCCCTTCCTGGGCCACTGTAAATTTCGCGATTGTCAGCACGACAAGGAGCCTGGCTGCCAACTGAAACAGGCGATCGAAGATCATTTAATCAACCCGCTGCGTATGAGCAGCTTCCGCCACATCCTGCAGACTCTCGACGCTTAAAAATTTAAGGTAATTATTAAGGCCGTAAAGGGTATTTCATCTTTAAGCGCTGAATCAGTTAGAATTCAGTTTCCTTCCAATCAAGCGTTGTAAACCATTGCCATGCCAACACACTTAAACCTGATCATTGAACCGGACGAACTCGCCGCAGTACTGGGTAATGAAGACCTGCTAATCATCGATGTCAGTCAAGCCAGTACCTATACCCAGATCCATGTGCCAGGCGCTGTGCATGTCAATCCAATGGAACTTGTACGCGGCACACCGCCGGTACCGGGCAAACTGCCGGATAAAGACCAGCTTGAAGAACTGTTTTCGCGTATTGGTTATGCACCTGACAAGCATATTGTTGTCTATGATGATGAAGGCGGCGGCTGGGCGGGTCGCTTTATCTGGACCCTGGACATCATTGGTCACAAGCATTATTCCTACCTCAACGGCGGCATTCATGCCTGGTATAAAGAAAGTCATCCGGTAGAGAGCGATCCAGTCAGCGTCGCTCCGACCCAGGTCAACCTGAGCCTGGATATGCGCTTCAATGCATCACTGGAGGAAGTACTTGCTTCACTGGACGATGAACACAGTAAAATCTGGGATGCCCGCAGTTATGAAGAATACGTGGGTACCAAAAAGTCTTCTGCACGCGGTGGTCACATCCCCGGCGCCGTCAACCTGGACTGGCTGAATACCATGGACAGAACCCGCAACATGCGCCTGTTACCACTGGAGAAACTGAAACAAATGCTTGGCGACCTGGGTATCCAGGCGGGTGACAGCATTATCACCCATTGCCAGACTCATCATCGTTCCGGGCTCACCTACCTGATTGCAAAAGCACTGGGTTTTTCTGTCAGGGCCTATGATGGTTCCTGGTCAGAGTGGGGCAATTCTCCCGACACACCGATCGAGACCTGAACCAGGGCAACGCGGAAAATCCATTCTCCATGAAATTTCTGTTCATTGTGTTCCAGCACCTGGTGCCCCAACATCTTTTATCGCGGCTTGCCGGTAAATTAGCCAATGCCACTACGCCCTGGCTTAAAAACATGATGATTAAACGCTTTATCCGGCACTATGGCGTCAACATGGCAGAAGCGCTCAAATCAGCGCCAGAGGATTACGCCTGCTTTAATGATTTCTTTACCCGCGCCCTGAAACCCGGCGCCAGAACTATTGCTGGCCCAAACAATAGTCTTGTCAGTCCCGCCGATGGCGAAGTCAGTGCTGCCGGTAATATCACCGGCGATCAGTTATTTCAGGCCAAGGGCAAAAATTTTTCCCTGACCGCCTTGCTTGGTGGCTCTGACACAATGGCCAGCGCTTTTCTTGATGGCAGCTTTGTTACTATTTATCTATCGCCAAAGGATTACCACCGCGTCCATATGCCCTGCGGCGGCACTTTGCAAAAAATGATTTATATCCCGGGCAAGCTGTTTTCAGTTAATCAAACCACCAGTGAAAATATAGATGACCTGTTTGCCCGCAATGAGCGCGTGGTGTGCCTGTTTGACACCGACGCCGGTCCACTGGCTGTGATTCTGGTGGGTGCCATGATTGTCGCCGGCATTGAAACAGTCTGGTCTGGACAGGTGGCTCCGGCCAAACATGGTATTAGTGAAACCGGTTACACCACACAACAACCGGCAATCCAGCTCGCCAAAGGTGAAGAAATGGGGCGCTTCAAACTGGGTTCTACTGTCATCCTGTTGTCAGGCCCGGGGGCAGTGCATTGGCGACAGGAGCTGGAAGAAAATACAGCACTGAGGTTGGGGGAAAAAATAGGTGAAGTAGCGGGTGAAAAATCCGCCACCTGAAACCTGAGACTTAAGCATTCAGTGTCGATCTATTCATCCCGCAGATTTTTATTTTCTTTACTCAATGGCAAATCGCCCTCTATTCTTTCCAGGGATCGTGTTTTTGAGGGGCTGAAGAGATGCCCTGAGGCGGCTCGTCTAAAGCACTATCGGCCTCAGCACTATCGACCTGGGCGAAAGTGCTGTTCTTACCAGCGTTATTACTTTCCCCGGCTTTTATTGGCTTATTAGACTCTGTTTTCAGGACCAGGGTGCCGGCAATCTTGTCGTGCCAGCCCTGCTTTCGTTTATCAATGCCTACCCAGATCAGTCCCAGCAGTAGCGGGATGGTGGATACGTAATAGCCAATATAGCGCAACACCAGCTTTCCAAAGGAAGGCTTGCCCAGGGTTTTGGCATCAACAATAACCAGGCCCATCATGATTTTTCCGGGGGTTGCCGAGCGGTATTGCCAGAACACAATGACGGCGATCAGAGGCAAAACATAATTGATCAGGTCATAGGCCAGGCCGGGAGATTCTGTGGCAAATAATACCCCCGGCCCGTAAAAAACCATAAGGAGGGGAACCATGACCATCAATAACAAAATTGAATCCAGTAACGCCGCGAGAACTCGTATCCAGAATCCGGCATATGCTGGAGATATGCCTTCTGGATCCGAATCTTCAGGAGCATTAACAGGGGGCTGCCGGGTTGATGATTCCATGAACTCTCTCCTTATTGGCGACGGGGAAATACCTGCCATTCATCTTAGCATGATCATGGCAAACTGCTCAGTGCATCAGTGGAAGGTAGAGGTAGAGGTGAGGTGAGGTGAGGTGAGGTGAGGTGAGGTGAGGTGAGATAAGGTAGAAGGTTAATATCGAAAGCCCAGGATCGAAGCATCTTTCAGGCGATATTAGCGGGAAAGCTGATTACGTCGCGAATATCTTTACAGCCGGTTTTCAACATCAGCAAACGATCCACGCCAAGGGCGACACCACTACACTCCGGCAATGAGTGCACCATGGCCGCAAGAAAGTTGAGGTCTACCGGATAGCAGGGTTTACCTTCAGCCTTGCGTAATGCCAGATCACTTTCAAAACGCCGCTTTTGTTCCACAGCATCAGTAAGTTCATCATAACCATTAGCCAGCTCCAGACCAGCAAGCACCAATTCAAAGCGTCTTGCCACCAGACGCCCCTGCTCATCTTCTGCCAGTTTCGCCAGGGCTGCCTGTGAAGGCGGATAATTCATAATGAAAACCGGGGCCTGTAATTGTGGCTGAATGCAGTGACTGAACAGCAGATCCAGCCAGTGATCGGGGTTTGTGCTGTCCATGACGATATCCACACGCTGCTCGGCGACCTCGCGCAGGGTGTCCAGGGATGCGCTAAAGGGATCGAGATTCAGGTGACGCTGGAACAGGTCAAAATAGCTGATACGCTCAGCCTTGCCCAAAGGCAGAACCGTACTTACCAGTGCTTCCACCTCATCCATTAGTTGCGTCAGGCTATAGTCAGGGCGATACCATTCCAGCATGGTAAATTCCGGATTGTGCTGACTACCAGCCTCATTGTTGCGAAACGATTTCGCCAACTGGAAAATGGCGCCACTGCCTGAGGCCAGCAGTCGTTTCATGGCAAATTCCGGGGAGGTCTGCAGGAACAAAGGCACATCGCCTTTGCCCCGGGGCAGGACACAGATTGTATCGAGATTGGGATCAGTGCCAGCGGCGGCCGACAGGATCGGGGTATCTACTTCAAGTACCTGCCGATCATGAAAAAACTGCCGGATCTGGCGGAGCAAGGCTGCCCGGGATTCAAGCATCTTCCGGTCGGTCCTTGCTTGCCAGTCAGGATAGGTCATCTTCAGGTTCCGGCAACAGTGCTAATTAATAACGCTGTTGCCTGGCTTACACAGTGAATTACTTTTTCACCCGGTTCTGGTATTCACCGGTGCGTGTGTCGATACGCAATACGTCACCGATTTCCACAAACAACGGTACCTTGACCACGGCGCCTGTTGTCAGAGTCGCGGGCTTGGTACCCCCCTGGGCAGTATCGCCTTTTAAACCCGGATCGGTGTCGGCCACTTCCAGCTCGACAAAGTTGGCCGCCTGTACGGAAATCGGCGCTTCATTCCAGGAAATGACCGTGCATATATCCTGCTCCTTCATCCAGTCAAGAGCATCTTCCACAGCGCTCTTGTCTGCAGCGACCTGCTCAAAACTGCCGTCAGTTTTCATGAAATGCCAGAATTCACCGTCGCTATAAAGGTATTCCATGTCCGTTTCCTGAACATCTGCGCCTTCCAGTGACTCGCCGGATTTGAAGGTGCGTTCCCAAACGCGGCCATTCAACAGGTTTCTGAGTTTCACCCGGTTAAAGGCCTGCCCTTTTCCCGGTTTTACAATTTCATTTTCCGTAATGGAGCAGGGATCACCGTCCAACAGTACTTTCAAACCGGATTTAAATTCATTAGTAGAATAGCTTGCCATCATTGACCTCGACCAACTGCCTGAAAAGCTGGGCATGATACCTGTGCCAGCACAAGAGTGCTACTATTCGCAGCGTTAAACAAACACTCAACCCGGCTATGGGGGCCTCCTGATCCCCCTCATTTACAGCCGCAATTGAAAGGAAAAATGCTTGTCACAACTGGCCTTACATCAGCAACTGAGCTGGCAGGAAATTCTTGCAGCCACACCCATGGATAGCACAGAATTGTGTGATCTGCTGGCGCTGGAGATGAACTCCCTGCCTGCAGAGCACCCCCTGTTGAAACAATTCCCGCTGCGGGTTCCAGCGCCTTTCCTGAAGCGCATGGAAAAAGGCAATCCTGCTGACCCCCTGTTGCTGCAGGTTTTTCCCGGGCCGCAAGAGGCTCTCGTCGTCCCGGGATTTTCATCTGACCCCGTGGGTGAAAGCGACGCCAACCCCAGACCGGGTATTTTGCATAAATACAAAGGCCGCGCCTTATTACTGGTCACCTCCAGTTGCGCTATTCATTGTCGTTATTGTTTCAGACGACATTTTCCTTATCAGGATAATATTCCCGGCAAACAACACTGGCGCGAGAGCCTTGAATACCTGAAGCGCGACAGCACTATCAGCGAAGTGATTTTAAGTGGTGGCGACCCACTGACCCTGCCGGATAAATATCTGGCCTGGTTCATGACTGAACTGGGAGATATCAGTCATATCCGCCGCATCCGTATTCACACACGCTTGCCTATCATGATTCCACAGCGGATCACGCCAGAGCTTTGCAAATTACTGGCAAATCCCCGCTTTCAGACTATTCTGGTAATACACAGTAATCATGCACGGGAGTTTGATGACGAGGTGGATGCTGCCTGCCTGGCACTGAAAAAAGCCGGCATAATCCTGCTTAATCAGAGCGTTCTGTTGAAGCATATTAATGACTCGACAGAAGCGCTGGCGGCATTGAGTGAGAGATTGTTTAAAGCAGGCGTATTACCGTATTACCTGCATTTACTGGATCGGGTAAGCGGTGCAGCCCATTTTGATGTACCCGAGGAAACTGGCAAGGCCCTCATAAATGCGCTACAGGCACAATTACCCGGTTATCTGGTACCGAAACTGGTAAGAGAAAATCCCGGGCATCATGCCAAAACACCTGTCGCCTGAAACATAAAAGGAAACATAAAAGGAAAAAAATATAACAATAGGCTGGCAAGGAAACTGAACAACACAATACCAATTAAAGGAAATGGACTTCCTGACATGAAAACATCTCCCCCTTTTCACATGCTCGTGGTCAGCTCCTGTAATTCCCTGGCAAACCAGTTAATTGCAGAATTACGTAAAGACCATATACCGATCCGCGCAACCGGCGTGAAGGACAAGGCGACGTTTACTCAACATCTGCAAGGCGAACCTGCTGATCTGGTGCTGCTTGTCGAAAGCGATGTCATCATTCCCGAACACTGGCTCGAAATCCACGCCAAAACACCAGGCCCGCCCGCCCTGATAATTGCCTGCTCGGAAAAATCCTCATGGGAAAAAACCCCCGTAACAAATTTGGTCGACCACGAGGTAATCCCCGCCTCAAACACCATGGCATTGTCACAGGCCATAAAAAAGCAGGCCATGTATTGCCGGGAAAAAATCAACAATCGCATGATGGCAAACCGGATCAGGGAAATGGAAAAACAGCATCGCCTGCTGCTGGACAGTTGCCAGGACGCTCTGGCTATTCTTTACAAAGGTCACCACCGCTACTGTAATGATCGCTACGTGGCATTGTTTTCCCGCCTCAACAACAATGCATCCAGTACATTGGACAGACAAAAACTTTTGCATTGTTCGTTACTGGATCTGCTCACTGAAGCAGACAGACAAACGCTGGCCAGAATTGTGAGCAGTGAGACGGCTGCCTCGACAACACTTCAGGTCTGCAGTAAGGCAGCCTCGCAAAAACTATCACTGAACTTTTCACCGCTAACCTTCAACAATGAAAACTGTCTGCAGGTAACAGTCACGCCGGCCAGGGGAAACACAACTTACTCACGGGATAAACAAAACCTGGCTAATCAGGACCTGTTAACGCGTCTGAAAAATGAGGAGATTTTTACCGACAAGGTTGAAGCCGCCATTGCCAGGGCAATAGGCCAACAGCAATTCTGCTCCCTGATGATTGTACAAATTGATGCATTTCAGGAAATGCAGGCAACCATTGGCAGGTCGGGCACCAACCAGTTACTTTATGAAATCAGCGAGTTCCTGAATAACGCGATTAGCAAACCATTCATTGCATCAAGGATGGCAGAGAATGAATTTGGCTTGCTGTTGTATGACAGTAGCGCAGAACAGGGAGTCACGTTGGCAAACTATATACACCGCAGACTTAACAGTGCCTTTTCCGGTGGCGATAATCCAATGGCCATCAGTGCCTCGCTGGGTCTGACCTTCATCAATGAACTGGCGCTGGATGCCCAGGACATGATTAACCGGGCTCGCATAAATCGAAACCTGTCCCTGACATACTCAACTGGGGAAGCTGCCTGTCACACACAAAATACTGCCATTGTTGACCTGATCAGGAAGAGCCTGGACTCCGGAAAGTGGCACTTACGCTTTCAACCTCTGCTCTGTTTTACCCCGGACAGCCTGAGCAGATATGAAGTGCTTTTTTATCCAGAAGGGCAAGCTGGCGAATTAAAGTCAGAAGAACTTCTCGCCCATGCCAATATTCATAATCTGGCGGGGGAAATTGACAAGGAAATGTTGAATCTTCTGCTCAGTCAGCAAGACATTCAGAAAGATAACAACAAGCTCTTATTTATTCCTGTCAGTGGTAATACCCTGGTTAACAAGAGCATGCTGAGCTGGCTAAGTACTTCGCTACAGCGCTTCAAGGGATCTGCCGAGCAACTGGTGTTTCTGATCAGCGAAATAGATCTGTATGGTAACAGCCAATTAGCCGGGACTTTTTGCAACAGTCTCAATGAATTGGGCGTAGGTATTGCCATATCCCGTTTTGGCAGCGCAATGGAGCCACTTGCCCTGGTGACCATGATAAAGCCGGAGTTTGTGATGCTGGATCAATCCCTGTACAGCGAGATTCTTTATAGTAAAAAGCAGCAGCAATCTGTGCGCAAGCTCATCAGTGCCCTGCACCACGAACAAGTCAGTGTGGGCATTTCAGGGATTAGGGAAATCGAGTCGCTGCCATTGCTATGGGAGTTAGGCGTTGATCTGATTCAGGGCAGCTGCCTTGGCGAGCCAGACAAATCAATGGAATATGCCTTCCCTGAGGAAGAGATCATCACCCTTTGTGCTTGAAGCGCTCAATGTTCTGAAGAAGCTAGGGAACCTCTGATTAAGTCTAGTGTGTCTCTGGCCTTCAGGCAGTGCGCGAGACAAGGCGAACTTTCGCAGGCA
>CBFICR010000084.1:0-12087 GCA_965661105.1 Pseudohongiellaceae bacterium | reverse complement strand
CAGGCAAGAGAATAAGAAATAAGCAAAAACTAATTGCATTGAGTGCGTACTTGACGCTATCTGGAAAGGCAGAATTGCTTTGTAACACGAAACCCCGTCTGGTCACATTTCACTCTTTTTTCAGTTCCGAATCAATTATTCAACACCATACCAATAACTTTGGACTTATCTACCGAAGCTAAAGTCTTATTGACAGCGCTACTTGTCACACCTTTATAAGGGATTACCAGCAAAATATAATCAATATATTCAGACAATATCTTGGTATCGGCAGATTCCAGTATTGGAGGAGTATCAATAATGATTATCCTGTCCGGATAACGACTTCTGACTTCTTCCAGAAAAATATCCAGTTTATCTCCGGAAAAAAATTCAACAAATTCAGTTTGATGCTTAATACTGGGTACCAGCCTGAGTCTTGATACGCCCGTGGGGTATACAATTTTGCTGATATCATCCACTTTATCGGTCAGATAATCCTGTAAGCTGCTCTTGACCTCGACTCCAAGTTTTTCCGCCAATACAGGTCTGGTAAAATTACAATCAATCAGCAATGCTGTTCTGTTGTGATCGAATGTAAAAGCCGAAGCAAGGTTTATCGCTGTAAAACTTGCGCCTCCACCTGCAGTAATTGAGCTGACCAGAAGACAGGAATTGAATTTCTCCATCCTGGTTCGAAGTGTTGTTCTTAATTGCCGGTAGGAATTGAATATTTCCTGTTGTTCCATCCCTGGATGGATAATCCCATGCTCAGCAAACTCATCAAAGGTAAACGTGTGGGTGTGCCGCATTTCGCGAATCAAAGGCTTGTATTCGGAGCTTTCGATTAGCTTGAAATCACTCATATCATTTCCCTGATCAAATCAAACCTGCAAGTTTCACACCTGCAGCGGTTCCATAAAGCGATAATGAAGTAGCAAGAACTATTGCCGCAAACCACTTGTCACTGAGGCCATTGCTTTTAGCATAATTCATTGTTGACACGGACATTATCATAGGTGGCCACTCTTCGGCCCAGTTTGCTTCTGATCGAATACGCGGATCGAGTTCCATATATAACACCAGCAATCCCAAAGGCGCACAAATGGACAAGATCAGACTGGCAGCAAGAAGATGGGTAAAGGCCAGCCCATCAGGACTGGTAGGAATAATGGCGGACTCCTGAACCTTGAAGGTGACGCCCTGCTGCTGTTCATCAAGATTCATGGAAACACGGGCATTTTCCAGACGTTTCAGCATGTCATTATAAAAATCCCTTGTTACATTATAATCCCGTGTCAACTCCGCCAGCTCCGCTTCCACGGCATTGATTTTCCTGATGCGATCCGATTCAACAACTAACAAATCTTTTATGCCGTTCAATTGGCTGGTGCGAGACTGGATAGCTGTTCTGATACTCGATAATTGGCTACGCAGTTGTTGATGTAAAGGAGTAACACCTTCCTTGTCAAGATCATCACTTTCCAATGGTAACAGGGAGGTCTGGCCTGAATCATACATTGCCATCAGATCGGCAATCTGTTCTTTCAGCAAAATAACGTCGGGATAGCTATCGAAATAACGGGAACGCAGGGAGTCCAGTTGTACCTGCAATGCATTGATTCTGTTACGAACTGCATTGAGTTCGCTCAGGTCTTTCGAGATAGCCTGCTGCCCGGCTAACTGTCCTTCTACCGATTCTTCCTCTGTCTGCAACTGAATAAGTTCGAGTTCAAGACGCTCGATTTCCGCCCGATAACGGGAAATGCGTGCATTGGCATCTGCCAGGGTGCCCAGATTGTTCTCGGATTTGAAGTTGCTTAACTTTTCCTCGGAAAGCTGTAGTTTCTCATGGTACGACGTTACCTGATTCTGGATGAACTCGAAAGCATTTCTGCTTTCCTCCCTTTTTTCCACTACACTTTGTTCGATAAATATCGACGTATACTTTTGTGCAATGGCGAATGCCCGAACAGGATCAGCATCTGTAAAGGATATTCTGATCAGGTTTGCCGGACTTCTGCCAACACTTTCAATTCTCGCCCTGTTCTGAATATTCTTGATAAGATTATTTCTATCAGCCGGTCTGAGATCATCATACTCCCAACCACCAGCATCCAGGACCTCATTTTCGAATTCTCTTTTGAACAGGATTTCCTGAGCCATTTGTGCCTGATCGGATATGCCCGTCGGTACAGCATTGCCTTCCATCAATGGTTGAAGGATATTGCTATTGTCAGCATAAATGGTGGATGAAGACGTGTAATTTTTTGGCCAGAGCAGGGCAACGATAATGGATGAGACAGCAATAACAACAAATGTGCCAAAATAGAACGCCCTGTGCGTCGATAATTCGCGCAGGTACGCACTTACATTATCAACAACCGAAGTACTCACAATACACCTCTTTTAAAAAATTTGGTTTTATTACTGTCCGCTTCTTTAACTCTCAGCCCTGCCAGCCCTGCTTTCAGCACTGTAGCATGGCACCACTAGTTCAAGGTAGCCGACTAATATTACAAACGATTGAAATAACATGACCATCAGAAAAGCCGCTCCGGCACAGTAAGCACATCTCCCGGCCTGAGCAAGTAGTTTGTATCCAGTTGACCTCTTAGCAGAATGTCATTCAGCCTTACATCAAGGTTATATAGTTTTTCATCCACATTCCGGTAAAGCTTGGCACGGTTAGCTGATGCAGATTCTGTAAGGCCACCAGCTTCCAGGATCAGGTCCAGAACGGATATTCCTCTGGCATAGGGTATGGAAATTGGATTTTGGACTGCACCGGTGACTCTCACTCTCGACAAATAAACACGGCTATTCACCTGTTGCACCATAACAGCGACCTGGGGGTTTCTTAACTGGGTGCCAAGCAATGAGGTGATGGAGCCGGCCAGGCTCTCTGCACTGAGTTCATTGGCCAAAATGTCTCCCACCAACGGCAGGGAAATATACCCGTCAGGACGGACCGGCACAGTAAGACTGAGTTCGGGATTTCCCCAGACATTAATGGAAAGAACATCACCCACACCGATCAGGTATCGCTCCTCAACATTTGCTTCTTCTTCAGAATTGACCAGTATCTCCTCCAGTTCAGATCCAGTCACAGCCGGATCGGAAGAAGCACAACCGGCCATCATCAACAAACTCAGGACTAATAAATAAATGCGCATGGCGACCTTAAGCTCAGACAAATGATCTTGTTTACTATTAAGAGTAACTATTTATTGCGTTAAAAAACAATAAATTCAATATGTTACATGCAACACTGCGATTTATACATGCACTGCAGCATAATTTCAATAAAAACACCCAACAAGAAACTAAAATTCAGGGTCTAAATTACCCGTTAATGCCAGGTAGATCAAACAAGCCAGCTTACCGGAGTGAATCCATTTCTCTGAAGAATGGCATCAAGGAAATCCTGTTTTCAATGTCTTCGATGACACTATTGTACCTCGGTGTATCTACCCCCCCGTATATGTCTGCAAAGGTTTCCTGTGGCATAAATTCTGGTAAGTCTCTGAATTCAGCCATAAAAGTAGACTCCGAGGCTGCCGGGGAAAGCATTCTCTGCAGGTTCTCTGCAGTTTGCCTGTTCTTCACGGCCAGCTCGGCAAATCTCACGCCCGTGCGATCCGCTCCAATATCATTAAAACTGAAGCCACTGCCGCCATCAGCATCATCCAGTTCCTTGAGAACACCTATGGTATCAGCAATGCCTGTACCTGTGCTGACTGCCAATCCGGCAGAAACAAGAAAATGTTGTGCAAAATCATGGCGTTGGGATAGCATCAACCGGTGTTTGCCCATTTTTGGGATGGAATTTTCCGGCAAACCCAAAACCCGTGGAGCGCTTATCCCCATGATATACATAGACATTGCCAGGATAGCCGCCCTGTTTTCTTCTATCGGGTCACCCTGTCGCAATTGGGCAAACTGAAACACCGGCCCCATGATTTCAGCCAGAGAAATCACATCCCCCAACTCAGGATTGTTGGTAATTGCTGAAAGATTCCGGGAGTGGGCCAAAATTCGTTCGCGGTCATCTTCTGAAACCAGCATATCCCTGCCCTGATTGGATATCTGTTCAATTAAATCGGGTTGCCACTGGTAAATTATGTTCAACCGGTTATCGGAAATTGTATAGCCATTGATTGCATCCATTGCCGCGACATATTCCGGGACACGCTGTAACTCCAGATGGACGCGCTGGAGTATTTTGTTGGCAATACCACCTGGTATGTTAATGCTGCCAATGCGAAGCCTTTCAATTGCAATCTCCTTTCCCCACTGGGACACAGCCAGGTCAATATTCAGATAGTTTCCAAAAGGGGTATCCGGAATAACCACACTGGCCTCCATGTCCGCAATCCCCTGGGAGATATCAATATTTCCCGCTCCTCCTCTGAATTGAGACAAGGCATAATTCAACAGTAAATTAATGTCCTGCTCATCCATGGTAAAGGCGCTTACTTCACCAGGTTCAAGGTTTCTTGGATCCCTGTTCTCAATAAATACCCGAGCCTGGCTTAAATCAGAGGGTGAAAGTTGATTGTTGCTAAAGACTTCAGGCTGATCATCTATCATTCTGATGAGAGTCACTGCAATCCCCGCTATCAGAACGATAAACAGGATGAAGAAAATTTTAAAAAGAAATCGCATTCGAAATGTCCGGATTGGCCAATAGAAAAATTTGTAAAGTATACATCAACAGTGTGCTTGTGAATGCAATCAGCGGCCAATTGCCAATTAAATTCAGCGTCTGATTCCCGGGAATAACTGAAATCCGGGAACTATTTTTTTTTACTGTTTTTTGTACTGTTTTTTGTACTGTTAGTGATGCTGTTTTCCGGGCTATTCAAGACGCAGGCTGCTGATGTACAGCGATAAGTTCTGGTCATTTACAGTAGTATAGATGAGCAGATTTCTCACTTCAGGTAAACTGCCTTCCTGTTCCCTGATCAGACTCCTGACAGGGACTTCCATCCTTAGCCATCCACTGTTAATTTCTGTTTCAAATATCGTGTCCATTCCCCGGTCCCTGACTGTCTCCACACGCAGGGTCAGCGGCAGTCCTTCCTGTTGCTCCTGTTGCTCCTGTTGTTCCATATCGTGCAGCCCTTCCAGGTAGCCTTCCAATATAATATTCCGGTACGCTGACCAGTCAGGCAGTAACTCACGGATCATCACCCCCGGATATTGCCTGTTTGTGTGCAGGTTTACTTTTACCATGCTCTCACTTGGCGTCCTGCCTTCAATTTCCATACCCCCCACCTTTTCCCAGTCTCCCCTCAGGAAAAATCCCAGTCGGGAAACCGGCATCTCCATCATTAACAACGCCGGTGCTGCCTTGTCTCGTTGATGGTACATCCAGGTGATATATCCCACCTGTAAAAATCCGGAAATCAGTAGCACCAGTGACATCACGATTGCCATAATTGAAAAGCGCTGTTTCTGTTTGTGTCGCTGAATGCCTGAATAAAGCAGGATGGCAGAGGCGATGCCAAGCAAATCCCTTACTATATCTTCGATGCTTGCATCCCTGCCGGTAAAATATTGGATCATCTCAGTGGCCAGCGCCAGAGCAATGCAGGCCATACTGGTTAAGAATATTACTTGCCTGGACTTATTTGCCGGAAAAGTATGTACCAGAAAAATGATGACAAATGTGACCAGAAAAAAAAAGGGCACGTGCAAAGCATTGTTCAACGCACGGGCAAGTTGAGAGCGACCGGGAACAACCAGTAACTGCTGTAGAAAAAGCAGCAGGACCAAAAAAGCCGAAACTTTAAAGGGAGTAATCCTTAATTGTGGATGGCAAGGCTGATACAAAGCACATTCTCCCGATTCATGTCGCTTCACAGGTCCATAAACAAATCACAACTTTTCTCCGATCAAAACAGCGTGTAAATAAAAGGAGAAAGTACTGTTCCTTCTGTCAAAACCAGCAGTACACCCATTAAAACAAGCAATAAAATCACTGGTGCCAGCCAGAACTTCTTTCTTTGCCGCATAAATGCCCACAGGTCGTTAAGAAATTCAATCATCAGAAAGGGTTTTTCATCGAGTCGGGTTCAATGGGATCACTGGCAACTTTGTAACTGGACTTATCCAGATCAATACCGGCGAATGCCCCATCCTTCAGAGACTTTTTCAACAACAGACCAAGGGGAGCTATCAACACGGTGTACATTACTGTGAGAATAACCGGCGTTACAAGCCGCCCCAGTGCTTTACCCAGACCCAGCCAGAATACTCTTACTGGAATAACAGTAACTGGCACTATCCAGCTTGCCAGAAAGAGTATTATGGCCGCTACCCAAAACCAGATCATAAACGCTTTTTGTCCCAGTAATGGCAAGATTACTCCAAATATCAAAGCGATAAGCAAAGCCAGGGACACACCAAATTGGCGTAGTTGTTTTTTTTGTTCAGCTTCATCACTAAAAGAAACCGCTTTCACTCTTAAGAACCCCCTGGTTTCATTAGAGGCCTTATCGCTAATAGCAACCTGGTCCTCCTTTCTCAGGAATAGATTTTCCACTACCAGATAATCCATCTCAGTATTCATAAAGCAGCAATAGGCATCGGCTGGCCGACAAACGATCGGTTCACCTCGCACATTAAAGGAGGTATTCACCAGCACAGGGCACCCTGTCAGCTTTTCAAACTGTTCCAGCAATCGAAAAAACCGCGGATTATACTTGCCATCGACAGTCTGCACTCTTGCACTGTAATCCACATGAGTCACAGCCGGTAGTGACGACCTCAGTTGGCCCAGTTTCTTCAATCCCTGCTCTGCAGAATTTTCCACTGTTTTTCTCAGGGATTCATGGATATCCGCCACTAAAAGCATGTAAGGACTCTGCTGGCCACGGGTAAAATAGTCATCTCGCTGTGAAGCCAGCACAGCAGGTGCAAAAGGGCGGAATGATTCCCGGTATTTGATTTTTAGATTCAGTTTCGACTGCATATCGGAATCCCTGGGGTCAGCAAGAATTGAACGACCTCCCAGAGCCCTGGGTCCAAATTCCATCCTGCCCTGAAACCAGCCAACAATATTTTTTCCGGACAGCAGAGCTGCCGTTTTTTCCAGCAGAGAATCCTCATCCATCAGCTCGTAAACAGCGCCCAGGGCATCAAGCTCAATTCGGGCTTTGTCAGTATCGAAAGCCGGCCCCAGGTAAGCACCTTGCATGGCGTCGTCACTTTCCCGCTGGCGGGGCTGGTCAAGATACTGGTACCAGGCAGCCAGAGCGGCACCCACTGCCCCTCCTGCGTCGCCCGCTGCAGGTTGAATCCATATTTCGTCAAAATCTGTTCGCGCCAGAATTTTACTGTTTGCCACACAATTCAGAGCCACTCCTCCAGCCAGGGAGAGCTTTTTTTCACCAGTTTCTTTTTGCAAGTGATTTGACAATTTAACTACAACATCTTCGATAACTTTCTGAATCGAAGCAGCGATATCCATTTCCCGTTTTGTAAGTTCTGATTCAGGCTCTCTGGCTGGCCCACCAAACAGGCTTATAAATTTATCATTGACCATCCTGCTGCTATAGCCATAGGCAAAGTAATCCATGTTCAGTCTGTAACTGCCATCAGGCTTCACATCTATCAATTCATCGAGAATACATTTTTCATAAACAGGCTCACCGTATGGGGCAAGTCCCATTAACTTGTATTCCCCCGAGTTGACCCTGAACCCGGTAAAGCTGGTGAAAGCCGAATACAACAAGCCAAGAGAGTGAGGGAAATCAATTTGCCAAATCGGTTCAATGACATTGCTTTTACCCAGCCAGGCTGAAGTTGTCGCCCATTCGCCGACTCCATCCATACACAATATGGCACTGGATTCAAATGGTCCCGGATAAAAGGCGGATGCTGCATGAGCCTGATGGTGTGAACTAAACAGCAGGGGAGGAATATCCCCTTTACCCTTATAGTGTCTTCTTAAGGCCTTGCGGATCATCTGTTTCAAAAACAGTTTCTCCTTGACCCAGACAGGTACTGATTTGATAAATCCGCCGAGGCTTCGCGGACTGTAAAAAATCAACGTTTCGATCAGGCGTTCAAATTTCAGAAAAGGCTTGTCATAATAGACGATGTAATCGATATCATTTAAATCGCAATCTTCTTTTTCAAGACAGTAACCAATGGCTTCCGAGGGAAATGCAGAGTCATGTCTGACCCTTGAAAAACGCTCTTCCTGGGCAGCTGCGACTATTTTTCCATCTACGACAAGAGCTGCCGCACTGTCGTGATAGTATGCCGATATACCCAGTATCTTTATCGGGACGTCACCCAAAACAGCTACTCTTTTAATAGAAAATTAATAACAGGAAATAAATAACAGGAAATTGATATGAATTATTTCCCTCAGGATGGTAACAGAATTTGATTTTCCCTGTCGTCAGGAAAATCGAACTGGTTTATGTAATTAACTCGTTACCGAACAGGCCGATTAAACTATGATCAAAAAAACAGAAACGAACAGCCAATCGGCCGTCAAGAGCCATACTATTTTCAGCCTGCTCAGTATTCTCATTGGCATTCTATTTGCCCTGGTTTTGGTTGAATTGGCCCTGAGTATTTATTTACCCCGATTGCAACGGGATTCAATGGATCCCGGATTGATTCAGTATCATGCATTGCTTGGCTGGACCCTGGCTCCTGATTGGGAGGGCGTTCACCGGCACCACGACTATGAGGCGACCTACAGCACAAACAGGGCGGGTTTTCGGAATCAGGACAGTACTCCTGCGCCAGCAACTCACAGGGTTGCTGTCCTCGGGGACAGCTTCACCTTCGGTCTGGGAGTGAATAACAACCAGACCTTTATCTCTGTATTAAACAAATTGGGAAACTCAACCTCAGAAAATTCAGTGCAGTTCGAGAATTATGCCATTCCGGGCACAAGCACTGATCAGCAGTTGCTATTGTTCAGGGAATTACCAGACATAGGTAATTTTGAGGAAGTATTGCTGGTTGTTTATCTGGCCAATGACATCCTCGATAACACTCTCACCTACCCTCTCCAGGCACAACAAGGCAAACCGTTGTTCACACTCAACGCTGGAGAACTCGAATTGACCAATGTACCCGTTCCTTTACAAAGCAAACCCCCCGCTCTCCTTCGACAAACACTGGGTACGATGCTACTGGATGGCATTGAAACACAGGATCAGTCACCTTCTTTTTTTTCCACATTGAATATTAGCCGACTGGTTTCAGCCTTTCTTGATAACCGCAAATACAAGGAAGACGAACTGATACCAGTGTTTGAAAAAAACCTTGCCAAGGGGTTGCAACTCTTTTCCTCTCTTCTGGATGAAATGAATGCCAGCCTCGAATCTGAAAATGTACGTTTACGAGTGGCATTACTGCCGGGTCGTAGCGGGGTCATTTCCCAACAGGGGGTTTCGCACTATTTTCAGGAATTTCTGAGGAAGGAAATAAGCAGGATACTGGACGAAAGCGATATTCCGGAAATCGATCTGATGACATTTCTGGCACAGAAGGATCGATCAACGCTTGAACAACTGTTTTATCCGAATGACGGTCATCTGACCCCGGCTGGACACATCGACGTTGCCAGCCAGATAAAGGCAGTTTATGACTCAGAATTCCAGGGTAAATAACAGGCATAAAAAAAGCTGTAAAACAGCTTTTTTTATGGAGCTTAATTGCTACAGTGGAACCAGGGCAGCAATAAGTTTCCTGGTGTTATATTGCTGACTTTGCAATTGACTTGCGTCTTGAGCGAGCTCTCAGCAGCAAGCCGGAAAGGCCCAGACCAAAAAGTGCCAGCGAAGCAGGTTCGGGAGCCGGAACAGGCTTGTTGAACATGCCTTCGATAGTGTCGTTGCCACAGCTCATTGCCCAGTGAAAAGCAATCGTATCGCTGGTTTCCAGAGAGGTGCCGGCTATGTCAAAGTTAAATGTGACAGTACCCGGGCTTCCAGCATTGACTACCCAATTAACACCGGACTGGACAATATTGGCTGACCCGACTGCAGATCTGTTAACAGAAACCTCCTGGCCGTTACGCCAGATAGCATTTTTCATGTAGTCATCAGACGTGTAAATCCCTGAAACATTGTCGACACCGGTCAGGTCGTACCAGTTACCCACGCCACCAGTAGTGGAGGTCCGGTCAGCCAGGGAAAAACCGTAGTCCCAGTCAGTGCCAGTGGAAATATCATCTGTAATATATTTGTTTGCCGCAGTGCCTGATGGCGTCCACTCATCAGCGAGAAAAAGGTCACCGAAGGTTATACCCTCACCGGCAAGAAAATCGCCGTTCGGATCAGCCTTGGTATAGTTTGAGAAAGTACCCACACCATTATTGGCAAAATTGGTGTTTACAGAAATTTCAAGCAATGTCCCAGTAAGGGAGTAATCAACGCTGAGAATGTTGAATAAACTGTTACTGCCAACCACGTCACCATAACCATGATCATCGCCACCAAAGTAGGCATCAGTTACAGTCCCTGTTATCGGCGCTGCAAATACCTGACCTGCGAAGCCAAGCATGATTATTGGTGCGATTACAATTTTTGACATTTTTGGATATTTCATTACGTTGTCCTTAATCCTTCACAGGTACTTAAACAAAATCGGTTCTTCATAAAAAGCTATGCTAGTTATTCCTGATGCTATTAGAATAGGAAACCTTCACGCTTTCATATATGTATATATCTGTTAGCTTTATTGTGAATCAGCTCACCATTTTTGATTCATGTTCGATTGCAAATAAAACACTTTGAACCAGTAAAATTTTTTTTGGTATTTTCTTTAGATATGCAAAGCAATTTTCAGGCCAATTATATACAGATTTAATATAGTCAATATATTTCAATGACTTACAAATTTCTGCCAGGTTTGAAAAGTGCTAAAACAGAGTGTATAAAAACGAATTGTAAAGATTGTTGACAGTAATAATGCCTGATCACTACTAATCACTACTAGTAAGTATAGCCATATGATACCGAATTAAGCGTTACAGGATTCGTTGAAAACACTAAAGAATATCCATTGATAATCTTAAAGTTAAGTTTACTTTTTCCTTATAGCTGCTTTATGAAAAACCAGCAAGTTTCGAAAACTGGAAAAGTAAGGCCTCAAGAGCAAGACTAAGTATGGACAGTAGTGTTAAATTCAGGTCCCGATAGACAACCAGAAAACTTAATCAATATTCAAGTTGACGATAAAAAAAAGCACTGTCCATGGCAACATTCAAGATATTCAACAATCACCTGAAAATCACCTTCCTTCTCCTGGCATTTATAGAAGGCTCTATTTTTTTCAGTTCTGTCATTATTTCTGCGGCCATTCGCTTTAATACCCTGGACGTTTTTTCAGGCATAGTAGAGAACAGTGTAGGAAACCTTGTGTTCAAGGCATTTGTCTTTTCCTTTGTGCATCTGTTGGGCATGACGGCGCTTGGTCAGTATCAGCGTGAACAATACCTGGGGCAAAACAGCTTTTTGGAAATGTTGGCCCGGGTTATCGTGAGCATGATGCTGGTGTCCATCGCGCTAATGATTATCTACTATATCCTGCCTTCGACCAGCCTCGGCCGGGGCATTACAGTCCTGGCAATAAGTATCAGTCTGGTTTGTATCATTACCTTAAGGCAGTTTTTCTTCCGCTTCATGGACCATAGGGTATTCATGACCCGAGTGCTGGTGTTTGGAACTGGAAATCGTGCCGAAAGCCTGCTGAATTTCACCAGGGAACTGGAGGTACACAGACCCAGTTTCCAGATTATGGGCTTCGTTGCCTCGCCAATGGAAACGCCTGTTATTCCGGAGAAATTGATCCTGTCCATGGATGGTTTATTACTGGATATGTGCAGAAGACTCAATATTGATGAAGTCATTCTTGCCATGGATGACCGCCGCAAAGGTTTCCCGACCCAGCACTTGATAGATTGCAAAATGGCGGGCATTCAAATACTGGATCCAGTCACCTTCCTGGAACGGGAGCAGGGAAAGGTTAACCTGCAACTATTGAATCCTTCCTGGATGATTTACAGTGAGGGGTTCACAACTTCACAGCTAAAGTCTCTCCTTTCAAGAGGATTTGATATAGCTGCCAGTG
>CBFICR010000083.1:0-12233 GCA_965661105.1 Pseudohongiellaceae bacterium | reverse complement strand
TGGCCAGCAGAATCTCCAGCGCCTGCTCGCGTTCTCTATCGTTAAAGGGTTGGCGACCAGGATAACGTTCGCGCCCTTCCAGGTAGGCGGCGAGCCGGGTATAGACATAATCCCTGGCGTACCCGGGCAGGGAATTAAAATCCTCGGAATACAGCAGATAGGATACCGGATAAGTAAACAAACGCGTGTTTAGCTCCAGCTGGCGCAGACTACGTCCCTGGCCATCAGCGGGTCCCTGTGCCTGAAACCACCGGGCATATTCTTCATTGCCCTGAAAGCTGTCTTCCAGAGGCGCAGCATCAAAAAATAATAATCGCTCTACCAGCTTACCCAGCATTCTGGGCAAGACATCGCGCGCCCGTTGTGGCAACTCCTGCCAGCGATCAACCGCCGAATAATCTTCCAGTCCGCGTCGTTTCAAAACCGCCGGCGCCTTGAACTTGATATAGGTAATCTGGTTTTGCACCGACAGCTGGTGTTCGAGGATCATAAGGGCGACGATATCGCTGCCAGTACTCAGGTAAGGCGAGGTATCCACCAGACCGGCGGCGTTTAAATCCTCAATATTACCGCGACGATGCTCCTCTACCCTGGCTACTTCCTCGTAATCCTCCAGCAGGATATTGCCCAGATGTTTTTGTGAGCCATGCTCTCCGCTTACATACCAGCCGCCCCAGCGAATATCGATGGGCGAGGTATCATTAATGTTGCCAATGCCGGAATAATTTTCCAGTGGCACATTGCCGGTACTGTAAAGTGAAGACAGGGCCATCAGCATAGGAACGCCACCGCCCATGGTGCCCTGCGTGTCATGACACACCAGACAGGTCTGGGACGCACGCTCAAAATATTTGTCGGTCCCCTCGGTATTGTCGAAGGTATAGAACACGATGCCCTGTTTTTCATCAATGGTGGTGACTTCGATGATATTGCTGTTTTGAACAAAGCCGATATAGGTGTCGTCATTGAAATACACCGCGCGGGGTTTTTCCGGAGAAATCAGTTTGTGCTGCAGACTGGTAGGCGAAAACACCAGCAGTTGCGATGAGGGTGTAATACCCAGCTTGGCCAGCAGATCATCCAGATAGCCACGCTGTTCACGGTATTCCAGACTCAGCTCGCCGCTTTTCAGCTTATTGCCCAGCCTTGTAGCGGGATTCTCAACCGCCGGCTCTTCGTAACCTATGATCTGATATTCCTCGCTGGCGGTGTACTGAGCTTCTACAGCGGACACGGGCAGTAAGGCCATGAGGATAAAAACACGGGCTGCTGCACTGATTGTCGGGGACAGATTAAAATTCATCAGGTTATTTTACACTTTGCTTTGATTTAAAGGGGGTATCTAAAACACAGTACAAAAGCAGAGAAACCCCTGCCTTGATGTCGAACAACTCAAGCCCTTTTTTTGGGGTTAATACAAAGGTGTTTTTAAAGGGGACGGAGGGATTTAAATTAAATCCCTCCGTCCCCTTTATGTTATGTCTTTTACAGATCAGACATGCTGGTCAAAAAGAATTGGATTGCCATCTGGGTCCATTATGGTAAAGCTGGCAGGCCCACTTTCACCTATGATCGAATCCTGCAGGATTTTGATACCTTTGGCTTCAAACTGCTGTTTTAGCTTCCGGACATCAGTGAAGTCCTCTATCGCTTCTGCATTCTGATTCCAGCCAGGGTTGAAAGTTAGTATGTTTTTCTCAAACATGTCCTGAAAAAGCCCAATATTTGTCTCGCCATTTTTCATAATCAAAAAATTAGCAGACTCCTCTCCGGCATAAACCTTAAAACCAAGATTTTCGTAAAACAATTTGGATTTTCCCAGGTCCTTGACGGTGAGACTGACTGAAAAACATCCGGGATTCATGATTGACTCCGTAAGCAAGGATTTAAAAACTTTTCCAACAAATGAAAAATGAATGTCATTAAGACATCGCTACTTTTTTACTGGGCTTTTTATCAAAAGTTATTTCCAAGCACAGCAGTGACTTCAATTTCAAGTTTCATTTTTTCATCCAGCAAACCGGCCTCGATCATCATAATGGCCGGACGTACAGAACCCAGATACTGCTGCAGTACCGGCCAGCAAGGTTCAAAATCTTTCTTGTCTGCAAAAACATAAGTCACACGGACGATATTGGAAATCTTGCTGCCCGCTTCCTGTAAGGCTTTTTCTATATTCCTGAAGCATTGGCTTGCTTGCTCAACCACATCATCTGAAATCGTCATGGTGTCATAGTCGTAGCCTGTAGTGCCTGACATAAACACATAATCACCTTGAACTACAGCGCGCGAATAACCGATTTTGTTTTCAAAATCAGACCCACTTGAAATTAATTTCCTGCTCATTTTGTACTACTCCAGATAGATAACGTTATTCTTAAGCCGTGGTTTCAGCGTCTGTGCGTTTAACCTTTTTATGCTCTTCTTCACTCAGCCCCCGTTTCCAGTAACTGGACACATAAACCGACTGTTTATCGACATTCTTCTCCTGTTTGAAGTAATGCCGCAAAGCCCTCATGGTATTAAATTCACAGGCAGCCCAAATCGAAGGAGTTCCATCCAGCCAGGGCAATTGTTTGAGCTTGTCCAGCAGATGTGTATTTTCTTTCTCAGGGGCCGGATTAATGACCCAGTGGATTTCAAACATCTCGGGAGTCTCGAATGTCTGCATATCACTTTCATGAAGAATTTCTATTACCGCATAACCTCGGGCATGAGCCGGTAATTGCTCAAGATTGACACTGATCGCCGGCAGTGCCGTCATATCACCCACCAGCACCAGCCAGTCTGCAGAAAAATCCAGTAATTTTTTCCCGCCGGGGCCGGCAAGCGTAATGGAATCGCCAGGCTGGGCTAGGCTCGCCCAGGCCGAAGCAGGTCCACTGTCGCCATGCACCATGAAATCAACATCAATCTCATTAAGCTCATCCCTGTGATGACGCACGGTATAGGTACGCGTCACCAGTGACTCACCATTATCTGTGGGGATTTGCAGTTTGATATAGGCACTTTCCTGATCGGCAGGAAAGCCTTCAAGCTCAGTACCGCCCAGGGTGATGCGTTTCATATTGGGAGTGAGCTGATGGGAACGAATAACAGTAAGTGTACGGGGCGCAGATTTTGGCATAGAGACGTATTCTGAAAAAATGTGAATAACAACTGAAAAATCAGGGTTATCGCCCCTTGGGGCGAAGTGTTTTAGCGGACGCTATATTAACGCTCTTGATGGTATAGAGGAACAGCTAAAGCTTTCTATATGCTTCTCTGGCAGATGTTTTGAAACGGGTTATTGTCTTCTTAGTCCCTGACTTTGGGTTTTCCAGTTCCTGCATCAATCCGGTCCAGAGAAGGCCCCTGATAATTCCCCATTAACAGCTCAACAGCAGCATCACCGTATTGCTGGAACCAGAAGTCACCCATCTTTTTCAGCTTACGGATATTGGACTGGCTGATATCATCCATGGCGTCATCGGGCGGATTGGGAAGACCAGGCTGCTTCTTCATTTCTGCATTAACACGAATATAGTTACCTGATGTCAGGATGGTATAGGCCTGGTAGGCAACGACTCTTTCATCGGTGAGCACATCAAGAATATGCCCCTTGGTAAACCATTCCAGGGCGCCCCATTTTTGGGATTCTGGCCCATTAATCTTTCGCGTTCTGTAACCGGTACCCACAGATAAGACTCTCAGATCCTGAACAGATTGATCTGGCCAGGCTTTGATAGCTTCTGCAATAACACACATGGTGGGATTGTTGGCAGTGACACCGCCATCCACCAGCCAGAACACCTCGTCGATTCCGTTCATCAGCATTTCCCTGGTAGGAAAATAAGTGGGGGCAGCACTGGAAGCATCCGCAACTTGCCAGGAGGCCAGCTTACGGTGGGTCGCGTTGGTAGATTTGATGACTTCAGGCTTGCGTTGCTCTATGCCATAGGCCACCGCCAACACATGTTTGTTACGCGGAACATTGGACAGCTTTGCCGACCCCAATTTCTGCTTCAGCATGCTGGATTTACCTGCTGCTTCATACTTGGGCGCGTTTATGCCATCAAATTCAAACCAGCCCCGGTTGTCGGAAAATATCTTTTTCGCATTTTTGTAATCATAGAGTTCATTAATTTCTGACATCTGCATATTAGTGGTAGCCAGGGCAAGGGAAATAATACTTCCGGTACTGGTGCCCGCATAAAAGTTGACATAATCGCGCAGACTTTTCTTGTGATCGGTTTTGAGCTTGTCTTCAATATGGGTGAGAAACTGGGTGATAGCAGCACCACGAATACCGCCGCCATCCAGAGATAAAATGAGCTTGGACATAAATAACCTCCTTGTTTGGTTGAATTACTTTTCCATAAATAATTTTAAACGTAACGTTAAAATATTTTTACTGAGCGTGCAAATACCTCAATGCTTTTATAAGAAATAAAATTCGTACAAATGAAACAATGCCGTTTATCTCATGATCTGCTGACTCAGTCTGGACAAGCCAGCCAGTTTTGGGTAGTTTGCGCCCTTTCGTCAGTTTCCCGGAAATTTCTCACCATGCACATAAGCAAAATATTCACCCTCGCCGCCAGAATCGAAGCAATAACCTGGGCCGGTTTGCTCATTGGTATGTATTTTAAATATGGGCTGGAGATTACTGAACTTGGTGTTTGGCTGTTCGGCCGTCTTCATGGCGCGGCGTTTATTATTTATTTCTTCGTCGCGCTCATCACTGCGATTCGCCTGCGCTGGCCCTGGTGGTGTGGCGTTCTGGCAGTACTGGCGGCCATTCCACCTCTGGTCACATTTCCCCTTGAGCTGTGGTTCAGCAAGCGCGGCATGCTTGAACAGGACCTCTCTTCACCGCTGGAGTAATGAAAACACCGGTATAGAAGGAGGCGTTTCCAGTGCATCCGTTCTGGATCGCCATCATTCAGGCCCTGAAAGCAGGTATAACAATCAATGCACTGGCCGGCTTCGGCGAGGAACTTGGCTGGCGCGGATTGATGCTGGATGAACTGAGACAATATTCGTTATGGTCCGCAAGCCTGGTAATCGATATTATCTGGGGCCTATGGCACGCTCCCTTGATCCTGCAGAGAGATAATTACCCTGAGCACCCGATCGCCGGCGTCTTCATGATGACGGGATGGACTGTTTAATTCCTCCGGCCCCTTTTATTTTACAGGGCCTTGGTAACTCGGAAACCCAGATAATTACGACCACGCTGAGTCGCCGGGTAAGGCGCACCGCGGCGAGCAGAACGCTGCATGTAGGGATTGCTCAGGTAGGTACCACTGCGAAACACCCGGTTGGCACAATTACCATTTTTATTGGCAGAACCGTCCCGTGGTGCATTGGCAAAATCAGCCTCGTAACAATCCTCGACCCACTCAAAGATATTGCCGTGCATATCGTAAACACCAAAGGCATTGGGGGGAAAGGATTTTACCGGCGAGGTTTCGGCTATCCAAACATCGTTGCCTTCAGCCATGCCGCCCAGGCCGGTTTCGCGCAGGCCAAAATTACCAAAATCATAATCCAGCGTATTGCCCCAGGGAAAAGTTGTAGTCGTGCCGCCACGTGCGGCATATTCCCACTGCGATTCAGCAGGCAGGCGATAGGCATCGTCCTCACCGGTTTTCCAGTTCAGCCAGCCAACAAAATGCTGGGCATCGTACCAGCTCACGCCCACCACCGGTCGGCTTCCCCGGCCCCAGTCCCAATCGGGTTTCTCACTGCCATCCAGTTGCACCAGCAGTGCTGATTCCACGCCCATGCCATCACAGCGACCATCGCGAACACAGGCTTCCCACATGTCCCAGGTCACCGGCGTGGTGGCAATGGCAAAAGGCTCTGCAAAAGTTACTTCATGCAGGGTTTCATTGTCTCGACGTTCCGCTTCAGATTCCGGAGAGCCCATCATGAAACTGCCGGCAGGCAGGACGACCATTTCCGGGCAGTTGGTACATTCCTGAAAGGTGTCGCCGGGCTGCATGTCAGCGGCCTGTAATGTTCCTGCTGTCAGCACACAAAACAGCGCAAACAAGTAGCCGGAAATTCGAGTTATCAGTTTGTAATGTTTGGACATCATTGTCGTCTCCATTCTAATCCCAGGCCAGCGGACAGCCCGGCATGGAAAGCCCGGCGTTGGCAACCTGACCACATAAGGCCCGGGCATTACCTTTTTGCTGTTCCAGAATACGGTGGACTTCTGCTATCGGTGTTACGCGGCCATGAATCGGCACATCCCGTTCCACCTCCAGGTTCCGGTAGGCAACATTATCATCATAGGTATTGCCCCAGAAATACACTTCCCAGTTCAGATCAAACAGGTCGCCCTGAATAAGCAGTTTGTGTTCGGGAATATACCCCATCAGACCGTGCGCCATATGGGCATTGGACACCATGTGGTAGATATCAATGGTCAGGCTGGTATCAGACAGGCGCAGGTGATCATCCACGGCGAGGCTTTTCAGGGCTTGTGGATTGCGGCTCAGGGCGTCGTGGTATTTTGTAACTGGCCGCTCGCTCAGCTCCCGAAACCATTCCACGTTGCCAGCCTGGGTAACGATGGTCAGGCCTTCGGCAATGGCCACGCGCAGACCGCCGGTATGGTCGAAGTGGTGATGGGTAATGATGGCCTGGGTCAGGGGTTTGCCCGGTACGGTTTTTCTGGCTTCATCAATCACCGCCTGGGTCCAGGCGCGGTTGGTGGGCACTTCAAACAGCGCCAGATGATCGTCAAATTCCAGCAGTACGGCATTGGCACCATTGTTGCCTATAAGATGCCATACGTGCTCAGCAACCGGCTCGGCTGTGACAGTATAGTTGGGTACTGGGGCTGGCGAATTCCTGACGCTTGTCGGAGCCGCCAGATCATCGATCGCGCCATTGAGCACATAGCGATCCACATGCAGGCGCAGCATGACGGTATCTTTCCAGTCCGATACCGTGTTGTAACTCATGGGTAGCATAACGCCATCGACCGGCAGCCAGGCACTGTATTCGGCGCGCTGGGTAATCTCGCCCAGGTTTTCATGGGGCTCCAGCCAGCGCACCCAGTGTGGAAGTCCTGTGTCATTATTAACAGCCAGGGTGAATTCGGCGCCGTCAGTAGTCGTCACATCCACCAGGGTAAGCCCATCCTGCACACGACGATTGGCTACCGTGCTATTGTTATCCAGAGCAGCCCTTATGGCCACCAGCGGCATGGAAAGCATGTCCATGCGCCGGGTCAAGGCGACTTCTTCGGAACCTCGGCGCGCGCTGCCATCGGCACCAAGATCATAGGCAATGTCGCCATCCAGCACCTGGTTAACAGGAAGACCCTGCATCATGGAACGCGCTGCAAAGATAAAGGCACGATACATGCGCGCTTTGACGCGGGTGCGGTCGTTGTCCAGATCAATCACCCGCTCATAGGCTGTCAGGTTAGTCATTTTCTCAGGGGCATTGGCTTCCGTGCTAATTTCACTGCCTCCATCCTGGTAGGATTCGTGACCATAACCGACAAGACGCACACTGCTCACGGCTTCAAGTTGTGCAACACCACCCATGGCATTTGCGGCATCGATCACTACCTGGCGGGCGTTGTCCTGAGCTCCGGCTGAAAGCGAAAAACCCAGAAGAATGAAAGCTGGAATTATACGAAATACACTCATGCGTTCTCCTGCCAGTAAAAAATTATCCGGCGTCTTTTATTGTTATTTACTCAGCAGACGGTCGTTCCCAGCCCTGTTCGAAAAACTTCTCCCAGTTCTGTGCCCAGGGGCGGCCAAGAAAATCGATATAGCCCTCGTCAAATGGCGTCAGTTGTGAGGGTCTGCCGTCAGGACCCAGCACAATACCGTTTTCCACACGACATTCCACAAACAGGTAGCGCTGCTGCGGATCATCAATACCGGCAGTGCGATTCCAGGGAGTATTAATGCGGAGTGGTTCCTTGAATGCCTCCGGGTCATAAAATATGGCCTCGATATCCAGGCCTTCACCATCATCGGAACGCTTGATGATTTCAATGACCTCCAGGGAATTGCTGAATTCAAACATGGAATGACTGGTCGTCCACCCCTGCACGTTTGCGGTCCAGGCAATAAGGGTATCACCGTCCCAAAAACCCACTGTTTCGCCATACCACTGGGGTATCAGGGTGGAGTGTTCCTGGCCGATCAAGACCTTGCGTATGAAATTATCGGCCACCCCTGCCAGTAGCTGTACCTGGTTCGGAGTCACCAGTACTTCCATGTCGCGGATGCCCCACACATACCACCAACGCATCAGGCCTTCCGGGTAACAGAACGAGGCCATCCACTGCGGGGCATTGTTGACGGCCTCGTGGTAGTTCATCTGGGTCATGCGTTCCTGGTATTCCGGTGTGAGCAGGGAAACCATGGTGGAAGTCTGAAGTATATTGCCGTTGGTCCACTGGTCAGGTCCTCTGGAAAAGGAACCCCGGAAATACCAGCCGTCCCAGTCCGGCAGTGTTGCCCGGGTGTGTGTATTGTAGGTGCCTTTCTCTTTTGCCGTGGCCATCAGGTCCCGGTAATGTTCTTCCGCAGTACCGTAGGCATAGGGGCTGAAAATTTCCTGCGCACTGACCCCATAATCGCAATCGCCCCAGTGACCGACCCGGTCAGCGACCCACATATTGGTGAGTTGGGCGGGTGTATTACAGCGGGTATAGCGGGGATCCTCCCAGTATTCACTATCAAAATAAAAGTTCTTTGTGTTGAATATATCCACCGGCAAGGGGGTTATGCCGGGCGGCGGTTCTGCACTGTCATATCTGTTGTCCGCTGGCGCTTGTGCCAGGCTCGACATTGACACGCTAAACAAGGTGGCCAGCAGGGAGAGGTAAGCAGTCAGGCGCATGGTAATTTTCCTATCAGTTATTGGCTGACAGGTAGACCGTACCTGTTTCAGTAGTGCAACCGCCTTCAGGCATGGTCGTCCCGCAATTGATCAGGGGAACACCATTAGGCATCGCGCCGAAGGTTTTGCCATTGCGCAGTGGATTGAGCTGCACGGTGATGATGCTGCCAATGGGAAAATTATCAGGGGTAACTCCCTCTCTGGCAATGCGCGTAGCCGGACCGGTTTCCACCCCCCACAGCAAGGGATTGCCCTGATCGTCGTTCAGGCTTTCACCGGACTCATCCACTAATTGGAAGATCAGCTGGGCATGGTTGGCGCCGGGGATGTAACGGGTCAGGCGCCCGGTCATGGTACGCAGTTCATTCTGGTCGTACATGGCAAAGGAATGATGGGCCTGGCTAAGTGATGCAAGGCACCACAGGAACATAAAAAAAGCGGCGGACAATAACGGGTTACGATTCAATGTTGGACTCCCCCCTCAGTAAACAAACATTGTTTTCGCTAGTGTATAGAACTGCGTGAATTTGTAAAATTGATTATTTTGATGGGTAATCATTAGCTAAGCAGATACAAATCAAAGGGGGTCGGAGGGATTAAATTTAAATCCCTCCGACCCCTTTTGTGCTATTACTCGCTCTGGTCATAATCAGCGGCGTATTTATAAGGCAGTCTGCTTTTGCTTGTTAGCCGTGAATTTCAACCGCAGCACTTGCTGCCCGGTTGGCTCGTGTAACTTTTCTTCCAGATTGTTAAAACCATAACCAGAATAAAATTTCCGACCAATTGAGTTTTCTTTGAATACCTCAACTTCCAGATCACCGTGTATTTCCTGTGCTTTATCCATCAGGGCTTTACCCACACCTTTACCGTGATATTTTGGCTGCAGGAATATGGCGCCAACCTCATTTCCCATTAATGCAATAAAGCCTTCAACTTTTCCGTCAATTTCTACAACCCATGTATCTGTATTAGGGATATAGATTTCAGCGACGTTGATACGCTCTTGGGCTATAAATTCATCAGTCATAAATGGATGCGCCAAACGTGTTGCTACCTCCCAGGAGGACAGAACAGCATCCAGATCAGAATTTTCATATTGTCGGATTTTCACGAATCTATTTCCTTTTACTGCGAACACCCTTGTTAATGGGCTAACTGCGTAGCGGTCTATCCCTGATTGAACTGATTGTTATGGCGCTTTGCCAAGAAATCCATCTAGTTCACTTGTAATCTCTTCCTGGAGAACCCCAATATACACTTCAATGCCAAACGCTCTCAATCGCTCAATTCCTTTCCCGTTATTCCTCGGATCAGGGTCTAAAATGCCTACGTAAACCAATCTTACACCGGAATCGATAATAGCCTTGGCGCATGATGGAGTTCTGCCATCAAACGAACAGGGCTCCAGTGTGACGAATGCAATATCACGCTGATTCGTTTCAGTAAGCTGGCCTAATGCCATTGCCTCAGCATGTGGTTCTCCCGGGGCGCCGGTATGGCCTTTGGCGATCACGGCACCATCTCGAACTATTACGCAACCAACTGGTGGGTTATCGCCGCACTTGGGAATCGCCTTACGGCCTTCAGCGATAGCATATCTCATGTATTGAAAAGTTTCGGTGAGCTTCATGGCGCCATAAGGCCCTTCTTATTGTAGTGTCGCCGACGGCGACGTCCCAGCCCGAAGGGTGGTATTAAAGTGTTTGTTTTACGTCATATTCTAGGCTAATGCTTTTGTAAGGCTGCTTACGCTATGGCCTGGTGGAAAGTCTTCCATTTTACCAAACTCGCGATATCCTATTTTTTTATAAAACCCGACCCCCTGGAAGCTAAAGCTATTTAGATAAACATTAGTGCAGCCGTTGTTCCTGGCCTCTTCTTCAATAAGGCTCATTAGCTTGGCTCCATAGCCCTTTCCTCTAAGTTCTTCACAGACCCATAATAAATCTATCCAAAGCCAACCATAATTTCCGAAGCCGCCTTTAACCCCTCCCACCACAGAACCTTCATTGTTCCTTATGAAAAAAGCAATCTCTCGACGGTTTTCCAAACCAATCTGGGATTCAGTAAAAGCTTCATATCCTTCCAGCAAAGCATCCAGGTCACCTTGAGACGGATTTTCATTAAAGGTAATTTCGAATTTCATATCTAAAGATTCACTGTACTTTGCACGTATAACGCCCTGAATAACAGGAGCAAGTAATGCTTACTTTTTGATTTGATTGTTATGCGTCCCGGCACTCATATCTATTCTTCATGACTTGAACAGAATGCTTTATTACTTTTCTGAGAACCTTCTCATCTATGTCAGCCAGTTTATTCACGTACAAGCAACTTTTGGAAGACTTGTGCTTTCCAAGTTGCTTCAATTCTTTTTCGTAATCAGAGAAGCCTGGCATTATGTAGATGGTGATATTCTGGGACCTCGGAGAGAATCCAACAACAATTGCATCTCCCTCCCTGCCGCTATCATATTTGTAATGGTATACGCCAAAACCAACGATCTTGCCGTGCAAAGCAGCCTTATAGCCTGACTCTTCTTCCATAATTTCTATCAGAGACTTACAGCTGTCCCTCTTGGTTTCGTTCTCTATACTGTTTATAAAGTCTCTAAGGTCACGTTTCATTTGCCGGATCCTGTAGATGTTGCACGCATAACGCCCCTCTTAATGGGGCGGGAACGCAGTGAGCGTCCCAGCCCAGAGGGCGATATTAAAGGGTTTGTTATTACTCATTTTCTCTCATAACACTGGCCAACTTTTCAGACCCATTTTTTTCCAAAGCAGAAACAACTCCAGACCGATCTATTTCTGAACGATTTTGGTTAAGCTTGAATTTGCATTGGATTTCACTAATCTCAAAATCTAAGCCTATTATATTTTTAAGCATTACCTCGCTGTAACTTGGATTCCATTGGCTTTCGAAATTAGATTCATAGGTCAGCGTTAGTTTCTCTACAATATCCTTTAGTTCTTCAGAGGATTGAATAACTCTACATGTACCATAAACATGCACCACTTGGTAATTCCATGTAGGAACACCAGGCGAGCTATACCAATTAGGTGAAATATAATCATGAGGCCCTTGGAAAGTAACTAGTACGTCTTGAGTCTCGATATTTTCCCATTGTGGATTTTGATGAGCTAAGTGGCATAGCATTTTACTGCCGTCTTTGTTGATCAGAAACGGCAGATGTGAGGCAAAAATTTTTCCCTCAACTAGTGAAACTAATTGGCCAAAAGCATTTGCTCTGATAAATGAAATAGCTTTATCTCTATCAGGCTCATTAAAGTGGTCAGGTATATACATAAATCTGCTGTGAGTTATAACGCTCTTGCTAATAGGAAAAAGCCCGTTGGCGTGGC
>CBFICR010000082.1:0-12342 GCA_965661105.1 Pseudohongiellaceae bacterium | reverse complement strand
CAATGGTAACAATCAACTTGTCGCCCGCTTTATGACCGAACTTGTCATTAACTTCCTTCAGGTTGTCCGCATCAATCATCATGACAGACAATGGCTGGTTATATTTCAGCGCTACTTCAGCGGCCTTGTTGAACATGGGAATAAACGAACGCTTGTTCAGCAGGTCCGTCATCTCATCTGTTTCAGACAAGGCTTTGAACATCATCTTGCCGTAGTGAACATCGGAGGCCAGCATGGTGGTGATGTAGGCCACCAGAACAAAAGGCGAGAAATAAACCATGGTCTCACTGAATCCCGCCATGTCATATTCAATGCCGCTTTTGGCACCGAGAAAAACATAGACGGCAAAAATCAGAATAATTTCAAGAGTCGTGGTTATCTTGTCCAGAGTGATTGCACTGGAGATAACTACCAGCAGGTAAAGATTCAACAAGGGACTTTGTATAGTGCCGGTGTTCCAAAGTATCCAGGTGATGAAAATAATCATTACCCAGGTTTCTATGGCGAGTTTCCAGGCATATTGGGGAGTATCGAGATTGACATAATTGAAGCCAAGCACGAAGACTGCATAGGCGAGCATGGAAAGCGTCATCCAGAAAGGCTCGGCGGTTACTGTCGTGCCCGGGACAACGATATACAGGATGACAAGGATCAGCAGCAAAAACTCAATTTCAGTCAGGCTGCGAGAAAACCCTTTTAACTCGATTTGATCAATATTCAAATCTTTTGACTGCTCTCTACGCTGGCTTCTCATCTGGAATTCCTGTTTATCATTCCTGCTTTTTCCACCCCTTTGCATCCTTTCCATCGTTCCCGGCATTCACGCGAATATATTAATTACTGCTACGAATATAAGATGCCAGGTGACACTTCGTTGTGTGCCTATTTTTATTCAGTATTGTCAGGTCTCAACATCGTAGACCTGCTACCAGCTTTTTTTGTACCAAGGCGTTGCTTGAAAAATCTCTTTCCCACACTTGAAAGGGCACAACGGACTATTATGACACACCTTATCCCATGATTTAATTAAAAATATTTTCAGTTTTAAAATAATATCGAACTGGTTTTCCACTGCGGCATCTGAAGGCTGCCGTTTTTTCAGTTTATATTTCTTACCTGTCAGTCCTGGATGAACCTTGTTCAATTAATCTGCCCCAGACTGTTACCTGTTACCTTCCCAGGTAGGCTCGCAGATGGGCACTATAGTGCCTGTTTAACAGGGTTTGTCGATATAAGACCAATTCATTATCCAGGCAGGGTCTGAGCAGGTTGACATCATCTTTTTCCAGCACAGCAACGGGCAAACCATTTTCAAATAGAATTCGATTTTTCGCCAGCCTGGCTATTTTCCTGCCGGGCAAAATAACGCCAACCAGGTTCAGGGGATCAGTGCCGTTGATTACCCTGCGGGTGACGGTGTCCTCAGCTTGTTGCCTGATGTCAGCAGCACATTGTCTTAGCGTTTTGACCGTTTCAGGCAAAGCAAACTGCTCACCACCGATACCCGCAATAAAGCGTCCTCCCCTGACCCGGCCCTGTAATTCCATGCGCCGAAGTTTGAGCAATAAAACCCGCCATGGTGGCGAATAGTTTTCCTGTTCGATAACCTTCCTGCTTATGACTCCCCAGCGTTGCAGATAAATACTGACAAGCGTTTCCAGCTTTTCATCGTTCTTCTCTTTTACCTGCTCAGTTTCTTGCTCCTTACCCTGCCCAGGCTCATCTTTAGGAGCAACTGCGGGTTGTGAAATCAGTGTCCAGCGACCGGCATCCTCAATCTCATAGAGCGAACGCCGTGTTTTTCCATCCCGGCCTTTCCTGTTTTTTTTGCCTTTTACACTGAGCAATGCGCGCATGCCGCTGAAACTGTCACTGGTTACAACACCAAGACTGACCAGCTCCGCCAGAGCATTTTCCGCTCGGGTTTTTATCAGGCCGGTTTCCCGCACAATATCAAGAAAGAAACTCGCACCTTTATCCGCCAACAGGGCCATGATTTCGCTGGCATCACTGCTCATTGCTTTCGGCACTGCGCCGCCATCATCAGGGACCAGGTTACTCCATAAGGACAGGTTGTCCCGTTGAACCAGGTTAATAGGTGTACTTTTAACCGGTCCTGCCCGTGGCCGCGCGGCAGAAACTTCATCCATGCCAACTGAATGTGCTTTATTTCTTTGACCATGTTGACCGGCCTGTACGGCAGGGAAAAACTTACCCCAACTAACACGGCCACTCAGGCATAACATGTCGAGCAATGCAGGATCATAGCCTGGCAGCCTGCCGGGCAGGATATCGCTTTCCCAGGCAGAAGCTGGCGCACTGATGCCATCGAGTTTTTGTAACACTCTGGATAAGGTTTCATGAGTCGCCGGCATGGCTACCTCTGCTTCCAGCGCCAGATCCCGGACTTCATGGAGGCGAAACAGAAACTCCATATAAGCCTGCAAGGATACCGGCTTGATACTTTCCCGATGGGAGTCAATGGTGTAGCGATGAATACGCTGCAGTAAGCGACGCTCACACCACTCTTCCGGGGTTAACGTTGATCCAGGTAATATGGGCGAATACTGGCCTTTAAAGACAAAACCTTCAGCCTGTAATCCATGCAAGGCAAACTCAATATCCGAGACTTGCAGTCCAATATCGCTGGCTAATCTAAAACTGCTGACCGGCCCCAGACATTCCAGTCTGCCCCGGATAATTTCCTGTAACGCGGCTTCACGACTGAGCACCGTATCAGCAAAGATATCAGCCGCATTGGTAACCGGATCAAAAATCATCGGCAGCGCCAGTGCTTTAAACCAGGCAATTCTTTCAACAGCAATCCAAAGACGTACATCCCCATGACAGGCCAGCGTAACCCGGCCGGATTGCAAAAGAGGCTCCAGATAAACCCGGTAATTTTCGCCATCCGGTCCTGTAGTCATCTCCGCGTCGGTGATAAAACCAAGCACAAGCAAGGCATCATGTAATTCATCGGCAGAACGAATCCAGGGCCAGGCTTCTTCCCTTACCCGGACGATTGCCTCAGCATCCAGATTGCTGTAATCATCTGTTTCAGCCGGATCAAGCCAGCTACGATTGCGAATGGCATTGGTACGTCTTTCCTCAAATGGTGCGTCATCCAGAAAGGCATAGGGCCGGGCATTGATTATTTCCTGGGCAAAAGGAGAAGGTTCCCTTAGATCCCTGGCCACCAGCTCAAGTTCATCGGCTTCGATTGACTGCAGCAGACCCAACAGTTCATCCAGATCCATGGCTTCACTCAGGCAGTCATGGATGGTTTGCTGCACCAGCGGGTGATCCGGCACCTCACGTTTACCCGTCAGGTTTTCCTGACAGGCAAGTTGATCAGGAAATACCTGGGCAATCAGATCTTCGGCATTCATGCGCTGAAATTGTGGCGGCACCCGGCTGCCATTACGGTTTCTCTGGATTGCCAGTGAACGGGTAGCATTCCAGCGCCAGCGGGACTCAAACATCGGGGCATCCAGCAAGGCCTGGATCAGCACATCTCTTACTGTCGCCGCTTTCAAATAATGAAAGACATCTGCCACCTCAAAACTGTGTACAGGGCCCAGCGAGATCACGATACTGTCTTCGTTGGCAGCCGCCTGTAACTCAAAATTAAAACTGCGGCAAAAACGTTTGCGTAATGCCAGGCCCCAAGCCCGGTTCATACGACTGCCAAACGGTGAGTGAATGACCAGATGCATGTCACCTACTTCATCAAAAAAGCGCTCCATCACAATGGTCTCACGGCTGGGCATTACATTGAGCGCATCGCTTCCCGCCTTGAGGTAATCCACGATCTGCTGTGCTGCTGAAAACTGTAAACCAATATCCTTTACCAGAAAATCTATCGCCAGGGATACTGACTCATTGAGCAATTCGCGCAATGCTATTCTTAGTCGGGATACCGATTCTGACAATTCGCGGCTTCGTCCACCGCCCTCGCCAAACCAGAATGGGACAGTAGGTGGCTGACCACTGGCATCGGCAACCCGTATTTTCAGACCGTCTATCCTCAACATGCGCCAACTGTGGTGACCAAGGGTGAAAATATCACCTGGCAGTGACTCCAGTGCGAAATCCTCATTCAGGCTGCCGACGATAGTGTCTTCGGGGTCCAGCACAACCTGGTATTCAAACATGTCAGGAATAGCCCCACCGTTGGTTAATGCGGTAAGCCTGGCCGACTTTCTTGGCCTGACCCTGCCATTAATACGATCCACATGCAGCAGAGCGCCGCTACGCCCGCGCCTGCTGGTATAGCCATCACCCAGCATTTGTACTATCTGGTCAAACTCCTCACGACTCAGGTTGCGATACGACCAGGCGCGGCTGAATAATTCAAACAGGGCATCCAGTTCCAGGCCTGCTTCCTCATCCTCACAAGAGGCGGTTTCTGCAACAATATGTTGGGACAGGATGTCCAGCGGTTTTTCCGGAATACACAACTGGTCGAGCTCACCGCGTCTTACACTATCAAGCAAGGCAGTACACTCAACCAGATCATCCCGGGTCAGTGGAAACAGAACGCCTTTGGGAATACCCCCTACCTGGTGACCACTGCGTCCCACTCTTTGCAGAAAAGCAGAAATACTTTTGGGGGAAGAAAACTGTACTACCAGATTCACCGAGCCAATATCGATTCCCAGTTCCATGGAGGCGGTAGCCACCAAAACCCGAAGCTGTCCGTTTTTCAAGCGCTGCTCAGCCTGGTGGCGATGATCCTTGCTCATGCTGCCATGATGCGAACTGATGAACTCTTCACCGATGCGCTCCCCCAATGACAGCGCAAGTCGTTCGGCAAGTCGCCGCGTATTAACAAAGATAAGCGTAGTCTGATGACCGTCCACCAACTCTACGAGACGCTCGTATAACTCCTCCCATACCTCGTTACCCATGAGAGCCGTCAGTGGAGACTTTGGCACTTCCAGACTCAGATCCAGAGACTTCTTGTGGCCACCGTCAATAATCACACAGTCGGTGCTGTCACTGCTGACATTGTGTTTTCCCACCAGATATTTCGCCACTTCGGCAATGGGTTTCTGCGTAGCCGACAGGCCAATACGTTGTATGGGGCTACCAACGAGATGCTCCAGGCGCTCCACTGAAAGTGACAAATGAGATCCGCGTTTGTCGCCGAGCATGGCGTGAATTTCATCGACAATCAGGGTGTCAGCGTGACGCAGTAGAGCCCGCCCGCCTTTGCTGGTAAGCAGCAGATACAGGGATTCCGGTGTGGTAACCAGAATATGCGGGGGATGTTTGAGCATCTGCTGGCGTTCATACTGGGAAGTATCACCGGTGCGAACCGCAACTTTTATATCAATACCGGGGTATCCCTGTGCTTCCAGCTTCTGACAAATGCCGGCAAGCGGCTCCTGCAGATTACGCTGGATGTCATTACCCAGGGCTTTCAGGGGAGATACATAGATAATCCGGGTGCTACTTTCCAGCTCATTATTCAGCGCCTTCTGCACCAGGCGATCAATGGACACATAGAATGCCGCCAGGGTTTTACCGCTACCTGTGGGTGCTGCAATCAGGGTATTTCGGCCTTGCTGGATAGCTGGCCAGGCTTCTTCCTGCACCGCAGTTGGCTGTCCCAGAGTCTCCTCAAACCAGCTACGCGTCAGGGGATGAAAGCTGTTAAAAACCATAGCGAAAGCCGTTTAATGTGCAAATAATATGAAACGTAAAAGGCATTCAGAAAAAATTACATCCTTCACTTGTGGATACCTTGTATAGTAGCCTGTTCATTAGTATCAGGCCATCACGCCAGTATCCTTTTAACCAACTTATAATCGACTTATAACCAACTTACACCAATTCTGCCCATGGGATTAAGCATCAAGTCCAAGCTTTTTTTAGCAATACTGTCAGTGCACATTATTGTCTACGTAGCTATGTACAGCATCGGACGCTATAACTTCGATAGCGGATTTCTGGATTACGTGTCGCGTATTGAGCAAAGACAGGTTCCTGCTCTGCTGGCTGGACTGGAAAGCTTTTATAAACATACAGGATCCTGGGACCCCATTCGTGAAGATTTCAGCAGGTTTGGTGACCTGATTCGCGAAAGTATTGAAAGTACCGTTGACCCGGAATTAAATGCCCGCCTTGGCACACAACGACCTACACCGGCCAGGTTTTCGCCCAACGACTGGTACTATACCTCTGAATATAGCCCTGCGCGCCCCTACCTTGCACTGCTGGATGCCGATGGATCAATTATCTGGGGTAGCGAAGACGCCATGCCAGAGGCAAATCAGAATCCCATCGTCGTCAGGGGTGAAACTGTCGGATTCCTTGCTGTAACCAGTCGGCAGCAATTATCCGAGCAGGCAGATTTGCTGTTTACAGAACAACAAAAGCAGTCATTTTTTACCTTTGCCCTGTTTCTCGGCATCATTTCAGCCCTTATCGCTTTTCCGCTTTCAACATTTATGGTGCGCCCGGTCAGGGAACTGGTTGATGGTACCCGTCGGCTTGCCAATGGTGACTATACGTCGCGCATTCCTGTTCATGGCTCTGATGAACTCACGCAACTTTCTGTCGATTTTAATTCCCTTGCCGATACCCTGGATCAAAACAGGCTGGCACGACAGCAATGGATCGCAGATATCTCCCATGAATTGAGGACACCGCTTTCCATCCTGCAGGGAGAACTGGAATCACTGCAGGACGGCATTCGCCCGATGAATCCCGAGACAATCAATTCACTGCACCATGAAGTGGTTCACCTGAACGCACTGGTGAATGACCTGCATGAGCTTTCCATGTCAGACCAGGGCGCACTGATATACGAAAAGGAAGCAATCAACCTGACCGAAATTTTTGAGCTTTCCAGAGACATGAACAGGCATAAGCTCGACAAACACAATATTAAATTGACGCAGAAAATTCATTCCCGCTTTGCCAATAATCGTATGAAAATTATGGGAGATGAAAACAGGATCATTCAGCTTTTTGATAACCTGTTTCAAAACACCTGCCGCTATACCGATGATGGCGGCGAACTGGTGGTCAGCATTGTTCAAAAAGCGAAAAAAGTAATCATTGAGTGGTATGACTCAAAGCCTGGCGTCACCGATGACAACCTGGAACACCTGTTTGATCGCCTATACCGCGTGGATTCCTCACGCAACCGAAAGCAGGGGGGGTCCGGCCTTGGCCTGGCCATCTGCAGAAATATTGTTGAAGCACATGAAGGCACTATCCGTGCCGACCATTCTGATCTCGGCGGGCTGAAATTGATCATAGAACTGCCCAGCCTGGAAAGCTGACGCCACCTGCATTACTTGTGCAACGATACATTTGCTCAGTTATGACTGGCGAATTACACTAGTGATCTTTGCATTAGTAATTAATGTCCCGAGATATAAACCTCCAAGGGTTAAATGATTATGAGCCAGCATGTATTGATCGTCGAAGACGAAGTAAAGATTGCCTCACTGCTTCAGGATTATTTACGCCAAAGCGGATTTGAAACCGACACCCTTTATGATGGTTCTGAAGTGGAAAAATGGCTCGCCGGGAACACCACTGATCTTGTCCTGCTTGATTTGATGCTACCGGGAAAAACCGGTGTGGAGATTTGCAAGGATGTCAGAAAAAATTCCTCTCTGCCGGTAATAATGATTACTGCCAAAGTCGAAGAAATTGACCGCCTGCTTGGTCTTGAACTGGGCGCAGATGACTATATCTGCAAGCCGTTTAGCCCCAGAGAAGTGGTTGCCAGGGTAAAAGCTGTATTAAGACGCACAGACAATACTGAAACGCTTTCTGACAAGGGGCTTGTATTGGACACCGACACCTACAAGGCAACCGTTAACGGGCACAACCTGGATCTGACGGCAGTGGAATTTCAGTTACTCAAGGTATTATCCGACCAACCTGGCAGAATTTTTTCCCGCAGTGTTCTGGTTGATAAAATTTATAATGATGGCAGAGTGGTCAGTGACAGAACCATTGATAGCCACATAAAAAAACTGCGTAAGAAAATTGCCGACAAACTGCCCGATGTAGAATTGATTCATTCTCTTTATGCAGTGGGCTACAAATTCGAATGGATCTAAAAAGGACATAGTGAAAGGCTCTGGCAGATGTCATTGTGCTTGTAATAAAAAGAAAGCATGTGCCGACATCCAATTAGCGCTTTAAAGGAAATTTCCGCATGAAAAAAAATCACTCATTTCTTGGGCTTCTATTTTTCTCGCTGTTATTCAGCAGCAGCGTCTCGCTGGCGCAGGAGCAGTCATTTGATGAATGGTTACAGGATTTTCGTATTGAAGCATTGAGCCTTGGGATAAGCGAGAAAACCCTGGATGCGGCACTTGCCTTGGTTGAAGAACCCATTCCCCGTGTACTGGAACTGGACAAGAGTCAGCCGGAATTTGTCCAGACCTTTGCCGGTTATATGCGCAATCGTCTTAGCGATGCCCGCATCGAACGCGGAAGGAGATTGCTGGAGGAGCATAAAGACCTGTTCAGCAGCATCCAGCAGCAATATGGTGTTCAACCTCATTACCTGGTGTCTTTCTGGGCACTGGAAAGTAACTTTGGTGATTTTACCGGTGGCTTTTCTGTGGTTAATGCCCTGGCTACCCTTGCCTACGATCCACGGCGCAGCGATTTTTTCCGCAGTGAATTATTAACTGCACTGCGTATTATTGAGGAGGGTCATATTCCTGTAGAGCAAATGTCAGGTTCCTGGGCCGGCGCGATGGGTCAGTGCCAATTTATGCCATCTACTTTTTATGCCTATGCCCGCGATGGTGATGGCGATGGTCGTATTGATATCTGGAACAGTATCCCTGATGTGTTTGCCTCAGCTGCAAACTACCTTTCGCAAAACGGCTGGCAAAATGATGAACGCTGGGGGCGGGAAGTGATCTTACCGGATGGATTTGATTTTACCCAGACCGGGACTGGCGTTAAAAAAACCGTCACCCAATGGAATAATCTTGGTATTCGCCGTGTCAATGGCGCACCTCTTGGCAATGCCGAGATGCTTGGCTCCATTGTGCTTCCTGCAGGCGCGCAGGGCCCGGCATTTCTGACCTATGACAACTTCCGCACGACTATGGTCTGGAACCGCTCCACTTTTTACGCTATTTCTGTAGGCCATCTTGCTGACCGTTTTGTCGGTGGAGGCCCTATCATCAACATGCCTTCAGCTGAAGAACGCCCCCTGAGCAGAAGCGAAGTCATTGAGCTCCAGGAACTGCTGAATGCCCAGGGCATCGACGCAGGGACACCTGACGGGATAATGGGCTCCAGAACCAGAAGCGCAGTACGCGCTTTCCAGGAGAAAGCGGGAATACCTACCGATGGCTACGCCAACGAAGAACTGCTTGAGAGAATAAGAACGCTTTAATCTGTCAGCGTGTGGCAGGAATTTAACCGGAAGCCTTGGCTTCGTTAACCAGCTCAATCAATGCCGCTGAACTTTGTGGGTTCCCTACCATACGGCCATTGATAAACAATGATGGCGTCGAGCGAACACCGGCACGTATCCCGCCCTGCTGATCAGAGACAATCTTGGCACGTACTTCAGGCAATTCAATATCTGCCCGCAACTGCTCAATATCAAGATCAAGCTGCACAGCATACTCTTCAAAAAGCGGAGTCGGATCATTCATCGGACTCCAGGCCTGCTGATTGGCAAAAAGCAGATCATGCATTTCCCAGAAACGTCCCTGTCTTCCCGCCGCTTCTGCATAACGACTGGCCTGAAACGAAAACCGATGGGTATCAAGGGGAAAATGCCTGAATACCAGTTTTGCATCATCCCTGATTCTGGGCCAGGTCCGTGCGATAAGCTGAAATTCAGTCATGCATGCGGGACATTCAAAATCAGCATACATGGTGATAACCACCTCAGAATCCTCAGGCCCTCTAACATGGTCAGCTTCACCGATTAAATCCGGCGGTAACACTGGCGGACCTGTAAACAAGCCCTGGTAGAACACAACAAGCGCCAGTGGAACCAGAATAACCAGGGCAGCTTTAATGATAAGCGAAGTAACTTTTTCCTTGCGCTTTGCTGCGGCCTGCTTTTCTTCCTTTATCTTTTGCCTTTCTTCTTTCTTTGACATGATTTCCTGATATTCAAAAGTTTACTTAATTAGCCACAATGGATTCTTTGGCAGCCCCATATCTGGCGATAATTGCTATGGCGCAAAGCACTATTAACCCGGCCAGGATATAACCTATATTGAACATACTGCCTTTTGCGGTGGCTACAATGCCGTAACCGATTGCTCCTGTAAACAGGGCGTAGTAGACAAATACCATCAGGGTTTTCCGGATTACTTCCCCTTCCCTGCCAATCAGACCCACTACCGCTGATGCCGCAACAACATTATGTACGCAGATGACATTTCCAGCAGCACCACCCACTGCCTGGAGCGCAACAATCCAGGTAGGATCAGCGCCAATACGCTCCCCCACACCGAACTGGAACAATGAAAACATCATATTACTGATAGTATTGCTGCCTGCGACGAAGGCACCCATACCGCCAATGAATGTAGAGAAAAATGGCCAGGCATCACCTGCCAGGGCGGCCACGCCTTCAGCCAATTCAATAGGCATCTGCTGATAGCCGGCACTGCCCCCATCTGAATTCAGAAATACCTGAACCATGGGTACCGTAAACACTAATGCGGCGCCCGCTGAAAGCATGGTTTTGGCCGAGGTTTTCCAGGCATTCACATAGGAACGAGAGTCCATGCCATGGAGGAAGTAGGTAATTATGGAGACGGTAATAAACAATGCTGCAGGTGAATAAAAGGGCTGTACTGACTGACCAATGGTAGTGCCGAAAATATTACTGATAGTAAATGTCGCAACACTGCCGCGTAGCATATCCAGCAAAGGCAGCTGCGGTAAACGGGTGAGTATCAGCAAGCCGGCAACGATGATATAGGGCATCCAGGCACTGACAAGACTCATTCCAGGCCCGTCGAATTGTTTTTCTTCCATTTCAAAACGACCAATCCAGAGCGAATCCCACTCACTGCGTTCAGGAAATACCCAAATGTCATCCTCTTTTGGCATCAGGAAGCCTTTGCGCGCCGCTGTAACTACAATAGCAAGACCGATCAGGCCACCGAACAGTGAAGGAAATTCGGGCCCCAGATAGCGTGCCACAAGAACATAGGGAATAGTCATGGAGAAAGCCGCAAAGATGGCAAACTTCCAGATCTTCATGCCTTCGATAAAGGATTTGTTTTTTCCGAAAAACTGGGTCATCACACAGACCAGAATTAATGGAATAAAGGTACCGGCAATAGCGTGAAGCAGCGCCACCTTGGCGGCGATAAAGGAAACCAGCTCAAGATGGTCCATGCCAAGCTGGCTCGCATAGGCCATTACTGCCTCATCATCCGCCAGACCAGTGAAGACGCCTGTGAGCATGGGCGTACCCAGAGCGCCAAAGGATACTGGCGTGCTCTGGATGATCATGCCGGACACAACAGCCGCCATGGCGGGGAAACCCAGCCCCACCATCAGGGGTACTGCAACTGCTGCAGGGGTGCCAAAACCGGCGGATCCCTCAATAAAAGAACCAAATAACCAGGCTATGATAATGACCTGGATTCTTCGATCCGGTGTGATGTCAGAAAAACCTTTTCGAATACTCTGAATCGCCCCACTTTCCTGCAGGGTATTAAGTAGCAGGATGGCACCAAAAATAATATAGATCAGTTCAATCGCATCGATAAGACCATTCACCGAAGCGGCCATCACTTTGACGAACGGAATCTGCCAGACAAAAAGCGCAAGCAGTGCGGCCACGACGTAGGAAATAGGCATGGCACGACTTGCTGGCCAGCGCAGCATAACCAGAAAGACCGCCACAGAAATGATCGGCAAGAGAGATAAGAGCGCCAGAATACCGTTGGACATAAAAGATCCTTATTGTGATTATTTTTTATTAACCGGAATTTTCTATTGAAAAAAACTGACTGTCGCCAATCGGATTTATTTCATGGTTTAGCGGAAGACCGAAAGCGAACAAGCATAATGCAGGACTCCATGTTGCACAAGAGTTGCACAGGACTTGACCCGTCCCTCCATGATCCGGGCATCAGAACAGTTGTCAGCCACGTGTATAGCTTACTTATTAACTGCACAATCAAGAATTTATCCCCAGAATTTATTAGCCTTCTGCCAATCGTGATTGCTATAATCCGCGCCCTGAATTTCTGGCCTCGGTGAAATTTGCAGGGTGATCACCGGTCAATGTGTGTTCCGGCCAGTTTTATTGCCTTGTTGGTGGAATCTGATTCTTTCCATTGAATAGCGACAAAAGCAATAAGGGAT
>CBFICR010000081.1:0-12533 GCA_965661105.1 Pseudohongiellaceae bacterium | reverse complement strand
TCAACAACCTCTATCCCGGCTATCAACTGGAATTTACCTTTCAGCAAAACCCCGAATCAGGGAACAAGCTCGACACTCTCACTATTATTAAAAACAAGCTCGAAAGTGTTGAATTCAGCAAAATTGAAGAAGGCTACTATGTCGCTACTGAACACACACGGCAACCGGATATAAAACAGGTATTCCGTGAGGCGACTATTGATGACTCTTTATTTTTAGCAGCACAACGGGGAGGTATGTCAGCCGGGGCTACCATGGAGCTGGCCGGGATATTTGGAGGGGTAATCGATTTTCTGCTGGATACCCGCAAGGGCGATACTTTTAACCTGTTGTACGAAGAGAAGTTTCTGGATGGCGAGTACATTGGCTACGGCAGAATTCTGGCAGCACAATTTACCAACCAGGGTGACACCTATACTGCGGTACGATATGTGAGTCAGTCCGGCGATTCCAACTTCTATAACCCGGATGGAGAAAGTATGCGCAAGGCTTTCCTGCGCAACCCGGTGGATTTCACACGTATCAGTTCCGGTTTCAGCCTGAGCCGTAAGCACCCGATTTTAAGTACTATACGCGCCCATAAAGGTACAGACTATGCAGCTCCTCGCGGCACCCCTGTGGTTGCGGCGGGCGATGGTCGGGTGACCTGGGCATCTCGCAACGGCTCCTTTGGCAAACTGGTTGTCGTCCAACATGGCGAAAAATTCCAGACCAAGTATGCCCATCTTAATGACTATGCCAAAGGCATTAAAAATGGCGCCCGGGTAAAACAGGGGCAGGTAATTGGTTATGTTGGATCAACCGGTGGTGCTACGGGACCTCACCTGCATTATGAATTTTTAATGGATGGGGTTCATCGCAATTCAAGGACAATCCACGACAAACTTCCCAAAGCGGAATCTGTGCCCAACTCTGAGATGCAGCGCTTCAGGGAGCAAACACAAATAATCCTTGCTCAGCTGGAAACCCACGTAAGCAGCACAAAAAATATTGCCCAAAATTCAGTTTTCTCTGAACACTAATGCACTCATCCATATACATTGGCTTGATTTCCGGCACCAGCATGGATGCTGTTGACTGCGCCCTTGTTGACTTTAATGGAGGCAAACCCACCCAGCTGGACTTTATCAATACTGAAATTCCTGATGATCTCAGGCAAAAACTGTTATATCTGTGTGAGGATCACAACAATCAGATTCCACTACTGGGAGAAACAGACGTTGAGTTTGCCCGCCTGTTGGCACTCTCTGTTAACCAGATACTTGAGATTAATGGACTAAAGCCCTCACAAATCGCTGCGGTTGGCAGCCATGGCCAGACCATCCGCCATATGCCCCATCAGAACGTTTCAAATTATCCGTTCACAATACAAATTGGCGATCCAAATACTATTGCCGAGCTTACCCACATAACCACAGTAGCTGATTTCAGACGCAGGGATTTGGCGGCAGGCGGTCAGGGTGCACCCATTGTGCCGGCCTTTCACAGAAAGATTTTTTCCAGCGCTGAAAATGATCGAGTGATCATAAATATTGGCGGCATGTCGAATATAACTGTGCTGAAAAAAACCGGGGAGATCTCCGGACACGACACCGGACCTGGAAATGTATTAATGGATCTCTGGGTTCAACAGCATCTGGGCCACCCCTATGATAAGGATGGGGGATGGGCTACCACCGGGAAAGTTGTTGAAGAGTTGATGTCAATCTTGTTGGATGAGCACTATTTCCGGCTTCCGCCCCCCAAAAGCACTGGCCGTGAATTATTTAATATGCACTGGCTCAACAGCAGGCTGGCTAAACTAAACCAGGCTATCGCCCCGGAAAATGTCCAGGCAACATTATTGGCATTGACTGTTCAAACAATTAAAGACGCTATTAAAAAAGAGCTTAACAAAGGTCAAATCATTGTATGTGGCGGGGGCGCTTACAACAGCGCACTTATGCAGGAACTTGCACAAACTCTCCCTTCCTTTGAAGTCATGCCAAGCTCCAGACTTGGAGTCATGGAAGATAGCATGGAAGCAGTAGCCTTCGCCTGGCTGGCAAAACAAACACTTTCCGAACAGCCCGTGGATTTCACAGACATAACAGGTTCAGCGCATCCGGTAATTGCTGGAGGGGTTTATTTTGCAGGTAAGAGAGTTTTAAAAAATACTTACTAGACGGCCCAATTCGTTTAAGTCGATAGCCATATCATATACAGCGGTCACTTTAACAAATTCGCTACATTGAAAAGGACATACCGCAACCACAGGTTGTTGTTGCCAAGGGGTTTTCGACAATAAATCGAGAGCCTTCGAGGCCTTCCGTATAATCCACTCTGGACCCTACCAGGTACTGAAAACTGAGCGGATCCACCAACAACCGTGCACCCTTGTTATCAATAACCGTGTCATCTTCATTAGCATTCTCATCAAATGAGAATCCATACTGGAAGCCGGAACATCCACCACCGGTTACAAACACACGTAATTTGAGCTCAGGGTTTCCTTCCTCGCTAATCAATGCGCTTACCTTTTTGGCAGCATTATCGGTGAGCGTTATGGCTACCGCTTCGTGCATACCAACGACCGGGTCATTCACATTTTCTGCAGCCGTCATGGTTTATTTCCGAACATAATAAGGGAGGCGTATTATGCAAAAACCAAGCAAATTAGTCAAGTATTGAGGGGCGGTGCCTAGCTGTTTTTTACAAAGACCGGAACCTCATCCTTACCTAGTACTCCGGACTTTTCCATTCCGATCTGTCTGGGCTTAAGGTCAGCAGAAGCGCGATGGCACAAGCTGCCATTGACCTCTGAGCCCATCACCATTTCGATCAAATGGTAGTAAACATTTCCGACTACGCGGGCTTTCGCGGCTAACTCCAGATGCTGTGTAGAATGGACATCTCCCTCAACAAGGCCATTAATGATGACGGAAGGCACCTTGATTTCCCCCTGAACAAGGCCACTTTCCCTGACACGTACTTCAGCAGATGAATCGTCATCAGCATAAATATTGCCACGGACTTTTCCTTCAACCTCCAGCACCCCGCTAAAGTGCACATCACCGGTGACCTCTGTTGCCTTGGAAATCAGGGTAGTGATATTTTCTGTACTGAATGGTTTTTTCACCTTATCTCCATAAATCTGTAAATCCTTATATTGCTTGCGGATTGTATCTTTATAAATTACTAGAAATTAATACTTAGTTAACTATTTGGACATTTACCATGTTGTCACAATGAGCTTATCTGACTAAATTTACCGAAACTACTTCTTCGCCCTGCTTTAAAAGGTACTTATCAGGCAAATTATTCAACAACCCAGGCAAAATTCTTCTGGATGGTTTTCCCATCATTGCCTTCATCCACAGCAAGTATCTGAACTCCCAAAGGAATAAATCCATCCGGCAATATCAGCTCACCCTGAATATTCTGGAAATATCGAAACTGCAACTTGATATCCAGTTGATCTTCATCCACAGCGAGACTTCTCAGGGGCATGGAAATTTCCTGACGCTCCCGGGTTCCCAAAATATTAACATTCGCATACCCGCTCACGATGTTATCGTTATTCCCCGCCTGCCTTAATTCGAGCCGGTAACGTATACGATTTTGCAATTCAGTTTCCAGCAGATCCAGCTGACCTACCATCAGGCCAGTTTCGTTATTTTCTGGAGACATAATCTGCTTGTAATACAAAACATCTTCTTCCAGTTGGGCTATTGTTTCACGCAGATTAATAATAGTTGCCTGAACTTCCTCCAGTGCCTGACGGTCAAGTGTATTAGCCTGCTCACTATTGGTTAATTCCTGCTGCATGACAATGAGCTGAGTACTCATATCGTCTACCTGTAACATCAGCTCGTCGCGCTCTTGTCTGGCATCACCATTAATAAAAACACCTTCACTATAGCCATAAAAGTAAAAACCGGCTCCGGTTGCGGCAACAAGAAGTAATATGCCCAGGCGCGCCATAGTCTTGCGCCATGGACGATATGGAACAACAATCATCTTGAGTTGTTTACTGCCTTTTACTGTAGGCGCTTTACTCAATGTATTAGTCCTGATGGTCTGGTTCAGCTTTAATCAGGGCAGTGCTGCTATCAGCTCCAGCCCTGAGGTTTCTGTTAGGCCAAACATTATATTCATGTTTTGTACTGCCTGTCCCGCAGCACCTTTTACAAGATTATCTTCTGCGGCCAGAACAACAACGGTGTCCCCGCCCTGCGGCTGGCAAACTGCCAGTTGCAGCCTGTTGGTACCTCGCACACTTCGGGTATCAGGGCTCAGGCCCGGCTCAAGCACATCAACAAACGGCTCTTCCCGATAAAAATCCTCAAACAATCCTTGCAGATCTGTATCCTTATTAGTCAGGGTGGCATAAAGACTAGCCTGTATTCCCCTGATCATAGGAGTGAGGTGAGGCATAAATGTCAGGCCTACTTTCTTACTACTGACACTGTTCAATCCCTGGGAAATTTCAGGCAAATGCCTGTGCCCGTTAATGCTATAGGCTTTCATGCTTTCACTGGTTTCACATAACAAAATACCAATATCTGCTTTGCGCCCAGCTCCACTCACCCCGGACTTGCAGTCCGCGATCAACCTGTCTGTATCTACCAAATTATTTTTAACTAAAGGCAGAAATCCCAACTGAACCGCCGTAGGATAACACCCGGGATTGGCAAGGATTCTTGCGTTTCTGGTAGCCTCCCGGTTCATTTCAGGCAGGCCATAAACAGCTTCATCCAGTAGCGAGGGACAGGCATGCTCCATCCCGTACCATTGAGACCACAGTATGGCATCCTTAATCCTGAAGTCGGCCGAAAGATCCACCACTCTAACACCTGACTCTATTAGTCCGGGAACCATCGTCATGGCAGTACCATTTGGCGTGGCAAAGAAAACGATATCACAGGCCTGGAGCAATTCGACCTCAGGTGCAACAAAATTCAGATCCAGATACCCGCGCAAATTGGGAAACAGGGAAGCAACCGGTTTGCCTGCCTCACTTCTGGAAGTGACAGCCTGTAACGTTACTTGCGGATGCTGTATCAGCAAACGCAGTAATTCCTGCCCTGTATAGCCTGTTGCGCCTACTATTCCTGCCTTAATCAAGTGAATACCTCTTTATGTAAACCCGGATAAAAATATACCAGTTGCTTCAAGGTTATAAACGGGGGCGCGTATGATAAGAGTCCGCCAGCAAAAGATAAAGCCTAATCCGTTTTAGACTCTCTGCCGGTGATGTTATCATTCGCCTCTTTGTTTGAAACCACTACACCAATTATAAATTATTTATACAAATGCTCTGGTTCAAGGCTTTTCACATTATTTCTGTCATCAGCTGGTTTGCGGCACTTTTTTATCTGCCTCGCCTGTATGTACATCATGCCATGACAGAAGATACCGCCACCAAAGAACGTTTTAAAATCATGGAACGTAAGCTCTACCGGGGCATCATGACACCTGCAGCAGTGCTTACCATCCTTTTTGGCGCGATTGTTTATGGATATAACCCACAATATTACATGGCTTCCGCCTGGATGCATGCCAAACTGTCATGTGTTGTCCTTCTCCTTATTTACCATGGCATGTGCTGGCACTATCTGAAGCTGTTCAGGGACGATCAAAATACCCGGCCGCATACCTACTACAGATATTTCAATGAAGTCCCTACCGTGCTTCTCATCGTTATAGTCATTCTAGTTGTTGTTAAACCATTCTAATCAGGATCCCCATATGACCTCAGGCAAACACAGCCATTCTGAAACTCTCTTTGCTACCGCAAAACAGTTCATTCCCGGTGGCGTTAACTCCCCTGTGCGCGCCTTTAAAGGCGTAGGCGGCAGTCCTGTTTTTTTTAAACAGGGGGAAGGTGCCTGGCTGATTGATGAGGATGATAATCGTTATGTTGACTATATCGGATCATGGGGCCCACTTATTCTTGGGCACCGCCATCCGTCAGTAATATCTGCCCTGAAAAACCAGATGGAAAAGGGGCTTACCTTTGGTGCTCCAACCGAACAGGAGGGTACTCTTGCTGAATTAATAACCCAGTTGGTGCCGTCCATTGAATCCGTCCGACTTGTAAATTCAGGGACAGAAGCCACCATGAGCGCCATTCGTCTGGCCAGAGGATTCACAAAGCGAGACAAGATTTTAAAATTTGAAGGTTGTTACCATGGCCATGTGGACTCACTGCTGGTAAAAGCAGGCTCTGGCGCCTTGACACTTGGGGCTCCCGACTCTCTGGGAGTGCCTGCATCAACATCATCCGAAACTTTCGTGTTGCCATACAATGACATTGATAGCGTCAGTCAATTGTTTGAAAAGTACGGCCAGGAAATTGCCTGTATTATTATAGAGCCGGTAGCAGGAAACATGAATCTTGTGCCTCCTGTACCCGGTTACCTGCAGGGTCTGCGTGAAATATGTGACCAATATGGCAGTGTGCTAATTTTTGATGAGGTAATGACAGGCTTCAGAACAGCACTGGGGGGAGCACAACAGGTTTATGGTGTTACCCCGGATTTGACCACGCTTGGCAAAGTAATTGGCGGGGGCCTGCCGGTGGGTGCATTTGGTGGGAAAAAATCTATTATGGATATGCTTGCACCCAATGGTCCCGTCTATCAGGCGGGCACCCTGTCCGGAAACCCATTGGCAGTATCTGCGGGCATGGCAACACTCAAAGAACTCAGCAAACCTGATTTTTTTGAATCATTATCAGCCAAGGCAGAACTTCTGCTGAAAGGCTTACAGGATCGTGCAACAGATGCAGGTATAGGTTTCACAACTAACCAGGTAGGTGGCATGTTCGGATGCTTTTTCACCAATGAAGAAAAAGTGACTCGCTTTGAACAGGTTATGGCATGCGACCTGGAAAGGTTCAAAAAATATTTCCACCTGATGTTGGAAAGCGGAATTTATCTCGCGCCTTCAGCTTTTGAAGCAGGGTTCATCTCTGCTGCACATGGTGATGAAGAAATACAATACACACTGGATGCTGCTGAAAAAGCTTTTGCAGATTTATAAACAACAACGAATCAAAACAAGGAAAATAATAATGAAGAAGTATCACGTCTATGGCCTGGGAAATGCACTCGTCGATAAAGAATTTGAAGTTAAGGACGATTTCTTTGCACATGAAAGTATACAAAAGGGCATTATGACCCTGGTAGACGGAGAGTCACAGGAAACTCTTCTGGAAAGACTTATGGAAAAGTATGGGCTTAAAAAACGAGCCGGTGGCGGCTCTGCAGCAAACACCATGTATGCTATTTCTCAGTTTGGTGGTAATACCTATTATGCCTGTAAAGTATCCAATGATGAGTTCGGGGATTTTTATCTGGAAGAACTGGGCGACCTTAACATTCATACCAACCTTGATAATCACAATCGGGAAGACGGCGTAACTGGCAAGTGCCTGGTCATGGTCAGTCCTGATGCCGAACGCACAATGCTCACCTTTCTTGGTATTTCGGAAACCCTGTCAAAGGACGATATTGATGTACAAGCGGTAGCTGATGCACAGTATCTTTATCTGGAAGGATATCTGGTGTCTTCCGATAGTGGCCGAGAAGCTTGTGTCTATGCGAAAAAGATCGCCGAAGAAAATGGCGTTAAAACCTCGATCACCCTTTCCGATCCAGCGATGGTTCAGTTCTTTCGTGGCGGACTGGAAGAGATGATCGGCGATGGTGTTGACCTTTTATTTGCCAACGATGTTGAAGCAAAGGAATGGACTGGCAAAGACACTATTGAAGAAGCCGCAGAAGGCCTGAAAAGTATTGCTAAACAGTTTGTTATTACTCTGGGTTCAGAAGGTGCACTTTTATTTGATGGTTCGAATTACATCAAGATTGCATCCCATTCTGTCAAAGCAATAGATTCGAATGGAGCCGGCGATATGTTTGCCGGCGCATTCCTCTATGCGATTACTGCTGGCAATGATTTTGAAACCGCCGGCAAGCTTGCCAGTCTGGCTGCCGCGACCACTGTCAGTAATTTTGGCCCAAGATTACCTTCAGATCAGCACCAGGCAATCAAGGATCAGATTATCAAGTAATGATCTGAAAATATTAGTGCATTAAAAAAGCCGGTGAGCTTACGCATCACCGGCTTTTTTTTACTTATTTTCTCTTTGTTCACTAAAGATTAGCGTCAAAGATGAAAATTAACTGAAGTTGGCTTTCTCTTCGTCAGTGACATCTTTCATACTCAGGCTTATCTTGCCACGGTCATCGATCTTTAAGACCTTCACCAGAATTTCCTGCTTTTCAGTCAGAAAATCAGTAACGTTCTCGACACGTTCCTGCGCAATCTGTGAAATATGAACCAGCCCGTCTTTTCCGGGAAGGATCGTCACGAAAGCACCAAAATCGACAATCTTGGAAACAATACCTTTATAGATTCTGCCAATTTCTGCTTCAGCAGTGATTTCTTCAATCATGGCAACAGCGGCGTCTCTGGATGTGGCATCTTCACCATAAATACGAATATTGCCATCATCATCGATATCAACCTGGGCTCCCGTCTCTTCAGTAATGGAGCGAATTGTAGCGCCACCTTTACCAATGACATCACGGATCTTGTCAGTGTGTACCTTCATCATGCCCATGCTTGGCGCATTTTCAGAGACTTCCGCACGTGATTCCGAGATTACTTTGCTCATTTCACCAAGGATATGCAGACGCGCACTGTGCGCCTGTTCCAATGCAGTTTCCATGATTTCTTCAGTGATGCCCTGAATCTTGATGTCCATTTGCAGTGCTGTGATACCGGCGGCTGAACCTGCCACCTTGAAGTCCATGTCACCCAAATGATCTTCGTCACCAAGGATATCTGTCAGTACAGCAAAGCCGTTATCTTCCTTGATGAGTCCCATGGCAATACCAGCAACAGGGGCTTTCAGTGGAACACCGGCATCCATTAATGCCAGGCTCGTTCCACAAACACTGGCCATGGAGCTGGAACCATTGGATTCAGTAATTTCCGAAACCACGCGGATGGTATAAGGAAAATCCTCTTCTTTTGGCAAAACTGCAGCAACACCACGACGGGCAAGTCGGCCATGACCAATCTCACGACGCTTTGGACCACTCATAAAACCGGTCTCACCGACGCTAAATGGAGGGAAGTTATAATGCAGCATGAAGGCATCTTTCTTGGTACCAGCCAATCCTTCGAGTAACTGTGCATCACGCATGGCACCCAGAGTTGCAACTACCAGAGCCTGGGTTTCACCACGGGTAAACAATGCCGAACCATGGGTTTTATTCAACACACTGGTTTCAACAGAAATCGGACGAACAGTAGTCTGATCCCTGCCATCAATTCTGGGTGCACCATCTATAATTTTCCCACGAACTATTTTCTTCTCAAGTTTTGCGAAAATTTCCTGAACTTCTCCAGCACTCACTGCAGGGTCTGCTTCTTCATTGGCAAACTGTGCAACAGCCTGCTCCTGCAATTCGCCCAGTTTATCCTGGCGCTGCATTTTGTCTGAAACCTGGTAAGCATTGCTGATACTTTCAGTAAAACTTGCCGAAATCAAACCTGTCAATGCTTCATTAACAGCTGGCGGTGTCCACTCCCAGTCAGGCTTACCGGCTTCGGCTTTAAGTTCATTAACAGCTTTGATAACTGCCTGCATTTCCACGTGGGCGAAAAGTACTGCGCCCAACATCAGGTCTTCACTTAATTCTTTTGCTTCAGATTCCACCATAAGAACAGCAGATTCGGTGCCGGCAACAACCATATCAAGATCGGAAGTCTCAAGTTGTGAATAGCTGGGATTCAGAATATAGCCGTGCTCATCGGTATAACCGACACGGGCAGCACCCAGGGGGCCAGCAAAAGGAATGCCTGAAATAGCCAGAGCTGCAGACGTTCCGATCATGGCAGCGATATCCGGATCAACATCTTTATCAGATGAAACAACAGTGGGAACTACCTGAACTTCATTCAGGAATCCTTTTGGAAACAAAGGGCGGATTGGTCTGTCAATCAATCGGCAAGTAAGAGTTTCTTTTTCTGTTGGACGACCTTCACGTTTGAAAAATCCACCGGGAATTTTACCCGCGGCGTAAGTTTTTTCCTGGTAATTTACTGTTAATGGGAAAAAGCTCTGGCCAGGAGTGGCCGTCTTCTTACCAACAACTGTAGTCAGTACTGATGTATTGCCAATTGTGACCAATACAGCACCTGTAGCCTGGCGGGCAATTTTTCCCGTTTCCATGACGACAGTGTCATTTCCGTATTTGAATTCTTTTCTTACAGTATTAAACATAGATTTTTTACTCTTTTTCTTAGGCGTACGAGCCTGGCCAACCCCATGTTGGCCAGGGGAGAAATGTTATCGGCGTAGACCCAATCTCTTGATGAGAGTGGCATAACGACTGACATCTTTTCTTTTTAGATAGTCGAGCAGCTTGCGACGGGTATTCACCATGCGGATAAGACCGCGACGGGAATGATGATCGTGACTGTGCTCTTTGAAGTGCGACTGGAGATGATTGATGTTGCTTGTCAGTAGGGCAACCTGTACTTCAGGAGATCCAGTATCTCCTTCGGCTAATGCGTATTCCCTGACAATTTCAGCTTTTTCAGTGGCAGTTAAGGCCATAGTTATTACTCCTGTGAATATGCGTGAAAGTTTTTTGAAATCCTTTCAATCAGAATAACCATGCATATTTATAGTTACCTGAGTTTAGTCCCTGATGCTTTACTATATTTACTTGCTATATTTACCTGCTACATTTCATTTCTTTTACTTCCTTTTGCAGGCTGAACTCCCTGTTTCCGCGGGCTCTGGCTAGCAAAGGGGGCGTACAATAGCATAATTGAGGGCGTTGATACAGCCTTTGCCTAATCTGTTTTCATCAACCTGACAGGCGCCACACGCCCATCATCCAGGATTTTACCAATACCTATAAACTGACCAGTGTCGTACAGGCGAACGGTACCACTGGTAGGTAAACCCCGGGCAATCACAGGCTGTCCCTGGCGGACAAAATCGGCAGTAACAGTAGGTAAATCGACTTTTTCCAGATGTTCTACCGCAAAATCAGCCGGTAACAGGTATTGATCCAGTGTATGCGGGTCATTACCTTGGATTTCTGCCTCCAGCTTTTCCAGGGTGACAGACTGCGCTTCGGTAAAAGGTCCCGATTGCAGGCGACGTAGAACTGTAACATGCCCACCTACCCCCAACTGATCCCCAAGGTCATCAGCAATCATACGAATATAGGTTCCCTTGGAACAGTGAACCTCCAGGTCAATTTCATCTCCCCTGAAATCAAGCAGCTCAAGGCTGAAAACTGTTACAATTCTTTCCTTTCTTTCTACCTCCTCCCCCTTTCTTGCCAGCTTATACAAAGGAACTCCCTTATGCTTGAGCGCAGAGTACATGGAAGGAATTTGTCTGATTTCACCGCGGAAATTATCCAGGCTGTCTTCAACCTGCTTTTTTGAGAGATTAACTTCACAGGTTTTCAGGGTTTCTGACTGCGAATCTCCACTGGCTGTTTTAATACCAAGCTTGATAGTGGTGCGATAACGTTTATCGGCATCAAGAAGGAACTGGGAGATTTTTGTCGCTTCGCCAAAGCACAGAGGCAGAACCCCCGTGGCCAGAGGATCAAGGCTGCCGGTATGTCCGGCCTTGGTTGCATCAAGCAAGCGTTTTACTCGTTGCAGACTTCGATTGGAAGATTCGCCGGCGGGTTTGTCCAGCACAAGGATCCCGTTTACGCTTCTACCCCGACGTCGTTTTGCCAATTCAGACCCTGCCTATTTTTCACTGTCATCGTCGTCGATATGATGATCCCGTTCATCACGGGCCAGAGCTTCATCAATCAGATCGGTCATAAACTGACCACGGGCAAGACTGTCGTCGTAGATAAAATTGAGTTTCGGTGTGGTGCGCAGACTAATACTCTTGGCCAGAAGGGAGCGGAGAAATCCAGCCGCTTTGTTGAGGGCATCAATACCCTCCTGTATTTCTTCGGAAGTATTTTTACCAAGCAGCGTGACATAGACACTGGCATGCGCAAGGTCCCTGCTCACCTTGACGCCTGTAACAGAAGCCATTCCAACTCTGGGGTCACGAACTTCACCCTGAATTAAGAGAGCGATCTCCTTTTTCAGGAGATCAGCTACCTTGTCTACTCTTTTTGAGACTCTGGCCATATTATTTCAGGTGAAGTATGCCTTGATTGAGGAAAGACTTTTGCTTAGGCAAGAGTTCTGGCCACTTCCTTGCGCTCGAATACTTCGATCTTGTCGCCGACTCTTACATCAGTGTAATTCTTCACACCAATACCGCATTCCATGCCATTTCTGACCTCACTGGCCTCATCCTTGAAACGTCGCAGGGATTCGAGTTCGCCTTCATAAATGACCACGTCATCGCGCAGTACACGAATCGGTTTACTACGATAGACGGTACCTTCGATCACCATGCTACCGGCAATGGAACCAAATTTCGGTGAAGTAAAGATGTCACGTACTTCAGCAACCCCCAGGATCTCTTCCTGTAG
>CBFICR010000080.1:0-12622 GCA_965661105.1 Pseudohongiellaceae bacterium | reverse complement strand
TGAAGACGCACTGGATCAAATCTTCCTGTTTGGTGGTGGCCCCAATGGTACCTATCAATATCGTGTTATTGGCGTAGTTGATGATTTTCGCCTCAGTGGCGGATTGGAAGATACGCTTCGTTCCGTGAGTCTCTTTCGGGCAACCCTGGATCCACAGCGGGCGGTATTAATTCGTATTGATCCGGCACAACAAGCGAGCGCGCTGGATCATATCGATAGGGTCTGGGCCACACACAGACCGAATGCACCATTGGACAGGACTTTCTATAACCAGACTTTTAGTGACCTGGTTAATGAACAAATCAACGGTATAAGCAAAGCATCAATCTTTGCCAGCATTATTACAGTGATTATTTCTATATTCGGCTTATACGCCCTCGCGTTTTATACCAGTGAGCGACGCACCAAGGAAGTCGGTGTACGCAAGGTACTTGGAGCTACATCGAAAACAATAGTTCAGTTGCTCACCTGGGATTTTGTCAAACCGGTGATTGTGGCAAGTATAGTCGCCTGGGGAATTGGTTATTATGCCATTACGCTGTATTTTGAGCAGTTTTCATCACGCGTTGAAATATCCCCCTTGATTTATCTTGCGGTAACCATCATTACAGTACTGGTAGCCATCGTTACAGTGTCCAGCCAATGCTTCAAAGCCGCAAACAGTGATCCTGTGCGTTCACTGAGATATGAATAAGCTAACTATAAAAATTAAATTTTATCTCGGCTGTCTGGGAAAGATTTTTCCAAGTGGCACCTTGATACTAAGACATTTTTTATACCATATCGCCAATTTATACTTGGCACACTAATAAAAACCTTTTACTCATAACGCAGGGATTCCACCGGATCTGCCCTTGCGGCCTTGATTGTAGTCGTAATGACGGTCAACCAGGCAATGAGTAACGCCAACACAGTGGCCGACAGGCAAATGGGCAATAACAATTCATAACCTATCTGCTCCGGAAACCGTTGCAACCATCTCAGCATGGCATAAATGGCAACTGGCCAGGCAATCAAATTGGCTAACAGTATTGGCAGGGAAAAGCGCCATAGAAAAAGTAAAACGATGTCCCTGGACTTTGCCCCCAGGACCTTGCGCACCCCCACTTCCTTGATACTTTTCTTTACCGAGAAAGTGGCTAATCCATACAAACCCTTGAATATCGCCCTTTCAAGGCTGGGACACTCACTGCGTTCCCGCCCCATTAAGAAGTGACTATGTTTTGAGTCAAGCTTTTCAGGCCATTTTTTCTTCCCACTTCGTACCGTTTTTAACCATCGCATTAAGTATGCAAAGCTGCTTTCTCATGCAGGCGATCATCGCAACCTTCTTCGGCTTTCCTGCACTCACCAAGCGTTCATAGGTAGCGCGGATCTGCGGATTAAATCGAATCGCGGACATTATCGACATAAACAATACAGTTCTCACTTTATAACGTCCGCCGCGGATCATCCTCTTGCCCTGGAAGTTACCACTGTCCCGGTTCATCGGTGCAACACCCACCAAGGCGGCAATCTCTTTACGATTGAGTTTCCCCAGTTCTGGTAATTCACTCAGCAAGGTGTAAGACAGTACTTTGCCCACTCCTTTTGCACTCTGAAGCACAGTTAGCTTTTCCTGCCACTGGGGCATCGTTGCTATCAGTTTCATTGCCACGTTTCTGGTGAGTCATGGTCCATTCCGAATACCTGGATTCTAAAAAACCTCCAAGCGTCTCAAATCGCTTATTTTTTTTCTTGGCACTAACCTCCTTTTTCTCTACCTGAGGATCTCCACCCTGAACAACTTTGGCAACTAACTGCTCCGCCCCTTTCCTTGCTGAGGGGGCAGTAATACCATGATGCTTGCCAGGCTAAATCGCCTTCTGGAGCCATCCTTTGCTCTATATGAAAGGTAAAGCTAATAACCCCACTGGGCTGAACAAGGGCCAGAAAGCCTTTCAAGGCATCGTCTACTACTTCATATGGTTTATCAGCTGGCTTTAAATGTTTAATGAGAGTAGTTGTAATATGAGCTTTCATCGTAAGTCCAAATATAATTGACTTCAATTTACCCTACGACAACTCCATGGACAACGTAAATTCCGATTCATACCTATTGTTATAGGATAAAAATAAGTAAATAAGGGTAATTATAAAAACACTACAGAAACGCATTCATAATGCTGGGGTCACTGGTTCAAGTCCAGTCGTAGCTACCATATAAAACAAGCACTTACAGGAACTCCTGTAGGTGCTTTTTTTATGGGCAATCAATAATATTCCTGCCTAAAAGCTCAAACCACAATTAAGGCAGTTTGTACGCCACCAACTGCGCGGCATTTCCGCTTTCTCCTGGTGCATTCCCGTTCACTGCCACAATGATATATTGTTTGCCTTCATGGGAATAAGTCATGGGCAAACCGGTTTGGGGACCTGATGGCAGTCGGGTACGCCAGATTTCCTGCCCGGTTTGCTTATCGTAGGCATGTAAATATGGCTGCCCATTTGCCCCTTCTCCGGCAATTAACAAACTTTTTGTCACCAGCAAACCTGCCTGTGCCCGACTTCCGGTGGGTGGAACATTGGTAAGACCGGCCTCGTCAAGCTGTGCCTGAATGGCAGGCGGTGTATCACCGTTTGGAATCTGCCAGGCAATCTCTCCCTGATTCATATCATAGGCAGTGATTCTGCCATAGGGAGGCTTAAGCAGAGGCAGGCCATACGGAAGATCTGGCAATCCTCCACTCATTTTGTAATCGGTATAGTCCGGATCTTCGGGTCGGGCAGGCAGGTTTGGTTCAAGGCCGAGAACTGTTGGGTTGGTTATTGACCCAACATACACAAACCCGGTTTCCGGATCAGCGGCACCCGAGGGCCAGTTCGCACCTCCGCCAAAACCGGGTAACTGAAGCGTACCGACATTGTCCGGCGATACCACAGAGGCCGGAGTGTAAATCGGGCCAGTGATATAGTTTGCCAGTGCCTCGATTGCTGTGGCACGTAATTCAGGCGTGAAGTCGATCAGGTCATCTTCACTATAGCCCTGGACATCAAAGCCAGGTGGCTTAGTTGGTATTGGCTGGGTTGCTGATGTCCACTCACCGGGCACCGTGGTTTGCGGCACTGGCGTTTCAATGATTGGCCATACCGGCTCACCGGTAACACGATCAAACACATAGGCGAATGCTTGCTTGGTAAGTTGAACTACTGCCTTGATTTCACGCCCGCCGACATTCAGGTCCAGTAAAATAGGATGAGCCGGGTTGTCATAATCCCAGATATCGTGATGCACCAACTGGTAATGCCAAACACGCTGTCCGGTTTCGATATCCACTGCCACCAGAGAACTGGAAAACAGATTATCACCGTGACGTGCACCTCCATAAACATCGTTGGTCGGGGCTTCAACAGCCAGATAAATATAGCCCAGTTCAGAGTCTACCGAAAACGGACCCCAGACTCCGGCATTCCCGGTATAGTCCGCAGAACCATTGAGCCATGATTCAAAACCAAACTCGCCGGAACGCGGGATTGTGTGAAAAGTCCACTTTCGCTGCCCGGTACGAACATCAAAAGCCAGGATATCTCCTTTCGCATTAACCTTATTCAGTCTGCCCATGGCTGGCCCTATCACTACGGTGTCACGGGAAATAACCACCGGTGATGAATTACCGAGTCGGCCCAGCATGTCCCCTTCAAAGAGCTGATCCTGCTCAGCCACCATATCGACGATGCCATTTTCACCGAATGTAGAAACAGGCACACCGGTATGGGCATCCAGGGCAATCAGATTAAATCCGGGGGTGGCAAAAAGTATTCGATCATCACCATTGCCATCGCTCCACCAGGACACACCACGATGAATTTTACGTGGAGCGGCGTTATAACGATCTCCTTCATCAGGACGGTACAACCAAAGAGTCTCGCCAGTGCCCGCATCGGCGGCTATCACAACGCGACGGGAGTCCATCGTAAAATACAGTACACCGTTGACCATAAGCGGTGTTGTCTGACTGGCAGGCTGGGCTCTGGGAAGCAGGGAATCGGCTTTCCACACCCAGGCAATTTCCAGATCAGAAACAGTATCGGCATTGATCTGATTCAATGCCGAATAACGGGTAGAGCCTTCACCTCCGCCATACACTGGCCAATCAGAAATAGCACCAACCTGCCCATAGGTATTAAAACCAGTTAAAAGAAGGCAGAACACCAGAGCTTTGCTACAAAGAGATCGCAAACACATATTGAATACCCCCGGAATATTATTGTTATGTAATTGGCGCAGAGTAACATGATTTTTTAAATTCCTGTTTTTTCCGCTTCCCTTTTCAATAATCACGCTACTCTTATCCCTTTGATTACTGACCCCTTTGATTTCAGCCGTAACTACCACCTCCGGAAAGGGTTTGCCTATAATGTAAACCTTTTTCATTTTATGGTTGCCGCTAATCATGCTTCAGATCTCTTTGCAGGAAGCGCGCCGCATTGCCCTGATCTCCCAGGGTCTGCACAACAACACTCCTTTCGGTGCAGGTAAACAGGCAGTGCAGCGCTGTATAGAGCAGCTTGGCTATATCCAGATCGACACTATTTCTGTCATCAATCGCTCCCATCATCATGCACTGTGGACGCGTGTGCCTACCTATCAGGAAAATCACCTTGATGCCCTGCAAAAAGAACGCCGGATTTTTGAATACTGGTCCCATGCAGCGGCCTACCTGCCCATGCAGGATTACCGCTATAGTTTGCCCTATATGCATGCCATTGCAGATGGCCAGATACACTGGCGTACGCCGGACCGGAAAGCCATGAAGCGAGTACTCGACAGAATAAGCGCCGAAGGTCCAATGAAGGCCAGGGATTTCGAACACGTCAAAAAATACAGTAGTGAATGGGGCTGGAACTGGAAACCTGCCAAGATCGCTCTGGAACAGCTTTTCATCGAAGGCAAGCTGATTATCAGCCACCGCGAAGGGTTCCAGAAAGTTTATGATTTGCCCGAGCGGGTGTTACCCGGCGATCTGGATACAAGTATTCCCAGCAGCGAAGAATTTCAGCGTTACCTGATTCTATCCACCCTGCGCTCACATGGTATAGCTACCGAATCCGAGTTCAGTTATTTGCGTAAAGGGCAGAAGGCAGCGGTAAAAAGCAGATTACAGGCAATGCTGGATGCCGGAGAAATTATTGAGATCAAGGTGGGCTCACATCCTGCAAGTTTTTATAGCAATGAAAATCTACTGGAAACACTGGCAGGCAAACGTATCGCTAACAATGTACACCTGCTCTCCCCTTTTGATAATGCGGTAATTAAACGCAAACGTATCCAGCAATTGTTTGACAGTGATTACCAGATTGAATGTTATGTGACGGCCGCGAAGCGAAAATTTGGCTACTTTTGTTTGCCGATTCTATACGGCAACGGGATTGTAGGCCGGCTTGACCCCAAAGCTGATCGCAAAAACAGTGAATTCAACATCAAGAGCCTGCACCTGGAAAAACCTGTTAAGGACCTTGATGCCTATACCAGCAAGCTGGCAAGAAAAATAAGAAGGCTGGCGGACTTTAATGCTTGTGAAAAAATTATCTGGGAGCCATCGCGTTATGACCGGCCAGGTAAGCTATTGGCTGAAAAACTGAAAAACCTGTAGAGAAAATGGGAAAAATGGGGGCACATAAGACATCCTTGTCTCGTGTTTTACAGGTATTTTAACTCTCCAAGACATAATAATAGTGTAGGCTGAAATCGATTTTTTACTACTAAAAGGTGGTCTGCCCCTGTTTATGTCCCCTGTTTAAGGAAACCTGGTTAGCCAAGTTTTTCCAGTATTACAACTACCGCATCACGGCGCTCTTTAAGATTATCCTTGAATACCGAATTATCAGTATCAGCAATCTCGTAACGCATGTCTCCTACGGTGTTATCCAGGATTTCTTTCAGTATTTCCTGTTGCTTGTCATCCAGTTCCAAAGTAATTGCCACTATCAATACCCCTTATAAAAATTGTTAACTTATTTAATGGGAAATGTACTATATATACGGTGCCAAGACCAGACTACAGATGGCCAGCACCTTGATTAAAATATTAAGTGAAGGCCCGGATGTGTCCTTGAATGGATCTCCCACGGTATCCCCAACAATAGCGGCATCATGAGCGTCGGAGCCCTTGCCCCCCTCATTGCCGCGTTCGATATATTTCTTGGCATTATCCCAGGCACCACCGGCGTTCGCCATAATCAGGGCAAGCATTATTCCGGTAAGCAGAGCGCCACCCAACAAGCCGCCAAGGGCAAAAGGGCCTAACAAAAACCCTACTACCACTGGCGTAACTACAGCAATAACACCTGGCAGTATCATACGTTTGAGAGCCGCTTGGGTAGCGATGCTGGTGCAGCGTGCATAATCCGGTTTGGCCTTGCCTTCCATCAGACCTTCAATTTCAAGAAACTGGCGACGAATTTCCTCGATCATCTCTCCGGCAGCATCACCCACAGCAGTCATGGTGAGTGACGCAAACACGAACGGCAACATGGCCCCGATGAACATTCCCACCAACACGGTGGGATTGGTAACGGCAAGACTGAAATCCGGGATGCGCTGGGAAATCACCTGGACATAGGCACTAATCAAGGCCAAAGAGGTCAAGGCTGCGGCACCAATGGCAAAGCCCTTGCCAATGGCCGCTGTGGTGTTGCCGAGCTGATCAAGGGAGTCAGTAATCGTTCTGGTTTGCTCACCCATGCCGGCCATTTCAGCGATGCCACCAGCATTGTCAGCGACAGGGCCATAGGCATCGATGGCCATTATTATCCCTACTGTGGCAAGCATGCTTACGGCCGCAATGGAGATGCCATAAAGACCGGCAAGTTGTGTTGTGGCAAAAATGACGGCCACCAGTGTCAGCGTAGGCACAATGATGGAAATCATACCAACAGAAAGCCCGGTGATTATTACCGTCGCCGCACCTGTGCGGCCCGCCCTGGCGATTTTCCTGATGGATGGACCTTCCGTGTAGTATTGGGTAACCAGGCCTATGATCATGCCGGAACAGGTACCCATCAGGATGACCCACCAGAATTTGGTATCAAGTCCGGTATAAACAACAATAAACCATGCCAGCACAATGAAAATGATTGAGGCGGATAACACGCCAGTCTGTAACGCCCTCTCAGGGGACTTATAGCGGAATAACCTGACACTCCAGACCCCGATTATTGACGCCAGCAGTCCAATGGATGACAACACCAGGGGCAGTAACAACAAGGTCTCCCTGCCCCCTAAAGCCATGGCTTCAGAGGCTGCCATCGTCGCCGCTATGGCAATGGCGGCAATATTGGAACCCACATAGGATTCAAAAATATCCGCCCCCATGCCATTCACATCACCAACGTTGTCACCGACGTTGTCAGCAATAACACCCGCATTACGGGGATCATCTTCGGAGATTCGTGCTTCAAGCTTGCCGGCAAGATCAGCTCCCATGTCCGCACTCTTGGTAAATATACCGCCACCAACGCGGGCAAACAGGGCAACGCTGGATGCCCCCATGGCATAGTAGTTAAGTGTAGCCAGATGCGATATCTCGCCGCGAAGATACAGGGTTATAGAGCCAATGCCCAGCAGACCCAGGGAGGCCACGATTAGGCCCATCACAGAGCCGCTAAGGAAGGAAATAGACAATGCCTTGTCGATCCCATGATCGCGCGCCGCCACGGCTGTACGCACATTGGCCTTGGTCGCAGTGTACAGGCCAACAAAGCCTGCGAGAGCGGAACTGAGGGAGCCTGCGACAAAAACTGCAGCGGCAGGGACACCAGCAGTTAGCAACAGAATTACCGATACACAGATGATGAATATGCCAAGAACAGAATATTCCTGCCTGACAAACACCATTGCGCCAAGCTGAATGCTGTCGGCAATGTCCCGGACAGATTGTTCTCCGGAAGGTTCTGCAGAAATTTTGCGGAAGATAAGCCAGGCACTAACAATACCAAGCAAAGACACCAGTGCTGGCAACCAGTCGAGTAACACTATTTGCTCCTAAATTGTAACAAGCTAGAACAAAGCTCTGGTTTTATCATCATTTTTTCTGGAATTACCGGTTTTAAATGCAGCCAAAACTTTCGTTACAGAAAAACAGAAACTAGACGTTCAGTCCCTGTAAATATTCCACAATATCCCTGGACTCCGGCATCCAGCGATCCTCTTTATCAGTAGTAATACGTAGCACCGGAACAGTGGTTCGTTTGCGCGCGTTATATAAATCCTCAAGGTCTTTTTTGTCAGCATAGACATTGCGAATTTCCACCTCCAGACCCAGATCCTGAATGGTAGACATAACATAGTGACAGTAGCCACACATGGGAGTGACATAGAGAGCAAGCTTGGGCTGCATTAGAATTCCTGAGTAATTTAATTCGGGTATTCGGGAAACTCACAAAAAGGCTTACCCGATGGTGAGCACTTTTTGCTGAATGATCAAGATTCTACGACAACTTCCAGCACATAAGGACCCGGCGCATTGATTGCCTTGGTAATCGCATTATCAAGATCTTGCGGATTATCAACGCGTGCGCCATCACATCCCATGCCCTGACCTACCGAGACAAAATCAATCCCACCAAGATTACTGCCTACCACTTCATCCAGATCGAAGATGCGGCCGAACATTTTCAGGGCGGCATAGCTGGCATTGTTGATAATGATGAAGGTAATGGGCAGATTCTGATTCACCGCCGACCACAGGCCCTGAATGGCAAACATGGCGGAACCATCACCCAACAGCGCAATCACCTTGTCGTCGGGACGCGCCATGGCGACACCCACTGCAGCCGGCAAACCATGGCCAAGACCACCACTGGCACAGGTATAAAAGGTATCTCTTTCCAGGATCGGCAGGTAATCGTGCATCGGTCCACGACAACTGGGCGCTTCTTCTACAATAATGGAATCCGGCTTTCTTAACTTTGCCAACTGCTGCAGCACATATTTATCGTTAAACGGTTTGCCATCCAGCACTGGCGCCGCCGGACGTGGATCAGGCACGGCTCTGGGCTTGGGCGCAGCCCTGGCATTGAGGAATTGCAGTGCCGGTTTCATGCTGCTAATGACCGCCGTGCCCACTGGGGACCAGGCAGCGGTATTGGCATTATCAACAATCTGAAATAATTCACTGCCTTCGGGAATATGCGGACCACTACCTTCGACATGATAGGTAAAAGCCGGCGCACCCAGCACAATAATCACATCATGGCCGTGCAGGGCTTTGACAATCTCCTGACGGCTCGCCGCCAGAAAGCCGGCAAACAGCGCGTGGTCTTCAGGAAAACTGTTACGGGCAGACATGGGGCTGGCATAGACCAGACTGTTATGGGTTTGTGCCAGGGAGATGATTTCATCCCAGGCATCTTCCCGGCCAATTCCGGCGCCCACCACAAAGGCTGGTTTCTGCGCATTGTTCAGCGCTTCGGACACCTGTTCCAATAACTGCATTTCACCCTGTATCTGCTGACTGATGGCGCGGGCATCCGGTGCATCGCAATAACAATCCCAGTCATCAATGGGCACCGACACAAAGGTGGGTCCCTGCGGTGCCTGCATGGCGGTGTAATAGGCTCTGGCCATGGCCAGTGGGACATCTTCTGCGCGCGCCGGTTCACAGCTCCATTTCACATAGGGCATGGGAAATTCCGAGGCCTGCTGGGCATAAAGAAATGGTTCAAAGGGCAGAATGGATCTGGCCTGCTGACCCGCGGTAATCACCAGCGGTGTCTGATTTTTAAAGGCAGTAAAGATATTACCGGCGGCATGCCCTGCCCCCACGGCCGAATGTAGATTCACGACCGCGGCATTACGGGTTGCCTGGGCATAACCATCGGCCATGCCCACCACAATACTTTCCTGCAGGCCCAGTATGTATTTAAAATCTTTCGGGTAATCACGAAACATTGGCAGTTCGGTAGAGCCAGGATTACCAAACACCCTGTCGATACCAAAGCTGCGGAACAGGCTCATTACCGCCTCACGCACCGTTACCTGCCCCGGCAGAGGATCAGGTCTGTTATTTTCCACCTTGGGTTTTTCGTATTCCGACATACTGCTTCCCTTGTACTATTTGTTAATGTTCTGCTTATTATAAAGCCGGGATCTGAAATTACACACAATGACCGGTAAGTTTACTGGCCCGACTATCTTTGCATATACAAGTTATGTGGCCCGACATTTTCGATCAGCCGTTCGCCACACAGCGCCATGGTGGTATCAAGTTCCTTGCGCACAATTTCCAGCACGTCGCTGACGCCCGCTTCTCCCCGCGCACCCAGACCATAGACATAGGCGCGCCCAAGCCAGACACCATCAGCGCCCAGACAAATCGCTCGCAGTACATCCTGGCCACTGCGCACACCGCCATCCAGATGAATCTCGATCTTGTCGCCCACCGCATCCACGATCTGCGGTAATGCAGTGATAGAGGAAGGTGCGCCATCCAGTTGGCGTCCGCCATGATTGGACACCACAATAGCATCGGCGCCGGTATTCACCGCAAATTTGGCATCCTCGGCATCGATGATGCCTTTCAGAATCAGCTTGCCGCCCCAGCGTTCCTTGATCCAGGCCACATCGTCCCAGTTCAGTTTGGGATCAAACTGTTCTGCGGTCCAGGAAGACAGCGAGGACAGGTCGGTAACGCTACTGGCATGGCCAACAATATTGCCAAAGGTACGGCGACTTGTACCGAGCATACCCAGCGCCCAACGCGGCCGGGTCATCACCTGCCACAAGTGACTGGGGGTAAAACGTGGCGGCGCACTCAGGCCATTGCGAATATCATTATGACGTTGCCCCAGGATCTGCAGATCCAGAGTCAGCACCAGCGCGCTGCAGCCCGCTGCCTTGGCACGATCAATCAGGTTGCCGGCAAATTCCTTGTCTTTCATGACATAGAGCTGGAACCAGAACGGCTTTTCGGTATTGGCCGCGACATCCTCGATGGAGGCAATACTCATGGTAGACAGGGTAAACGGAATGCCGGCTTTTTCAGCGGCTTTGGCTGCAAGGATTTCACCATTGGCATGCTGCATCCCCAACATGCCAATAGGCGCAAGCGCCACCGGCATACTGGCCTGTTGCCCGGCCAGCGTTGTTGCCAACGAGCGATCAGACATATCCACCGCCACCCGCTGGCGAAACAGGATGTCTGCAAAATCACTTTCATTTCGCTTATAGGTGCTCTGGGTCCAGGAGCCGGAATCGGCATACTGGAAGAACATTCGCGGGACCCGGCTTTGGGCCAGCGCCTTGTAATCGCTTACGTCACATAATGGTTTCATTGAAACTGAGTCTGGTAATAAAACAAGGTGCTAGTAAAGCAGATATGAGGCGGGAGGTTAAGCAAAAAACCGGGGGGTTTGCTTTGTTACAGGTAATAGTTAACTGGATTCAATATCACAATAAGCCAAGTCAGGAGCAAAAAAAACGGAGCGCGATGGCTCCGTTTTTCTATTCCTGGCTAAACTTAATTAAGTCACCATTCAGTTCATCCCTTCAGGGCAGTATATAAAGAATCTGCTCATCTCCGTTAGGATAATGAATCAGGAAATCCGTTACTCCATCGCCATTCACGTCTCCCATGCTCTCAAACATAACCTCGTCATTGGCCGCCGGTCCGGGATTATTGACCTTGAAATCCACCATGGCCTGCACAGGTATACCATTAATTGAGACCCTGATAGCCCCCTTCTTGGTTAAACGGGTAATTTGCAAGCCGGGTATCTGCTCCAGCGCATCTGCCAGTGCAGGCCAGTCCGCGGGAGAACGATGGATCTCCTGTTTCAGCAGGATGCCGTCTTCATCTTCAACCACCAGATAGGCACCATCAACATCAAGAGGGGTTTTCAGCTTGTAGAAATACAACCCTGGCTCAAGCGAACCGGTAGTGATGATTGCCACCGGATCAGGTCGAGTCACAAAGCGCGTACCATTCCCGTTAAAGATAAAGTTACCATCCTCATCCACAGCTAAAACCAGGCTCAACTTGTCCAGTTCGTTTTGCAGGGTTTCCACACCGAACACCAACGGATTAGCTGAGATTTTTTGCAGGTTTTCATTAATGATCTGGATCAGACCTTCACCCAGTCTGATACCAGACTTATCGTTGTTTGCTCCCTGCAGCACTTCTGATGGCAAGACCTTGGTTCTGAAGCCATCGCCGGTGATTATCAACTCACAGGTTAATGGATCCTGCTCGAGCACTATACCGTTCTGACTAAATACACCCAGCTCCTCAATACTGTTCAGGAGACTGTTATTGTCATCTTCAAAAATAATAGTGTTCAGATCAGCGCAAAGAAGATTCTCCTGCAAACTGTAGGGCACCGGATTAAGGATTCCCGTTAACCTCAGTCCCGGGGGAATATTGGCGTTTCGCTGGAAAGTGACATCCGCTCCTAATCTCACCGTAGGATCCAGTTCGGCATTGTCACCAATAATCACGTTTTCCAGTTGGGTTAACGCTTCCACCAGGTTATTGATGACTTGCCTTCCTGTGGGAGTCGGATCATCCGCTGGTGGGGTGGGTGGAGTCGGCGGTGGAGGTGGTGTAATTTGAGCAAGTGTCACAGCGGCAATGGCTGAGGTGGC
>CBFICR010000079.1:0-12722 GCA_965661105.1 Pseudohongiellaceae bacterium | reverse complement strand
GAGCACATCGCTTGCTGGGCCTGCGCTTTTATCAGTTCTGCCATTTACACCTTTGTGTTTTGGGATGTCAGTCTCCTGATGGAGTCAATGCTTAACATCTTTTACGCGGTGATGGCAGTGGTGGGCTGGTATGAGTGGCGTTACGGTGGCAGTAAGCATGGTGGTTTGTCTATTGGCAGACTGGCATATTGGCAACACATTTGCATCATCCTCACAGCGCTGCTTCTGGCAGGGATAAATGGTTGGCTAATGCAGCGCTATACGTCGGCAGCCTGGCCTTTTCTTGATGCGTTCACCACCTGGGCCAGTGTACTGACCACTTTTCTGGTGATATGGAAAATTCTGGAAAACTGGATTTACTGGTTAGTCATAGATTCGGTTTCAATCTATCTCTATCTTGATCGGGGCTTGTATCTGACTGCGCTGCTTTTTGCCGTATACCTGGTGATTGCCATTTTTGGTTATCTCCACTGGCGAAAGCTCTGGCTTGGCAATCAGCACAGCCTTGATTGACTCTTCAGAATAAAAAAAGGCAGCTTGAGCTGCCTTTTTTGAAGCGTAAGAAGTGGAAATTAATTGCCGCCTTCGTCCATTTTTTCCGACAGGTAATTCTGAATACCTATATTTTCTATCAGATAAAGTTGGGCTTCTATCCAGTCCACATGTTCTTCTTCTTCTTTAAGTATAGTTCGGAACAGATCGCGGCTGACATAATCCTGCACACCCTCGCTATAAGCTATGGCAGCCCGCAGATCAGGAATGGCACGCATTTCCAGATCCAGATCGCAGCGCAGCATTTCCTCGGTATGCTCGCCAATGTGGAGTTTTCCCAGATCCTGAAGATTGGGTAATCCCTCGAGAAATAAAATTCGATCGATAATATGATCGGCATGTTTCATTTCATCAATGGATTCTTCACGGGTGTATTCTGCGAGTTCTTTCAGGCCCCAGTCTTCAAACATTTTTGCGTGGAGAAAGTATTGATTTATGGCAACCAGTTCATTGCCAAGTATTGTGTTTAGATGTTCGATTACCTTGCTGTCGCCTTTCATAAAATCTTCCTGCTGGTTTGTTAAAAAAGTAAAAATGGTTGTGCCATCAAGGAGGCTATTGTGGCGTTATGAGGCAGGATTGTCCAGCCGCTGGCAGTTTAAGTGCTTAATTTATAAGAATAAAATACGAATACGAATGCTTATTGATCGTATTTTTATTCAGTAGCGGAGAATGGTTAAAAATAAAATTGGATTTGCTTGCAGGGTCACATAGCAGGTTCGAAGGGCGCCTTCTTGACGCTGGTTTCCACGATGCTCTGCGCAAGCTGGCTGCATCTCCCACATTGACTGGCTACGCCCAACTCACGGCATACTTCTTCAAAGGAACCCGCACCAGCATTCACAAATTCCTTGATCTGGCGGTCTGTTACAGCTTTGCAAAGACATACGTACATGGCGTTTACGAATTTCCCTGAAGTTGCTAATCGGTTGTTTTATTGGTGCTTCATTCAATAGTTGAGAATGCTAAGCTAAATGAGAATCATTGTCAAAAAGAAAATTTAACAATTCATGGTTTTTTTAATCCGGAGTATTATGCCCTGACTAAGTATTTTGCCGCTATGATTTGGATCAAGTGGTGAGGAGGGGCTCAGGCGCTTCTGTTGAAAATGGCCTGGCGCGCCACTTCCTTGGCGGTGGCAAAATCAGCCTTGCCAGAACCCAGTTTTGGCAAGTCTTCAACCGTTATATAGGCGGCGGGTAAGGAGAGATTGTTGAGGCCGCCAGCCAGTAAACGGGGGCGCAATGTTCGCTCTTCCAGTTCATGGGTGGACAGGATGACAATCATTTCTCCTTTTTTGGGATCCGGAATATTTATCGCGAGAATTTCAATTTCTTCATCCTTGAGTGCTTCACGCAGGATACGTTCAACAGTTCCCAAGCCAATCATTTCACCACTGATTTTTGCAAAACGCGAATAGCGGTCTTCTATATGAAGAAAATTGTCTTCGTCTATGGAGCCTTTGTCACCGGTGACATACCAGCGCTTGCCATCAGCTTCTCTGATAACACTATTGGTCAATTCCTGGTTCCCAAGGTAACCCAACATCACCTGAGGACCTGCCACCATGATCATTCCGGCAGTCCCCATGGCTAATGGCTCCAGAGACTCAGGATCAGCAATCCGTAACAAGGTACCTGGTATTGGCTTGCCGACACTGCCGGGCTTGTTGTTGTCTTTCAGGTGGGCACTGTCAGTATTGGGGAACGGGGTATTGACCGTGGCCACCGGTGATAGTTCTGTGCAGCCATAGCCTTCGTAAATAACCTTGTTGAAACGTTTGAGAAAGGCTGCGCTGACCTCTGATTGCAGCTTTTCTGCACCAGCTACTGTAAGCCTGATTGTTGCAAGATCCTGTGCCTTGACCTTGTGGTTTTTGATATAAAGCCGGAAAAAGCTTGAGGTACCAAATAACAGTGTCGCCTTATTTTCTCTTACAGTTTTTGCGATAACTACCACGTCTGTGGGGTCGGCATGACAGATCACTTTTATTCTTTCCAGCAGTGGCAGGAAAAGGCAGGCAGTCATTCCAAAGGAATGAAAAATAGGCAGGTTGGCAAGAATGACATCACTATCATCTGCATTAAGTATTTTGCTGATCTGTTTAACATTGGCAAGAATATTTTTATGACTCAGCATCACCCCTTTGGGATCACCTTCACTGCCACTTGAAAAAAGTATTACTGCGGTACTGTCCAGATCAGGTTTTGCACAATATTTCTTCTTGATTGATGCTGCTGGAAAAAGTTTGCAGCCCAGCAGGGTGAGTAATTTCTCCGGTGCAGAAATGCTGGCATGAACGTCTTCCAGCATTACCAGTTTGACCTTGTCTGCCAGAGGCGCAAGGTCCATACCGCGCGCTTTACACTTTTCCAGAAATTTCGATGACGTGTATACCGTTTTCAGATCGGCCTGTTCAATGGCAGAAATCATGCCTTCAAGCGGTGCTGTGTAGTTAAGTGGTACCAGGGTTTTTCCCAACACCATGACGGCCATGCCTGCCAGCAGGCCACCGGCTGTGGTGGGTAGCAGTAACCCAACGTTTTGTTCGGGACTCAGTTTGGCAATCCGCCTGGACAGCAACAGTGAGCCGGTCAATGCGGTTCTGGCTTTCAGATTTGACCCCAGTGTGTCTGCCAGTACCAGCGGATTGCCTCTGGCCTTGGATGTGTCTATCCAGTGCTCACCCAGGGAAGGCAAAGTATCCAGATATTCCATCCAGCAGGGCATTGAATTGTCTTCGGGGAATGGGATCATTCTCGGCTAATTCTGATTATTCTTGTTTTATATTATTTAATTATGTATTTGTGGATTGCAGCATTGCTGAAACCGCAAAAGTAAAACAGCAATAATAGACTGTAAGGCACTAAAGATACCAGTTGCTAATGAAGAAAGCAGGCAACAGCGATTTACAAAAACCGGTTGAACGAGAATTTTTTGTAGAAAAGTAAAACCGGGATAAATCTTTTTATCCCGGTTTTATTATTGGAGCAACGAAAATGTCGCCCTGTGTGGACTGGCTCTTACAGTGTCTGACCGTGAGTGAAGGACTGATAATTACCCGCACATTTTCACGCCATTAATACATCAAAAAAGCGAAGCGCCAGTAGTCATTTGTCTCAGGAAAAAGCGATGACATCCAGTCCTTCAAGTTTACTCAGCACTTTCTCCGAAGTATTGCCCTTCATAAATGCTTTGGTTCCCTGTCTTGCCAAGGTGCCGATTAGTACGGTGTCAGCACCAATTTCCTTAGCGTAACGGGAAATAACTGTTGCCGGATCACCTTCCTCGGCATGAACCCGGTCAGTTGGCAGGCCGGAAATTTTCATGATCTTCTGGCGGTCAGGAAAGTGCATGCTGTCTTTGTAGGCATTGACCACATAGAAGTCAGCCGAATAGTGTTTTGCAATATTCTGCCCGTCCATGAGGATTTTCTCATTGAGTCTGGCGTATTCCGGTTCGTCCTGTTTCTGGATATTAATGGCCGCAAGAATTTTCTTGCGTGGTTTAATATCACTGGAACGCACAATAGTGACCGGTGCTACGGATGTTCTCAACAAAGCCCATTGCTGATTGCTGAACAATCCTTTTTTACTATCCCGGGAGTCGGGCATAAAAATATGGTCAGGCTTGAAACGCTGGGCACTTGCCAGTACCGCTTTTTGCCACTCATTTGACCAGCACAGTTCAAAGCTGAATGATGCACCGGCATCTTTCAGTTTCCCGGTGATAGCCTGCAGCCAGACATCATCGCGGTACAGCTTTTCATTGTCGGCAGAAAGTTTTGTGTTTTCATTGTCCACGCTTATGAAAAGATGGACATGGGAACCCGGGTCCTTGATTTCCGAGGTGATTACCGCGCGCTCCAGTGCCAGATGTTGATCCTGTGTTGCTTCGATGATGACTAATACCTTCCTGCCCTCTGCCATACTTAACTCCTGAAAAATATAATTAACCAATGTGACTATAAAGCCATGGCAGGTAATCGCCTTGACCTCAATCAAGTTCTGACAATTGTCGTGTATGAAGATTTTGCTTTAATTCAAGCGCTTGTTTTGACGAAATAACAACAACGTAAAAAGAAATTACTGTTGTTTATATATGCCAGGCAGGATATGCCGGGCAGGGTTTTCATAACAGACTATTAAGAATGAATTTGTCAGGACTTCTTTATGAAGACTGGTTTATCCAGACTGGTTTGTCAAGACAGGGGCCAGCCACCAAGTTTTTGCCAACGATTGATAATGAAGCAAAATAGTTCAGCGGTTTTTTCAGCATCATAACGCGCCGAGTGGGCTTCTTCATTGTTGAAATCGATGCTGGCGCATTCGCAGGCCCGTGACAGGACTGTCTGACCAAAGGCCAGGGCACTCATTGACGCGGTATCAAGACTGGAAAAGGGATGGAATGGGTTGCGTTTAAGGGCATTGCGTTCAGCGGCGGCATTGACAAAGCCATGATCAAAATGGGCATTATGTCCCACCAGGATGGCACGAGTGCAAACTTCCTCCTTCATTTTCCTGCGAATATTCTTGAACAGCTCCTTGAACACTTCCGGTTCCTTGTGGGCAATACGCAGTGGATGATGTGGGTCGATTCCGGTAAATTTTAAGGCAGCCTCTTCAAGGTTGGCGCCGGGAAAAGGTTCGACCCTGAAAAACCAGGTATCCTCCGGTTCAAGTAAACCGTTCTCATCCATGCCCACTGTTACAGCAGCAATTTCAAGGAGTGCGTCTGTCGCACTGTTAAAGCCGCCACATTCAACATCTATCACTACCGGTAAAAATCCGCGAAAGCGACCCGCGAGTGGTGAAGAAGGTTTGCCTTGGGGTTCGGGATTATTCATTGATATTTAATTCGCTGTCGATTGACCAGGAAAGTTGATTGCCGGCAAACAGGGGAATGATCTGCTGTGTGCCGATTGAGTAGCTGGAGGGCACTGACCAGCTTTCCTTGCGCAGGGTTAATTTATCCTGGTTTCTGGGCAGGCCATAAAAATCCGGTCCATGAAAACTGGCAAACGCTTCCAGCTTGTCCAGGCTATTGATTTGTTCAAAAATTTCAGCATACATCTCAAGTGCACCAAAGGATGAAAAACACCCGGCACAGCCGCAGGCGGCTTCTTTTTTATCAACCCCATGGGGGGCGGAGTCTGTTCCGAGGAATAATTTTGGCGAGCCACTGGCCACCGCGTCCAGTAATGCCTGCTGATGAATATTTCTTTTCAGTACCGGCAGGCAGTAGTAATGGGGGCGGATACCGCCAGCCAGCAAATGGTTGCGATTGAACAGCAGATGTTGGGGAGTGATGGTGGCAGCAATGTGCTGGTCGCTGGAAAGCACAAATTCCGCGGCGTCTCGGGTTGTTATATGTTCGAAGACTATTTTCAGTGATGGATATCTGGCATGCAGGGGAATCAGTACTTCATCGATAAAGACTTTTTCGCGATCGTAAATATCCACTTCATGCCGCGTTACTTCGCCATGGATCAACAGGGGCAGATTCAGCTCGATCATTTTTTCCAGTGCTGGATAGGTTTTGCTGATATCAGTGACGCCTTGATCAGAATTTGTGGTGGCACCGGCAGGATAAAGTTTTACGCCGAAGACAATGCCACTTTCTTTTGCCCTGATAATTTCTTCGGGGGTGGTCACGTCCGTGAGATAAAGGGTCATCAGGGGCTGAAAAGCACTGCCTTTAGGGACCTGGGCCATTATTCTGTCACGGTAGGCCTGTGCATCGGCGGTGGTGGTAACAGGGGGCACCAGATTGGGCATAATGATTGCGCGCCCCATAGTCCGGGCGGTATGGGCAACTGTGTCAGGCAGTGCAGCACCATCGCGTAGGTGAAGGTGCCAGTCATCTGGCCTGACCAGGGTAATTTCCTGCATTACTGGGGGCTTCCTGTAAATTTACTGTTGCTTGGCGGTAGTTTACGTAATTTTCAAATTATAACAGTTCTTGTTGCTTAACGATGCTCTCAGATGTGCTTAGTTATGCTTGTTTGCGACTGCCTTGCCAAGCGGTGAAATACTGTTAATTGCTAACCAATACTTACGATTCATTTCGCAAATTACCCTGGCAGCGTTACAATACCCGCCTTTTTTCATCATGGGCAAGTCGTAGTCGCCCTCAAGTCTAGTTGTCACATCAGGAGAGTTTGATGTCGGATATCAAGAAAGTTGTATTGGCTTATTCAGGTGGCCTGGATACTTCAGTAATCGCCAAATGGTTGATGGATGTATATGAGTGTGAAGTCGTCACATTTACCGCTGATGTGGGTCAGGGCAAGGAAGTTGAGCCTGCTCGCGCCAAGGCAGAGGCGCTGGGAATCAAGGAAATTTATATCGATGATATCCGCGAAGAGTTCGTCCGTGATTTTGTCTTCCCCATGTTTCGTGCCAACACTGTTTACGAAGGCGAATACCTGCTGGGCACCTCCATTGCACGCCCGCTGATTGCCAAACGTCTGGTAGAGATTGCCGAGGAAACCGGCGCCGATGCTGTTTCCCATGGTGCTACCGGAAAAGGCAATGACCAGGTGCGGTTTGAACTGGGTGCCTATGCGCTGAAACCCGGAATCAAGATCATTGCTCCCTGGCGTGAATGGGATTTGAATTCCCGTGAGAAACTCATGGCGTATTGCAAGGAACATAATATTTCTGTTGAGCAAAAACGTGGCAATGAGTCACCGTATTCCATGGACGCGAACCTGCTGCATATCTCCTATGAAGGCGGTATTCTGGAGGACCCTTCTGCCGAGCCTGAGGAAAGCATGTGGCTGTGGTCGGTGTCTCCCGAGAACGCGCCAGACGAGCCTTCCTATATCGAGCTTGAGTTTGAACAAGGTGATATTGTCGCCATTAATGGCGAGAAGCTGTCACCGGCGACAATACTTGAAGAATTGAACAGGATAGGGGGAGCTAATGGTATTGGTCGCACGGATATTGTCGAAAACCGTTATGTGGGCATGAAAGCCAGGGGCTGTTATGAAACCCCGGGCGGCACCATTATGCTGAAAGCACATCGCGCCATTGAATCATTGACGCTGGACCGGGAAGCAGCCCATCTGAAAGATGAGCTCATGCCGCGTTATGCTTCACTGATCTATAACGGTTATTGGTGGTCACCGGAGCGAGAAGCGCTGCAGGCGCTGATTGATAAAACCCAGGAGCATGTGAACGGCACGGTGCGTCTCAAGCTTTACAAGGGTAATGTCATCGTTGTTGGTCGTCAGTCAGAAGAGTCACTCTATGATGACATGGTGGCGTCATTCGAAGATGATGCCGGCGCCTATGATCAGCATGACGCTGAGGGCTTCATTAAACTGAATGCCTTACGTTTGCGCACGCTGGCCAGCAAGCGCAAGAAATCGTAAAACCTTAACAAACCGTAAGCAATGCAGGCCGTCTGAGTCTGTGGATAGGCACCATCAATTGTCGGCTTTTTCAGGGCGAACGTAACACGTTCGCCCTGAACTGACGGTCTAGTCCAGTTCTTTCTTTTTATATTCACACAGGTCTGAAATAACACAGGAACCGCAACGTGGTTTGCGTGCGATGCAGGTATATCTGCCATGCAGGATAAGCCAGTGGTGGGCATCCAGAATAAATTCTTCCGGTATGAACTTCATTAATTTTTTTTCCACTTCCAGCACATTTTTTCCCGGCGCAATCCCGGTGCGGTTGGATACCCTGAAGATGTGGGTGTCTACCGCCATGGCGGCTTCGCGAAAGGCCGTATTAAGGACGACATTGGCGGTTTTGCGGCCAACGCCGGGCAAGGCTTCCAGTGCTTCCCTGGTATTGGGAACTTGCGAGGCATGTTGCTCAACGAGAATTTTGCAGGTCTTGATGACATTGGCCGCCTTGGTATTAAACAGGCCGATGGTTTTAATGTAATTTCTTACTTTGTTTTCGCCCAGGGCGACGATAGCTTGCGGAGTGTTGGCCACTGGAAACAGTTTTTCGGTGGCTTTGTTTACACTGACATCGGTGGCCTGGGCTGAAAGCATGACGGCAATCAGCAACTCAAAGGTTGAATCGTATTTCAGTTCCGTGGTGGGTGTGGGGTTTTCGTTGCGCAGACGTGTAAAAATCTCGGTTCGCTTGATTTTATTCATCCGGTCACCCTGATGCGCTTGCTTGGAGTGGGTTCCTGTTGGCGCGGGGCAGGGCTGGCGAGTTTCCTGTCAATAATGTTCTTCAGGGCAATCAGGCCTCCCATAAAAAGAAAGGCGCCTGGTGGCAGAATGGCCAGTAAAAAAGGCTTATAGCTGGACGTTAACTGCAGGGTCCAGTTGCCAGCAAAAGGCAGCAGACGATCCATGTTGGCAAACAGGGCGCCGGTTCCTGCTAACTCCCTGAGCATGCCAAGCGCGAGTAGAACAGCGGCAAAACCCAAACCTGTCATCAAGCCATCGAGAAGTGAAGGGCCCAGGGTATTTTTCGAGGCAAAGCTTTCCGCTCGGCCGAGAATGGTGCAATTGGTGACAATGAGAGGAATGAAGATGCCCAGTGCCTGATAGAGTTCGATGGCAAATGCATGGAGTAGTAATTCTGCACAGGTAGTGAAAGTCGCAATAATCAGTACAAAGACCGGCAGGCGAATAGCGGGGCTTAACCGGTGCCGGCTCAGAGAGACAATGCCATTGGAGCCCAGTAATACACCAATTGTTGCCAGTCCCAAACCGGATGCATTAACGGCAGAATTACTCACCGCCAGCAAAGGACACAGCCCAAGCAGCTGAACCAGAGCGGCATTATTGGTCCACAGCCCCTGCTTGATAATTTCCCTGCTTTCAGCCCTGGCTGGTGCCCGGGCTTCTGGCATGGTGTCAGACGAAATGGGATTCGGGTTGGGGGTGGAATTGGGGTTGGAATTGGAATTGGAAGTAGATTGCGCCATTATCAAAACCCGGTTATGGAATTCGCAAGTTGGTCCTGGTTTAACTGAAAAAAGGTCAGCGCTCTTTCTACCGCATTAAGCACCGCCCGGGTAGTAATGGTAGCACCGACCAGCTGATCAAAATCGCCACCCTCTTTGATAACCTTCCAGCGGGATTGTGGCGGATTCACCAATGATTTGCCATCGAAGCCAAGAATCCAGTCTGAAATCGTAAAATCTATTTTGTCCCCCAACCCGGGCGTTTCTTTATGCGTCAGTACGCGTACTGCCGAAACCTGGCCATTAGCCAGTATCCCCACCAGGAGAAGTATATTGCCGCTGTAACCGTCATGGGCTTCGACCGGGAGAATAATGCCTGAAAACAACCCATTGAGTTGTCCGCTATAGGCCTGTCGTGGAAAGGAGAGTTGCAACAGCTCTGGCTGTGTAAATGAAGGGGCATCGGGAGTCAGAGTAAAGGTAGCCAGCAGCAGGTCGTTGTCATGCAGGGTTTGAGGAAAAACTTCAGCCAGCGCGCGGCGCTCTGCAAGGCGCTGTTGTTCCTGGATCCTGTCCACAGTGGCCAGGTTTACAACGCCAAGTAACAGCGCGGCCAGCAGGGCAAAAAAACCAAGCACCAGACTGGTTTTGGTAATAGTGGCGCGCAGGCTGTTGGTAGCATCATTGTCCATGGCGGCTTCCGTTTTGCTGCAGGCGTACGAAATAATCCATAGCCGGGGCGGCAAAGTTCGCCAACAGGACGGCAAAGGCGACGCCATCAGGGTAGGCTCCCCATATGCGGATACAGTAAATCAACAGGCCAATAAGCAAACCATAAACCAGTTTGGCCTGGTTAGTGGCGGGGCCTGAAACCGGGTCTGTTGCTATAAAGAATGCGCCAAACATGGCCGCACCGCCAAACAGGTGAAAAAACGGCGAACCATGGCTGGCTGAGCTGCCACCGTCATAGAAGACGAGTGCCATCAAGGCCATCGCACCCAGCACGGCAACGGGAATATGCCAGGTGATGACCTTGCGATAGAGCAGGTAAAGGCCGCCAGCAAGGAAGCCTGTATTAACCCATTCCCAGCCAGTGCCCGATAGTCGCCCAAACAGCGGGTTGGCAGTCCAGTATTCTGCTATGGTCAAACCACCCCGATCCAGCTTGAACTGATCCAGTGCGGTGGCGCCAACAAAGGCATCCATGGTCTCGGGAGTTGTGCCAAGGAACTGGTTAAGCAGCGGCATCAAGGCGGGTAGTTCGTTATTAGCTGATTCAGGAATAAGCCAGCGTGTCATTTCCAGCGGATAGGCGATCAGAAGTACCGCATAACCCACCATGGCAGGGTTAAACGGGTTGTAGCCAAGGCCGCCATATAAGTGCTTGCCAACAACGATGGCGAAAAAAATTCCGCACAGCCCCAACCACCAGGGGGCAGCGGGAGGAAGAGAAAGCGCAAGCAATAGCGCGGTAACGGTTGCACTGAAATCCAGTAAAGCGGTGACCACAGGCTTGTTACGAATTTTTAGAACAGCAGCTTCCAGTGCCAGTGCACACACTACCAGCCAGACGATATTGATGAGGACACCGACACCAAAAAACTGCACCATTGCACCGACACCGGGGATACAGGCAATGAGCACCAACAGCATAATCTGCGCAGTGCCCAGTCGTTGGTGTCGGGAATTAAACAGGAGGGTCGTCAATGTCATGGGCGGGCATGTTGCCAGCTTGCCCTGTTTGCATCAAGTATTGGATAAGACCTGGATTAATCAGCGTTCAGCAAGGGATGTTACCTGCGATGAATTTTGCCTGATATTATGATGAAAATGATTTGGCAAGACCCGTTTAGGGAAGGGTCTGTATTAATAAGAAAAACACATAACAGGGGTGAAAGTGTTGATGAAAAAGTTAATTTATAAATACCGGCAGATAGCGTTTTTGCTGTTTTTTTCCTGCAACCTCGGAGCGCAGGAAACTCCGGGATTTTCCTCCCACAATCTGGTTTCCTCAGGCGTTGAGCGTGAATTTCTGCTTTATGTTCCTGAGGTTGATCATGATGATGCGCTTGCGCTTGTATTTAGCTTGCATGGGTCTGGAAATGTTCCGCAATCGCAGGTGGATGTGAGTCGTTTTGATATTCTGGCCCGGCGCCATGGCTTTGTTGTCGTTTTTCCAGCCGGTGCCTTTACCAACTCAATCACCGCCCGAAGCTGGAATGCCAACAAGGAAGAAGGCGTTGACGATGTGCAGTTTGTTCGGGACATCATCAAGAGAGTTTCGGAAATGGTCAATATTGACCAATCCCGAATTTATACGTCCGGCTATTCTGGTGGCGCTCGTATGAGTAGTCGCCTTGCCTGTGAATTATCAGATGTACTGGCAGCAGCAGCACCGGTTGCCGGCCTGCAATACCCGGATGACTGTACCTTGAAGCGTCCCGTCCCCCTGATCGCTTTCCATGCCAGGGATGATCAGGTAAACAACTATGTGCTTGCTTCAGAGTCGAGACCTTATTGGCGCATGGGCGTGGAAACTGCACTGGACAAGTGGCGTCAGGCCAATGGCTGTTCTCTGGCCAATGCAGACACGCAATTGACGGCGAATTTAAGCCGCTATGTCTGGGATGACTGTGAAGAGCCTGCGCAGATTAATTATTATTTGAGTGAAAAGGGAGGCCATACCTGGCCAGGAGCAGATAGTGCGGGTATCAATAACGACATCAATGCCTCAGAACTGATCTGGACATTTTTTAGCCAGCATCGATTGGTGAAATAAAAAAAACTGGCGGGATTAAGAAAGCTGTACTAAACCTATAGGTGCAATACTGCATAAATATGACATGGAGGTTGGAAAAATGAGAGAACTCACGATGGATGAGTTGGAGGAAGTTAGTGGGGGCAATGTTGCTGAAGCTTTAGGCCTATGGGGGGCTGCGGCGTATATAGGGAATTCTGCCTATGGAGGTACGTGGGCCACTATAGGATTAATGACTGCTGCTGGAATTAGTCCGATAGTCGCACTAGGTATGGTTGGTTTAGCCCTCGGCGGAGGTTACGTTCTGTTAAGGGATTAAGATTCACTAGAGACTGGAATAATGGGAAGGTTTTAGGGCTAATAAAATCTTCCCATTTATTAATAATATTTTTAATAGTATTTGGAGAAATAAACTCCTGAGTAAATGAAAGAAATTACATTTGAATTTAATCATAGAAAAGCGATGCAAAGCATATCGATCTTTGTTTTCGCCTCTTTACTACTAATATTTCTTGTAGGGATAACT
>CBFICR010000078.1:0-12839 GCA_965661105.1 Pseudohongiellaceae bacterium | reverse complement strand
GAACACTGGAAACACCTCACCGCTGTATTTTTTTCAGCCGTATTGTTATTTTTCTGTTTTTTTGGGCGTCACATTTTTTCTAATAAGCCTTCTAGGTCTTGGTTTTAGTTTTGGCGTCAATGCCGGTCAGGATTTAAGAAACCTGAAGTTTGAACCCATCGCTTTAGCGTTTACTGCTGAGACTCTACCAGGGGAGGATTCTGCATTAGAACCCATTCGTAATGAATCGCCTGCTCCTTCCAGTTTCAATCTGGACTCAATGCCCGGGGCTGCGTCCGGGGATAGTCGCCAGAATGAAACAGTTAATGATCGATATAACCCGGACGAAAACCCTGTTACTGATTTCAGTCAATTCCTGATTGATCCCTATGCCAATAGTGAAATGGATCTGGATTACAGCATCTTGATTGCAAAGCAGTTGAAGGAAATGGAAGACCATATAGATAGTGAAGGCCCCTATAGCCAAAGTTTACAGGAAGACCTGAGCAAGCTGGCGCTACTTTATCAGGATGCTGGCGAGTTTAATGAAGCCGGAAAAACACTGGAACGGGTTTTACAGATCAGCAAAATTAACAAGGGCCTGTTTCATGAAGAGCAGATTCCAATCGCCGAGGCCTATGTTAAAACCCTGATAGCATTGGGAGATTATGTCAGGGTAGATGAACAACTGGATTTTCTGGTTTATCTGTATCAAAAATGTTTTGGCGCGGATAGTCCTGAAATTATCAAACCTCTGGCGGATAAGGTTGCCTGGGACATGCATCTTTATAAACTCAGTGCCCATGAAAGCAAAGCTACTGTTAATAGCAATGCCCTGGTAAGCAATTTTTCATCCTCTTCCCCCTTTGCAAGTCATGAGTTTGGTATTCTTGCGCAAACGCAGGAAACCATCGTAAAAGCGATTCAGATTCTGATAAATGCCAGAGACTTTGGTAATCCGTTTCTAGTTGATTTTGAGCAGCAGTTAATCGCGACCTATTTTTATCAGGCACGTGCCAACGGCATGGTTAATCATAGCCAGCATCTGGTCACCAACTTACAGGGTTCCTATGTCAGTATTGATCCCTATGATTTCACCATGGCCAATTTCCTCAATGGGGAGCAGGCCTATCAGCGCCTGTTGGGCTATATGGAAAAGAGCGGTGAGGCCTCGTCATTTGCGTATGTTCAGGCTGCCATCGGATTGGGCGACTGGTATACCTTATTTGGGAAAAGACAACGGGGGATTGAACAGTATCACCAAGCCCAGGCTATTCTGGATGCCGGGAATTTTACTGCCCAGGAGAAGCAAACCCTGTTGAATCCCCATACCCCATCGCCGTTACCGGCGTTTAGTGATTCTGCCTTTGTTGCCGAGTCAGAAATGGTGTCTGGAGATATGGCTGAAGCGTATATGGGGTATATAGATGTTGCTTTTGAGGTGGGTCGTTTTGGCCTGGTTAAGAACTTCGAAACGCTGACCAGTTCGCCGCACACTCCACGTAATGTCATCTCTACACTGGAGTGGGAAATCAGGGATACCCAGTACCGGCCACTTCTTGTTTCTGAGGGTGGACCCGAGAGCAAGCAGTTTCAACTCAGGTATTACTATAATTACTGATCTTTGTTTCAGCGAATTTGAGTGTTGATTCTCAAACTCGCTGAACAGGTACAATCAAGGCAGTTTTTCAGGATGCTCTTGCAAGGTGCTCTTTCAAGTTACACTTTTAGGGGACTCGGGCAGCGCGCACTTCGACTTCCACCAACCAGTTGGGATTGACCAAATCCGCTACCTGGACAAATGAACGTACCGGTTTATTTGGATTTTCCTCAGTCCCAAAGAAGCGGCTGTAACCGCGGTTGAAACCATCAAAATCCAGCAGACCATATTCACCTGCCACAGCGAAAGCACGTACCTGGACGATGTCACGCATGGACCAGCCTTCTTCTTCAAGAGTCTGCTTGAACTTGGTGAAAGTATTGATGGCCTGCTCTTCCATATTACCCCATGTACCATCGGGTTTTGCGCTGGCTCCGGATCCACTCAGGTAAAGTGTTTCAGCATTGGCGGGAATCTTGATGGTTCGATAAAACAGTCGACCTTCATTTTTTCTTTCAATACCGCCAGATGATTCAGCCATGCTCATGCTTGAGGCTGCCATTGCTGTGGGCTGCGCAGCGGGTTCAGGTGTTGCCTGGACAAGCGCTGGCATCTCGACAGGCGCGGTTTCTGCGGGTGTGCTTTCAACGACGGCCTCGGTACTTGTTTCCGAATTCTGGTCTGTTCCCGGCATTATCAGCAACGCAATAATCACCAGTATTAAAACCGTGATAATGGAATTGGACAGGGTAAATTTCTCAGCCAGAGGCGTGCTGCTGATGGTGGTAGATTCGTTTATTTCTGGCTGGTTGGATTCCTGGTCCAGGGTTTCTTTATCACTCATTCCGGGTTCCTCGCTGGAAAAATTTTGTGTTGTTGCTGTTAATAAGTAATTAGTTGGAACTTCAATCTATTGAATTGATATAAGCCAGTACATCCTGCATATCCTGTTCGCTATTCAGCAGTGGCAGTACCACCTGCATACGCAAGCCATAGATATCTTCAGGGTGGCTACCACGGTAGCCTGATTTAAACAGTTTAAGCTGGCTCAACAGGTACCAGTCATTTTGTCCAGCCAGGGCAGGGGCAGCCAGTAACTCATTGCCCATGGCATCGGCACCATGGCAGGCAACACATTGCTGGTATAACTCGGCCCCTTTGCTGACATCGCCAGTAATCGTGTCCGGTGCCGGCTCTGCATCCCAGGCCTCGAGCATGACCATCAGCTGATTGATATCAGTTTCAGTCAGTGCGGCGGCGGTTTCACGCATCTCATAAGCAGGCAGGTAATCTTTTTCAATGCCGCGCCAGCCATTGCGGAAGGATTCGAGCTGATTTTTCAGATACCAGGCCTGCATACCCGCCAGGCGCGGGCCTCCAACCACCGGATTGCCCTGGCCATAGGCGCCGTGGCAGGTCATACAAATACTGGTCAATACGGGTTCCTGCCCGGGAATCGGCATACCTGACTGTTGGGCAAAGGCCATGGGCGTGAAAATAGCGGTAAAAGCAGAACTGGTAAACAGGCAGGCAAGCAGAAAATTCTTCATGGTTTTCTGCCTATACCAGCGGTGCTGGATTCAGTCCCGTGCTGTTGCCGGTAGCACGATTATGCAGATCATTGACTGACCACAGGGCCGAGACAATGGCGCTTTCCTGCCAGCCGGCATGCAGTGTTACCTGATCACCAATAAAATAGTGACGATTTGCAGCCGGGCTACGCAGGGTGTGCATTAATTTTTCTTCATCGGAAGTCATCACGGCGCCGCGTTGCCAGCGTGCTGCACACCCAAGCATATGATTCATGCGATTCCAGGCAATGGTGATGCCTTTTTCTACATGCTTGCGGTAATCAGCATGGACTTTTTCGCCCTGGCTGATGGCAGCTTCAATTCTTTCTTCCTGGCTGAGACGGGTAAAGTGCATGCCGCCACCAAAATCATAGGAGGACAGAATCACGCCTTTTTCCTTGAACATGCCATGGGGGGGGTACCAGATCTGCCGAATCGGCTGATTAACCCAGGAAATGCCGCCGTAGATATCTTCTTTTTCCCAGAACCGTTCCTTGGCCTGGAAGGCCGATTTATAGGCTTCACCACGTCTTACATAAAGCATGGCATCGGTATAGTCGCGGGGGAAATTATGGTTAATGCCGGACATCAGGTGCGTGGGAATGCAGTTAAGGCAATAGTCAGCCTTGATTGAGTTTTCCATGCCCTTGTAGCGGTAGGCAATATTGACCGAGTCATCGCCAAGCTCAACTGAGGTAACAATGGCATTGTAATAAACACGTTCCGGCATGGTTTTCACAAAGCCGGTAATTATCTTGTCCATGCCGCCGACCGGTTGAAACAGGATGGGGCCGGTTTCGCCCTCGTTGGCACTGAGCAGTCGGTTTACATAGGAGGATTTGAGTAATTCGCGGAAAGACACCATTTCTTTCTGAATGCCGTGAGCCAGGTAGCCGCCATCAACATCAGCGTAGCCTGCACGGGAACTGCCACGGAATTCATTGGCAGAGTTCAGATCTCCGAAAGATCTGACCATGCCCAGAATGCGTTCTGCTTCCCACTCAGTGAAGGGTTGATCCAGTTCCTGGTGAGTAAAATTCTTGGCCAGCACTTCTGCCATAAAACCGCGGGCATTGGTGGTGAACATGGAGTTCTTGATGGGCTTGCCACCGAACATGTTGTCGTCCTGGACATAGGCTTCCTTGCTTTCATTAATGAAAACTTCAAGCTCAACACCGAGCTCCTTGCAGTAGTGCAGGATATTGCGATGGGTGCTTGGCAGGCGCGCCGGACCGGCGTTGAAATACATATGTGGCTCATCATCAAACTCACACACCTGTCTGTTACCCACTTCGTCAATAATGTCACCGGAACGCACAGTCATATTGCGGCCACCGGGGCGGTGGGAAGCTTCCAGCACAATGCAGTCATAACCGGCTTTGGTCAGCTCATAGGCTGCGGTCAGGCCGGAAATTCCGGCGCCCAGTATGGCTACAGATTTTCGGTTGGTGGGATCAAGTGGTTTGAGCCGGGGAATGCTTGCTGCGGCGCTGTTGGGCATTAAACCCAGAGCGGCGCTGGCACCAAGGACGGCAGCACTGCCACCGGCAGCACCAATCAGGTTGAGTATTTCACGGCGGGTTACCTTTTCTGTCATGACGCTCTGCCTGTCTCAATGTCATCTGGATTAGTCATCCAGAAAACAATGCATCCATCATGCCACTATATATAAAGCTTTAAAAAACAATTAGATAGAGTGTTTTTCGGCTATAAAGCGAGGTCTAGTCAGTAAAAAAAAGGTGCAAAATCGGGAACAATTGCCCTAATTGGTGCAAGGCAGGTAATACGCCCGCTGGCAGGCTATTCGAGGGCTTCAGGGACCAGCTTGGGTTGACCTTCCCTGGTGGGGTCCAGAGTGCCTTCCTCTGAATTCAGAAAATACCATTCATCACCGAGTTTGATATGGCGATTATTTTCGGCGCACACATATTCAATCCACAGCACCTCCTCGGAAGGCGGGGTATGACTGTACTGCCTTTTCACGGTCCAGGGGCCGGTCAGGGCATCATCAATGGTGGTAATGGTGTTTTCCAGGGTGTTCTCATCAAGTCGACGGAACTCCTCAAGTACCACGGTTTCATTATTGTCGTGCAGAACCACAGCACTGGAATCAAAGGATCGCGGGCCTTTTATACTGCGGGTTTCTACTGACAGCATGTCATAAACACCATCACCATTTTCATCATGCCACTGACCAATGGAATAACCGTTGAATTCGGCCAGCATATACTCAGGCCAGTCCCGGCCATCGGTATAAATGCGCCTGACCGCGCTATCCCAGTCCGCCAGGATATAGGAAGTGGCGGGGGTAATGATCATCTCAAAGGGAAAAGACATGGTCATCAGGCGAGGCATGCCCGGAGGCAGGCAGGTGGCAGGAGGATCCCCCACCAGAACGCCCTGGTCACGCAGACGCTGGAATTCTTCCCGTTTGGCCTGATACTCCGGTGTTAGTGGCGGTGGACCAGCGACGGCATAGCCCTCGGGCTCCCAGTTCAGACTGCCAATACGAGACCACTGACCGCTCCAGTCCGGGTAGGGACTGATGGTTTCAGAAAGATTGTTGTCACCGGTTTGCACACAGCCCATAAGACCGGGCAAGACAACAAGCGATAGCGATAAAAGAGCTGTTCTGGCAGAAATATTCATGGGGCGGAATTACCTGTTTTATCTTTTGGCCCTGGGATCGAAGGGAGTGCCATCAGCATTCCGAACATCGCTGTAGTTGCCCCCGGGGGCACCGCTGTGCAAGGGCCGTACGGTAATGATCAGTTCATCCCCAGGCTGCAGTGATTCAGGGGTCCAGCCACGACGAAACACAAGTGACGTATTGCCGCCTTCCAGGCTCCAGATTACTTCTTCACCGTTGTCATCTTCCACGGCAAGAATAATGAAGGTGTGGGGATTGGTAAATTGCCATTCCACCACGCGGCCCTGCAGTTCAATGGGGTTGTCAGAATCGTAGATGGCGGTGGAATGATGGGCACTGGCCTGGCTTGAAATCATGACCAGAAGGGCAATCACAGACGTGTAGATAAATCGATGTAATTTCATGGTGTATCCCCTGAAAGCAAGGCTGGAAGGGGAATGTAGCATGTATTTTAAACAAGTAAAGGCCTCATGACTTCTCATCAATCCATCTGCCAAGCAAATCCGTAAATCAAGCTGTGAATATATTTATACTTGATGAAAATATTGAACAGTGCGCGCGCTATCACTGTGATCAGCACGTGGGGAAAATGGTGCTGGAGAGTACCCAGATACTGTGTACGGCCTTGAATAAGAAAGGCTTTGAGACCCCTTACCGCTCCACTCATGTGAAGCATCCCAGCGTGCTTTGGGTTGAGCAGTCCCATGATAACTTCCTCTGGCTGGTGGCATTAACCAGTGCCTTGAACAGCGAATTTTGCTGGCGCCATGAGCGTGATAAAGATCATGCCTCGATAAAAGTATTACGGGAAATTGAAGGAATTAAATTTGAAAGTACAGGGTTGACGCCTTTTCCCCAGGCTATGCCGGATGTCTACAAGGTCGAGGATGATGCTGTCAGTGCCTATCGCGCCTTTTATATTGGCGAGAAGTCACGCTTTGCCAGCTGGAAGAAAAGAGAAACTCCGCAGTGGTTTTTACAAGGCTTAAAAGGGCTATCTTAAAGCGCCTTTGTAGTAGCTGTAGTACCTGTAGTAGTTTCGTGCTGAATTCCTTCGTTGTCCCTTACCTGGGGGACATTTGTGCAATCAATTTGGTGGCCAGTTCGCAGCCCTTCATTTCGATTTCCAGATCGTTATTAAAATAGGATCCGGCAATGCTGTAGTTGTCTTCAAGCCACTGGTTGTATATCCCCAGCATCCCTTTTACTGCATCTATAGCCAGTACGGATAAGGTTTCGATGTCCGGTTCAATACCGGTGAGCATTTCCTCCGTATTCATGGCTATCATGATGCCATTTTGTACCAGTTGCAGCGCCTGGGTTTCATAACCTGCCGAGAGGTCAGGAGAGTCCTGTGCTGTGAGCGCGGATAAAGTCATGTTCAGGGCCGTGCAGCGGTTCATGACCTCAGTCATCTGGGTGGCGTCAGCACTTCCCATGCTGCCAAGCAGGAGTTCGGCAACCGGGACCCAGTTTGGTTTCTGGGCATAGGCAGGAAACGACAGGACAGTAGCCAGCAGGCAAGGAATGGAGAAGGAAGAGAGTTTTTGCAGTGTTGATTTCAAGATAGCATGCCTTTCAGCGAGTTCGATAACTATTTAGAGCACGGAATCAGTAATCAAGTCAAAAATTTCTGATTTTTTAACAACTGAATAAGGCCCGCTTTTTACTATATTTCGGAGTCAAACAAAGCAAAGCCAAAAATAGTTATTTTGAGCTTTTCGCGTCAGAGAAAGCCGATACCTGGCGGCTTTACCCGCAGCAAGAAATACAGGAAAGACCAGCCGCCAGATTTTCAGATTTTTCTTTTGCCTTTAGTGGCTTCAAGACATTCAGCATAAAGATCAAGCAGGTCTTTTCGGTAATCCTCGGAGCGATCCTGAAGTACCAGGGTGGCGCTTATATCCTGACATAACTGCAATGCGACTGTTTCAGAACTATTTTCAACGATTTCACTCATATTATTCCCCTTTGTTAAGCATTGGTGAATTTTTAAAGTCGTATCATAATGGGTTTTAATCAGGGTTTTATTAATCTTGATCAATTCTCATTTGATTGTTATTCCCTGTACTATGTACAAAAGTGAGAGTTCATGGACAGCTTTCTCACCCCCTTGATGCCGCTTTGGAGTCCCTATGGATATCACCCCTTTCCTCAAGTTAATGGCAGAAAAAGAAGCTTCCGATCTTTTTTTCAGTGTCGGCGCGCCACCCAACATTAAAATAAAAGGCGCTACCTTGCCGCTGAGTGAGAAGGTTTTGCAACCTGGTGAAGTAAAAAAGCTCGCCTATACGATTATCAGTGATACCCAGCAGGCAGAATTTGAAGGGATAATGGAATTGAATTTTGCCATCAACCTTGAAGGCGTTGGCCGTTACCGGGTGAATCTGTATCGTCAGCGTGGCGAAGTATCCATGGTAATTCGTTACATCAAGTCAAAGATTCCGAAGCTGGAAGAACTGAACCTGCCCCCGGTGCTAAAGAAACTGGTGATGGCACCACGCGGACTGATCCTGGTTGTGGGTGCTACCGGTTCCGGAAAATCCACCACGCTTGCTTCCATGATTGATTATCGAAATGAACAAAAAGCCGGCCATATCCTGACCATCGAAGATCCGGTGGAGTTTGTCTATGAACATAAAAAAGCCGTAGTGGATCAGCGCGAAGTGGGGCTGGATACACTGAGTTATACCAATGCCCTGAAAAACGCCATGCGCGAAGCGCCGGATGTAATTCTTATTGGCGAAATCCGTGACAAGGAAACCATGCAGCATGCCATTGCCTATGCCGAAACCGGTCACCTGTGTCTTTCAACCCTGCATGCCAACAATGCCAACCAGGCCATTGACCGCATCATCAACTTTTTTCCGGATTCAGCGCAGCATCAATTACTGATAGATCTGTCACTAAACCTGAAATCGGTGATCTCCCAGCGTTTGTTGCCAAGCACCGATAATAAACTGGTGCCGGCGATTGAGATTCTTATCCAGTCAGCCTATATCTCAAGCCTGATTGAGAAAAGAGAGATTGAAGAAATCAAGCAAGCCATAGAAAAAAGTCGTGAAGAAGGCATGCAGACTTTTGATCAGTCACTTTATGATCTGTACAAGCAGGGAAAAGTCACCAGGGAAATTGCCCTGCAGCATGCTGATTCATCGAATAATCTGTCCATCAAGATTAACCTTGAAGAGGGTACAGAGAAAACCGCCGAGGGTGACGCCCTTAATCTGCAAAGCATGGATAGAGAGGATGATTGGCGCAAGCTGTAACAGCCCGGCTTTCCGGGTAAGCATTTGTTTGTTCAATCAGGAGTTCAATCAATAGCTCAATCAAGAGCTCAATTACTCGCTGGCCAATCGGCTTTTTCGCCTGCTCAGGCCTGATCGAATTGCAGTTTATTATTGTCGATCAGGTGCATTAAGATCCTGGCAACCTCAGGGTCATAGCGGATGCCGGCGCCCGTTTGTATCTCCTCATAGGCAACGCCAATACCAAGTCCGGGTCGATAGGGTCGGTTATTGGACATGGCCTCCACCACATCGGCTACTGCAAGGATTCTGGATTCCAGCAGTATCTGATCACCCTTGAGTCCATCAGGATAGCCACTGCCATCCAGGCGCTCATGATGTTGCCTGACGATATCGGCAATGGGCCATTCAAAATCTATATCCTTTAGCAGGTCTGCGCCCACAACCGAATGTGTTTTGATAATCTCATACTCAATGGGCGATAACTTTCCAGGTTTGCTGAGGATTTCAGCCGGTATCTTTATTTTACCGACATCATGAACCATGGCAGCCAGTTCCAGACCGGTTATGCGGTCGGGGTCCAGCCCCATTTCTTCGGCAATCAGCATGGCAATTTCGGTGACTTTCTCTTCATGACCGGCAGTATAGGGATCGCGCGCTTCCAGCGCCGCTGACAGGACATAGATGGTTTTGCGCATCGCCTGTGAAACTGATTCACGTGAAAGTTTTGCCTCAGTGATGTCCAGCATGATCGTGGTCCAGGTGGTGGAGCCATCAAAGCTTCTTGATGGTGTCCCTTTGCTGCTGAGCCATTTTATTGTTCCGGATTGTGGCTGGATGCGATATTCATGACTCCATGGTAGTAAATTCTGTGCAGAAAGAGCGACTGATTTTTCCATAGCATCAAGATCATCAGGATGGACCATATCCCACAATTTTTTTGGATTGTCTTTAATGTCCTGCTGCGATAATTCCCAGATGTCTTCACAACCACGATTCATGCTGTCAATTGAGTATGTTCCATCGGGATACAAAGTATACTCAAAAAGACCACCCGGCAGATCGTCGGATATATTTGATAAGCGATGATTTGCGGTCTGCAATTCTGAAATATCCATACCAAAGATATCAACATGCTCAAAATCCATTTCAGGTCGTATTTGGAAATGATAAATGGAATCGTCAATATGAATCTCTTTTGACGTCTCTATGGCGGTAGATGAGGCCAGATGAAGCAGTTGCCGCCAATGGGAAGCTGCTTGACCGCTTCCCTGTGCTATTCGATTAAGAAGGTCCTGCCCGGCCTGATTCGCTATTTGTACATCTGCATCCCGGGTAATTCTTATCACAGGGTTGGGATTTGCCATCAAAAAGCTGGAAAGCTGTTCAATTTTGTCTAAATGTCGGGTTTCTTCCGTTATATCCAATATTATGCCCTGAGCGAACTCCGGGTTTTTGTCTATATCATACTCAATAAAAGTCCAATCCCTGATCCAGTGAGTTAAGCCCTGTTTATCAACAATCCGGTATTGTTGAACAAAATTTTGAAGTTTATGCCCAAGGTTTTCACTAATCTCATTTTGAACTCTGGTGACATCATCATGGTGAATGATAGTTTCGAATTTAAGTTTACTTTCCAGGAAGTCTGCTTTGGTGTATCCGAACTGGCTAATATTTTTTGACACAAATACTACCGGCCAACCTTCTGTGAGTTTCCAGATAAAAGCGATAGCCGGACTATTGTCGACAATGTTTTGCAACAAATCTGTATTGGGACTGCTGGATGATAGGTCGTTCATGGGATTTATCAGTTCAGGGTTGGAGTTATATTCCAGCTTTTAAATATACTGGCAAGCTGTTTATAGCAGTACTTTTTAAAAATAGTTGTAAAGCCGTCTTAGCTTAAAGCTCAATCAGGTCAAGACCAACCAGTAACTGCTCACGTTCTGACAAGTCGCCAATAATTCGCCGGATTGGTTGCGGTAATAACTTTATGAGCGTTGGTGTGGCTATTATTTTTTCATCTTCTGCAAGCTGAGGATGCTTTCTGATATCGATGACTTCGATGGAATAGTTCTTGTCCTTGATGTTTTCATCGCAAACCTTGTTCAGATTTTCCAGAGCGGTAATGGCTGTTTTTGTCATGCCGGCAACATAAAGTTTTAATATGACTTTTTTCATATGTGCTCCCTTGCAGGATTGTTCCCTGGACTAATCTTTTACTTATAATTTGTCAAACATCTTCAATGGTCAGGCCATCTTTCAAAAGTAATATCTCTCGAATGGTATTGGTGCTTAAAATGCCGCGCGCCTTATGAATCTTGATCAGGCGTCGTATTGAATTGTCTGTTTCTTCCAGCATCAGTCTTATCCAGTTGTCAGCGATGGAACTGATATTTAATGTTGAATAATTTCCCTGACTATCATTCTGAAGCTCGGTCAAAATAACGGTCAGGTTTCTTTGCTTCAAGGCATGGGTCAGGCGTAACACCACATTTTTAAATGCCCTGGAATCACCCAGGTCGCTGAGAGAGCTTATGGGGTCAATAAAAATAAAGTCGGCATTGAAATTATCCACGGTCTTCAATATGGATATAACATGCGCTTCCATGCCAAGTTCAACGGACCTGATTGAGGCAATAGACAATTGCGATTTTTTTATGTATTGATCAAGGTTGTCGCCAAAAAGTTTTGCATTTCTCTTGATTTGTTCCGGCGCTTCTTCAAAAGAGACATAAAGTATCTTATGACCGGCTGAAAGCGCATTTGCCATTATTTTGTAAGTTAGCAAGGATTTTCCTGAGCCACTTTGCCCGGAAATCATGGTAATACTGTTTAGTAGCAGGCCTTTTCCCCCGAGCATCTTGTCCAGCTCCGGGATATTGGTCTTAAAGCGTCTGGTTTGAGGCTTCGCGGTCAGAGCCGTGTCTGTGACAGGTAAAATTGTGATACCGTCCTGATCGATGTTAAACGGGTATTGATTGGTGCCATGGGGACGTCCGCGCAGCTTCAGGACTCTGAGTTTACGGGTCATCAGGCCGTTTTCCAGGATTTGCTCGAGTAATATGGTGGCGTCACTGGCATAATCCATCACATCCGTTGAACTTTCATAGCCTGCAGGTGTTCCGGTGGTTGCCACCAAAGTAACGCCGTGTTGACGGCACCAATGGAACACCCGGTGGATTTCACGATGCACCATTCCTGTCCTGTCAAAATTAAGCAGCATGGTGTCAAAAGCGTCCAGGACCAGTTTCGTTGCGCCGCTCTTTTTTATGGCGTATTCAATTCGAATAAGCAAGCCTGAAAGATCCACCGCTTTGGAACCGGAGTGAAGCATTTCAGGTGCGGAAGTAAAGTCCAGAAATTGAATGTTGTTCAATATTTCCGGTTGGCCGATAAACTGTTTGATGGATTTGATTGACTCGTCGAATGTGGCAAACACGACCTTTTCATTATTTTTGGCATGCCTGATAGCATAAAGTAGTGAGAACATGGACTTGCCTGTGCCACTGCTGCCCCGAATAAGGGCCACGTGTCCCTTGGTATAGCCACCATGCAGGATAGTATCCAGGCCACTAATTCCTGTTTTAACCTTGTCTTTCTTTGGGATTTCTTTAAAAGTGGCAGGTGGTGTCTTATTGGCTTTGTTGGGGGCTTTTTTCATAACTTGAAACTGGTGTTCGTTAAAGGATATCCGGATGTTGCAGTGTAATATTTTAAGCCAAATAACCACAAAAATAATACCACTATTTGCGGTTTGCTACATAAACCAATAGAACACCTTAAAGCTA
>CBFICR010000077.1:0-12913 GCA_965661105.1 Pseudohongiellaceae bacterium | reverse complement strand
CAAGAGACAAGAGACAAGAGACAAGAGACAAGAGACAAGAGACAAGAGACAAGAGACAAGAGACAAGAGACAAGAGAAAGGGGAATACCATTGATTATTGATTGTCATGCACACGTTTCATCACCACCACAACTAGCGATATATAAAGCCGGCCTCGTCAGTCATCGTGGCTCCCATGGGCGCGGTGCCGTCAGGTATACCGATGAGCAGCTCATGGCAGCCTGGAATAAAAAGGAGATGGCTCCCTGTGGACACCTGGAGCATATGACCAACAACGGTTTGGATATGCAGCTGATTTCACCACGCCCATTCCAGACCATGCATTCTGAAAAGCCAGGTTATCTGGTGGAATGGTATATCCATGAAGTAAACAAGATTATTGCCGACAGTGTGCGTTTGATGCCGGACCGATTTTTTGGTGTTGGTGGTTTGCCGCAGCAGGGTGGAGAACCGGTCGAGGTGGTGTTTGAGGAAATGGAACACTGTGTCAAGGAATATGGTTTCAAGGGTTTTCTGTTAAACCCTGACCCCTATGAAAATGATGGTAACAAAGCGCCTCCCATGGGAGATCGTTACTGGTACCCGCTGTATGAAAAAGCCTGCGAGTTTGATGTGCCATTACACATTCATACCGCCGGTTCACGTAACCCGCAGCGCGAACCTTACAGCCTGTACTTCGTTAATGAAGAAACCACAGCAGTCTATGGTTTTGTCAACTCCACTGTATTTGAAGATTTTCCCGAGCTGAAAATTGTTGTTTCCCATGGTGGTGGCGCAATGCCTTACCAGATCGGACGTTTCAATGCCGGCTCCGCGCGCTCTGGTGCCCAGGGTGCTGATAGCAAGGGCCTGTTTGTTGATCGCATGCGTAATATGTATTTCGATACCGTGTTATACAGCAAGGACGCCCTCGAACTCCTGATCAAGGTAGTGGGGGTTGATAATGTGCTTTATGGTTCTGAATGCCCAGGCGTTGGTTCATCGCTGAATGATGAAACAGGCGAATGCTATGACAAAACAGTGCCGGTCATTGACAGTATCGACTGGTTAAGTGATGTAGATAAAGAGAAGATCTTTTCCGGTAACGCCAAAAAAGTCTTTAATCTTGATATATAAACGAGCCGGGTTTTTTTCATGCTTGCATGGATAATTCGAAAGTTTTAATCGCGTAAAAATGGAATCAATTTAATGGCTGAAACAGTCCTTGGCATGTGGACCACCCATGGTCCTATTCTCAATACCACACCGGAAGAGTGGATGCTTCGGGTCATTAATGACAAGCGCATTCCCCACTGGTTTCGAGGCAGGCAGTATTCCTTTGAAGAGTTAACGGTACTTCGTAAAGACGAAAACTTTGCTGCTCAATTTACTCTCGAAGAGCGTAGTCGCCGCCATGCAAGGTGCCAGGCTGGCGTGGCAAAACTGGCTGAAATCTGGAAGCAGGTGAAACCTGATGTGGCGGTTATCATGGGTAATGATCAGCGCGAGCTGGTGATGCCTAGTCTGCAGCCCATGTTTACCGTTTACCATGGTGATACTTTCTGGCAGCAACCTTTACCGGAAGAAAAATCGGCAAAACTGCCAATTGGCATCAAGGAAAGTGAGTGGGCATACCGCCCTGAACAGGAAGTAATCTGGCCAGGATTGCCAGAACTGGCGCATAAGGTCATTGAAAAAGGGCAGGACAGGGGCTTTGATTTTGCAACATCCAGTGAATGGCCCGACATGGGTGATGCCCATCATCATGTGGGGACGCCCCATGCCTTCAGCTGGGTGATTCGCAGGGTTATGGAAGATGCTGCCGTGCCTGTTCTTCCCATTATCAGCAATACTTTTTTTCCTCCGAATCAGCCCACGGCAAAGCGCTGTTTTGAGATGGGACAGCTGGTCGGTGAATGTATAAGGGAATGGGACAGCGATCTTAAGGTTGCCGTGTTCGGCTCCGGGGGTATGAGCCATTTCACTATCGATGAAAGCCTCGATCAGCAGTTTCTGAAATCCCTGCAAACCCGTGACAAAGCGTTCCTGACCTCTGTGCCACAGAATATCCTGATGCAGGGGACGTCCGAATACCGTAACTGGATTGCTGCAGCGGGTGCTCTTTTTGATAGCGGGCTGAAGGGCGAAACTATCGATTACATTCCCTGCTACCGAAGCGAGGCAGGAACCGGCACTGCCCAGGGCTTTGTCAGCTGGAGCTGACAGGTAATTTCAGAATTAGAAAAAACTGTGCATGCGCCGCGATATTAATGACTGTTATATCCGTTGTGATAAGATCGCTGAAAGTTTACTAAAAACTATTCAAAGTAGTGTGTTTTAGGGGAGGGGCTTTGAAACTTAAACATATAATTCTATCTTTAACCTTCATGTTATCCACGCTGGTGGTGGGACAACTAAGTGCCCAGGAAGGGCATCCCCTGAAGGGTACCTGGCGTGGGGAAGTTAATGTTGACGGTGATAGCCAGGCTCTGGTTATTATCATGGACTATACAGAGGATAGAATCACCGGCATGATAAATCCCGGTCGCAGTTCCTTCCGTTTTTCTGATGCTACTCTGGATGCTCCCAACTGGACTCTTTCTGGCAACGCGATGACTCGCGATGACATTGCCGTCCAGTTTACTGCAACGCTTCACGAAATCGGCGCCCGTAACAGATATCTTGAAGGTACCTGGACTCAATCGGGCAAAAACTATCCTTTTAAAGTAACTCGCGAATAGACGAGACTTTCACAGGTCAATAACACAGGGGATACAGTCATGACAACCATGCAGGAAATGAAAGAAAACTGGGTGGTACTTGTTATTGCCTTCTCGCTGGTATTTTTTTCCTTTGGTGTACCAAACTTCTCCCTGCCCTGGATATATCGACCTGCCATGGACGAATTTGGCTGGAGTAATGCCCAGGTAAATCTGTTGTCCACAGCGAAGTTTCTGGTGGGTGCCCTGGCCGCTCTGGGCATGGGGATTATGATTGACCGGGTGGGGGGTAAAGTGTCTGTGTTACTTGGTGCCCTGAGTGGGGGTTTCGCCATGCTTATGTTTCTTGTCGCAACCAATCTTCCTGTTTATTACCTGGCTGGCGGTATGCTCGGGCTTTCCGCTTCATCCATTGTGGCAGCCATGAAAGTTATTGTGTCGCGATTGTTTGATATTAATCAGGGGATCGCTATAGGCATTGTTCTGGGTGGCACCAGTGCAGGACAACTGGTGATGCCATTGATCTGGTCGCCGTTGCTTGATTCGGGAATTAACTGGCGTGAAATTTTTGCCATGTTGAGTCTCGGATCATTTCTCATCTCTACACCGCTATGGATTATTTTCATGGCGAAAACCGGAAAGACCCAGGACATTATTAATGCCAGTTCAGCGGTCCATAAGGATGGCCTGACCATGTGGGGACACTTCAAGGAAATATGTCATGAAAAAGGCTTCTGGCTTCTCGCTATTGCCATTTTCCTGGTGTCAGCGGTTGATCAGGCTCTGATGCAAAACTATGTCACATTTTTACGCTCAGACCGCGGTCTCAATCATCGTGATTTTGCCTGGCTGGTGAGTCTGGTCAGTGTTCTGGCTATTGCGTCCAAAGTCGGCTCGGGCTGGTTCTATGACCGTTTCTCCATTCCCGGCATTCGCTTTTTCTATTTTATGCTTGGTGCCTCCGTGATACTGGCGCTGCCTGTCACCGGCCTCGGTACTATGGCGATCTTCCTGATTGTGCGCAATATTGCCCATGGCGGCATGATTGTGGAAGCGCCAGTCATCACCAAGCATTATCTCGGACCACGTAATCTGGGCATGACTATCGGGGTGGTGTCAGTGTTTGTGAATCTGGGTTTTGCTGCCGGTCCACCATTGCTCGGGTATTTATATGATCTCAATGGTAACTATACCCTTGGCCTGGTGCTGTATTCCGGAGTTGCCATGCTTGCGGGAATCTGTTTGCTGCCACTGAAGCCGCGATACTGGACACCACCCGGCAAACGTAAACAGCAAAGCACTGACACCGCTTCGATGCAGCCCGCTGGTGCCTGATATCAGCACTGTAAAGAGCTGGGGCAGTTGCTGATTTATAGCGTAACCCTGGGTATTGTTGGTAATCAACGCAGCCTGACGCAATCGGGATTCAGGTGATTTAATCCATTGATTTGATAAACATTACAGTCATGATGCCAGCCATTGAAACAAACTGATCACTGCATGAACATTTGGTAAGAGTAAAAAAAAGAGGCCCAAGGGCCTCTTTTTAGATTGGTGCTTGCTGATAAAGCGCATTACTGCACCAGGCTTTCACTGCCCATCATGTGGTACTGGTCAATATTATTATCCTGGCAGAAGTATTCGATGAATTCCTGGTCAGGCTCCCAGGTCTTGGTCCAGACAGTTGACCAGGGTGCGGTATAGGCCTGGGGGTCATCGATAGTGATTTCATAGCGCAGGGTATCCATCTGCGGGCGTGAAATGCGTTCGATTAAATGCAGACTCTCTGTATGGGGATAGCCTTCACGGTGAATCCAGAAGCGCTCATTGAAACCAACGGTATCCACGATCAGGGTATCGCCTTCCCAGTGTCCGATGGAATGGCCAAAGTAGGAAGGGTTAACATACTCGGGATGCCCGCGGCCATCCATATGGATTTCACGCCAGGGCCGCGTTGAGCCGCCGGAATGAATAAAAATCTTGCTCATGTGGGGAACCTGAACCAGCTGTAATCCAAAGGGTACGGCAAACTGGCGTGGCCCGCCCGGAGGTGCACAGCGGACATGAGGATCGTCTTTTGCCAGCGTCGCCTGGCGATAATCGTATAGTGCACGGGACCATGGTTTGAAAGGCACTTCATCCGGTGGAGGGTAATCAGCGCCAGCCACCATCGGTCCGGGGCCGCGGCCCCACAGACCGAGGCCGTCTTCCTGGGGACCCAGATTGGGCGTGCCATCAGACAATCGTGGGGTTGGCCCCTGGGGATTGTATTCGGCCGCTGAAACTGCGGCGGACAGTATGCTCATGGAAAGCAGTAAACACGAAGTCAGTTTTCTCATAATGTTTGCTTGCTACTCTTTTTCTAATTTGGTTTTTTATTATAGTTTTCTATTGTAGTTCAGGTTTTAATTTTCTTGCCGGGAGAACAGTCGTTTGCCGGTTTCCTCAATCACAACTGAACTGGCACTCATTGACGCACTGCCGTCACGGGCCAATGCGCCCTCGACGACCAGAAAATCACCCAGCACCAGTGACTCCCGGGTCCAGCCCTGACGCTGCATTGAAACCGGAGACCCCAGTTCACATGCCCAGGTAGAGACCTCGCCGGTTTCAGGATTCTCCACATCAATATAAAAGTAGGCGTGAGGATTTAACCATTCCACTTTAACCACTACCCCAGTGACTTCTTTACGGGCAGTGGCGTCATATTGCGCAGTAAATGCATGATGTGCGAGAGAGGCCTGGCTGGCCAATAGTGTGGTGGCCAACAAAAAAGCAGCTGCAGCTGAACGAAAAGTCATTATTTGGTTTCCCCTAACAAACTGATTTTTATTAAAAAACCAGGAATTGGACAAGATTTCAATGCTCAGATTATCACAAAATATTTACATGTCCATTGCTGCTAAAGGTTTTCACAATTTATCCCCTATATGCGGGAATATTGGCACTACATTGCCTTGAAGCAAAGATTTTACGGGGCGTTGAAATATTTACATTCTGTAAGAATTCCTTAAGAAAGGCTTGTTACTGTGCACAACATGGAAAAAAACCATAGGTGCCAGTTTATGTATTCTCTTGAAGCAGAAAACACTTGTCTCAACCGCGAAAGCCAGGTGCGCGAAGCCCTGTTAAGCCGGGTGCTTACCCCGGCACCTGTATTTACCTTGCATGGTCGCCATTGTGAGGAAAGGCAGGATATAGAAGATTATATCGCCAGAAAATTTCGCAGCAGTTATGGTGCCGACATTCATGAATTCATGCCGATCCTGCTTTCCATGCGCTGTCTGAATAATTTTTCCGGCGCCATCGGTATGCGACGAGCCGGGTCATCATCACTCTTTCTGGAACAGTATCTGGATAGCCCGATTGAAGATTGCCTGAGCAATGCGATCCCGGAAAAGATTGCGCGCAAGGATATTATGGAAATTGGCAACCTGGTAGCCGGTCGTAAAGGCCCCAGTCAATTTGTGTTCCTCATTGCCACCTCACTATTACATCTTGCCGGCTACAAGTGGATTACTTTTACCGCAACCCAGGCGCTGGCCAATAACCTGAACAAACTTGGCTTTCCGCTGGTGAAGCTGGCTGATGCTACCAGTGATCGTCTGCCAGGCAATGAAGCCAGCGAGTGGGGTGCCTATTACGATACCAAACCCCAGGTTTTTGCCGGCAGTCTTGATGCTGCCGCTGCGCTTGCCCGCAAACGCCCTTTATTCAGAAAGGCTCTGGTCTTGTACCGTAGAAAAATCAGGCGCCTGGCTGGAGAGTTGGCAGGAAACTAGGCCATGAAAATAGATCTGCTGGCGAAAATCAGGACTTCCGTTACCGGTTCAAAAGCCATTCTGGGCAGTCCAGGAAAAAGTTACACCCTTGATGAGATCGACACCCGGTGTCGCTCCCTTGAAAAAATACTGCAGCAGGAAAACATCAGATTGTTAGCCTTGCATGCGGAAAACGGCCCCTCTTGGGTAGTGGCGGATATTGTTTGCCAGCGTATGAATATTTCTCTGGTGCCACTACCCACTTTTTTTTCCCCCTTACAGTTGAAGTCTGTCATTGAACTTTGCCAGGTCGACTATTTACTCACCGACAACCCTGATTCATTGCAGGCACTAATTAATAGTAAAGTGTCACCGGAACACATCGCCACTGGATTGCAGTTATGTCGTGTACAACATCAGCTGGCTAAATCTGCTGTTTATCCAGAACAGACAGGAAAGATAACCTTTACCTCGGGTTCCACCGGTAATGCGAAAGGTGTTTGTCTGAGTAACCGGCAATTGTTGTCCCAGGCTGAAACCCTGGCTGAAATGGTTGGTATAAAAGCCCCGCGTCATCTGTGTCTGCTGCCTCTGAGCACGCTGCTGGAAAACGTGGCAGGAGTCTATGCGCCGCTGTTGGCAGGGGGAGAAGTCATTCTGCCAACGCTTGCAGAGATGGGGTATCGGGGCAGTCGATTGCTTGAACCCGGGAAAATGCTGGGACTAATACAACAGGTACAACCCGATACAGTCATTGTGATTCCCGAATTGTTGAAGTTACTGGTTTCTGCCGCTAAAACTGGTTGGCAGATACCGTCGAGCTTCAAATTTATCGCCGTTGGCGGTAGCAAGGTTGGCAAAGCTCTTCTCAAAGAAGCGTGGTCTCTTGGCTTGCCTGTATATGAAGGTTACGGACTTTCAGAATGCGCCTCCGTAGTAAGTCTTAATAGTCCCACTGAACGACTCGACGGCAGCTGTGGCAAACCCTTGCCCAATGTGTCATTAAACATAGTTGATGGTGAGATCAGGGTCAGTGGAAATGCCATGCTGGGTTATGTCAATCAACCTGAAACCTGGCATCAGGACACCATCAAAACCGGCGATCTCGGCTATCTGGATGATGAGGGATTTGTTCATCTTGAGGGACGCAATAAAAACATTCTTATCTCCAGTTATGGGCGCAATATTTCTCCGGAATGGCCGGAAAGTGAATTGCTGGCTAATCCCATGTTGCAGGATGTGGTTGTTTATGGCGATGCCAAACCATATTGCATCGCCCTGATTAGCTGCCGGAATCCTGCCTTAAATAATTTATTGATCCAGCAATGGATTGATAAGGTTAATAGCAGTTTGCCGGATTATGCCCGGATCAAGGACTGGCATCGCCTGTCACAGAACCTGAGTGCTATCCCCGGTTTATTAACGGCTAATGGTCGACCGTGTCGGGAGGCAATTGCTGAGCAATTTGATAACGAAATCTCTGCCCTTTATGCAGATCAGTCAAAAGGTGCAGTCAGGTATGCCGATGAGTCGGCTGAAAAGGAAATAATGTTATGAGCTTTTATCAAAGACTTCTTGCCGAAACAGAACAGGAACGCAACACGTTAATGTCTGCCCCGATTTTTGTGCGCTGCTTCCAGGGCGAAATAAACCTGGATGACTATGTAGCCTTTCTTAGCCAGGCTTACCACCATGTAAAACATACTGTTCCCCTGTTGATGGCTGTAGGGTCAAAGCTGCCTGAGGAAAAAGAATGGCTGCGCGAAGCCGTCGGTGAATATATTGAGGAAGAAATGGGTCACCAGGAATGGATTCTTAATGATATAGCCGAATGTGGTTATGACAAGGAGGTGGTACGAAGATCCAGGCCCCACGCCAGCACTGAACTGATGGTGTCCTATGCCTGGGACATGATCAATCGTGTTAATCCGCTGGGATTTTTTGGCATGGTTCAGGTACTGGAAGGCACCAGTATCAATATTGCCGAAAAAGCGGCTGACATTATTCGCGAAAAACTTGGCTTGAAGCGCAAGGCTTTTACCTATCTTTATTCACATGGTGCGCTGGACCAGGATCATATCCAGTTCTTTGAAAGCCTGATGAACAAGATCTCTGATGAGGCCGAACAGGAGCAAATAATTCACTGCGCAAAAATGTTTTATAAGCTCTACGGCGATATTTTCCGCAGCCTGACAGAACGCCAGGAAGGCCTTGGCCAGCCTTCTCAAGTCACAATGGAGCCCGGACTGCGCTCTGCCGGTTTGGCAATTTAAGGACCTCACATGGATTTAAAAGGCAAGACAATCCTGCTAACAGGCGCCAATGGTGGCATCGGCACTATGCTTGGCAAATTTCTTGCTGAACAGGGCAGCAAGCTGGTTTTATGTAGTTTGAACAGGGGCGCACTGGAAAAACTTGAAAGGGATCTGGCCGCCTCGGGAAATGCCAATGCGCATTGTATTATCGAAGCTGATATTGCCAGCAGTGAAGATCGCAAACGTATTGCCATTGAATGTGAAGCGCTCGGCGGTATTGATGTACTGATTAATCTGGCAGGTGTGCTCGACTTCAGTTTATTTGAAGAGCAGAGCGTGGAAGTAATTGAGCGCACTATCGGCATAAATCTGCTGGCACCGATGCTACTTTGTCATCAATTATTGCCTCAGTTAAAGCAAAAGGACAATGCCACTATCCTGAATGTGGGATCCATTTTTGGCAGCATTGGGCATCCCGGTTTTGTTGCTTACTGTGCCAGCAAGGCAGGCATGAAAACCTTTACCGAGGCGCTTTCCCGGGAACTGGCTGATACCAATATTGCGGTTTCCTACATTGCTCCGCGCGCTACTGCCACAGCACTGAATTCTGACCGGGTTAATGACATGAACAAGGCGCTGGGGAATAACACCGATACCCCGGATTACGTTGCCAGGAAGATAGTAAGTCATCTGCAACAGGACAAAACCCTGAGCTATCTTGGTTGGCCAGAAAAATTTTATGTAAGGTTAAATGCATTATTACCTTCGGTAGTACACAACGCCCTGGTAAAAAAACTGGGTTTGATCAAACAGTTCGCAAGGTCTTGAGGAGAGAAAACCATGTTCCGATTAATGAAAATGACAGTGCTTGTGCTTGCAGTAGTAGTATCGCTGCAAGCCAGAGCTGATCTCGACAGTGAAATTAGCCATCTCCAGCAACGCTGGGCAGAAGTCAATTATCAGCTGGAAGGAAAAACCCGGTTATCCGAATTTGAAAAACTGGCAGAAGAAGCGATGCGCACCACCAGTAGTTACCCGAAAGCCGCTGAAAGCTGGATCTGGAGTGGCATTATCAAGTCAACCTACGCCGGTGCCAAAGGTGGTCTGGGCGCACTTTCCCTGGCCAGGGAATCCAGGGCTGATCTGGAAAAAGCATTATCCCTGAATGCTGATGCGCTTGATGGTTCCGCCTATACCAGTCTGGGAACCCTGTATTACAGCGTCCCTGGTTGGCCGGTTGGCTTTGGTGATGACGAAAAAGCCGAGGAACTTTTAACCAAGGCCTTATCTCTAAACCCTGACGGTATAGACAGCAATTATTTTTATGGCAACTACCTGATCTCGGAAAAACGCTATGATCAGGCGCGCCGCTATCTGACTAAAGCGCAACAGGCGCCAGCAAGACCCGACCGCCCGTTGGCTGATGCAGGCCGACAGAAGGAGATTCTGGATGCGCTGGCAGGGATAGAAGGGAAGAAGTAGTTACTAGGAACACAGATAAAGGAAAAAGGATAAAGGATAAAGGTGGGCGGTGCAGGGAGGCGGCAGGCGATTATAAAAAAGAGACAAGAGACAAGAGGCAAGAGGCAAGAGGCAAGAGGCAAGAGGCAAGCAACCATACTCTCAGGCTTCAAGGGTTTTCTGTCGGTCGGATAAGGACCGCAGGGACGCCATCCGACAGGGCGATCTTTGATCGCCTTTTTTGTGACTTGTGACTTGTGACTTGTAACTAGCCGGTTACGGCCATAGCGATTTAAGGTAATATCCTGTCATGCAAATACTCCTCGTAGAAGATGATCAACCTCTTGCCAAGGGCCTGCAAAAAGCGCTGGGTCAGCAGGGGTATGTGGTCAATCATGTGGGCACCGGTGAGGCAGCCCTTCATGTGATTGAATTCGACAAGCCCGACATTGTGATTCTGGATATCGGTTTACCTGATATTGATGGCATCACTGTTCTCAAAAAAGCCCGCAAGAAGAACAAAGAGCTTCCGGTTCTGATGCTCACGGCCCGTGATGGCGTCGATGACAAGGTCGCCGGCCTGGACAATGGTGCCGATGATTACCTGGTTAAGCCTTTTGAGATGACCGAATTGCTGGCGCGTTTACGTGTTCTGGAAAGACGCATCTCCGCCGTCAAAACTAACGAGATTGTTGTTGGTCATGTGTGTCTGGATACGGTTGCCCAACTGGTCAGCCTCGATGGCAAGGAAATAGAACTCGCGCGCAAGGAATACATGCTGCTGAAAAGCCTCATGGAGAATGCCGGCAGGGTCCAGACCCGCAGTACCCTGGAAACACGGCTTTATTCGTGGGGGGAGGAAGTCTCCAGTAATGCCGTTGAGGTTCATATCCATCGCCTGCGCAAAAAACTGGGGAATGACTTTATCAAGACGATTCGCGGCGTAGGCTATAAAATTCACGCCGAGGGGCGGGCTTGAATTCAATTCGTTTTTTTCTCGTGGTCGGAATACTGGCCACGCTGACCCTGTTCAATTTCATTGCGGCCCTGCGCGGCTATCAGTCCAGTATGGAAGAAGCGGATCTGTTGCTGGACAGCCAGTTGCTGGATTTTGCCCGTCTCGTCGGTCGTCTGGATGTTACTGATAATCATGAAGAGCTGCGGCTGGGAAATAATCTGGCATTTCAGCTCTGGCAGAATGATGAAATAGTCGTCCAGTCATATCATGCGCCACAGGAGCCACTTGCAGAATTTAGCAATGGCTTTAATTTCAGTAATTTTGATGGCTATCGTTGGCGTACTTTCACGCGTCAGGAAAACATTCCCGGGCGCTGGGTGATTGTTGCAGAACGAACGGACCTGCGTTACGTGCTGGCAGAAAACGTGGTACTTGAATCTATTATGCCGATTCTCCTGGGTATTCCGCTAATAGGCTTACTGATCTGGTTTATTGTCAGCCAGGGCCTGAAACCGCTGACAACGCTTTCCACCCAGCTTAAAAACAAACATGTCAATGATTTAAGCGCTATTGATGCATCCAGTGCCCGCCGCGAACTGGAGCAGGTAATTCAGTCAATCAACAGTTTCATGCGGCGTTTAAATCAATCGGTAGAAAGAGAAAAACGTTTCTCTGCTGATGCGGCCCATGAGCTGAGGACACCCATCAGTGCCCTGAAAGTGCAGTTGCATAATCTGTCCCAGGAAATGGATATGGACAATGATTCCTGGCGTCAGTTGGTAGGTGGTGTCGAACGCATGCAGCATCTTGTGGAACAGTTGCTAACTCTTTATCGAATGACGCCGGATACGTTTGCTGAAAACTGCCGGCAGGTTGATCTGTATCAGTTATGCGAAAATGTCATTGCTCAACAATACACGCTGGTTGAAAATAAAAACCAGCAATTGGAGCTGGAGGGAGAACATTGCTTTATTAGCGGAGAAGAATTTGCGCTTGAAACACTGGTATCCAATCTTCTCAGTAATGCCAGCAAATACACCCCTGAAGAAGGTAACATTCGGGTTGTCGTGGAAAAAAAGGCTGGTAGCATAGAATTGATCGTGGAAGATAGCGGTGAAGGTATTGCTGAAAATGAAAGAGAAAGAATTTTCGAGCGCTTTTATCATAATGAGAAAAATCAGAATGAGAATACCCTTCCAGGCTGTGGTCTGGGACTCACCATTGTCAGTCATGTTGCCAATCTGCATGGGGCTCGGGTAAGTGTCGCTGATTCCTCCTTCGCCCAGGGCAGTGCATTCAGGGTAAGTTTTCCAGGGAAAGCGTTATGAACAAAGGTATCGTATCCGGCATATTGTTGTTACTGCCAAGCTTGTTTGCTACCAGTACGGTATTTGCTGCCACGCCTGAAATTCAGATTGAAATTCGCGACCATCTTTTCTACCCGTCAACGATTGAAGTGCCTGCCAATCAGAAAGTTCGCCTGTTCATTATTAATCATGATCCCACGCCGGAAGAGTTTGAAAGTTATGAACTTAACCGGGAAAAAGTCATACCCGGCAATGGCAGGACAGTAATTTTTATCGGCCCCTTGCCGCCTGGTGAATATCCGTTTTTTGGTGAATTTTTCCCGAAGACAGCGCAGGGAAAGGTGGTGGCTAAATGAATACCAGTCACAAGTCGCAAGTCGCAAGTCGCAAGATGAAGGGCAGTCGCAAGTTACAAGTCTCAAGTCTCAAGATGAAGGGCGGTCGCACGTTACAAGTCTCAAGTCTCAAGGCA
>CBFICR010000076.1:0-13340 GCA_965661105.1 Pseudohongiellaceae bacterium | reverse complement strand
TAATGACAAAGATCCTTCCTGAAGCATTACAAAGCAGGAATAAAAAAGGCGCTGAATTAGCGCCTTTTTTATTTTAACGTAAGTTGTGGTTTATTAAGTTATAAACCATTGGTTTTCTCGAAAAACGGATTGCCGTAATCATCATCCATATCTAGCAGGAACTTGTTGTTCTCCTGGCAGATATAATCGGCGAGTTCCTGACCTTCTGACCAGCGAATATCCCAGCTTACAGTCCAGGGTTCACTGTAGGCACCCGGATCATCAATTACTGCCTCATAATGCAGTGTTTCCTTATCCGGCCTGGAAAAATATTCCACGGTATGCAGCTGTTCGGTGTGCATATAACCACCAAAATCAATCCAGGTTTTCTCATTAAAACCAACGGTGTCCACCACCAGAGTATCGCCTTCCCAATGACCTACGGAGTGGCCAAAATAGGTCAGGTTCGGATCCTCTGGATGATCTCTGCCGTCCATATGGATTTCACGCCAGACATGACCACCGCCTTCAAACATAACAATGATTCTGTCCCTGTCCTGAACGATTTCTGCAGGATAGGGCGTACCCATTGAGCGTGGGCCACCTGGAGGCAGGCAGAAGCCTTCGGGGTCATACTTGACGTTATTGGACTTGTTATATTCCCACATAGCCGCTGTCCACGGCAGCATGGGAGGCTGATCACCTTCTTCATAACCCGGCATACGTGCGGCAAAATTTGTGATCCATGGCAGGTTCCAGACACCATTGCCTCCCAGATCTACTGTACCGTCAGCCATTCTGGGGGTGGGTGTTGAAGGGCCATCGTCTCTGGCACCAGGCTGGGCCTGGACGGCTGATTGCAACAATACAGTTGTGGCAATAGCGGTCGCCATAATGGTGGTTTTAAAAATTTTGCCTGTCATTTTTTTATACCTGTACTCTGGGGTTTAACGCTAACTTATAGCTGACTTACTCAAATCAATATTCTTTAAATTAAATGTCACAGGCTTCGCGATCGACTGCGCCTTCGTCAAAATCACGTTGGCTGGTGCCGGCAAATAAACGTTGGCAAGTGTCAGCGATGACCACAGTCTGTACATTACCCTTGAAGCTTCCATCACGGGCACGTGTGCCACGAACAATGATCTCGGAACCAATTTCAAGTGTGTTACGTGTCCAGCCACGGCGCATCAGGCCATTGGGGCTACCCATTTCAAATGCCCATTCTTCGTAGTCACCGTCTTCGGTTTCCACTTCCATGAAGATATAGGTATGCGGGTTGGTCCAGTCAACTTTTACTACAGTACCGGTTACATGCACAGGCACATTGGAATCAAATTCAGCAGCAAATGAGTGATGTGCTGCAGCCTGATAGGTGGTTAATGTACATAAGGCAGCAAATGCCAGTGTCATAATCTTGCTTTTCATATCTTTTCTCCGTAACGGGGTATACCCGGTCGATAAATAATATCTTTTACCTTTCTACTCAATTGAGTCTTTCTGTTCATTTGAGAAAGCAGGCTACTTGTTAGTTCAATTGTTTACTTAAATAAAAACCTTGCTATTGATATTTATCAATTCAATGTTATATCGAAAGTGCCTTTTGTATTTCCCAGTGTATAAGCACCACGGTATTTCCTGTTGGTCCATGAGCCCAGGTTGCTTAACTTTCCTTCCATTACCAGCATGCCGTCCGGCATGTCAGCCTTGATGGTCAGGATCCAGTTTTCTGCGTCCAGCTCAACACTGCTCATTTCAACACCTCGACGGCCTGGATTAACTGATCCGGAGAGCTCACCATTCCATGCATCAATCAGCATGCGAATCCTGACGGGTTCTTCGGCAGTAAAAGGGGTCAGATTGCCCGACCAGGATCCCTTGGCTGGATGTCCCGTTTGTGAAACCGCTGGCAAAGCCAGACCAAGGCAGGTGATTAAAATAAAAATTCTTGCAAACATAAATGACTCCTTAATAAAACCGGGCTTTTGAGAAAAGACTCTTGTTATTTTTTAGACTCTTGTTATTTTTTAAAAGTCCCAAACAGTCTTAACGACTCTGTACTCTTTTTTCTGAATAATTCTGCTTTATTTTTTATAGTGATGTGATCACAGAAAATATCTAAATACGCCAACGCAGACTAACCATAATACTAAATTCTGGCAAATGAAATATAGTAGTTGTATCCTCCGCTTCTTCTGTTCCACAGTATTTGCACAAAAAAGGCTTTAGTAATGAGTGTTTTTTCAAAGTTTTTCATAGTGTTAGCTGCGTTTTTACTTGCAGGCTGCGCTACCCGGTCTGAGCCTGAAAGTATGCCATCGAGCGGGACTGAAGCGGCTGAGACGGTCGCAGCCAACATAACGGGTGATAATGATCCCAATGAATTAATTTGCCGCAGGGAACAGGTGACTGGAACAAATTTCAGAAGAAGAGTTTGTCTGACGCGGGCGCAACGGGAAGAGGCGCGGACATTGACCCAGCAAGAAATGCTGCAACGCCAGTCAGGGACAATTGATTCTGGTGGTGTCCAGCAATAAGAAAGCTGACGTCGTAAATCAGGTATCAATATCCAATGAAATTTTACAGTAATGCTTTAACAGGGGTGGAGATTTCAGACTTGTTTTCCACCTGTTCAGAGGAATGATTTAAATGAAAGTTAAAAAAGAATATTTTCACGTGAGGAAGACCCTGGCAATGCTTTTTCTGTTGCCACTAATCCATTCAGCTGATGTGTTGGCGCAACTCTCCATGGCCGAGTGTGCTGAACTTGAAGACAGTCTGGAAAGACTTCGTTGCTATGACTCTGCGATGGAGAATTCTGCGGTGGAGAACGCTGCACCATCGAGCATGCCGGTAATCGAAGTGCCACAAGCCAAGCCCCAGGTACAATCTCAGCCACAGCCTCAGGCAGCGACAAAATCAGCCCCGGAGGATGATTTTGGCAAAACCGTTTCTGTGAAGGAAGCTGTTGAAGAAACCCGGAGTGAAGAACCCGGTTCACTCGGGCTTGATGATATTGATGGCACCGGTGAGCTGACGCAGCGAGTGATGACGGTGGCTACAGCCAAGCAAAACGACTTTACCGGATGGACCATTGAATTTGAAAATGGACAGGTATGGCAGCAGATTGGAACTGATGGTTACCGCATCAGGAAAGGGGAACAATACACTATTAGCAGAGCATTAATGGATTCATACTTATTATCAAACTCCTCAAATAACAGAAAAATGAGGGTAAGACGAATAAAATAATCAGGGGAAAGTAAGACTCATAGTAAGACTGTTAGTAAGCCCCTGTTTAAAGCTGACTTTTCCAGAGAATAAAAAAAACCCGCCTTTTCCAAGGCGGGTTTTTTTGTGTCTTACTGTTGGTTTATAGAATCCAGAAGGATTTTAGAAGCCCCAGTTAACACCAACACGAAGCATACGTCCACGTGGGTCGTAAAGTCCGGAGTTGCTGGTGGTCAGACCATTTGCTACCAGAGGTGGCTCACGGTCACCAACGTTCAGCAGGGCAACAGTGGCTGAGCTCTGACCTGCAGTTGGCAGTGTGTAGGTATAAACCAGGTCCACCTGGGTATAGGAAGACTCGGAAGAGCGGCCTTGCAGTGGGTCCGGGTTAGTGATTTCAGTGCCGTCGGTATAACGCACTGTGCCACGCAGATAGTGATTACCTGTACGATAATCAGCAATCAGGTTGGCACGTAACTGTGGGTTGGTACCTACACCGGCAACGTTAAAGCCGTCAGTACCAGCAACATCCTGAAGCTGACCCTGCTGGTTGGTACCGGAATACTCATGCACATAGGCACCTGCCAGCATAAGACCGGCATTGCCGCCCATGAAGTCAAAGTCATAATCGATGGTAAAGTCGAGACCGGATGTTTCAACCGAGTTCTGGTTAACAAAGCTGGACTGGAACAAACGGATGTCAAAACCCGTCATACAACCAGCTGGGAGAGGATCTGCAGTGTTGCCACTCCAGCGTCCGGTTACCTCACACACTTCGTTTGGACGACCGGGGAACAGCGGATGCGCCGCAGTATCGGTGACAAAACCATCTGCCAGGTCAGCACGCAGAACCTGATCCGGATCTGTGCTGGTTACCAGGTTGGTGAAGGTATAATCCCACCATGTCGCTTCAAGGGTCAGACTTTCGTTGACATCCCAGGTGACACCGATAGTCCAGTTATCAGACTCTTCCGGTTCCAGGTTCGGGTTACCAACGGCACGACCGGTAGCCTGGGTGACTTCACCACCGATGGTGGCACGACTTACCGCACCGGAGCTGATGCCGTTTACGTTGTTTTCAGTGGCCAGACGGAAAGAAGAACCGGCACTGGCACGTACAAACAGATTGTCAGTAGGTGTCCACAGAGCACTGATTTTAGGCTCTGTAGAGCTGGTGCCTTCGGTATCTTCATAACGGGCAGCCAGACCAACTTCCAGAGTATCAGTCGGGAACATAACCATTTCCGCAAAGAACGCATCAGTTTCACGCTGTGAATCCCATGCTGTCAAAACTTCAGGTGAGAAACCGAAACCGCCGTCTTTGGCGATAGGGCCGTAGTCGATGCTCAGGTTTTGCTTACGATACTGGTAACCAACCGCAACACCGGTTGCGCCACCAGCCATCTCAAACAACTCGCCCGTAACAACACCTTCAAGAGTAATCAGTTCAGAATTACCGAAGGTTTTGGGACCGAACTGCATCCATTCCAGCAACAGGGGATCGTTATAGAATGCGTCACCTGGCTGAGCCAACAGACGGTTGGCCATCGGGTTCCAGTACTGACAGTTGCCTACACCAGGCTGTACAAAAGAATCGGCTTCTGCACCGGTAATGAAATCCCATTTACAGTCAGGACCACCATAACCACGCAGGGCGCGGGCATAACGGTCAGTAATGGTATCAACGGTTTCGTCAATCTGGTCGTTCTGTGACCAGGTAGTATTAGCTCTCCAATCCCATGCGCTGTCGCCAAACTGTCCATCCAGAGTGGCAGCGGCACGGTAGGTGTACTGTGCGGCAGTAGAGTCAAGATCACCTTCCACCGGACTTACCTGACGGGTAAAGATGGTGCTGTAGTCCTGTAGAGGAAATGCTGCATCGCCGAAAACACGATTGGTTTCAATAACGCCAGGATTGGTACGCGGCAGTAATCCACCCACTGAAGGCAGAGCCAGAAGAGGTACACCCGTACCATAACCTGCTCGAACTTCTTCACGGGCAAAACCACCTTCAACAACCAGGCTGTTTACCCAGTCAGTGTTAAACTGATGGGTCATCACACCAAAACCGGTCAGACGCGACATTTCCGGTATCAGCGAGCGTGAATGGGTAAGTGAGCCACGGCAGAATGGGTCAAAACCCACTTTTTCACCGGCACTGTTATGATTTCGTGCGCCAGCCCTGTTGGTAATACTGTCAGAGCCATCACCGCCGATAGAGGGGTCTCCACATAAGGGATCCGGGAAAAAGCCGCCAACATCACTGCCGCCACCATAGGTGCCCGGATTATAAAGTGCTGTCACCAGGCCTTTACTGCGACGCTCAGCGCTGCGGATATCGGCAACATTCATGGCTTCGGCGCGGTTCATGTATTCCATGGAGAAAACAACACCGGTATCGTCACCCTGCACACCAAAAATACCGGAAACCAGTACTTCCGGAACAGAGGATTGTGCTTCTGCGAACTGGGAAGAAACCCTGAACTCGGCGCCTTCAAAATTGTTACGGGTAATAAAGTTGGCAACACCGGCAACCGCGTCAGAACCGTACAGTGCTGAAGCACCGTCAAGTACCAGCTCCATACGCTCAACCATAATGGAAGGGGCCAGGTTATTGATGTCGACCTGTGATGCAGAGTTGGCATCGATAGTCATACGCTGACCGTTCAACAGGATCAGTGTCGCTCTTGAGCCAAGACCACGCAGGTTGATGCTGTTGGTTACAGCGGTAAAGTTGTTGGTGGTGTTGGCACTGGAAATCTGTGGCATATCACGCACAGCTTCAGCAATAGTGACACGCTGCTGTGACTGGAATTCTTCGTTGTCCATCACGGAAACAGGCGATGGCCTGTCAGCGGGACGGGAAATGAAGGAACCCGTTACCTGGATTTCTTCGATGTCCGATTCCTGGGCAACCAGAGAGCCGGAGGTAGTCGCTGCGGCTGCAAAAGCAACCGCAGTGGCAAGCTTTTTATAGCTCATTTCGACTGATTTTTTCATGTAAATCCCCTTTATTGATTTAACGTTAAAAAATTGCAGTTTTCGTCAAAAAACTCATTATTCAAGGCGGCCAACTTCATAAGGATAAGTGGCGCAAGCCAATCCATTGGAGTTAATTAACGAGGATGATGGGAGAATCAAAAAAACACAGGCGCACGAAACAAGCCGCGATGTCGCTGTTTAATGAGATGAAGCCCCCTTTTTTTGTGCCTGAAAACCCTTTAATTTGATCTTTATTTACAGGGTCTGCAGAACAGGAGGAATGGTAGTCAAGATAGAGTTGTAGTGCAAGGGCTTAATTTTTTTGAGTTCATCATGTTATCTTGCTGTTTTTTATAGGGAAAAATTATTTTCAGACGGTTTTATAGTCCTTAAAAAAGACCTTTGCTTAAGAAGTTTAAAGGCTTTATTGAATTAGCCTGCTTTTGCAGGTTCTCAGACATAATTTCTTCGTTAGTGTGAGATTATTTGAAAATATTTTTTAAAGCCTCTCTGCCTTGCAGTGCTAACCCGGCAAGAAATCAGCAGTCAAATGGCGCAGTCTGGAGGATTGGATGAACAATCAAAAAGCCTGGTCCTGTTATTCATTCCATAAAAAAACCCGCCTTTCGGCGGGTTTTTAGTCACTGCTATTGTCAGTGCTACAACAGGAACTAGAAGCTCATGTTGTAAGACAGTCGATACATGCGACCACGGGGATCGAACAAGCTCGGGTTGTCAGTAGTCAGTGTGTTGGCAACCAATGGTGGCTCCTTGTCACCCACATTCAGGATGGCCAGTGTCACACTGGACTCATTTAACCCTGGCAGAGTGTAGGTATAAAGGAAGTCATGGAATGTCGCGCTGCCTTCACTGGTGTTTGCCTCATTTGGCAAGTCAGGGAAGGCATTTTCGATGCCGTCAGAATAACGCGAAGTCCAGCGCAGGGAATGGTTATCGCGGGCATAGGTAGCAACAAAGTTCACACGGTTCTGGGCATTGGAACCCACGCCGTTGATGCCATCTCCGTCGGTACCGATGCCATCAATTTTGACACCCTGCTGGTTGATACCAATGTACTCATTCACGTAAGTGCCCTGCAATCTGAGGCCGGCATTGCCGCCCATCAGGTCAAAGTCATAGAGTACAGAGTAGTCAAGACCGCTGGTTTCTACCGCAGTCTGGTTGGCGAAGGATGAGGTGAACAGGCTGAAATCCAGACCGGTAATACAGCCGGCTGGCAGTGGGTCAGTGTCGTTACCGCTCCAGCGCCCGGTGATTTCACACACCTCGTTAGGTCGACCAGGGAAGATGGCATTACGGGGATCATCCACGAAGCCGTCTGCAATGTCAGCAACCAGTACGTCGTCCGGGTCAATCTGGGCGACCAGGCTGGTGAAGTCGTAAGACCAGTAATTAGCCTCAACGGTCCAGCTCTCATTGATATCCCAGGTCACACCCAGTGTCCAGTTGTCAGACTCTTCTGGTTCAAGGTTCGGGTTGCCAGCTGCGATAGCACGAGCCTGGGTAACTTCACCACCAATTTGACGAACTGTAGTGCCGGCTGCGCCGATACCGAAACTCTGAAACTCAGTGGGCAGTCGGAACGAAGAACCGGCAGAACCCCTGACAAACAGGTTGTCTGCAGGTGTCCACAAAAAGCTGGCTTTTGGTTCTACAGAGCTTTGGCCATTGGTGTCTTCGTAACGGGCTGCGAAACCAAGCTCAAAGGTATCTGTAGGGAACATCACCAACTCGGCAAAGACCGCTTCAGTGGTACGCGTTGAAGACCAGTCACTGACGACCTGTGGAGCAAAACCGAGACCACCGTCTTTCTGGATCGGATCTACAATAAAATCCAGAGTCTGACGTCGATACTGGGTACCCAGGGCAAGACCGGTAGCGCCGCCACCCATTTCCCATAGTTCGCCAGTCACAATGGCTTCTATGACATGAAGTTCTGCCGCGCCTTTGTCTTCGCCACCAAAGGTCATCCATTCTGCAAGTTCGCGAGAGTTGTAGGTGGGATCGCCAGGCTCTGCAATTAAGCGGCTGGCAAACGGGTTCCAGTATTGGCAGTTACCCACACCGGCCTGCAGGTTGGCGTTATTGCCAAGACCGCTAACCAGGTTGCCTTTACAGTTTGGACCACCATAGCCTTCCAGAGCGCGGGCATAACGATCGGCAATGGTATCCGCAGTGGCAGAGGTCTGCTCATTGAATGACATGGTGCCGTTCAGCTGCCAATCCCAGCCATCAGTCAGCATACCTTCCAGAGCGATGCTTGAACGGTAAGTATTCTGTCTGGCGAAGGAGGTCAGGTCACCTTCCAGCGGACTGGCCTGACGAGTAAATATTGATGTGTAGTCCTGTAGCGGGAAAGTGCCGCCGCTGCGGGCATTGGCGTCGATAACACCGGGGTTGGTGGCTGGCAAACGAGCACCTATTGAAGACAGTGCCAGCAGGGGCACACCGGTACCAAAGCTGGACAGCGTTTCAACACGGGCAAAATTCATTTCTACACGTGCACGCTGCAGGAAGTCATTATTGAATTCCTTGGTGGCAACAGCCATACCAGTGAGCTGGTCATTCTGTGGAATGATGGTTCGCTGCAGGGAAAGTGTACCGCGGCAGAATGCGTTGCTCTCTACTGCAAGTCCATTTCCATCATGGTTGATGGCACCAGCGGGATCCCAGATTACGTTTTCTTCCAAACCGCCAATTAACGGACTGCCACACAATGGATCAGCATGGAAGCCAGGAACAACCGCAGAAGGGCCGAATGAACCGTAGGTACCTGGATTGTACAAACCGGTAATCAGGCCTTCACCCAGACGTTCATTGCTGTAACGTTGTTCTGCGTCCATGCGGTCAGCACGCTTGAGGTATTCGATACCCATAACGAGACCCATGTCATCGCCCTGAACACCGAAAATACCGCTGACCACCATTTCAGGTACTGACATCTGCGCATCGGCGTGCTGGGATGAAAGCTGGATTTCAGCGCCTTCAAAATTGTTACGGGTAATAAAGTTGGCCACACCGGCAACCGCGTCGGAACCATACAGTGCAGAGGCACCGTCAAGTACCAGTTCCATACGCTCAACCATGATGGAAGGTGCCAGATTGTTGATGTCTACCTGTGATGAGCTATTGCCATCAATAGTTTGACGCTGGCCGTTTAACAGAATCAGTGTAGAACGAGCACCCAGTCCTCGCAGGTTTATGCTGTTGGTAGGTGTATTCCAGTTACCAACGGTGTTGGCAGATGAAATCTGTGGCATGTCACGAACGGCTTCAGCGATAGTGACGCGCTGGTTGGCCTGGAGTTCTTCATTGTCCATCACTGAAACGGGCGATGGCCTGTCAGCGGGACGGGAAATGAAGGAACCGGTAACCTGGATTTCTTCGATATCTCCGTCCTGGGCAACCAGAGAGCCGGAGGTTGTCGCTGCTGCTGCAAAAGCAACCGCAGTGGCGAGCTTCTTGTAGCTCATTTCGACTGATTTTTTCATATAAATCCCCTTTTAGATTTAATGTTAAAAACTGCAGTTTTCGTCAAAGAACTCTCCAGGGGGCTGCTGACTTAAGGAAAAGTCATCGATACCAAACCATTGGAATTTATTAACGTTCATTTGGGAGAGTCAAAAGACAAGCGCAGATTCACGAGACATGCGGTGATGCCGCAGGTTAATCAGATAAAGCCCCCTTTTTTGCCTGGCAAGTCCTGAACTGAGTATTATTTGTACAAAAACTGCCCAAGCCGGCAGAATACTAGTCAATTTATTGTCAAATCGCAAGTTAAACTTCCACATTAGATGAAAATCCCATCCTACTGATTATTATGAGGAATAATTTTATATTTTCAGGAGAAAAAGGTCTTGAAAAAAAGGGGGGGAGTACAGGTTTTGATGAAATAATAAAACTCTATTCTGGCCAGGAATGTTTTTTTGGGGGGGGGTGAGTGCAATAGAATACGACACACATTCCAGGCTCGCACCTGATGCTGAAGTAGAGGTGTAATCTATTGAAAAGTAACTACTTTATTTCCCAGATATGACCACTGTTGAGCAAGTCTTCCAGTTTGCCCTTGCCGCGAGTTTCGCGCAATGTAAGGCGTTGTTGTTCCAGATCCGTCACGTAGGCGGTTACCGGGTTGTGGTAAAGGATGCCAACGGCTATCGGAAAGTGAGGGCCCTGCATGGCTGCAAGCAGGTTAGCCTGGGTAATATTGGTCTTGTCATGGATCAGAATTTCTTCCAACGCTACATCATCACCCAAAGTCACTACTTCCAGTTCAAGGTTTTGCCGATTCAGGCGCAGACCCTTGTTGCTGTCCTTGCCGAATAGCAGCGGCTGACCATGTTCTACCTCGATGCGAAAATCCGGGGCTATTTTCTTGTCCTTTACCTGTTCGAAAATGCCATCATTATAGATCGGGCAATTCTGGAGAATTTCCACGAATGAGGCGCCTTTATGGTGATAACCTTCCTTGATGACAGCGCTCAGATGTTTCATTTCTGTGTCGATTGAGCGCGCCACAAAGGGGGCCCCGGCACCCAGTGCAATAGCACATGGCGACAGTGGTCGATCAATTGATCCCTCTGGCGTCGAAGGTGAGCGAGTACCCACTTTAGATGTGGGAGAGTATTGCCCTTTGGTGAGTCCATAGATCTCGTTATTGAACAGCAGTATGTTCAGGTCCACATTTCTGCGCAGGGCGTGCATGGTGTGATTGCCGCCAATACTCAGGGCATCACCATCGCCGGTAATGACCCACACATCCAGTGCCGGATTGGCCAGTTTTACACCGGTAGCCACAGAGGGCGCGCGGCCATGAATCGTATGAAAGCCATAGGTATTCATGTAGTAGGGAAAGCGTGAGGAGCAGCCAATTCCCGAGATAAAAACATGATTTTCCCTGGGCTTGTTTAGTTCCGGCATCAGCTTCTGAATAGTCTTTAAAATGGCATAATCACCACAGCCCGGGCACCAGCGAACCTCCTGGTCCGAGGAATAATCAGCTACTGTTAGCTTGTCCACTGCCTGATTCATGTTGCTGCTCCAGGGTTACTCGTTGTTACAAAAAAAGTTACCAAAAAATCGTTATGCAAGTTCAGCCTTGATGGCATTGCTGATTTCGCGAATCTTGAAGGGTTGACCGGAGACCTTGTTGAGCCCTTTGGCATCAATGAGAAATTCCGAGCGCAGTATTTTCACCAGCTGTCCGGTATTCATTTCAGGGACCAGCACCTTGTCAAAACCGGATAGCAGGGCCTTCAAATTAGCGGGAAAGGGAGACAGATAGCGCACATGAACATGGCTTACATCCAGGCCTTCCAGGCGACATCGTTTTACGGCTTGATGGATAGGGCCAAAAGTTGAGCCCCAGCCAACCACTGCCAGTTTACCCTTGTTTTCACCAAGGGCGACTTCCTGTTGGGGGATGTCGGCGCTGATACCGGCGACCTTGGCCTGTCGGGTATCCGTCATCAGCTGGTGGTTATCCGGATCGTAGGAAATGTTTCCTGTTTCATAGCTCTTTTCAATGCCGCCTATGCGATGCTCAAGCCCCGGGGTGCCTGGCTTGGCCCAGACCCGTGCCAGTGAGTCCGAATCTCTCAATGAGGGGTTGAAACCCTCGGGGTCGGTGCGGAACTCTACCGGGAAAGAGGCAAAATCCTTGATATCAGGAATCAGCCAGGGTTCCGAGGCATTGGAAATATAGCCATCGGATAGCAGCATGACGGGAGTCATATACTTGGTGGCAAGGCGTACTGCCTCTATTGCTACTTCGAAACAATCGGACGGTGAACTGGAGGCAATCACCGGTAAGGGCGTATCCCCATGTCTGCCATAGAATGCCTGTAGCAGATCAGACTGTTCTGTCTTGGTTGGCAGGCCAGTTGAGGGGCCACCCCGTTGCGTATTCACTACAACCAGTGGTAATTCGGCAGACACCGCCAGTGAAATGGCTTCTGTTTTCAGGGCAATACCAGGGCCTGCGCTGGAGGTGATACCCAGACTGCCGGCAAAGGAAGCGCCTATGGCGGCGCAGACTGCGGCAATTTCATCCTCTGCCTGGAAGGTGGTGACATCAAATTCTTTTCTTGCGGCCAGGGCATGCAACAGGCCTGAGGCCGGGGTAATGGGATAGGAGGCAAACAACAGATTGATGTCGGCCAGTTGACCACCGGCAATCAGGCCCCAGGCCAGAGCCTGCGTGCCATTAACATTTCGATAGGTGCCGGGAGCCACTTTGGCTCTGGGAACTTTATAGACATTGACGCCAGTGGGCAGTTCGGCCGTTTCACCATAGGCATGACCTGCATTGAGGGCGGCTATATTGGCACTGGCAATTTCAGGTTTGCCAGCAAACTTTTTCTGCAGGTTTTCTATTGTGGTATCTTTTTCCCGGTCGAACAGCCAGAGCACCAGGCCCAGGGTCCACATATTTTTGCAGCGCAGGGCGGCTTTATGACCAAGCTCGAATTCCTCAACCGCTGCCAGTACCTGGGAATGGATGTCGATACTCAACAGGCGATAGGCATCCAGCGACCCGTCTTCCAGAGGGTTGCTGTCGTAATTGGCTTTTTTCAGGTTTTTCTCATTGAAGGCACCGGCATCGGCAATCACCAGCCCACCGGGTACTACTGTTTCCAGATTGGTGGTTAGTGCAGCCGGGTTCATTGCCACCAGTACATCTACGGCGTCCCCCGAGGTGGTGATATCTTCTGAGCCAAAATAGATCTGGAAAGCAGAAACACCAAAGGTGGAACCTGCCGGCGCACGAATTTCTGCAGGGAAATCTGGAAAGGTGGCCAGGTCATTACCGAAAAGTGCCGTAACCTCGGTGAAGTTTGAACCGGTAAGCTGCATGCCATCACCGGAATCCCCTGCGAAGCGGACAACAACATCTTCCAGCGCCTGACTTCCAGGTGAGTGGCTTGCGTCAGCAACTGCTTCTTGTGTTTTTGCACTCATCCTTTGTTTCTCTAGAAAATCGAAAAATGTTTGTTGATGTTGAGAGATATTCAACCAGTTTGTCGGGGCTTTATACCCTTCTTGCTATCCCTTATTGCTTTTGTCGCTATTCAATGGAAAGAATCAGATTCCATCAACAAGGCAATAAAACTGGCCGGAACACACAT
>CBFICR010000075.1:0-13432 GCA_965661105.1 Pseudohongiellaceae bacterium | reverse complement strand
GACGTGGCAAGAACATGGCCGGCACACCCAGCATCAGGCGGTTCAGGGCTCTGCGCTTCATGGCGACTCAGGAGGCCTGCTTCTGGGCAAACCAGTCTTTGGTACCACCTTCGTAGTCGTAGACTTTGTCGAAGCCGGCCTTTTCCAGCTTTTCAGCGGCTTGTGGTGAAGCATCACACTCGGTGTTGGCGCAATAGACCACGATTTCACGGTCTTTGCTGCCTGCGATTTCTGCTACTTTTTCAGTGAATTTTTCCTGGTCCACCGGGATATTGATGGACGTTCTGATATGTTGCTCATTAAAACTTTCCTGCGGCAGGACATTCACCAGTACGAAATCCCTCTCCTGTTCACCATTCATGCGTTTCAAATCGTCTCTGCTGATACTCTGCATCACAATCCTCCTTGTATATGCCTGTTGAATTGATACCACCGGCTGATAGCGGCCTTGAGCCATGGACGAATACTGCAGCCCAAAACCCGGATGGGACCGGCAATCATATTGGTGGTCTTTATTTCACTGGCTGCGATTGCGGGAATTTCAACCCCCGGGCACGGGAAAAAAGGATTTTTGCAGGAATTCGGTTTGTCGTTCTGTGTGCCCGGTAACTGGCAGTTCACCCGGAAGTATTCCTGACGACGTTCAACAGGCCGCCCTGCAAAACCATGTCCAGTTGTCGGGGGGACAGCCGGTGCCGGGCAGGGAAGCGGCAGTCCTGTGTCGTATTGTGGATTTGAATTTCCCGGTCCTGTTGCAATGCTGTGGGTAGATCTGCCATAACAAGGACGTCTTCCTGCTCGATGTTTTCCAGGTCACCGGGGTCGCAAAATTCCAGGGGTAAAATGCCGAAATTGGCGAGGTTATGGAAGTGTATCCTGGCAATGGAGATGGCAATAACGGCTTTTAATCCCAGGAAACGTGGGGCCAGGGCGGCATGTTCCCGGCTGGAGCCCTGACCATAGTTGTTTCCGGCGACGATAAAGAAACCCGCATCCCCGGCTTTCCGGGCGCGCTCATGAAAGGACTCGTCCAGTGGGTAAAAAATGAACTGGCTGATTTGCCGGATATTGCTGCGCAATGGCAACACGCGGCTGCCGGCGGGCAGGATAGCATCTGTTGAAATATTATCGCCTGTCTTCAACAGGACCGGGCCGGACAGTGTGTCGGGCAGGGCATCAAATTGCGGCAAGGGGGTGATATTCGGTCCCCGTTCCAGCTTGCCCCCGCAACCGCCGGACTGCATGAGCATTGATGTACCAAGCCGGGTGTTTTCGGGTTCCTGGTACGCCGTGCAGGCCCTGCCGAGGTCGCGTGGATCGGTAATTTCCCCTCGCAGGGCCGAAGCGATGGCGGTTTCCGGGCTGCACAAATAGACCTGGTCTTCCCGGGTGCCGGAGCGTCCCGGAAAATTACGCGGTACTGTTCGCAAGCTGATCCTGCCGGTTGCCGGTGCCTGTCCCATGCCGATGCAGCCATTGCAACCACTCTGGTGGATTCTGGCGCCGGCCTGAACCAGTTTTTCCAGGTAGCTCGCGCTGATGAGGTTTTGCAATACCTGCTGGGAAGTGGGATTGATATCCAGGGAGACATGTTCGGCAATCCGGCTGCCGTGCGCCACCATGGCCGGTACGGCAAAATCGCGTAACCCGGGGTTGGCGGATGAGCCGATCATGGCCTGGTAGATTTTCCGTCCGGCAACCTCTGCCACCGGCACCACGTTGTCGGGACTGCAAGGGCAGGCGATCAGTGGTTCAAGACCGGACAGGTCGATCTGTTCCAGGGAGTCATAGTCGGCATCTTCGTCTGCAAACAGCGCCTGCCAGTCTGTTTCCCGGCCCTGGCTGCGCAGGAAATGCCTGACTTCATGGTCGGCGGGAAAGACGGTGGTGGTGGCGCCAAGCTCTGCGCCCATGTTCGCAATCACGTGGCGGTCCATGGTGCTCAGGTGTGCCAGTCCCGGACCAAAGTATTCAATAATTTTCCCGGCACCGCCTGAAACCCCATGACGGCGCAGCATTTCAAGGATGACATCCTTGGCACTGACCCAGTCCGGCAGTTTGCCGGTCAGTTCAACGCCCATGATTTCGGGCATGGTCATGTAAAAGGGTTTGCCGGCCATCGCCATGGCCACTTCGATGCCGCCAACGCCTATGGCCAGCATGCCCATGGCACCTGCTGCACAGGTGTGACTGTCAGCGCCCAGCAGACTTTTGCCGGGAATGCCGAAGCGTTCCATATGAACACGATGACTGATGCCGTTACCGGGCGGACTGAAATGAATGCCAAACTTGTCACAGGCACTGCGCAGGAAGATATGATCGTCAGCATTGCGAAAGTCATTCTGCTGCAGGTTGTGATCGACATATTGTGCGGACAATTGCGTTCTTACCCGGTCCAGGCCCATGGCCTCGAACTCAAGCATGACCAGCGTACCGGTGGCGTCTTGGGTCAGGGTCTGGTCAATGGCCAGGGCGATTTGTTGCCCGGGTTCCATGGACCCTTCAACCAGGTGGGATGCGATCAGTTTGCGGGCGACGTTCCGTGACATGGCCCTTTACAGGGTACCTATCCTGCAGGAATTTCTCCAGTCAGGAGAAAACCGTGTACATCGGGTATTAAAAAGTCCCGGCCCAGTGGGGGATGTGGGCCGGGAAAAGGGAGTGGGATTATGTTGATCCGGGGGGTGGAAATGACTCCCGGCAACAGCTGTCAGGCAGCCATACTGCTAATACTCCTGGCAGTTGATGCTGCCAGTTCCTGTTCACCATGGCGCAGGATATCGCCCAGGGAAATCACGCCACAGAATTCGCGTGTCTCCGGATTGGACAGCACTGCAATGCGGTAAATACCCTGGATCCGCATTTTGTTGCTTGCTGCTTCCAGCCCGTCATCGGCAAAACAACAGACGACGTCGTCACTCATGAGGCCGGCCACGGGGGTATCCTTTGGATTCAACCCCTTGGCCACGGCACGCATCACGATATCCCTGTCAGTAAGGACACCCTCGAGTTTGCCGTTGTCCTCGCACACCGGCATAAAGCCGGTGTTCTTGTCCTGCATTTTTTGGGCGGCCTCTTGCAGCGACGTTTCGGGTGTTATCCGGGTAATGTCGGTTGTCATTGCATCTCTGATTTTCATCGTCAACTCCTTTTAGGTTTGCCTGGTTTAACTGCAAGCTTCTTTTCCTGGGAAAAAAAGCGGCTTAAAGAAGATCTGGATGCATCTGTTTGTGATTCAAGGGGTAGAAGGAAATATTTTCTCGTGGAACACGCGCTGAACATTGAAAATGTTTCACGTAATTTAAAATCGCTGCTACTAGATGTTATGTTCTTGGGGCATGAGAAAAATTCCTGAAGCAACAGGACGTGATTATTGTTGTTGTTCGATCAGGGTAAATTCACCATTGGCAGCCTTGTTTTGCCATTTCACAAGCCCGTTGCATGAAGGTAGCGGTCAGGAGGAATTAACCAATGAACGCTGAACACAAACATGTCTATGTCGTCGGACTCGATGATTTCAACAAGCAGGAACTGGAGAAACTGGCGGAATATGACAACTTCAAGGATTGCCGGTTCCATGAATTACTAAGTTACAAAGAACTTGGTCAAACTGAAGATGTGTCCTTTGACGCGCTGCTGAACCAGGCAAGAGAGCTTCTCGACAACGCGGATACACCGGTAAACGGCATCATGACTTTCTGGGATTTTCCTGCGCAGACCTTGGTGCCGTTGTTGTGCAAGGAGCGCAACCTGCCGTCTTGCGAAGTGGAAGTCATGGAAAAATGCGAACATAAATACTGGGCCCGTATGCTGCAGAAGGAATTTGTGCCGGAAGCCACGCCTGCATTTGCTGCCGTCAATCCGCTGGCAGATGATATCAATATACCTGATCTCGAACTCCCCTTCTGGTTGAAACCCGTCAAGTCCTATTCCTCCTATCTCGCCTACAAGATTGGCAACAGGGAGGAGTTTGAAGACGCTATCAAGGTGATCAGGGAAAAAATTGATGCTGTTGCGACCCCCTATAACGAACTGCTTGATCATGTCACCCTGCCTGAAGACATCAGCCGCGTGGATGGCAACTGGTGTATAGCAGAAGAAATCATCAAAGGTGATCAGTGTACCGTGGAAGGCTATTGTTACGACCGCAAGTTTCATGCCCACGGTATTATTGACTCGATTGATGAAAAGGACAGCTCGAGTTTTGCCCGTTACCAGTATCCGTCCCAGCTACCGCAGGCAGTACAGGAGCGCATGCTGGATATCAGTGAGCGGCTGATGACAGGAATTGGCTATGACATGGGGGCATTCAATATCGAGTTTTTCTTCGACCCGAAAGCAGACACGCTGAAAATCCTTGAGGTAAACCCTCGTATCTCACAGTCGCACTCCGAGATGTTCAAAATGGTTGACGGACTGTCGAACGAGGCGATTCCCGCAGCACTCGCCCTGGGTGAAAAGCCCGACTTTCCATACCGTAAAGGGGACAAGAAGATCGCCGGAAAGTTTTTCCTGCGCGCCCACCAGGATGCCTTCGTCAAAGCCGTTCCCGACAAGGACAATATCGAGTCCATCAGTGAACGCTTTCCTGATGTCGCCATCAAGATCCAGGCCGAAGAGGATGCCTGGTTATCCGATGAAGAACTGCAGGACAGTTACAGTTACGAGCTGGCCCAGGTCTTTGCCGGTGCCGATTCCGAAGACAAGCTGTTGTCCCATTACCGGGAATGTGTCGGCATGATGGATTTCAGGCTGGAACAGACCAATGAGGATGTATCGAAACTGGTTTCAGCAACTTACCAGCCGGCATCCCCGGATTACCGGCAATGAAATATGTCCTGCCTGCCCAGCCAGTGGATGAACATGCTGATATCCGTATACCCATGTCTGATGGCGTCTCGCTGGCGGCGCGCCTGTGGCTGCCGCAAAGCGCCCATGGCGAGCCTGTCCCTGCCTTGCTGGAATACATTCCCTATCGGCAACGGGATTTCACGGCAACACGGGATGAAATCATGCATCCCTGGTTTGCCGGCCATGGTTACGGCTGTATTCGCGTCGACCTGCGTGGCAGTGGTGATTCCGGGGGCGTGCTCAAAGACGAATACCTGGAGCAGGAACTGCAGGACGGCCTTGAAGTGATACGCTGGCTTGCCAGGCAGCCCTGGTGTAACGGACGCGTTGGCATGATTGGCAAATCCTGGGGCGGTTTCAATGGTCTGCAACTGGCCTGGCTGCAACCGGAAGCACTCAGGGCGGTGGTAACCGTCTGCTCTACGGATGACCGCTATGCCGATGATGTCCATTACATGGGCGGTTGCCTGCTTGGCGATAACCTGTCCTGGGCATCCACCATGTTTGCCTACAACAGTTGCCCGCCGGATCCCGAACAAGTGGGTGATGACTGGCATGACCTGTGGATGAAGCGTCTTGAACATAGTGGCATCTGGCTGGAAAACTGGCTGGAACACCAGGCCCGGGATGATTACTGGCGCCACGGTTCAATCTGCGAGGATTTTTCGCGCATCCAGTGTCCGGTTATGGCTGTCAGCGGTTGGGCTGACGGCTACAGTAATGCGGTGTTCAGGTTAATGGAAAACCTCGAGGTGCCGCGCCTGGGCCTGGTGGGACCCTGGAGCCACAAATACCCCCATGAAGGCGTGCCCGGGCCGGCCATTGGTTTTCTGCAGGAATGCCTGCGTTGGTGGGACTACTGGCTCAAGGACAAGGAGAGCGGCATCATGGCAGAGCCCATGCTCAGGTTGTGGATGCAGGACAGTATGCCGCCACACACCAGTTACCGTGAACGTTTTGGTCGCTGGGTAGGGGAGACCGCGTGGCCTTCACCTGCGGTGATCATGCAGCGCTATCGTTTTGCCCACAAGTTGCTGGTCCCCGCCGATGACTACGGCAGCAACCTGCCCCACAAGAACGAATTGTTCCTGCAATCACCACTGAGCCTTGGCTTGTTTGCGGGCAAATGGTGTTCCTATAGTGCCACGCCCGATCTGCCCCATGACCAGCGTGAAGAGGATGGCGGTGCCCTGATCTTTGACAGTCATATACTTGACCAGACCATTGAAATCCTGGGCAGTCCGGCAGTCACCGTCACCTTTTCCAGCGACAAGCCCCAGGCCATGCTGTGTGTGCGGCTGTCGGACATCGCACCGGACAACAAGGCCACGCGTGTGACTTATGGTCTGCTGAACCTGGCGCACAGGGATGGCCACGCCAACCCTCAGTCACTTGAACCGGGCAGGAAATACACCGTTACCGTCCCTCTCAATTACATTGCCCAGCAATTACCCGAAGGGCATTGTTTTCGTGTCGCCCTGTCCACATCCTATTTCCCCCTGGCCTGGCCGTCTCCTGAATCGCCAAGGCTGACCATCTATCCCGAGGAATGCCACCTGGCATTGCCGATACGGGATGCTTCGACTGCTGCTGATGAGAATGTTGCTTTCCAGGAACCTGAAGGTTGTGAACCCGGTCCTGTCAGGCAGCTTACTCCGCAAGTATCCAACTGGATCGTGGAAAGGGACCTGGCGTCAAACAAGTCCACCCTGAAAGTCATCAAGGATGATGGCCAGTGGCATTTGTCGAATACCAACCTGACAGTCGGTAACAAGACACTGGAGTGGTACAGTTTTGTTGGTGATGATTACGGGTCACTATTGGGCGAAACACACTGGGAACGCAGTTTCAGGCGCCAGGACTGGCAGGTGCGCACGGTGACCAGAACCCGGCTCACCTCTGATACCACGCACTTTCGCATACGCAGCGAACTGGATGCCTATCTGGATGAAACACGGGTATACAGCCTGAACAGGGATCACCAGATCAGGCGCACACTGCTGTAGGTCTGGTAATGAAACAGAAACGATAGTGCTGTGCACGTCCCGCCAACAGCTTCTTTCACGGTAGATTCAACAAAGGAGGTTTTAATGAAAACTGTTAATCCCGCCAATGGCCAGACACTCAATGAGTATCCGGAAATGACGTTTGACCAGGTGGCAACAATTATCGATAAGGCCAATGCCGCCCAGGCTCATTGGCGGACATTACCGTTTGATCATCGCGCTGACTGTTTGAGGAAAAGCGCCGAGCTTCTTGAATCGGAAAAACAACACCTGGGTAAACTGATGGCCGAAGAAATGGGAAAGCCACTGGCCCAGGGAATCGGGGAAGCGGAGAAGTGCGCGTGGGTCTGTAAATATTATGCCGATCATGCTGCAGCATTTCTTGAAAACGATGAAGTGGAAACCGATGCCAGTAAAAGTTATGTCACCTTCAAACCCCTTGGCGTGGTACTGGCCATCATGCCCTGGAATTTTCCCTTCTGGCAGCTATTCAGGTTTGCCGCACCGGCATTAATGGCTGGTAATGGGGCGGTACTCAAGCATGCCATAAATGTGACCGGGTGTGCATTGAAGATTGAAGAGATTCTTCATGCATCCGGTATCCCTGAGGATTTGTTCAGAACCATAGTGCTGGACAAGTCTCAAGCAAACCGGGTTATTGAACACAAGGGCATCGCGGCAATTACCCTGACAGGAAGTGTCCGGGCCGGGAAAGCAGTGGCATCACAGGCCGGGGAACACCTCAAGAAAACCGTTCTCGAACTTGGAGGCAGTGATCCTTCAATTGTATTGCAGGATGCAGATATCAAAACCAGCGCAGAAACCTGCGTGCATTCCCGCTTGCTTAACAGTGGTCAGAGTTGCATTGCGTCGAAACGATTTATCGTGGTGGAAGACGTCTATGATGAGTTTATGGAAGTATTTGTTGCCTTGATGAAAGCGAAAAAAGTGGGAGACCCCCTGGATGAAAACAATGACATCGGACCACTCGCGCGCACTGACCTTCGCGACAAACTGCATGAGCAGGTTCGACGAAGTGTAGACAGGGGGGCAGTTCCCGCGATGGGCGGCAAATTACCGGAAAGTGAGGGGGCGTTTTATCCGGTAACAGTTCTTGAAAATGTCAAACCCGGAATGCCAGCTTATCATGAAGAATTATTCGGGCCGGTGGCCAGTGTCATCAAGGTGAAAGATGAAGCCGAGGCCATCAAAATTGCCAACGATACTGATTTTGGACTTGGCGCTTCAATCTATTCGCAAGATGTAAAGCATGCCGAGGACCTGGCCGCGAATGAACTGGAAGCCGGGTGCTGCTTCGTCAACGAGTTTGTGAAATCGGATCCGCGGCTGCCTTTTGGAGGTATCAAGAATTCAGGCTACGGGCGTGAACTCGGGCTATACGGTATTCATGAATTTGTTAATATCAAGACGGTATATATCAACTGACCAGCGACTTTTTGTTGGCTAAATGTTGGCTGAATGGTTTTCAGGAATACAGCAGCTTCAGGTACGTGCGGTACTCCAGTAACTGCTTCTCAAGGATGTCCTTGTCGTCTATTGCGCGTGACACAATGATGCCGCCTTCAATGATGGTCGACAACATGTCTGCCAGATCCTCGCTTCTGGTTTGCACTTTTGGCTGATACTGTTTGTTGATTTTGTCGATCTGCTCTGCGAATAACCGGCGCCAGTCCATGATGCTTTCTGCGGTGATCCGGCGTATGGCGTCATTGATGTGGTGTCGCTCGTAAGTGTAGGAAGCCACCAGGCAGCCGGGATGAATATCTTCCAGATTGCCCATCATTTCCGCCATTAACTTGACGAATACCAGCATCTGCTGCAAGGGGTCGTCAGTCAGTTCAGCAGCCCGGTCGAACATGCCGGTAAACAGAAGGCTGTCTGTTTCGCGATACCGCTCCATCAAGGCATAGGCCAGGTCATCCTTGCCCTTGAAGTGGTAGAAAAATCCGCCCTTGCTTATTCCAACTTCACCGATCAGTTCTTCTATGGAAGTGGCGGCAAAGCCCTGGCTGAGAAAATGTTTTTCCGCCGCATCCATGAGTTTGTAGCGGGTTTCTTGTCCCTTGGAAGCCATATTTACTGTACCCGGAGTATGGTTTTTGGCATGCCTTGTTGTCAGCACACAGGGCATGCACGCTCTGTTGTCATGCAAGTGCATGATTTTCAGTATTTTATATAAAAAGTCGAAAAAAAGTACCTGGCGTTCACTGGTTGTAGCCGGACCTGTTCCCTATGATTGCGCTCCGTTAAAACACACATTCAATAATCAAAAAAAGGAATAAATCACATGGGAATCTATAGCAATCAATTACCGCAACTCGGTGACAAGGTGTTTATCACGGATGCCGGCCTGGAAACAGAGTTGTGTTTCCTGCGCAATATTGACCTGCCTGAATTTGCTGCCTACGTCCTGTTGCGCAATCAGGAAGGCTATGAGCTGTTGTACGACTATTACGCCAGCTTCGCAGCGCTGGCCCGACAGTATGGCATGGGCGCAGTGCTGGAGACCACCACCTGGCGCGCCAACCCGGACTGGGCGAAGAAAATCGGTGATTCGCCTGAAACCCTCAAAGCCTTGAATCTGAAGGCAGTGGAACTGCTACTGAATGTACGGCGGGAATATGAAACACAGGAAACCCCGATAGTCGTCAGCGGCAACCTGGGCCCACGCGGTGATGGCTACCAGGCAGGGGACACAATGACCCGTGATCAGGCCCACGCCTACCACCAGAGCCAAATCGATGCGTTTTTCCAGGCCGGTGCGGACCTTGTCACTGCCCTGACCATGACCTATGTAGAAGAAGCCACCGGTATTGTGCTGGCCGGACAACAGGCCGGTGTCCCAGTTGTTATTTCCTTTACACTGGAAACCGATGGCCGGTTGCCCACGGGTATGCCCCTGGCAGAAGCCATTGCTGAAGTTGATCACCTGACGGATTCCGGTCCGGCGTACTACATGATCAATTGTGCGCATCCGACGCACTTTGCCCATTTGTTCAATGAGCCTGGCAACTGGCAGTCCCGCATCAAGGGTATTCGGGGCAATGCTTCCTGTATGAGCCATGAAGAACTGGATAATGCGACAGAGTTGGATGCAGGAGACCCGGCCGATTTCGGGCAACAGTGTCATCAACTGCAAGTACAGTTACCGGCACTGAATATCCTGGGCGGTTGCTGCGGTACGGATCACCGGCATATCGAGGCTATTTGCAGGAATTTCCAGGAAAACAGGGGCGAAGCGTTGGCCGGCTGAAAGCGACCATTGTGATGCCGTTGTTGCGTTGAAAGCGCAAAAGCTGGATGAAAAAAAGGCCTGCATTGCAGGCCTTTATACAAGGTTCAGGGAACCTTTGATCGTCAAGCGACCTTTTTGCCGCCAAAAAACTTTCTGATTTTGGCGCCCACTGAATTGCCTTGCTGGCGCAAGATACCGGATATTCCTTCATTCCGGCGCCGAACCGGTTTGCCGCCCTCGCCGCCCATGATGCCCTGGTGGAAATGCACGGGGCGCTCAATCGTCTTGCCGTGGCCCTGTGCAAAATCGCCAACGATATCCGCCTGCTGGGGTCGGGACCGCGCTCGGGTATCGGCGAGCTACGCCTGCCGGCCAATGAACCGGGATCCTCCATCATGCCGGGCAAGGTCAATCCCACCCAGTGTGAAGCCATGATCATGGTCTGCCAGCGCATCATGGGCAATGACGTCACCATGTCGGTAGCCGGCAGCAGCGGCCAGTTCTAACTCAATACCGCCAAACCGGTACTGATCCATACCCTGTTGCAATCCGCGCGGTTGCTCGGCGATGCCAGTGATACCTTCAACCGGTTTTGCGTCAGTGGTATCGAGCCGGACCGCGATACCATCGCCAGGAACCTGTCGCATTCGCTGATGCTGGTCACCGCGCTCAATCCCCATATCGGTTACTACAAGGCGGCGGAAATCGCCCAGATGGCTTTTCGTGACAACAGCACCCTGCGCGAAGCCGCCATTGCCAGCGGATATCTTTCCGCCGAGGAATTCGATGCCTGGGTGAACCCGGAAGACATGACCGGCCAGTAGGCTCGACTGATCAGAACCCGCGCAATTCAATGGCGCTTTTGACCCGTTTGACGGCTATCAGGTAAGCGGCATCCCGCAGGCTGATATCCTTGTCATCGGCAAGGTCGCTGGTATCCTGCCAGGCTTCAGTCATGATTTCCTCCAGGGTCCTGTCCACTCGTTCCCGTTTCCAGTTGTAGCGGTTGTGGTTCTGGGACCATTCGAAAAACGACACCGTAATGCCACCGGCATTGGCCAGAATGTCGGGCACTATCGGTATGCCCTTGTCATGCAGAATATCCTCACCTTCCAGGCTTACCGGAATATTGGCCGCCTCCACCACCAGATCCGCCTGTACCTTGTCGGCATTGTCACCATTGATGGCATTGTCGATAGCCGCGGGGATGAGCACATCCACATCCAGTGCCAGCAGCTCGTCATTGTCCAGGCTGTCATGATCGCCTTCGAGTTCATTCAACGGCGCCGGCTTTCCGCCTTCGTTCATTTCCTCGAGGAGACTGTCGATATCCAGGCCAGCATCACGGGTGATACCACCGCTGCGGTCACTGACGGCGACAATTTTCGCGCCCATGCCAGCCAGGCTTGAGGCGGTCTGGGCGCCGACATTGCCAAAACCCTGGATGGCAATACGCTTGCCATCGAGACTGTCATCGAATTTCTGCATGGCTTGCCGGGTGATGATGGCCACGCCATTGCCCGTGGCCTCGACACGGCCGTCAATGCCACCCAGGTTCAGGGGCTTGCCGGTGACCACACCGGGCTTGTAGCCGTTGCGCTTGGAATAGGCCTCGAAGATCCAGGACATCTCCTGGGGGCCCGTGCCCATGTCCGGCGCGGGAATATCAAAATCCGGGCCGAGCACCGGTTCCATTTTCTCGGTAAAGCGCTTGGTCAGGGTTTCCCTCTCACTCATGCTCAGGTCGTTTTTGTCGCATTTGATGCCGCCCTTGGCACCGCCAAAGGGCAGGTTCACCAGGGCGGCCTTGCAGGTCACGACAAAAGCCAGTTGCCTGAAGTGTTCGATATCCAGGTCAGGGTGATAGCGCAATCCGCCCTTGAACGGCCCCAGGGCATTACTGTGCTGGACGCGAAAACCCTTGAATACGCGAATCTCCCCGTTTTCGTGCCGCAGGGGAACTTCCACTGTCATTTCACGCTGGTTGGATTCAATCAGCGAGCACATCTCCTCACTGCAACCGAGTATGTCGTTGGCCCGGTAATAGGCACGCTTGAAGGCCGTTTTGGTCTTGATGGTCATAGTCCCTCCTGGTTGAAGATGGATTGCTGTGCGGTTGATGCAAATCCTGTATCTGCTTTTTGTTGACCCTGGAATTGCGGCCGGCTCAACAGGACGCCGCCTGTCACCACCAGGGCCATACCAACAAGTTCGCTGGCGGTAAAGGCCGAATCAAACAGCCCCCATTCCAGCTACAGGGTGATCACCGGCGCGATACCGATCATGGCGGCGGCCAGGGAGGCTCCACGCAGTTCCATGCCCCGGTACAACAACAATATGCCGCCACCGATACACAAACCACAAAGGCCTATCCATGGCCAGGTCGAGACGCCGGGCAATACGGTAAGGCCACCGGTAACCAGCCCCAGGATGACCAGCAGACCCGTGCCCAGGGAGAACCTGCACAAGGCTACCCAGTCCGGGTGCAGGTCATCCAGGCTTTTCTTCACCCAGGTATCGCAAAAGCCCATGAGCGGCAAGGTGACCAGCAACATCAGGTCACCCGCGCTGAAATCCAGGCTAATGCCCCGACTGCACATGATGACTATACCGACAATCATGGCCCCGATGACGCCATAGGTTTTATCGGGCAGGCGCTCCCGCAACAGCCAATAGGAAAAAATCGCGGTGGCGGCGGGATACATGGTCTGGAACACACTACGATGCGTGGCGCTTGTGGTTTGCAAGGCCCCGATATTGAGCAGTACAACAACGCCCGATGCCATAAAAGTGATAACCACTACATCCTGCCATTGCAGGGTGAGTCTGGCCAAGTATAGGAAGAATAAACGCCCAATACTCGGTAGTCCAGTCAGTCATTGAAGCCTGAAAACCCCGAATTCCAGACTTTGCGCATAGTCGCCAGCCCTGAAGCTTCTCTGCCTATTTCCTGAAATACCCCGCTTTCCCATCTTGCACCCGAGCATCACCCTGCAATCCTGTTGGCCGCATCGTCCCTGATATTGCTGGTAGTCAGTCGTTCAGTCCCTGATCCATGCCTGGCAACCACGGCGGGACGGCGGTAGTCGGTTGAAGGGCGACTCCTGTTTTCCTTCTTTGGCCTTCAGGTGCGCCAGAATCTTGTCGATCACTACCGAGTCTTCGATGCAGGCAATAATCTTCACCGACCCTTTGCATTTCTCGCATTCGCTGATATCGATGTTGAACACCCGTTTAAGGCGGCGCGCCCAGGTTATTGCCATGGATGGCATGTATGCCGGTTTTGCAGGAGCAAAAACCGGTCATTGAAGCATGTTGC
>CBFICR010000074.1:0-14035 GCA_965661105.1 Pseudohongiellaceae bacterium | reverse complement strand
GCAATCCAGACAGCTGAGAGTGCCATCATCATGGTGCTCAAAATAGGCGCGGTATTTACTGACAAAGTCGGTAATATCTGCCTGCGGATCGCCGCCCACAATAGCCGGTACGGGTTTGGTATGAATGGTGTGATCGGGCGTAATGGGGCCGCGACTGGCGATGCTGGCGACGTCCGCCAGACTGGCAAAGCCTGTGGCTGCTTCACTGCTATTGAAACGGGCAAGCATGGGACGACTTGCCAATTCCGACACCTGTTTTCGCATACCGGCCAGTTGCAGCATATCCTGCGCTGAAGGCAAATATTGGGCGCCGGCCTGCTGCCGTAAAACGCCTTTTTCTTCAAGAAAGGATTCAACCCGAGACACCAACGCAATCATGTTTTCATAACTGCTACGGGCATCCTCATGGAAGGTGAACAGGCCATGATGCATCAGAAAAATACCCTTGATGGATGACCAATCCAGCTCACGGGTTTGTTGAAATACCTGCCGCGCCAGAACAAAGCCCGGCATGATATAGGGCAGAATCAGAACATCGTTGCCAAATATTTCGCCCAGTTTGATTTTACCCTCAGCGGTATTGCTGACAGCTACGACGGCATCAGTGTGGGTATGGTCTACAAATTTGAACGGGATAATGGCATGCAGGATGGCTTCCACCGAGGGCGTCGGGGCTGCCGGGTCCAATAGTGAGAGACGCAACTGCTGCATCATCTGACTGTCGCTCATCGATTCCAGTGAGGCCAGTTGCTGCAGATAGCCAAGGTCACAGGGCGCAAAACCTTCGGCTTCAATAGTACGAAGGTCCCAACCGGAGCCTTTTACAAAGAGCGTGTCCCGGGTGTGTCCAAAGATATCTGTGGAGGTGCTTTTAACCGAGGTATTGCCACCGCCATGTAGCACAAGATCGGCATCCTGCCCCAGCAGCCTCGAGGTATAAACCCGCAGCGCTAAATCCGAGTCCAGAAAGGATTCAGCGTCTTTGTCCTGCCAACGACTTTGCATATCGGTTACTGGAAAATTGGATCAGAGTAATGAAACAACGATACAGATCAGTGTGCCCAGTATCATCACTAGCGTAGGGATAAAGCCCATCATGAAGCCAATACCCCGGCTGGCCGGATCCTTCACGTAATTGATGGCATAGAGAAAACGGCCAATCAGCCAGATTACACCCAGCACCGAGGCAATGTAATTACCGGCCCACCCAACACTTTCCGCCATCCAGGCAAAGGAGACGATGGCAGGAATAAACACAACCATCTGTTCCTGGGTATTTTGCTGCACGCGGAAGTATCTTTCGAAAACAGGATTTCCGGTAGTGGCCGGCGCATGCACCCCATACTTCATTCTGGCGGCGCCAACCTGAAAAGAAAACACCGTGTACTCTATTAATGCCAACGTGATAATTAAAATAACCAGTGCCATGTTTCACCTCAAGTTAATTAATTCAGTTTTTTATCAAATCTGTCGCAGGGACAAATCAGCACCCCTGAATGCAAATAGCCCGGGAATTCCCGGGCCATTATAAAGTCTTTAAAGTCATTACCTGGTGCCTGACTTACTATCAGCCAGTGGCGCCAGGCCAATTTATTCCATCACTGAAATAGTTGTCACCCCTGCCGCCCTGGCTGAATCCATGGTTTCTACCAGGAAATTCGCGCTGGACAATTTGTCTGGTCGAATGATTACAGAAGCAGCAGGATTCTCAGCACGGGCAGAGGCTACCCTGGCTCGTACCGCAGAAATATCTATACGTTCCTGATTAAAGAACAGCTGGTTACGTGAATCAATCTGGATCAGTATGTTTTTGGGCTGATCATTGGAAGGAGGCGGAGGATTGTTGTTGGGATCCTGGCCATCAATGTCCATGGCATTTTCTTTCAAAAAGGAAGCTGTTACCACGAAGAAAATCAAAAGAATAAATACAACATCCAGCATTGGAGTAAGGTCGATGTTGGACTCGTCTTTTTTCTTCTTAAATGAACCGCCTATTGTCTTCATTAATTACTCCAGGAAATCTTTTCGTGTCTGTTCTTGTTTATAGCCTTGTATATGGCTGCTTATGACGATTTATGAATATATTTATAACTACTCTTTTGCATACTTTTTCATACTTTCGCATAGTTTTGCTTATGACCAAGTATGTCTAATTGTGAGTACCTGATAAGTACTTACAATGTTTCTATGAGCACTATATTAAATGGTTCTTTTTATAGCGTCTTTACTATAGCGTGTTTATATAGCTGAAATAGCTGTGTTAAAGGGGCGCCCCTGGGGTCGCTCGCTGATCACTTCTCACTGCGCTTCAGGAATAGGCGAGTATATCACCTTACACGTCTTGCACAATACCAAGCCGGGACAAGTCTGCCATCTTCACTTGCCAGGTTCAAAGGGGACCTTAAAAACCCAAAAAAAAGAGGACAAAAGCCCTCTTTTTTTATAATTTATTGTTTTTTATACTATTTTTTAATCGAGCCAATAGTAAAGCTGGCCAGGTCGGCAAGCTGTCGCGGGCCCTTGCCATTGCGCGCGCTAACGCGAAGACCTGAGTACAGGTTCATGAGAATATCGGCGGCCATATCAGCTTTTACACCACGAGCCAGGAGACGGGATTTTTCCATTTCCTTGGTTCTGGCCAACAGGGCTTTGCGAATTACATTAAGGGCGCTTTTCAGGACTTTCTGCACTTCCTTGTCCCAGTTAATGCTCTCACAGACAGAATTAACCAGCAGGCAACCCATGACGCGCTGCTTGTTGGGAGCAGAGATAATTGCAGTGTCAAAATAGGCTTCGATTGCCTTAGGTGCATTTAACTGGCTGTTTCCCAAGGTTGCATCAATGTCAGCCTTAACCAGTTCATTGTATTTCTCAACACAGGATTTAAAAAAGGCATCCTTGTCACCGAAGGAATTGTAGAGGGTGCCACGATTAATATCTGTGGCATCAAGCAGCTTCTGTACCGAGCTTGCTTCATAACCTTCTTTCCAAAACTGCTCCATTGCCTTGGTAAGTACCTTGTCTTTTTCAAACTCTACTGGTCTTGCCATAATCTAGATCTAACCTCAAATTCTGTTGGTAATTGGATTGTCTTGCAGCTGGCTCACGCAGAACCAGACGCTACTGGTCAAAATAAGGGGCGCATTCTAGTACAAAGTGATAAGGGTCACCAGTTTAGAAATGAAAAAATCCCTTAAATATGCGATGATTTTTGGAATTAGGGAAAAAATCCCGTGAATATTGAATGCTGAGTCCATATTGCACAAAGATCGAAACTCCCGCCCCGTTTTGGGGCGCTTAGTCAGACTTCACAATAAAGGGTATAATTTTGGCCGGTTTAGTTTCCAGGCTTCTGTTTTTACAGGAAACTTTAAAGGATCAGGTTTTCGGGAAATTAAAAATTGTATTTATTATCTGTAAACAAATACCTCAGCTCTCGTTTATATTCCTCATTTGGCAAGAAATTTGATGCCTGGTACGGATTTATGCTGTTCAAAAAAGCAGGTTCACTGGCCATACTGATTATCATGTTGAGTACCCAGCCATCTGCCCGGCTGTTTGCCCAGCAAGGCCCCCCGTTAGATGAGACTCCCGACTTTACCACAGTAAACACCGAGTTTGGCGCCATCCTTGTTGCCTCAAATGTTCAGGTGAGTATGCGTGATGAGACCCCGGTCGCGCTGGATATCTATCGCCCCACTGGCAATACCCGCTATTCCACCCTCTATGCAGCCGGTCCCTTTCCCCACAGCGTAGACATTCTTGCAGATACTGCAAACCGGGTCGGTCCCATTGCCTGGTATGTCAGCCAGGGTTATGCCGTAGTGGTAGCCAATGTCAGGGGAACAGGCGCCTCTGGTGGCGACTTTGGGTTTTTCTCCCGGGAAGAGCAGCAGGATCATTATGAAATTATTGAGTGGATTGCAACACAGCCATGGTCGGACGGGCAGGTAGCCGGAACCGGCGCGGGATACTACGCCGCGTCACAGTGGCAAATGGCCGTACAGAACCCTCCCCACCTGGAATGTATTGCCCCGATCAATGGCACCCTTGATCCCTTTCGTGAATGGATCAGCCCGGGTGGGCTGACCAGTAATGAGTTTATTAATGACTGGTATGACCGCCAGGTAAGGCTGGCCAATGCCTACTCAGCAGATACTCCACGACTGGTGAATTATGACATGCGTCTGGCCCAGCTCTTACATCAGGGTTTTGATGACTACTGGCGTATTCGAAGTAGCCAGGGAAATACCCGGCAGATCAATGTCCCGGTGTTTGTAATCAATGACTGGAGTCTGGATCGCACCCAGGCGGGACTCAACAGCACCCTGCAGGCACTCAAGACACTCAATTCAGTAAACAAGATTCTTATCACGAACCCGACAGCAGATACTGCCCTTTATCAGGATACCGGGTTGCTGGCCCGGGAATTACTGCCCTATTATGAATGGTGTTTTAACGGACGCGCACCGGGTTCTTCCTATATAGAAGTTCCGCGTATTCGCTATCAGGCAAAGAATCAGAGTACGCTTAAACGGGAAAGCAACTGGCCGCCCGGCAATGTCAGACACGAAGCCTGGTTTCTCAATAGCACTGTGGATGAAAACAACAACACTATTACCACACTCAATAGCGAGCATGTTGCAGGCAGCCTGGAAATCAGTACTTTCAGCACAGGTCAAAATGATGCAGGGCTGCGTTTTGTTTCAGCTGAGTTAAACCAGAACCTGGAAATTGCAGGACCATTAATGCTGGAACTTTATACTGCCAGTGCCTTCAATGATGCGGCATTCGAAGTCATCCTGCATGAAGAGATTGTACCGCAAGCCGGGCTGACCACCGTTTCCGGATTACCCAGTTTTATAGCCGCGCCAAGCCGGACAATCGAGGCGGAACCAGTTCCCGACGTTCAGGATGTTATTGTCTCAAGCGGCAGACTAAAAGCCTCCGCCAGGGCCCGGGATGAAGAACACAGTACGGAATTTTCGCCGGTCTATGCGCTCAATGGTAAACAGGCCATGCAACCAGGTCAGGTCATTCGTCTTGATATAGCCATGCGACAGACATCCTATCGTTTCAGTGCCGGTAACCGCCTTGTTCTGGAAATAGTCCCGGTGAATGATGGCTCAATACCCGACAGCAGGGCCACAGAACTGCTTTACCATAGCCTGCGCTATCCCGCGCGCTTGTGGCTGCCCGTTGCCCGGGTGCGCCAGCAAACCACACCAATGCCTGCCGCAGCACAAGCAGCGCCTGTCAGCCAGACTGATCTGCAAAGCGATGCGCAGGAAGAATCACAAGCCACGGAACCTGAGCTTGAAGACGTCCGGCAATTTTTTGTACCAAGATAGCCTGAATCAGCCGGCGGGCAGGACCAGAGTACTGACCAGACCTATCAGGCCGCCAATAACACCACCCCACACTACCAACCAACCCAGGTGCTTTCTGATCATTTGCTGAATGATTTCCTTCACCAGCTGGGGCGTTAGTTCATCCAGACGTTGATCAACAATTTCCTCTACCTTATCAAGCAGGTTCTGAGTGGAGTCATGTCTGACCTGATCAAGAATTTCCCTGTCCTCGCCAACCTGCAGCAGAAAGGCACGCATTTTTTCTATAAAAGGGTCTTTCAGTGGCTTTAATGCATCCGCCCCACCAAACATCGACAACATGCTGGCGAACGAGGAATTCATGATGACATCAACCAGCGAATCAAACGCCGCATCCAGATCCACTGAATCAATTATTCTCCCCAGCGCAGATTCTTCTGCGGCATTGGGACCCGAGCTGGAAATCTTGCTGAAAAAACTATCCAGATTAGCCCGGGTAAAAAACTGCTCCATAATTAAATCCTTGATTCCGGATTTGAATTCTTCAAAGCGTGCAGGGATTACACCTGAGCCGTAAAACCCTGGCACCTTTTCAAACAGCATATGAATAGCCAGCCAGTTTGTGATTCCACCTGATAGCGCAAACAAACCGGTATTGAGTACCAGGGTTTTTAACTGCGAATTAGACTCCTCATTCAGTAATACGCCAACAATGACGATCAGTAATGCAACAAGATTGGTCACCAGACTTTTATTCATTAATTCAGATTACCTGTATAAATTTATTTGGATAAATAGAAACGAGATTTCTCAGGGAGTAGGGGCAATACCCGACTCCGGGGATGCGGGCAAGGCAGGCTGAGCATCGCCTTCCACAGGTGCAGCATTAAGAATTTCTTCTGTCGGCTCAAACCCCGAAGTGGGATTTTCCCAGGGTCCTTCCAGACGGTAAAGTACGGTAGTGAAATCATCTACCTGATCCTGGAAGATCTTGCCGGCGATATAGGTACTTACCGCGATTGGCCATGCGCCGAGTATCCCTGCCAGTACCGAAAGATTTTGCCCAAGGGGAATATTAACCAGCATGTCCGCATCAATAGTTTGATTGAGCAGGTTAATTTCACCATCAATGGTAATTCTGCTGGAGGGCCCTTCAATCCGGAACGCCCCTTGTGAAGTCACTATGCCGCGATCAAACTGCAGGCCACCCCTGATCACATCATAGGCCAGGCCTCTTTCATAGAGATCGGAAAAATCCAGCTGTAAACGACGTACCAGAGAATCGAAACTGAAAGCGCCGAACAAGCGACTACCACCGGATTCCACATTCACAAAACGCCCGTCACGAATCTCGACCTGTACCGTCCCTACCACTTTTTTCAGATCAAAAGCCGCCGGTGACCCTGTCCATTGCAGGTTACTGACAAAGGCAGCATTTTCACTTTCCACGTTGGCATCATAGCCCCAACCTGGTAATACCTGAGCCAGATCGCCGGCGCTGAACAGACCATTAAAACTGGTGGTATGCATGCCATTATCAATACGCCAGTCCAGATTGGCGCCGTCCACGCCGCCAAAATCGCGGATTCTCGCATCCGCCGCGGTCATTTTCAGTTCGGAAATCGTCGCTGCTGCGCCATTGGTTCGCATCTCAAAGTCCCACGCGCCCAACTGCTTCTCACCTACAGCAAATTCATCGGTATGAAAATCCATGTCAGGTAATGCGGCAGGATCAATATCCGCCAGAATATCAACTTCTTCCTCTGGCTCAGACGATTCATCATCAGGCTCATCTGCTTCAGGCAGACGCAGGTAGTCAAGGTTTATGTTCCAGGGCAGCTGTGTATCATCGGGAAAAATGAATCCCCCGCTTAATAACTGATTTTCCAGTTGTACCAGCCAACTGTCCGCAGCATCGGCAAAACCGCTTTCACTATCAGTACTGGCACTGCTATTTCCTGCCTGATTGATCCTGCTGACTCTGGTGCGCACATTTTCCAGAGTCTGGCCACTGACCAGCAATCTGCCCACCTGCACATCGGCCAGACTGATATATTTATCAAGGGAATCATGCTCCTCATTCGGTTCGTAGGACATTTCTGAAAAACGATTAGCAGTATTCTCCCAGTCATCATAGTTGAAAATATCCACAAGTCCGGAAAATACCAGTCCGGTCTCAACCACGGGGACCGCACCAAAAGTCATTTCCCTGGCGGCAGGCCCAAAAACCACTTTGCCGCCGGAAAATTCATTGTCGGTAATTCTGATATTGGCGCCCACTTTATTATCAAATTTAACAGAGACCCACTCATTGTTTTCACTGAACTCAATTAACAGTTCCATGGGTCTAATATTTTCTACTGTCTTGGTGAAGGGGTGAGGCAGCTCAAGGGATAATCCCAGTAACTCCGAGGTCAGCCGTATCCGGTTTCTGTCTGTTCCTGCATTAATCTGCTCGGCAGCGGGAATAGTAATTTCTGCAAGGTAATCGATCTGGCCACTGGCAAAATCCAGCAGATGCTTAACAAAATCAGGCTGACCCTGCCATGCCTCCAGGGCAGACTTTGACGCGCGACCACTACCAATAATACGGGTGCCGGCAAACCCGGTCTCGCCCTCGGCGTTGGTGGTCATCATTGACTCTATAGTTGCTGCAATAGGAAAATCAAAAAGCTTTCCACTCATGGCATTGGCAGAAAGACCTGAATTACTGTCATAGACCACTCTGCCGCGCAGCTCATTTATGGACAGAGAATAGTCAGGAATGGAAAGCGTACTCTCACGACTCAGAACATTTACCAGCACGTCATTTTCACGATCAGGATTATTTATTGGAATACCCAGTTCAATATCAACCTGAAGACTACCCTGTCCCTGCCAGTCGTCTATAAATTCACCGATGTTATTTCGCACCGGCGTGTTTTTAAGAAACTCCAGTCCCAGGTCGGTCGTGGTATTGCTACCTCCCTTGAGCGTAAGCCAGGAGCCCCCTGCCGGATCAGGTCGAACTTGTGCAACGGTCTGTCCGAGTGCCATATTCTGGATGACAGCGCTGTCCGCAATGACATCAGCTTCATTATTATTGACGCTCACAAAGGCGCTTATATCTGTCAGCTCTGGCCAGTCTGGCTGAAATTTCAGTACACCATTATCGATCTGATAGAAAGAAATCACGGTACCTGAATTTGCCACGGGATTACGCGTCATCAAGGTCCTGGAGACAAAGCCGCTATTGCTGATGTCACCTCCGAGCAAGGCTTCATCCAGCCAGTCCATAGTGCCTTTTACATTGGGCAAGGTTGGCAAATACAGGGACTTGGAACTGGCATCCATTTCCAACACGCCAATCAGCAGGCTTAGCTCTGTGGTTGACTCTCCCGCCAGGTCCTTATAATTTAACAGGTCAAACTGGACATGCCCGTGGGAAAGTTCATTGCGCACATCAATAATGCTGCTGTTCACCCGCAGCATGTTATCAAGCAAACTCCAGTTCACGCGGGTATTCGCCACATCATAATTCCAGGGATCTTCAAACAGGCGCGGCAGATGAATGCTAAAGGCCGAGGAATCCATTTCAACAAAGCCACGATTTTTTTCAGCCTGCAGATAACCCTGGATGCCACTGGCAGCCGGGGCGCCCTGCCAGGCGCCGACTGCCACATTGTTCAGATTAGCGCTTAGCAGAAAATCAGTGTCCGTGTCCTGCGCAAGCTCAGTGCTGAAGATGATATTTGACAGACTGCCTTGCGGGGACAGATCCGCCAAGGCACCTGTTGCCATCTCGGGCAAAACCAACAGATCATCAACAATGTCATTCAGCATGGCCAGATCAAGACTGCCAGCGCTTATTTTCAGCGGCTTATTATCGGGGCGGGAATCATAATCCAGGTATAACTGCCCAGTGCGCCAGGGGCGGTTTTCCCAATCTATTTCAGCCTCTGACAACCAGGCTTGCCAGCGCTGATCTGCATCATGATCCAGGCTCAAATCCAGATCGGCTATATCCAGCGCAAAGCGGTTAATTAAACTGCTATCCGTGCCATTGCCACGCAAAGTCAAAGACTGAAGCCCGGACTGCAGGGTGAATACCTGATCTTCTTCAGCTGAAATCCAGAAATCACCGCTTAAGCGGGCAGAATCCAGATTAATCCCGGGAATCTCAATTAACCCGTTCAGCTCAAGTTGAGAAGCTTGAAAATAAGCAGATGCCGTAAAACGCTCACGGGGATCACCGTTGATTTCCAACTGCAACTGAAAAGGGCTTGGCTGACCAGCGATTCTTGCCTGAATGTGAGTCAGGTGACGATTGCCAGCATTACTCAGATCGACATAGGTATTTTCCAGGGTAAGCACCCGGCCATCGAGCCAGTGCAGCACCAGGTTTGCTTCGGTAATCTGCATGCGCCCGGTGCTGAGAAGAAAGTCGATCATGGTACCGGCATTATCGCCCGCACCCGCCTGCAAGCCTTCCAGCGACCAACTGCCATTTTGATTTTCCCGGAGAATAAAGTCGGGCTCATGTACGACAATGTCATCAATGACCAGGCTGCGGGAAAGAATCGAGTCCAACACAGCCGGTCTGATGGTAATCCGGGAGATAACATGCGGCGCGGTGACAAAGTCACTGATAATATTCAGATCGCGCACTTGCAGAACCGGGCCGAAACGAAACCAGTCACCTGTTAACTCTGCAATAGTGACGCGTGTGCCAAGCAGACTCTGCAACTGCGCTTCAACCTGCATTTTCTGCGAAGCCACCAGTGGCATCAGCAGGCGTCCGCCAGTAACCAGCACCGCAAAAATCAGTAATAACGAAACACCAATTCTGGAAATCCATTTCAGGGTTTTTCGCCACAGGGCAACGGTCGGCGGGTCGCCGGGCAATTGTTCCTGTGTGCTTTCCTGTTCCGTCATTAGTGCGTTATTTGTCCCATTAAATTCTCAATTAACCTGCGTCGGAAGACGGCCCTGCTGGCCTTTTCCGACCTACGATGCTGCCCACCTTTTTCCTTTATCCTTTTTCTTCCAACTTGCCTCTTGTCTCTTGCCTCTTGTCTCTTGTCTCTATCTTCTACTAATAAAGCACCACATCAAACTGTTCATTGTGGTACATCAATTCGACCTGAAAACGAATATTTTTCCCAACCAGCCCTTCCATGTCGGCAACCATGGCGGCATCTTCATCCAGCAGCCTGTCCACTACTTCCTGTGAGGCCATAACCAGAATGGAATCATTATCGAATGCCCTGGCGACCCTGAGTATTTCCCGGAACACCTCGTAACAAACTGTTTCCGGTGTTTTTATGGTGCCGCGCCCGTTACAGGTTGGACACTCATGGCATAGCATCTGTTCCAGGCTTTCGCGATTGCGCTTACGGGTCATTTCCACCAGGCCTAATTCTGAAAGCTCGGTGATCATGGTTCGTACCGGGTCTTTCTCAAGCGCTTTTTGCAAAGTACGTAATACCTGGCGTCGGTGCTCTTCATTCACCATATCGATAAAATCGAGAATAATAATGCCGCCAAGGTTTCTCACCTTGATCTGGCGGGCACTGGCCTTGGCTGCTTCAAGATTGGTTTTGAAAATTGTTTCTTCCAGGTTCCTGACTCCCAGAAAGGCACCGGTGTTCACATCAATTGTGGTCATGGCTTCGTTCTGGTCGATAACCAGATTACCACCTGATTTCAGTTTTACAGAACGCCCCAGGGCTTTTTGTATTTCATCATCCACGCTGCATAGATCAAACAAGGGCCGCTCATCTTTATAGAATTCGATACGGCTCTGGATTTCCGGCATGAAATGACTGCAAAACTCGGTAACCTTGTCATAAGTTTTCCTGTCGTCGATACGCACACGCTGAACTTCAGGATGAAAGAGATCGCGCATGGCCCGCATATAAAGCACAAGGTCCTGATAAAGCGGGCTGACTTTACGACAAGCTGTCATTGCCTGCGCCACTGAAGTCCACAGCTTCTGCAAAAAAGTGATATCAGATAACAGCGCAGCCTCACTGACGCCTTCAGCTGCAGTGCGCAGAATAAAACCGCATTGCCCGCCTAAACCGGCTTTTTCAACACTCTGTTCCAGCAGCGTTAACAGGCGATTGCGTTCCTCTTCATTTTCGATGCGCTGGGAAATGCCCAGGTTTTTATTCCTGGGCATATGGACAAGGTAGCGTGAAGCAATGGACAAATGGGTCGTCAATCGGGCCCCTTTACTGGAAATCGGCTCCTTGACCACCTGAACCACCAGCATTTGGCCTTCGCGCAATAACTGACCGATCTGAACTTCCTGGTTATCATGGATTTCAAAACCCTCCGGGTCCAAAGGGGTAATATCCTGCGCATGAATGAAGCCCGCCCTTTCCAGCCCGATATCCACAAAGGCTGCCTGCATGCCCGGCATCACTCTCACTACTTTACCCATATAGATATTGCCAACCGGGCCCTTGCGATTGTTACGCTCTATATAGATTTCCTGAAGCAAGCCCTGCTCAAGCAAGGCAACGCGGGTTTCCATCGGTGTTGTGTTGATGAGAATTTCTACTGTCATGGTTGTTGTCCCGATACTGCGGCTTTCAGGATTTCGTGTGCAGTAATGCCCACCGCTGATAGCAGCTCAACAGTTTCCTGGATCGGAAGCCCCATGATACTGCTGTAGCTGCCTTTAATTTCCTTGATAAACATCGCGCCAAGCCCTTGAATTCCGTAGGCACCAGCCTTGTCCGCGGGCTCTCCGGTGAGCCAGTATTCGCTGATTTCATCTTCAGAAAGTGACCTGAAGGTCACCCGGGATCTGGACAGGCGTACGTCTGAATGATCCGCACTCACCAGGGCAACTGCGGTCAATACATCATGACTGCGCCCGGAAAGGGATTGCAGAATACGACGCGCATCCGCCTCATCCCGAGGCTTTTCAAATATTTCGTTGCCACACACTACCGTTGTATCCGAGCCCAGACAGGCGCAATGAAGAGACGTCTGCAGAGTAGCCAGTGCGGCTTCAGCCTTGGCAATTGCCAGCCTGCATACATAATCCCCGGGCGACTCACCCACCAGGCGAGACTCATCGATATCCTGAGGCAGTAACTGGTATTCAAGACCCAGTTGATCAAGTATTTCCCTGCGTCGGGGAGAGGCTGAAGCGAGATACAGCGTTACTGCCATCATTACCCATTTGCCTGTTAAAGTGATGAAATCTATCCAAAACCATACATTATCCCTCATAACCCCCAGCTAATATAGATGAGCAAAAATCTACAGCTATTTGCCATGCCTGTCTCATTCGGGCAGCGGAGCAATCCTGCATTCCCTGTTATGCAAGAGCAGGGATGAATCCACACTTAACCCGAATGGCGTCGCCGTATGAGTGCCTGGCGTAGCAATCATCAAACCTACTCTTTATACTCTTCTCCCTTGAAAAAGATGCAGACCTGCCTCAACTTTTTTAAGAAAGCTATTTATCTGCCGGCAGCAATACTGGAGTCAGGGCTTGCTCAGAGAAAAAAAACTGGAAATACTGTGGCAGGTCATCTGTTCTGGCGCTTCACTCAATCATTAATTCACTAAAAACTTCTTAGTCTCATGCCAAAGCTAAAATTCAAATCATCAGAATTCACCCTAAACAAGTATGAGACTGTGCTGGATTGCCTGTTACGTAACAAACAATATATTCCCTACGCTTGCAGGGCAGGCATGTGCCAGGCGTGCCTTGTTCGCGCCGTGGATTGTGAAGCAACCGAAGCGTCAAAAAAGTGGATCAAAAAAACACTGCAGGACAAAGGCTACACCCTTGCCTGTCAATGGGTGCCTGATACGGATATTGAAGTCGCATTGCCAACCGTCGAAGAATTTTCCGTGCGCACCAGGATAAAAAGTCTGGATTATCTCAACCCCGGCGTTATTCGCTTCATCCTCGACGTAGAGGACAAGGATAGAATGTTCCATTACTACCCGGGTCAATACGTGACTCTGATCAACCCCCTTGGCACAGCGCGCAGTTATTCGGTGGCCAATAATTACGAAGAAGATCAGACCCTGGAGTTTCATATCAGCCAGACTGAGCATGGCGCTTTTAGTGGCTGGTTATTTAATGAAGCGGCATGTGGAGATATTCTTCATATGCGCGGTCCCGCCGGCGACTGCTACTACCGTAATACCAGCGCCGAAGAGTTTCCTGTCGTGCTGGCTGCTACCGGGACCGGGCTTGCGCCCTTATATGCCATTCTCAACAATGCCCTGCAAAACAATCATGAGGGCGAGATCAGCATTTATCATGGCGGAAGAACTATAGACAAGCTCTACTATGTTGAAGAACTGGAGGCGCTGGCAGCAAAACACCCGAACCTGCATTACTATCCCTGTGTTAAGGAACCCGACAGCAAGTCGTCCGGCAAGAATCCAAAAACAGTGAATTCAGGCAGTATTGAAGAAGTTATTAATAAAAAAATTGATACCGGCGCTCTGGCCTCGACGCGGGTATTTTTATGTGGTGCCCCGGACTTCGTTTACGGCATGCGCAAACAGTTTTTCCTCAAGGGTGCCAAATCCGGCAATATCTATTGCGACCCCTTCCTGGAGCACAGCGTCGCCGCAACCGGCGGAACGAATTAAAAAAGTCTCAAGTTACAAGTTACAAGTTGCAAGAAAGGTCTTATCGACCATTCAGGTTTTGATTTGCAAGCGGGATAAAGGAAAAAAGATAA
>CBFICR010000073.1:0-14167 GCA_965661105.1 Pseudohongiellaceae bacterium | reverse complement strand
TTGCGTTCATTGGGAAAGCCATCCCAATTATCTCCGGGCCAGAGAACAGCATTTTCGAGGGCAGGATCAATGGCCGAGTAATCAACATTGAATTGCTGGACGGGTAAAGGGCTGCCCCACACTTTCCATGTTGCAGTACTGGCGGTCAGACTATCCTTCAGCCATTCTTTCTGGGCTTTTCCCAGCATAGTGACTGCAGGTGAGTTAAACCTTGGGTTTGAAACGGTACGGCCATTAATGGTTACGGTTTCGGGAGGGTTGTTATTATTTGCAGTCTTTCCAGCTGCTAATATATTCACTACGCCATAAGGCAAGCCCCGATCAGGATTAAGTGCAGCTTCACCATCGCCGAGAAAGCTGGTGCCCAGATCCAAAGTGCCTGCCGGACTGCGATAGCTGCGCTGATCGGTTACCAGCATTTCCATGTGGGCTCCCCAGCGCAGGGATCGAAAAATTGTGATGGAATCTGAAACCGTCTTATTGTTAGGCTCGGCAGACAAAAAATTCTCGTCATAAGGTTCCAGCGGGGCATCGATAACAACACTGGAGCTAAAATCCTGGGCCGGATTTTCGGTGCCATCAACCCCTCTGCTCTCAGACAATATGGCGGGTACATATTCAAACCAGGCCTGGTTTGCGCGCATTTTGCGTTCTGTTTTTGGGCCATCGCCGGCGAAAGACTGCCAGGCATCATCGGCAAATTCATGATCATCCCACACCTGAACAAAAGGATAACGGGCCTTCATTTCTTGTAAATCCGGATCCTGCAGATACTCACGATACAATAAACGGTAATCGTCTAAAGTGAAGGCCAGGCGAGAGCCTCGAGGACCATCCAGACCACCGGAGGAAAATGGCATTACCCGGCGCGGCCTGCCATCTATATAGAATGGCGGATCAGGTTCTTCCTGGCGTACATTTTCGTAAACATAATCGCCGAGATGAAGTACAAAATCTATCTTGCCTCTGCCATTATTGGCCGCGTCATCATTCATCAGGTGCCTGTAAGCACCCAAGAAACCATTTTGCAAAGAGTGGCAGCATAAAAAAGCGATTGATACCGGACGCTCGTCATCTGGATCAGGGGCTGTCCAGGTCCGGCCGATGCGGCTGGACGCATTGTCGCTGGTGATAAAGCGAAAATAATAGGTGGTGTCAGAGTCGAGAGAAGAAACCAGTGCCCTTACCGTATAGTCACTCTCTTCTTTGGCTTCAAGGTCGCGTTCCAAAACCAGAGATTGAAAGTCTTCTGTCAGTGCTACCTGTAAAGTCAGATCAACTTTATCGGTATTGTTGGCGGGTAGAACCCGTGTCCACAACAAAACAGCATTGGGCTGCGGATCTGCTGAAGCAACACCCTGGGGAAAGCGGTCAGGTTGAAAAGTAGCAATGCCCGTATTTGACTCTTGTGCAGATGAAACCGGAATTGACGCATCAAAGACAAAGGTTCCTGCAACCAGACTGGTAAACTTGATTATTTTTCGTCTTTGTTTATCCATGAGTCCCTTTGCCGATATTGTTGTTTATGCTGTAAAAAACAGACATATCTAGCCAATAATCAGTTTTTATACTGAGAAATATAGAAGCAATCAGGCCTAGGTAGCCAGTAATAGAGCCTTGTCTGCAATAGATACCAAGGCTTACACTCCTGTTTTTGGGGTAAAGTAATTGAATTAAATCGACAAGTAAAATACTGGAATGTTTATATAAGGTATAAGTAATAACCTATATTTACTTTTACAATAATCTGTTTTCGACTCTGTACACCGTAAATCCGTAAGCAGTAAATTTAGGAATATAGTGGGGGGAAGAAGTTTCCATAGGTATTTACATATACAATATATAAACAAACAAGTATTGTGCAGGTGACAGTAGATACAGTAATTTCCCTTGAGAGCTGAAATTTAAAGAGGAATTTTCAAATTCCCATAGAGCCCATGCTTTTTTTAATCGTGGCTTCATCGACATTCACCAATTTAGTCTTTTCTCAGGTTTAACTGGTGGTATCGATTTTATCCAGTGCTTTTGTATCAAGCCGTCACTTTACTTAATAATAAAGACAAGAAGGGGAAACCAATGAAAAAAAGACTTTTATCAGTGGCAATAGCTGCATCTGTCGCAGTGCCTGTAGTGCTGCCACAGTTAGCCTTGGCGCAAGCCCAGTTGGAAGAAATTACCGTTACTGCGCAACGCAGAGCTGAAGACCTGCAATCAGTACCTGTCGCTGTAACCAGCTTCAATCCTGAAGAACTTGACCGTCTTGGCGTGACAGACCCTCAGCAAATGGCAGATTTTATACCGAATGTCAGTATTGGTGACGGTACCGGGCGCGCTAATGTGGGCGCACAGTTTTCCATTCGTGGTGTCAATGAGGCGCGAATCTCACCGGTCCTTGATCCGGCGGTAGGTATTTATATTGATGAAGTCTACTACGGCCGGCCAATTACCAATTTCCTGCGTTTGCTTGATGTGCAGAGTGTAGAAGTGCTGCGAGGCCCCCAGGGTACCTTGTTTGGTAAAAACTCTACCGGTGGAGCCATTGTTTATACCACCATCAAACCAGAGGTTGGCGGCGAAATGAATGGCTATGTTAAGGCCGGTTTTGGCGAATTCTCCCGTGCCAATTTAAGGACAGCCCTGAATATTCCTCTTTCCGATACTCTTGCAGCCCGGGTTGCTTATGCGCATATGGAGCGTGATGGCTGGGTAGAGCGCATTTCTGATGGTGTTGGCCTGGGTGCGGATGACACTGATTTTTTCTCGGCAAAACTGCGCTACCAGCCTAATGAAAAACTGACGGTAGATGTTGGCATTGATTACACAGAGTCCTCTTCCAATGGCGGAGCCAGTAAACTGATCGATTACTTCGGTAATAATGGCGGCTTCGATGATCCCGCTACCTCTGGCATTGAGGGCGACACAACACCACCGATTTTTACCCCCGGTATTTCAAATATCGCAGCCTATAACACTTTGTTTCCAGTCGGCACTCCAGAACATTATGCCCCGACAATTCCACTCGACCTTTATAAGCTTACTGGTGCTGGCCCCATAGGCGGTACTGATGCTGAAAGCACCGGTTTTAACATGGCTATTAGCTACGATATTTCAGAGACTCTGACATTCAGATCTATTACTGGCTATCGCGATATGGAAACCCTGGAAAACCGGGAGTCAGATGAAAGCCTGTTTGCACAATCCTATTTTGATAGCAAAACACTGGATAATAGTGATTTCTGGTCCCAGGAATTTCAGCTTACTGGCACGGCTTTTAACGATCGTTTGAATTACGTGGTAGGCGCATATCTTTCTGAGGAAGAGCCAACACTCAGGCAACTCACCAACAAGGACTACCGTGCAACAGATCTATTTGGCACGCTGGAACTTCGCGGTACCAGGGCGCAGGTTACCGAGAGCAGCGGTATTTTTGCACAGGGAGACTGGATGTTAACAGACAATCTGACTCTCACTCTGGGCGTTCGCTCGGTCAAGGATAAGAAGACCTTTAGCACTTTCAACCAGGGCGTTTTCGATGCTGCATTGGATCAGCGTTTATTCGAAATATGGGCGATTGACCCCAATGGACCAGACGATAACAGCAATTATCCTGACCTTGATCCCCGACCTGGCTCAAATGTACTTTATCCCAATGGTGATGGGGCTACTTACGGGGGCTGTACAGAAACGAGCCCTTGCTATCTGCTGGGAACCAGTATTGTAGGTTCAGAAGCACAAGCAACCTTTAGCGGCAGCGATACTTTCACAACGGTTACGCCACGAATAGCACTGGAATGGCAGGCCCGAGACAATATGATGTTTTATGCGTCGGCCACAAAAGGTTTCAAATCCGGAGGTACTAATGACACGGTTGCGGATATCGATACTCCTTTCCAGCCGGAAGAACTCTGGAATTACGAATTGGGTGCGCGCTTGCAGTCGGAGAATGGGCGGATAAGGGCTAACATTACCCTTTTCGAAATGGATTATTCGGATAAACAATTGACGGTGACTTCTGACGCACGTTGTAACCGTCGTTGCACAATCAATGTTGGGGACGCCACTATTTCTGGGATTGAAATAGAAGCGATTGCCTTGTTGACTGATAACCTCAGATTTAACATGGGATATGGCGGCCTTGACGCAGAATGGGATACCTACACCCAATTTGCTGGTGTGGAAAATGATTCACCCTTTAGCCGTGCTCCGGAAAACTCCTTTACTGCAGGACTGCGTCATAACTGGGATCTTGCCATGGGTGGCAGTCTGGTGAGTTCAGTGAATTATTCCTATAAGGATGATCAGCAAAGTAGTGGTCAGGACTCTACGACTTTAACGATTCCTTCTTATGATCTGATTACCGCTCGTATTGCTTATGTTTCGCCGGAAGGAAACTGGGAAGCATCGCTGTTTTGCAATAACTGCACCGATGAAGAATACATTACCGGTGGTGCCGCATGGGCAGGCTCAACAGCAGGCAGTGGATTCAATTACAAGCCTGTTGATCATCCGGCTTATATAAATTCGGACCCTAACGTGGCTGATCAGAATCCTTCTGCTAATGCTCCCCCCGGCATTACGTTGGTAAACATTGGCGCACCTCGTTTGATTGGTGTGGATTTTAGTTATTCATTCTAATTAGACAACCAGAGATGCAGGGTATCTGAGTTATTGTCTGGAGCTTTATTGCAATAACTTTTAAAAGCCGGTTACCTGAGGGTACCCGGCTTTTTTATTTCCAAATACTAAAGCCTAAAATTAATTTTTAAAAAGTACTGCAATAGAATTAATCACTAACTTCAAATCAACAGGTTAAAACCGCATTATCAGGAATCTTGCCAAGTAATGGACAAAAAATACCCACAAGAAAATTATAAGAGAATGATGCTTGCTTCACCTATCTGTCGCATGGGTATGGGAGCCCAGGCACAAAAAGTCGAGCAAGAACTGCTTGATAAACTTGATGGTGGACATGTCATGATGATGGGAGATAACCCTGAATTACCTGACATGCCGGAAAAACCCCGGCTTCTGGATTTTTATAAATATCGTTTTGAAGGTATCACCAGGAATCATCTACTTGGTAGTGCAAAACATGCTATGGAGCAGGGCGAAGACGAGAAAATTGTCATGGCTATTATGTTGCATGACATATCCAATGCCTGCCTGATTCGGGTGGATCATGGCTATTGGGGGGCGCAATTAATTGCGCCCTATGTGAGTGAAGAAATTGCCTGGGCTGTTAAATATCATCAGGCACTACGGTTCTATGCAGATGAGGCCGTGGGGTATCCTTATCCTGACAGCTACAATAAGTTTTTCGGGTCAGACTATGCCCCGCCCGACTATATCCGCCAGGATGCTGAATATGCCAAAAATCATCCCTGGTATATGAGTGCACGCCTGGTCACCATGTATGACAAGTATTTTTTTGAGGATGATAGCGAAGTTGATCCTGATATTTTTACGGATATTGTGGCCCGAAACTTCAAGCAACCGGAACAGGGACTGGGTTTCGATAACTCGCCGAGCGCCCATATGTGGCGTACCATGATATGGCCTAATAATTTCCTGTAAAACTGAACAGCTAGCAGGGGATAAAGTGTTTCCTGCAAACACCCCCTGTGACTGATTTTGCCAGGGTAACAGAGAACGATTGCATTCTTACTTGGGCTTAAACACCATCTTTAGTAATTTCCCGAATGAGATTATTACAGCTGCGTAGCAATATCGCGCAGGTTTTTTTCTAAAGTTCAATGTTATTTCGTTCCTTCCCGCTTAGCCATAAATGATGTCAGTACCAACTATGCTTTTTGTAAACTCAAGCTGAAAACACTATACCTATATTTTCCTTGCCAGTGGAAAGCACGAAAAGTATTCTAGGAAACAGCTTTACACGATAAAAATAATGAATCGGGGAATATTCGTGACCAATCGCAGGCAATTTATACAGTCCGGCCTTGTCTTTTCCACCTTGCCAATTACCGAATTTGCGTCCATTAAAATGGCGGTGGCCTCTCCTGAAGATCCTGGCCTGACCCTGGAAAATTTCGTTGCCGACAGGCGTTATGCTGAATCCATGGCTGTTGCCTCGAAGCTCGGTAGCCAGGGAGTCCCGGTGGTAGAGATTAGCGGCGATCTTACCGATCTCTGGCTTAATAACTATTCGCGCAAGTGGAAACATACACCGATGACACTAGCCGGGGTTACCGGGCAGGATGCCTTGTTTGTGCTTGAAACCCTGGCACCGGATTTCGGTATGCGTGTGGTACATAAACAGGCACTTGATGCGCCTTCTTCACCAGCTGTTTTATCCAGATTAGATAGCAAAGTGCAGGTTTTTTCATGGATTATTGCCCCTAAAAATTCAGTCTATGCATTGATATAAGCTCTTTCATGACATATACATACTCCAATAAATAAAACTAAAAACTGTATAAATACAAAAAACAAATTAACGCGAGAGACTTAACATGGCCATATTGCCCCCGGGTGTTAGTCAGCAGCAATTTGATACCGCTATTGTAAGACTAGACGAAGTTGTCGGAGAAGAATGGATTCTTACCAGCGATGCTGATTACCATGCCAGTCGCGATCATTTTTCCTATATCAAGGATCAGCCCAACGAGTTCATTCCCTGAAGATAAAATATGTGGACACATTACCTGCTGCACTGGAAGATCATACTTATCTGAATATTGAAGTAATCTCGGTTATCGTGCGTATGGAACTTGGTATATACCTCCCTACAGAAAGATCTGACACTCTGATAAGGAAATAGACGCTATCGCAGCTTTCCTGGTGGTAAGTTCGCGTAATTAATACAACTGCTTTTTTGGCCATATTTGGAAAGTCTTTGTCACAGAACACTGTTGAGTCATCAGCTGAATCAAACCATAAATCGGCAACCGCGAATTCCCTCTATCTGCTGGCAGGAATAGTTGCTGCCTGCCTTTGCTATTTCCTGCTCCTGACTCTTGGTTATTCTTCCGGCGTTCGCTGGACCGGCGCGGTCACATGCCTGTGTGCCTGCTGGTGGATTTCTGAAGCGGTCCCTATACCTGTTACTGCCCTTGTGCCTTTGGCTCTGTTCCCCACAACAGGGGTATTAACTCCTGCCCAGGTGGGGCAGGCCTATGGGAGCCCCACAGTGCTGCTGGTGATGGGCGGCTTTATTTTATCGGCCTCCATGGTGAGTAGCGGTGCCCATCGGCGTGTCGCTCTGATTATGATCAATTTATTTGGTGGTCAAAGTAGCCGCAGAATTGTGTTTGGCTTTATGGCAGCAGCTGCAGTGTTAAGTATGTGGATTTCAAATGCGGCTACCTCTCTTATGTTGTTGCCAGTCATTCTTGCTGTGCTGGAAAGAACCCGGGATCCGATGCTGGCGACACCACTGTTGCTGGGGCTTGCCTATGCGGCGAATGTGGGTGGTTTGGGGACACCAATAGGGACGCCTGCCAATCTTGTGTTTATTCAGGTCTATGCAGACACCACAGGTAATGAAATTGGCTTTTTCCAATGGATGACATGGGGGGTGCCAATCATTGTGTTATTTCTGCCGATCATTGGTTTTTGGGTGACGCGCAAATTACATTTTTCCGGGACTATCGAATTGCCGGAAGTGGGGCATTGGCAGCAAGAAGAGAAAAGGGTGCTGATGGTGTTTTTTATTACGGCATGCGCCTGGATGTTTCGCACAGAACCCTTTGGTGGCTGGAGTCAGGCCTTGAATGTTCCGGGTGTTACCGATGCCAGTATTGCGTTGTTTGCGGCCATCAGCCTTTTTATCATACCCGATAGCAAAGGCGGGCGACTGCTGGACTGGGAAGGCGTGAGTAGGATCCCCTGGGGTATTCTTATTTTGCTGGGCTCAGGGTTTGCCATTGCCAGAGCCTTTTCGGAATCCGGATTGAGTGCCATCCTTGGTGAGTCGCTTTCCGGTCTCACTGCTTTTCCAGTAATAATAATGACAGCAGGTCTGTGTTTGGTGGTGACGTTTCTAACGGAATTGACCAGCAATACCGCTACCACGGCCCTGCTTATGCCGGTGCTGGCCGGTGCGGCTCTGGCTGCCAACATTGATCCAATAGTACTGATGTTGCCGGCGGCATTGTCCGCCAGCTGTGCTTTTATGTTGCCTACGGCGACAACGCCTAATGGTGTTGCCTTCAGCACCGGGCAATTTGCGATTAAAACCATGGCCAGGGAAGGGGTGGTTATAAACCTTCTTGGTGTGATGATTATTACCTTTATTTGTTTATGGCTATTAAATTGAAAATTACTGCAGAGGGCTAACAAGACGCCTATGTCTCATTCAGAATTATTATCAGACTGGTCACTTGGCCTGCGCTTTGAAGATCTCCCGGATCATGTTGTCGAAAATACACGCTTTCGTATTCTTGATGTTATTGGATTGGCGATGGCTGGATTGGGAACCGACTTTGGTCGCTCCGTCAAACAGTCAACACTGGAACTCTCTCCTGGAGGAAATTGCCGCATCTGGGGCTCTGGAGAGGCGACCACGGTTACCGGCGCTGCATTTACCAATGGTGCTCTTTCCCAGGCACTGGAGTTTGATGACACACATAACCGTTCAATTGTTCATATGAGTGGCCCATCAGTGTCTGCGGCACTGGCACTGGCAGAACGGGACAAGCTTTCAGGGCAAGATCTTGTTGCTGCTATTGCCATTGGCAATGAAATTTCCTGTCGCATTGGCAGTGTGGCTCCCCAGCAATTTCATCGCCGGGGTTTTCATCCTACCGGCCTGTTCGCTGCCTTTGGAACAACCTGGCTTGCTGGCTATTTGTTAAAGCTGAGCAGGCAGCAACAGGTACATGCGGCAGGTATTGTTGGTAGTTATGCGGCCGGTTTATTGCAGTGCTGGGTTGATGGGACACAATCAAAATTTTTGCACCCGGGCTGGGCTTCGCAAAGTGGAATTACTGCCGCGACCCTTGGTAAAAATGGAACAACCGGTCCTCTGGAGATAATAGAAGGCCGTTTTGGCCTGTTTGCGTCTCACTTGCAGGATGAAAAAATGACCCTGGACTATGGCATGTTACTGGATAATCTGGGTGAGCACTGGGAAAGCGAGAATGCCTCCTTTAAACCTTTTCCTGTGGCCCACGTGATTCATCCTTATATAGATGCCCTGCTGAGATTAAGAAAGGCGCATAACATCAAGCCTGAAGAAATAAAAAGAATTTTTTGTCCGGTACCAGAATATCAGGTGGGAATTGTGTGTGAACCGGTAGAGGAAAAACGCCGGCCTAACAGTGATTCTCATGGCCGCGTCAGTTTGCAATTTACCCTTGCTGAGGCCATGGTCCTGGGGGTTATTAATAAGAACTCCTATACCGCCGATTCCCTCAGGGATGAGCGAATTCTGGCTTTGGCCGACAAGGTTGACTATCAAATCGACAGTAGTTTTCCCGGTCCGGAGCAATTCAAGGGTCAGGTCACTGTTGAGCTATACAGCGGTGAGTCGTTAACAGAGATTGAAGAGTATAATCGCGGATCACGCCAAAACCCCATGACAGAAAAAGAAATCATGGAAAAATTCACCACAAATTCTGCAGACATTTTGAGTACTGATGAACAGCTAAGCTTGAGTGACAGGGTACTATCCATAGAATCACTAAAAAATGCTGCAGACCTTGTTTCGCTTACCTGTGGAAAAATATAAAGCAAATGACATTAAAAAAAGGACATTAACCTATTATGATTGGGCCGCTCAGTAATGTTATTACTGCGCAAAAGGTTTTTAGTATGGCGGAGTCAGTCGCCTCACTGGCGCCGAAGCCGGAACCGGAGAATGACAGGAATGTGTATGTTTTTTACCTTACCTGGCTGAAGGCCTCTGCAGCATCATAAGCGGCCATTAGTTCCTTGTGTTTGGTCTCCAGCATGGCCCTGGTTGTACAGTGGGTTGCTATATAAAAGCGATTATCACGAATGCCATCGACAAGTCTGGCCGCCACTTCATCCGGGGACATCCCGTTAGCGGTGTCCTCCGGGGTAGTAGGAAACATATTTTTCCCCCCGAGTTTGCCTCTGTGTTCTGCAGAAGTAAGATAAAAATCTGATGCAACAGCAGCAGGCAATAATACAGAGACATTAATAGCGCTGTCATGCAGGTCATGGGCAAGGGCTTCCGACAGTCCGACCAGAGCATATTTTGAGGTGGCGTAGACACCGTTATTACGAGCTCTGACAATGAGACCTGAAATTGAACAGGTATTCACGATATGTCCACCATCGTCATTCTTCTTCATATAAGGTAAATAGCTGCGAATACAATTTAAAGTGCCATAGAGATTCACTCTCAAGAGCCAGTCCCAAACATCATCTTGTACCTCCGCGATTTCCGGGCCTCGAATAAAGACGGCGGCATTGTTCATTAACAAATGCACAGCACCAAACTCGGCGATCACATGCTGTACCGACTTTTCTACGGCTACTGCGTCGCCAACATCCACTGTCAGAGCAAGAACTTCAGTACCATTCTTAATCAGGCTTTCGCGGGCCGCCTGCAATGTTGCTTCGCGGTTATCGAGCAATACAATATGCATACCTAGTTTGGCAAATGCCCTGGCACTTGCCAATCCAATGCCTGATGCGCCACCGGTAATCACGGCAACTTTATTCCTGAATGTTTTCATGGGGATAATTCCTGTCAACTACAGTTGAAATATAAGCGGTTAATATTAAACAGGTGGCATCTATGCTACAGAAATCATTCGGTATCTGACACATTGTCGCAGTTTGTTTTATCACGTACAGAACCGTTAAATCTTCACTTGCGTATTTATGTCCGTAGCGAATGAGATGTGCAAGCCGATGTTTTTATTCAATTTTAATTCAATTTTCATTTCATAAACCCAAGGCTTTGTTTATGATGCTTGTTGATTCTTTTGTAGATGATCAGTATTGCCGATGGAAGAGAAGGAAAAAAAGGATAAAAGGGTTCGCTACGGTGCTTTTGTCAGGGAAATTTCCATTAAGCAGCGTCAAATCAGCTTCAATCATCTAAGTCCTCATATAGAAAAAGATCAGTACGGGAAAGATATTCCCTACCATCCGCCAAAAATCCAGCTGCGATCCCTGGATATCATCAGATTAATCAAACCCTATGTCAGTGTGCGCTTAAACGAGCAGGTACGTGCCGTGTTGCCACTGGCTATTTATCTGGTTCTGTTTCAATTATTTATTCTAAAGCAGAATGTGGCCGACCACTGGCAAATCAGCGCGGGTCTGGTATCGGTAATTATTGGACTAATGCTGTTCATGGAAGGACTGAAAGTAGGACTGATGCCGTTCGGAGAAACAATAGGTACTATTTTGCCCAGTAAATCGTCCATGCCGGTGGTGTTGCTGGTGGCGTTTTTATTGGGGATTGGTGTGACCTTTGCGGAACCCGCTATTGGAGCCCTGAAAACTGCCGGCTCTATTGTTAATGTGGATGAGGCACCTTACCTGTATGCCTTGCTCAATGACTATTCCGGTGTGCTGGTGCTCATTGTGGGTATGGGCGTCGGCTTTGCTGCTGTCATTGGCACCTTACGCTTCCTTTATAGCTGGAGCATGAAGCCGGTAATTTTCTGTACTCTTATTCCGACCCTGGCTTTAACTATTTACGTGATGGGGAATCCGTCCCTGTCCAATGTGTTGGGGCTGGCCTGGGATAGTGGTGCGGTTACTACAGGGCCGGTTACGGTTCCTCTGGTACTGTCATTGGGCATAGGCATCGCGGCAGCAGCTGGTAAAGGCAGCTCATCACTATCCGGCTTTGGTATTGTGACACTGGCCTCCCTGTTCCCGATTGTAGGCGTGCTCAGTCTGGCCATTTATCTTTACTGGGCTATTCCTGTAGAAGAAATTATCGCCAGTGCTGGCCAGGTGGCAGTGGCAGAGAATTTACCCTGGCATGAAATAACCCCATGGCTGGAGATCAAGCTGGGTGTGCAGGCTATTGTGCCGCTGGTAATATTTTTGTTGGCGGTATTAACACTGTTATTAAAAGAAAAAGTCAGAAATCGTCTGAATACATTTTACGGAATTTTCCTCTGTGTGCTGGGCATGGTTATATTCAATGTCGGCCTTAGCTATGGTTTGGCGAAACTGGGTGGTCAATCCGGCGGCCTGGTGCCCGCGGCATTTACCTATCTTAATTTTGTTGAAGATTCACCATTGTACTCCTATGGTTTCGGCATATTCATTGCGCTGACCTTTGCCTGGTTGCTGGGATTTGGCGCGACCCTTGCCGAACCGGCGCTTAATGCTCTGGGATCCACAGTGGAGAATCTTACCAATGGTGCTTTCAAAAAAAGCATGCTGATGTACTCGGTAGCTTTTGGGGTGGCCTGTGGCATTGGGCTGGGTATTCTTAAAATGGTGATTAATTTGCCCGTGATTGTTTTTCTGTTGCCATTTTATTTTCTGGCCATGTTTCTCACTTATATTTCCAGCGAAGATTTTGTCAATATTGCCTGGGACAGTGCCGGTGTAACCACGGGGCCAGTAACGGTGCCTTTGGTTCTGGCAATGGGGCTGGGCTTCGGGAATGCCATGGGCAGTATCGATGGTTTTGGCATACTCTCTCTGGCCTCAATATGCCCGATTATTGCGGTGTTGCTGACGGGGCTGTGGGTACAGTGGAAAATCAGACGCAGACACCGACAGGATGAAAAAGAATTGTCACCAATTGAAGTAGGACTGGCTACAACATGAGTAAACGTGAAATAACCGTATTAACCGATGTGTCGATGATTACCTGCATTGTACAAAGAGGTATTGCGGACAGAATTGTAACGGCGGCCCAGGAAGCAGGCGCATCGGGTGCGACCATTTACTATGCCCGGGGAGAGGGCGTCCGGGAGCGCCTGGGAATTCTGGCGCTGGCCGTAGAGGCAGAAAAAGAAGTGATTATTGTTGCCGTTGCCGATGACCAGGCGGACCATATCTTTGAGCGAATGTATATTGCCGGTGAACTGGATACACCGGGCATGGGGTTTATTTATATGACCAAGCTGGATAAAGCCGCCACGCATATTCCCCGGGAAATTCTGGAGAAAATTGAAAGCGGTGAAATCAAGACATCATGAATGAAGAATGACCTGATCATGACACATACCCACCAGAAACTAATTACCAGCATTATGCCAAAAGGAGCCGGCCGCAAGGTGCTTGTTGGTTTACGTAAAGACCATGGGATAAATACGGGCAATATCAATATGGCGCGAGGGGCAGGGATGTATAACCCCATGGCAAGAAGAGGGATTGGGGAGCAGACAGAAAAGGAGATGCTGACGGTAATTGTGCCAGCAGAAAAAGCGGATGAAATATTTGCCTATATTTATGAGCTTGCAGAAATAGGCGAACCCCATCACGGGATTATTTTTCAGTCTGACTTATTACATGCTTCTGATTATCAATTGCCTGAGAATATAGAAGAGGAAAAGGAATAGTTTTAAAAGCAGGTATCCATGAACCTTTTATAGTGCAAGGTGATGGCTGAAAAAGGGCAGGCGTTCATCCAGGCGATGACTGGCCATGATTATGGTGGTGCGCTGTTGACTGCTCAGATGTTCCAGAAAAAACATGACCCGGTGCCGGTTCACTTCATCAAGCCCCTGGGTGGGTTCGTCCAGTATCAGCAGGGCAGGCTGTTTTACCAGTGCGCGGGCAATAAGCACCAGGCGTTGTTCACCATAGCTCAGTTGCTTGTAGGGCGTTGAAGAATGCTCCTGCAGTCCCACCAATGCCAGCCATTGCCTGGCATGGGCTATCTGAATACTGGTTGGGTCATCATATAAACCTATCGTGTCGAAAAAACCACTCAGGGTAATATGCAGCGCCGTGCCGGCGACCCGATGATTACGATGAAGGTCCGGCGTCACAATGCCGATCTGTTTTTTCACTTCCCAGATACTTTCCCCGGAGCCGCGCCTGAAACCAAGCACATGCAGATCGTTGCCATAACACTGGGAATGATCGCCGGTAATCAGACTGAGCAGGGTGGATTTCCCTGATCCGTTGGCGCCAGTGAGCAAGGTGTGGTCACCCTGATTCACTGTTAGATCAATATGGTCAAAGATAACTGATTCTGCATACTGTACTTTCCCGCCGCTTAGCTGAACCAGGGGACTGTCTGGGGATTGGCGGG
>CBFICR010000072.1:0-14681 GCA_965661105.1 Pseudohongiellaceae bacterium | reverse complement strand
TGTGACTTGTGACTTGTGACTTGTGACTTGTGACTTGTGACTTGTGACTTGTGACTTGTGACTTGTGACTTGTGACTGACGCTCGCGCGTCAATGGCGGGTAATTTTTTTCTCTATAGCTGTCATTGCCTGATTCAGACGTGCGTTGATACTGCCGGAGATTATGCTGTAGTCAACCTGGTAGAAATCAAGTTTGTCCTGATACAAGGCAAACAATTCTTCCCTGTCATCAGGATTTTCACGCAAAGGATCCGCTTCCCAGGGTATGTCATAATGGCAAAGCAAGTAGTGACGTTTGTGGGTCATAATATTGGCGGCAAAGGTATCGAGTATCCACTGGTGACAGACGCCAAAACGTACTTCACTCCAGATGATCAGTACCAGCAGGTCGGTATCACAAATCAGCACATCAGGGTTTTTGGCCAGAGCAAGCTGTTCCAGTTTATGCTGCTCACCGGCTATTTCCAGCAGGTCTGGTTCGCTGTAATGAAACTGGCTATCCCGAGTGATTCTTTGATTCAGGTAGGCACGGGATACTTCCGGCACAATATGTGCTCCCAGCATTTCCCCAAGGCCTGAGGCCAGTGTGGTTTTACCACAGGATTCAGGCCCCGTCAGGACGATGATGTTACTTGATAACTCACTGATGCCTGCATCCCCCTGCATCCCCTTGCAACCCCAAATCCTTTTTCAGTCCATCAGTTTATAATTCTAGCAGGTGTTTGTGTTATTGCTTAAATTGTTCTGCAGATACCCAGTTCCCATGCACGGCATCGCGAAGTCGCAAGGGCATCTTTATTGTGGCGACAGGGCCCTGATCAATATTCTCGGCTTCAAAAATATACACATCAGAGCGATCCTTTCCGAAGATTTCACCAACAATGACTATATAGCCTTCATGGCCCGGCTGCTTCGATGGGATATGTACTGGTTCCTGCAGGGTAACATCAGGGGCAGAGAAGCTTTTTAGTTCACCGGTCTTGATATTGATTCGGGAAGCCGTATTAAAGCCGGCATGAACGGGGCCTGAAATAATGGGACGACCGTTCTGAATCATAAAATTGGCATAATAGGCAATCTCGTAATCTTTCATAAAATCTTTTTCAGCGATACGGGGCATTTCTCCATCGGGACCGATTACGGTTTCAGTCCAGGTATCGCTGTCACCAGTCATATCAAAGGTCCATCGAGCCAGTCTGCCATTGGTCTGACTCGGATTTATTTTGATGCCGGCCGCCTCCTGGACGAAAGGAAAGACATTCACATCAGCGACGCATAAATCCATGTGCACCAGATTGCCTTCGGTATAAGCATTCATCATGTGGTAGGAAAATGCCGGTGGTCCTTCAAACCAGCGCATTTCGCTGACATCTCCATAGCGGGGCATGATACCTACAAAGGAGCTCTTGCTGTTGTCCCAGGCCCAGTGAGAGCCTCCAGCTTTCAGCCGCTCCATATCACATACAGTGGGAAAAACAGGAAACAGGACATGCTCCTTGGTAACCACGAAATCATGCATCATGGCGCAGTAGGGCACCTTGAACCATTGTTCGCTGGTCAGCTTGCCGTCCTTGTCGACTATCCAGTAGGACACGTCAGTTGTGGCGAGACCTGCGGCTTCATAGCCAAACACAAACAGCTCGCCGGTTTCAGGGTCCAGGCGCGTATGCGCACTCATGGTCTGGCTTTTTAATTTGCCTTCATAATCAAACTCACCGATTGTCTCCAGAGTAATCGGATCCAGTTCCCAGGCCCGGCTGTCTTCCTTCAGTGCCAGTAATTTACCGCCATGGTAAACAGGGGTGGTATTGGCAACGCCCCGGCCCTGGCCCTGGACGCTGGGGTCGTCGGTAAAGGGGTTACGGTATACCCCATATAATGATCGTCGTGCAGCACGATCATTTTTCAAGCGCTCTGTCATCACATAGCGACATTTATAATCCACGTGGCCGTTTTCAAAGGTGAACGCCCCCACCATGCCATCGCCACTGATAAACACATCATTCCCTTCCTTCGAAGGGTACTGGGGATCGGGGATACTGCGATACCAGACACCGTTAATTTCTTCGGGTATCTTACCTTCCACGATCAGATCGTAAATATCGCATTCTATGCGAACCGGTTCATTGTGGACCATAAAGTCCGGCGTCTGGGGAAAAGCGTGGGTCATAACTACCTCTTTCCAACTAATTAATATTGATGCCTGTAAGTATAATCTCTGCCAAAGACTTACGGTTGATTCAAATCATTTCCCCAACTTTCATTGGCCCGGGCAATGATATAGGCATGAATGGCGTCAACCTGTTCTTCATCCAGGATATCGGCAAAACTCGCCATGCCTTTTTCTACCAAAGTACCTTCCAGTACCGTGGTGTTAAAACTATTGTGTGACTCCATCGTCATATAGCGCAAATCCTTGAGACCACCTATGGCATTCTGCCCATGGCATTGGGCGCAGGTTTCGGTAAACAGGCGGGCACCCAGTTCCACCACCTCTTCATTGGCCCTGAGCGGGGGAGGTTGCGGTGGCATGGCTTGAGACAGGGTTTCCATGGCCGGCAAGGTAGCTGTACCACCAAGCTTGAAAACCAGCAAACGGGCAGGGGCAACCGGAAAATCCTCGCCAGTGGCACGGGCCACAATCGCGCGGCCACCACCCCAGCCTGCATTTACCGCGATGTATTGTTCACCATCCACTGCATAGCTTACCGGGCCTGCCAGCGCCACTGTCTGGATATCCATACTCCAGAGTTTTTCACCGTTATCGGCGCGGTAAATAACGAATTCCTTGTCAATATTCCCCTGGGCCACCAGATTGCCCGCCGTGGCAAGCGTACCACCAGAGCCTATGTTTGAATGGGGGACACGCCACACTTCCCGTTGCCTGACGGGATCCCATGCTGTTAGCCAGGCAGAACGGCGTTCTGCGGATTGGCGTGCCAGTTCATCGCGACGTTCAGCATTGCTTTCAAAGCCCCAGGCAGGATTGGAGCGAAAGCGTCTGGGGGTGAATTCCCTGGCCACGGAATAGGATATCCAGTCTTCCTGGGCGGTGAAATAGACCAGGCCGGTAAGCGGGCTGTATGACATGGGTTCCCAGTTGTGTCCGCCGCCGGCACCCGGGGTAATCAATACTGTTTGCGTGCCGAAATCAGCCTCCGGGTTAACCACCGGACGCCCGCTTAACATATCGATATGACTTGCCCAGGTGTTGGGGACAAATTCCCGCGCGGAAATCAGTTCACCGGTAGCCCGATCCAGCACATAAAAGAAGCCGTTTTTGGGCGCCTGCATAATGACCTGTCGTTCCTCGCCATGGATGGTCAGGTCGGCAAGTATCATTGGCTGGGTGGCGGTGTAATCCCATTTCTCTCCGGGCACTTCCTGATAATGCCAGACATACTCTCCAGTGTTGAGATCAAGGGCGACAATAGAGGCCAGGAAAAGGTTGTCGCCGCCACCGGGGCTGCGATATTCAATGGCCAGAGGAGACCCATTACCAGTGCCGATATAAACGAGGTTAAGTGCAGGATCATAAACAATAGAGTCCCAAACGGTACCGCCACCACCAAGTGTCCACCATTCGCCGTTCCAGGTGTCTGCGGCCATGCGCATGGCCTCGTTTTCAAAACCGTCGGCAGGGTTGCCGGGCACGGTATAAAAGCGCCATTTGAATTCGCCGGTATGGGCATCCCAGGCTGAGACGAAACCACGTACCCCGAAATCTGCGCCACCATTGCCTACAATAACGGTGCCATTAAAGACGCGGGGCGCACCGGTAATCGTATAGGGCCAGTCAGTGTCGGTTGTTTGTGCTACCCAGACTTCTTCACCACTCGCGGCGTCCAGACCGATCAGTTTGCCATCCAGTGTGCCAATGATAACCTTGCCTTCCCAGACAGCCAGACCACGGCTAACAGGCCCACAGCAGGCATAGCGCCCCCAGGCTCGCGGTGTCTGCGGATCGTACTCCCATAACAACTTACCACTTTTCGCATCCAGAGCACGGGTTACGGTCCAGGCGCTGGTGGTATAGATAACGCCGTCAACAACAATGGGCGTGCCTTCCACACCACGGAAAGTTTCCAGATCGAAAGACCAGGCCAGCCCCAGATCGGCCACGGTATTTACGTTGATCTGGTCCAGCGGGCTGAAACGCTGTTCCTTGTAAGTGCGCCCCCAGGATAACCAGTTTTTTCCATCGTCTTCATCCATAAGCCGTTCATGGGTGACATTACCCTGGGCGAGAACGCTGGTATGCAACGCAATGGCGACTAAGAAAAGGGTGAAGGAAAGTAAAAAACCCGGTGTGTATTTAAACTTATTGGAACTGACCATGCTCTCTGGTGTTTTCCTTTATCTGGTGAGAGGGTATTTGTATTGTCTTGAATCTAATTCAAGTGTTGGGAGAATAAACGCGCGTGTCACTCTTGTCCATGATCTGGATAAATTGCCTGGCTGAATAAAATTGGAGCACAAAAAAGGGCCGCATTGCGACCCTTTTTAAAACCTTTAATGGCTGGCTAGTTAATGGGGTTTCCTTCCTCATCAAGCTCGACAATGGGGTAGCCCAGTTCAATCAGTGAATCTTCAATCACGGCCTTGTCGCCGACCACAAGAATTTTCATTTTTTCCACGGGCAGATGTTCACGCGCCAGCTCCTGTACCTGCGCTGCTGTTAATGCAGAGATAACGGCTTGTTGCTGCTTGACAAAATCCGCTTCCAGATTATAGGTAATAATCTGATCCAGCAGGCGGGCTTTTTGTCCCGGGGTTTCGTAATCACGGGCTTCACTCTGACCAATGGCATCCTTGGTGAATTGCAGTTCTGCGGCGGTTATACCGTTTTCCCGGTAGTTGGTGATTTCATTAATGAACTGCACCACGGAGTCAGCCGTTGTATCAGTGCGCACACTGGCAGAGGCAGTGAATGGCCCTGGTATCTTGCTGCCACTGAAACTGCTGCGCGCGCCATAGGTATATCCCTTGTCTTCGCGCAGATTCAGATTGATGCGGCTGTTAAAAGCACCACCAAGGATATAGTTCATGAGTGAACGCTCCCAGTAATCTCCGGCGGCATCGTAAGTCAGGTCGGTGAGATAACCGATACGAATTTCGGACTGGGCAGCCCCGGGTTTATCTACCAGATATAAGGTGGTCTCATCCACATTACTCCCGGCTGGTTGTTCATTCAGGCTGACGTCCTCATTCGGTAGTGCCTGGAGAAAATCCAGCTTGGCAATGACGTCCTGCTGGGGAAGATCACCCACAATGGACACTTTCAGGGCCTGACTGACCAGATTCTTGCGGGCAAAAGCTTCGATGTCTTCCAGGGTAATACTCTGCAGGCTTGGTATCGTGCCGGCGGCTGAAACAGCATAGGCATGATCTTCACCATAAATGAGTTTTGGATAAACCATGCCGGCAATACCGGAGGGTTCTTCCTTGCTGGCCTCGATGCTTTCAATCTGCTGCTGGCGCAGACGATCCAGATCTGCCTGGGTAAATGAGGAGCGAAACAGGCGTTCTTCCAGCAGAGCAAGCGTCTCATCGACATTTCGTAGCAAGGACTGGACGCTGATATTAAAGCTGTCACTGCCTGAACCCACTGAAATTCGACTACCCAGTTTATCCAGTTCAATTTCAAATTCCTCGGCACTGTAATTTTCAGTGCCTTCATTCATCATTTGCGCGGTCAGGCTGGCAACCCCGTATTTGTCCGCTGACTCCAGCAAATGACCACCATCAAAATCCAGCCGCAGACTGACCAGGGGTACTTCCGCATTGGCAGTGCCTATGACTTCAATGCCATTGTCCAGATCCTGGCGCCAGTAATCCGGCATGGTAACCAGAGGATTGGGGGGTGGGGTGGGGCGTACACTACGATCAAAGGTTTCCGGTGCATCACGTTCTTCAAGATTGTCGGTAGTACTTTCTATCTGTGAACGTCGCTCAGGAATAGTGAAATTATCCGGCTTGGCAACGATGTCTTCGCCACCTTCGGGCACCACGCTGAGATATATGGCTGGCTTGTCCTTGATATAGGTATTGTAAACACGCAGCACATCTTCCTTGGTCAGGGCGCGTATATCATCCAGTTCTTTTTGTATCTGGTTGGGATCCCCGAGAAAGGTTTCATTGGAGGCCAGCTGACTTACCTTGCCGCTTACACTGGCCAGGCTGTTGATCAGTGCCGCTTCCTGGGTTGCCTTGTAGATCTGGATATCATCATCACTGATGGAATCAGCGTCAAAAGACTCGATAATATTCCGCATTTCTGTTTCAAAGTCCGCCAAAGGTGTGCCGGGAAAGGGCAGTACCAGAAAGATTAGCATGCCGGCCAGTTCCTGCATGTAGTTAAAGCCACTCGCCTGAATCGCTTTCTGGGTGAGGATAAACTCCTTGTAGAAAAATGATTTCCTGCCCACGGTAATGATTTCATTCATGGCTTCCAGGGCAACACGATCTGGATGATCCATGGGAATTGTCGGATAAGCGATAAACAGGCCGGGGAAACGAATATTTCTGTCAACATAGGAAATATAACGATCAGCATCGAGGGTGACAGGTTGTTTGACATCGTTTTCTACAGCAGGGCCTGATGGAATTTCACCAAAATATTTCACCACCAGATCCATTACTTGTTCGGCGTCCACATAACCACCAATGGTTAGTGTGGCATTGTTAGGACCGTACCAGCGCAGAAAGAAATTTTTAAGATCATCCAGCGTGGCGGCATCCAGGTCTTCAATAAAACCAATGGGCATCCAGGAGTAAGGGTGCTCGGGGGGAAACATGGCAGTAAACATTTTCTCCGACCACAGGCCGTAGGGAGAATTCTCATAATTCTGGCCGCGCTCATTCTTTACCGTATCGCGTTGTACTTCGAATTTTTCCTGGGTAACCGCATCCAGAAAATAGCCCATACGATCGGATTCAAGCCACAGCATGGTTTCCAGCTGGTTACTGGGAACGGTTTCAAAATAGTTGGTGCGGTCAAAGCTGGTGGTGCCATTCATCGTGCCACCAGACTCGGTGACGATGCCAATATGCTGTTCGTCGGCAACGTGTTCAGAGCCCTGGAACATCATATGTTCAAAGAAATGGGCAAAGCCGGAACGTTGCGCTTCCTCTCGTGCTGATCCTACATGGTAGGTCACATCAACATGCACGAGGGGGTCGGACATGTCCTCATGAATAATAACTGTCAGACCGTTATCCAGCTCATACTTGCTGTAGGGGATGACAATTTCCCCGCTGTCAGCATCAACACGCTCAATCAACGAATAACCTGATGTCGCAGTTTGCGATGATTCAGGGACGACAGCAGACTGGGGGGCTGAAGGCTCAGAACACGCAGTTAGGACCACAATAGCCGCAGAGGCTATAAGCGTTTGGAAGGTCTTGCTGAAAACGTTGAGAGGAAAATGCATTCCTGACTCCTTAAAAAATGGGGCTAATATAGGTAAACCGAAGCGTAGATTAAAGCATATCGCAATAGTCACTCCAAGAACCGGAGAATCTCCGAAAAATTTCATTTGGGTCATTTCTTGCAAGATATAAGAACTGGTGCAGGGAAAAAATCCCCACAGCCATTGCTTGCAAGTGACAGAATTTATTATTCAAAAGGAGTCTGGGGTAATATACAGGTCTCAAGTATGCTCAATCCAACCTGCAGTGACGCGCGTAACTCCATAGAGAATAGTCAAATATTATGGCCACCCAGTTAGTGAAACTCAGACAAGTACCAGCGGATGAGCTGGAAGAGATCTATGAGCTGATGCAAACCAATGAAATTGAGGTGTATGAAACCAGCGCAGGCAACTGGGGAATTTCCATGCCGGCTTTATGGTTGAGTAACGATGATCAGCTTGAACAGGCCAAAGCCTTGCTGAAACAACATGAAGAAGAGCGTTTTGAGCGTATGCGCAGGGAGTATGAAGCGCTAAAGGAAGAGGGAAAGGCCAGAACCTTTCTCGATATTGCCAGAGAAAATCCTGTCAGGTATATAGCTTATATCGTGATGATAGCCGGTCTGCTGTATATTTCTGTAGTGCCTTTCTGGGCGCTTGTCGGCTAATAGAAAACCAGAGGTATTTTAAATATGAGCCATCCAATTATTGCAGTGCAGCCGCTGGATTTTCACTGGCAAACTCTTGACCCGTTTCTGTTTTGTGCGTTTCACCAGGATAACTTTCCTCCTGGTAATGGGGAGCTCGGTCCTGCGGCCTCTCTTGCCGGGCGCAATATCGGCCAGGATTTTGAGAAAAAGGATGGCTGGCGTATGTATCATGGTGACAAGGTACCGGGTTTTCCGGGGCATCCCCATCGTGGTTTTGAAACCATTACCGTGGTTCAGAACGGCCTGGTGGATCATGCTGACTCCCTGGGCGCTGCCGGGCGTTATGGTAATGGCGATGTGCAATGGATGACGGCAGGAAAGGGGGTCCAGCATAGTGAAATGTTTCCCCTGCTCAATGAGTCGCAGGAGAACCCCTTATTGTTGTTTCAGATCTGGCTGAATCTTCCTGCCAGCAGCAAAATGGTAGAACCCCATTTCACCATGTTCTGGAATCAGGATGTGCCAGTAGTTAAAAGCAAAGATGAACAGGGAAAAAACATCAGTATAGAATTAATCGCTGGCGAACTTTCAGGAATTCACGCACCTGCACCACCGCCTGATTCCTGGGCCGCGAACCCTGCAAACAACGTGGCGCTATGGCTTATAGAGCTGGAGCCCGGTGCTCACTGGACATTGCCTGCGTCTGTTTCTGGTCTTAACCGGGTTTTGTATTTTTATGAAGGCGATACGATTACCGCAGCAGGTCAGGATATTTCCGTGAGTCAGGGCCTACAATTACATTCAGACCAGTCTCTGGATATTATCTGTAACGGCCGTACAGCAAAACTGCTACTTTTACAGGGGCAACCAATTGCAGAGCCTGTCGCACAGTATGGACCCTTTGTGATGAACTCCCGGGAAGAGTTACAGCAGACTTTCCAGGATTATCAGCAAGACCAGTTTGGCGGCTGGCCCTGGGAACGTAATGACCAGGTCCATGGCAAGCGAGAAAGATTTGCCCGCTATGCTGACGGCAGGGAAGAAAAGCCGGGTCAATAAGCTACAAAATTAATGATTACACTTGTTACAAAAAAAGATATAGAAAAATAGAAAAATAGAAGAGTAGAAAGGACCAAAAATGGAACAGGAATTACAGCAAGCCCAGGAAGTGTATAACCTCGTCGTTGAGTTCATGGTGAATTACAGCTTCCAGATTGTCGGCGCCATCATCATTATTTTGCTGGGTATGTTTGTTGGTAAAAAAGTATCAGGGCTTATTGAAAACCTGATGGTAAGAAAAAATATTGATGTCACCCTGAGTCATTTTGCCGCAGGGTTTGTAAAGATTCTGATCATCGCGATGACCGCGATTATTGCCCTGGGAAAAATCGGTATCAGTGTGACTCCCTTTGTTGCCGCCATCGGCGCCTTGTCCTTGGGGGCTGGTCTGGCTCTGCAGGGGCTACTGTCAAATTATGGCGCCGGACTGAGTATCATTGTTGCCCGGCCATTTATTGTCGGCGATACCATTTCGGTGCAGGGCGTCACCGGCATTGTGAAAGAAGTAAAACTTGCCTACACGGTGCTTAGTAACGAGGATGAGGTAAATATCCTGATTCCCAACAAGCATATCGTCGGTGAAATTATTCACAATTCCCGAACCAACAGTATTATTGAGACGGTCGTCGGTATCGCTTATGCCTCTGACCCTGATCTGGCCATTAAAGTTATCGGGGAAGCGCTGGCAACAACTGAAGGCGTGGTGTCAGAAAAAAAACCGCAGGTGGGCATTGATAATTACGGGGACAGCAGTATTGATATAGGGATGCGCTATTGGGTGCCTACAAATTCATTGTTTGATACAAAATATCGGGCAAACCTTGCTGTCTTCAAGGCTCTGGCTGACAATAGTATTGAAATACCCTTTCCACAGCGTCATGTACACCTTATTAGGGAAGGGGAATAAGGTCATACTCAAGGCTGACATATGACGATTTATTCCCTGTTACTTGCCGGTGGCAAGTCATCCCGTATGGGCCAGGACAAGAGGTTTCTGGTTTTTGAAGGCCAGACTCTGGTGGAGCGATCTCTGGCATTATTAAAAAGTACCGGCTCAGACCAGATATTAATTAGCGGCGAATTGGCAGGCTATAAAAGTATTCCCGATTTGCTTCCTGAATGCGGTCCCCTTGGTGGCCTCCATGCGACCCTGCATCATATAGAACTGGAATCAGGACTGAATCATGAGGGAAATGACGAGGAGTCAGACTTGTTGCTGGTGATTCCCGTTGATATGCCTTTTCTTAATAAACAGTGCCTGGAAACATTATTGGCTGGCATTGGTGAAGCAGATGCCTGCTTTTACTCGGGTGAAGTCTTCCCCTGTGTATTCAGGCTTACTTCAACACTCAGGTCATACCTTGATTCACTGTTTTCACAAAGCAGGGAACTGGGGGGTAATCGTTCAATGAAAGCCCTGTTACGACATTTTTCCAGCGAAGCGCTTGTGCCAGAGGATTTTTCTGACAAGGTTTTTATCAATCTCAATAATCCTGAGGATCTGGAATTATTCCTGTCCGTGTCCGAATAAAAAATAATGTAATCGAATAAACAAACACCAATAAAAAAGCCGACCTGTAGAGGTCGGCTTTTTTTATATTTCTATTTTTCAGTAGCTAAATGCTACTTCAAAATATATTGAGTCTAGTGTGAAACTTCCTCGTCGGCTTCAGAAAGTTTGCGTCTTTCTTCATTGTAGGCAAGATACTGCTTCTGCCACTCAGACATAGAGTCGGTCACACCAACCTGTACCGCGGTGACTTTGTATTCAGGACAGTTGGTTGCCCAGTCGCTGAATTCTGTGGTCACCACATTGGCACCGGAAATTGGATTGTGGAAGGTAGTGTAGACCACGCCTGGCTGCATGCGGTCTGATACTTTTGCATGCATGGTGGTTTCACCCTTGCGGCTGGCAATCTTGATCAGGTCGCCATCTTTTATGCCGCGTTCCAGCGCATCTTCTTCATGAATTTCCAGAATATCTTCCGGGAACCACTGGTTATTTTCGGTACGGCGGGTTTGTGCGCCCACGTTGTACTGACTGAGGATTCGACCGGTAGTCAGAATGAGCGGGAATTTCTTCGTGACTCTTTCTTCAGTGGGGACGAATTCCGTTACCTTGAAGTTACCTTTGCCGCGGACGAAGCTGCCGACGTGCATAATGGGAGTGCCCATTGGCGCCGCATCATTAACCGGCCACTGCATACTGCCTTCGTTATCCAGACGATCAAAACTTACACCGGCGAAAGTAGGTGTCAGTGCTGCAATTTCATCCATGATTTCTGAGGAGCTGTTGTAGTGCATTGGATACCCCATGGCCTGGGAAATTTCCATAACTATCTCCCACTCATGCTTGCCTGTTTTTGGCTTCATCACTGGTCGTACCCGACCCAGGCGACGTTCTGCATTGGTGAAGGTGCCATCTTTTTCCAGGAAGGAGGTGCCGGGTAAAAAGACATGGGCAAACTTGGCTGTTTCATTTAAAAACAGGTCCTGGACTACCAGGCAGTCGAGGTTTTCCAGAGCTGCTTCCACGTGATGGGTATCGGGGTCAGACTGGGCGATATCTTCGCCCTGAACAAACATTCCCTTGTACTCACCCTTGATAGCTGCATCAAACATATTCGGAATACGGAAACCAGGTTCGGCATCCTGTTCTACGCCCCAGGCGTCGGAGAACTGTTTTCTGACATCATCCCGGCTGACATGACGGTAGCCTGGGAATTCATGGGGGAAAGATCCCATGTCACAGGAACCCTGAACATTGTTCTGACCACGGAGCGGGTTAACACCGGCGCCATTCATGCCGATATTGCCGGTTAACATGGCAAGATTTGCCATACCCATGACCATGGTTGAGCCCTGGGAATGCTCAGTAACACCGAGGCCATAATAAATGGAACCACGGGGTGCTTTCGCATAGCGTCGTGCTGCCTCACGTACTTTCTCGGCATCACCACCAAGCAAATGAGCTACCGCTTCCGGGGCATTTTTTGGATCCTTGATAAAGGTTAGCCATTCATCAAAACTTTCCGGATCACAGCGTTCTTTAACATAATCCCAGTCAGCAAGATTTTCTTCTACGATGGTGTGGGCGAAGGCATTAATCAGTGCAACATTCGATCCTGGCATCAAGGGTAGATGAATACTGGCTTTTACATGTGGTGATTCAACAAGATCAATACGACGTGGATCGCAGACGATTATTTCAGCACCTTCGCGCAGGCGTTTCTTCATGCGTGAGGCAAACACCGGGTGCGCATCAGTGGGGTTGGCACCGATCAGCAGGACCAGATCGGTTTCCTCTACACTGGCAAAATCCTGGGTACCCGCTGAAGTACCAAATGTCTGATTCAGTCCATAACCGGTAGGAGAGTGGCAGACCCTGGCACAGGTATCGGTATTGTTATTACGAAATGCTGCGCGAATCATTTTTTGTACTACATACACTTCTTCATTGGTGGTTCGGGAAGAAGTAATACCGCCAATGGACTTACGGCCATATTTTTCCTGAATTTCCATAAAGCGTTTCGCGGTATAGGAAATGGCTTCCTCCCATTCCACTTCGCGCCAGGGGTCAGAGGTATTTTCACGAATCATGGGACTCATGATGCGATCTTTATGGGTGGTATAACCGAAGGCAAAGCGACCTTTCACACAGGAATGACCATCATTGGCCTTGCCTGACTTGGCTGGCACCATACGCACGACCTGGTCACCTTTCATTTCGGCGCGGAAGGTACAACCCACTCCACAATAAGCGCAGGTAGTTTCAACACTGTGTTCCGGTGTGCCTAGTTCGACAACGGATTTTTCCATCAAGGTAGCGGTGGGGCATGCCTGCACACAGGCGCCGCAGGAGACACATTCTGAATTCATGAAGTCTTCTTCTACGCCAGCACTGACCTTGGATCTGAAACCGTTGCCACTGATGGTTAAGGCAAAAGTGCCCTGGACTTCTTCGCAGGCGCGGACACAGCGAGAGCAGACAATGCACTTGCTTGATTCAAACTGGAAGTAGGGGTTGCTGGTATCGGTAGGGGCGTCAAGGTGGTTGGCACCGTCATAGCCGTAACGTACTTCGCGCAAGCCCACGGCGCCGGCCATGTCCTGCAGTTCGCAGTCTCCGTTGGCAGAGCAGGTCAGGCAATCCAGTGGGTGATCAGAGATATAAAGCTCCATCACACCCTTGCGTAATTTATTAAGCTTGTCGTTTTCGGTATGAACTACCATGCCGGCTTCTACCGGAGTAGTGCAGGATGCCGGAGTGCCACGCCGGCCTTCAATTTCTACCAGGCAAAGCCGACAGGAACCAAAAGGTTCCAGAGAATCCGTTGCACAAAGTTTGGGAATAGTAGTACCAAGCATTTGCGATGCACGCATGATGCTGGTGCCTTTGGGAACGGTAATGGACGCACCATCAATTTCCAGGGTGACTTCTTCTGTATTTGTAACTGCCGGTGTTCCGTAATCGATTTCTTTCTTTAAACTCATCAGTGCTCACCTTTATTAAAATCAGCAGAAAAATGTTTAACGGCACTCATCACAGGAATAGGTGTGAGACCACCCATGGCACAAAGTGAAGCAGACTCCATGGTATCGCACAAATCCTTCAGGATAATATGCTGTGTTTCGCGCTCTGCTTCGTTAGCGGCTTCAACAATTTTATCAATCACTTCCATGCCCCTGACAGAGCCAATACGGCACGGGGTGCACTTGCCGCAGGATTCAACAGCGCAAAACTCCATGGAAAAGCGTGCCTGCTTTGCCATGTCGACACTGTCATCAAATACTACGACACCACCATGGCCTAGCATGCCGCCAGCTTTGGCGAACTCTTCATAGTCCAGTTGTGTGTCCAGCAGGGAGTCGGGGAAATAGGCTCCCAGAGGACCACCAACCTGAACCGCACGCAACGGGCGTCCGCTGTGGGTGCCAGCACCAAAATCTTCAATTAACTCGCGTAGAGTAAGGCCGAAGGCTTTCTCTATCAGACCGCCTTTTTTGATATTTCCTCCCAGCTGAAATGGCATGGTACCCAATGAGCGTCCCTGGCCATAGTCGGCATAATGCTTGCCACCTTTTTCCAGTATGACTGGTACCGAGGCCAGGGAGATAACATTGTTAACCACGGTAGGTTTGCCAAACAGGCCCTCAATGGCGGGCAGGGGAGGCTTGAAGCGAATCTGTCCGCGCTTTCCTTCCAGACTTTCCAGCAGTGAAGTTTCCTCACCACAGATATAGGCACCTGCTCCCATAAAGACTTCAATGTGGAAGTTTTTGCCTGAGCCTTGAATATCGTCACCGAGAAATCCCGCTGCGCTGGCATTTTCAATAGCTTCATTGAGAATTTTTTGTGTTAGCGGATATTCAGAACGCAGGTATATATAACCGGTGTCGGCGCCAACGGCGAGTCCGGCAATGGTCATGCCTTCAATCAGGCTGAATGGATCACCTTCCATAATCATACGATCCGAAAAAGTGCCGCTGTCACCCTCATCAGCATTACATACAATATATTTCTGGTCCGCGACGCAATCCGCATCGGTGCGCCTTTTGCT
>CBFICR010000071.1:0-14774 GCA_965661105.1 Pseudohongiellaceae bacterium | reverse complement strand
TTACATCGGCGGCTTCGGTTTCTTCTGGCGGAGAAAATGGTCGCTGGGTAAATTCTGTTTTCGGTGGTAATTGTGCAGTACCCCCCAATTTGTATACCAGCAGACGCGCGTAGGTCGGTGCGTAATAGCCCAGGAATGAAGGGCCACCTACCACCTGGGCAATATATTGTTCACCCTCGTGCATATAGGTAATCGCGCCGGCAAAAGTTCTTGCCTGGGTATCCAGCAATTTAAGTTCGGTACCGTCCTCGGCATTATAAACCCCAAGGGATTCACCTCGACCATTGCCCTTGAATAGTAGCCCCCCGGCTGTGGTCAGCGCGCCGCCAACATCCACATCTTCAATCGCCCATACTTCCTCGGCAGCCACTGGGTCCCAGGCCACAAGTCTTGAACGACTGCCGCGCACGATAGTGTTATCCGGATCATCGTAGGCATAATCACCACCGGTATATTCCATACCCAGGTTAAATCGGCCATCGATGTTTTCAGGCGCATTGGTAAACGCCATGCTGCTTTCCATGGCAGGAATATACAGAAGTCCTGTGTCCTGGCTAAAGGACATGGGCGCCGCACCATGGGCACCAGCGGGACCCGGCTGAATAATAGTGGCTGCGGTGCGCTTGGTGTACTGCGCCGCCTCGTTAATAATCGGACGCCCGGTGGCCATGTCATATCCGGATGTCCAGTTGACCGGCACAAAATTATTGGCACGGATCAGCTCACCGGTATAGGCATCATTCATGTAGTAATAACCGCTTTTGGCGGCCTGCATCACGACATGTCGCATCTCACCATCGACTTCAATATCCGCTATAGTGATCTGCTGCACTGAATCGAAATCCCACTCCTCGGCCGGAATCTGCTGGTAATGCCAGACATATTCACCAGTATCGGCATCCACAGCCACAATAGAGTTCAGGAACAGGTTGTCACCGCCACCGGGGCTTCTCACCAGAGGATTCCAGGGTGCGCCATTGCCTACACCAAAAAGTAGCAGATTGGTTACCGGGTCATAGGTAATGCCGTCCCAGGTAGAACCACCACCGCCAAGTTCCCACCAGTTGCCGTTCCAGGTCTCTGCCGCCATACGCATGGCTTCGTTTTCAAAGCCCAGTTCGGGATTGCCAGGCACAGTGTAGAAACGCCAGACCACTTCTCCGGTTTCCGCGTCCAGTGCGGAGACAAAACCGCGGGTACGAAATTCTGCACCACCGTTACCGATAAAGACCTTGCCATTGGCAACCCGTACTGCACCGGTAGAGGTATAGTTCAGCGATTCATCAACAGTCTGGGTTTCCCAGAGCACTTCACCATTGGCTGCATCAAGAGCAAACATGCGGCCATCATAGGCAGTCACATAGACTTTGCCCTCGTATACTGCCGCGCCACGATTATTCACACCGCAACAGCCTTTACCGGCAACATTGCCCGCCACTTCAGGATCAAAGCGCCAGAGGATTTCCCCACTGGAAGCATCAATGGCATCGACCTGTCCCCAGGACTCGGTCATGTAAAGCACACCGTCCACATACAGTGGCGTGGATTGTTGTCCCTGGTTGGCCTGGATGTCGACATACCAGGCAAGCGCCAGCTGATCGATATTTTCTGTATTGATCTGATCCAGTGAACTGTAACGCTGCTCATTATAGGAACCGCCATAGGTCAGCCATTGGTCAGGTTCATTTTCAGCATTGGCCAGACGCGCCTGGTCCACATTGCCAAACGCTGAGGCACTGGCAGCAGACTGTGCTGATGCCATGCTTGAGGAGCCGTTGCCAGCTGCTTCAACGTTATTATTGGCACTGCCACTGTCACCACCACCACAGGCAACCAGAAACAGACTGCCAACAGTAAGCAGCAGAAATTTGAATTTCGACATAATATTTTCCTTATTTGACTATTTGACCACAGCATTTCAATTCGAAGAGTATTGAGTGAATAAGCGAAACCAGACTGAGAGGATTTATTGTTTTTATTGCACTTTTCGAATACTCAGCTGGCACTTACACTACCGCAGCGGGCAAGTATCGCCCAGCTTGCAAAAGGATGCATCCTTTTTTGGGGCAAAAACATGCTGGAAAACTGATGAAACTCTGATGCCGTCAGGCAGAATGCATCATGCGTTTGATTACCGGAGAAATCAGCAGCATTACTACTGCGATTGCCATGGCAATATAGCCTACCTGCGAATAAACCGCTGCATAGGTAGCCTTGGCTGCGGCCGTGTCGGCCAACTGTCCACCAATTGTTTCTGCCCCCGTGGTAGAGGCGATTACCCCGGCCAGATAATTGGATAAGCCGCTATAAAGGAACCAGGCCCCCATGGTCATGCCAACCGCCTGGGGCGGTGCCAGCTTTGTCACAGCGGACAAACCAACCGGGGATACCATCAGTTCACCCATGGTATGAACCCAGTAAATCAGGAATATAAAATACACTGCTGTCATACCATCATCACCTGACACTTTCATTCCCCCTACCAGAGACAAGAAACCCAGCCCGGCCAGAAAGACGCCAAAGGCAAATTTCACTGGTGTGGAAGGATTAAGATTGCGCTTTGCCAGGCTAATCCAGAGCCAGGCCAGCAGCGGTGCGAACAAAACAATGAACATGGCATTCAGGGACTGGAATACTGGCGCCGGCACTGACATCCCCAGCATGGTGCGATCCACCAGCCGATCAGTAAACAGGTTCAGTGAAGAGCCGGCCTGTTCAAACAGTGCCCAGAATGGAATCTGGGCAAGAATAAAATAGATTCCGGCGAGCATGCGGTCACGTTCCACGCCTTCACAACTGACAAAGGCATAGCCAAGTAGCAGGATGAAAATAATAATGCCAAGCAAGCCCACATAGCTTTCATCGACCACATGCGCATTCATCACCAGCAGCATGGAAACGATGATTATTCCCAGCCCTGTCAAATAGCACATCTGTTCAATATTGATTGGCCCCAGCACTTTTTCTCGTAACTTTTCCTCACTGGGCGGTTCAGCCCTGCCTTCAAGCCAGGGCTGATATTTCAGAAATATCATCAGACCAAACAACATACCGATGCCGGCCAGACCAAAGCCGTATTTCCAGCCATAGGCGATCCCCAGGTAACCGCAAAAGATGGAAGACAGGAAAGCACCCATGTTGATGCCCATGTAAAAAATGGTAAAACCAGAGTCCCGCCGAGTGTCACCAAAGCCATAAAGCGAGCCAACTATGGTGGATATATTGGCTTTCAGAAATCCGACACCGGCAATAATCAGTGCCAGTGACAGATAGAGAATATTCAGATAAAACGCCTCGGTTTCCACCCTGAGACTGTAACTGTCGGTAGGGATGGACGCGGGTAGTCCGACAACACCGGGTTCTGCGATCAGCATATTGGTGGCCCCTTCACTGAAACTGATCATGGATGTGCCCTGCCCGGAAATAATGATCTGGTTCGCATCACCGCCGCGACCATCAAGAGTCAACTGGTAATCACTGCCGTTATAGGTCATCAGCTGGCGAGAACCATTGCCTTCAAAAGCCATACCAAAATGACCAAGCACCAGCAGTATGGCCCCAAAGGTCACTGCTTTCCTTGAGCCCAGGTATCTGTCTGCGAGGGTACCGCCGATGATGGTCATGACATAAACCAGTGCGGTATAGGCACCATAAAGAACAGTGGAACGTTCATCTGAAAACAGGAAATGCTGGGTGAGGTATAGAATCAGCAGCCCACGCATGCCGTAATAGGAAAAGCGCTCCCACATCTCTGTAAAAAACAGTATTACCAGGCCGCGGGGGTGGCCAAGGATAGTATCGACGGGGCCGGTTTCAAGCGGAGAATGATCGGCAGACGTATCCGGAGTATTAGAAATTTCAGTCATGACAGGATCTGGGAAGTGAATATCAGGATAGGAAGGTAGACGGTATCTGCAGTATTTTCAAGGCATGCAGGATAATTCCTGAGCGCTAATAAAGGCGGTGGCTATTTTGCCTTCCGTGAGCTATCTAAGTAGTATTAAGGGCTCTTGATGGGGGCAGTTTGCGCTATAAAGAGCGCTCAGAACTTTTTTGAACAGCGCAAGGGCACTAACAGTCGCTATCAGCGTTTGCTGATGATCGAGAAAAAAGCACACATAATAAAAAATAAAAGATGAGCAGCGCCTATGCTATTCATTCAAGAGGGGAAAATCATGCAATCCACTTTACGCCATACTCTGTTTTGCATCCTGACCTGTGTATTACTGCAGGCTTGCAGCGCAGAACAGGACGCAGCAGAGGCGACCACAGAGTCTGGTGAACAGCGTCCAAATATTCTGCTCATTGTTGCCGACGATTTGGGATATGCCGATCTGGGTTTCTATGGCAGCGAAATACCGACACCAAATATTGATGCGCTGGCAGCCAACGGTATGCTGCTAACTGATTTCTTCAGCAGCCTGACTTGTGGCCCCACCCGCTCCATGCTGATGTCCGGCACTGATAATCATATGGCCGGCGTCGGTGTTCAGAGCGCCCCTTCCAATCCCCGACATATGAATCAGCCCAACTATTTGGGCTACCTGAGTTTTCGCGTCGCCAGCCTGGCAGAACTGATGACAGATGCAGGATATAACACCTATATGACCGGAAAATGGCACCTGGGTTCTGATGTGGAAAATGGTGCCCATGCACGGGGCTTCAAGAAAAATTTCGTTTCGCTGGACGGCGCAGCGCATCTTGGTCCCTGGGACTGGCGCGGCCCGCAAAATGCGAATTACCGTGATGGTGATGAGCTGGTGCAGGTGGATGACGACTGGTACACCACCCGCGATTACACACAAAAAATGATTCAGTACATTGAGGAAGACCGGGATGAAAATAAACCGTTCTTCGCCTACCTGGCCTACACCGCACCGCACTGGCCTCTGCAGGCCCCGGCTGATGTCATAGCGCGCTTTAAAGGCACTTATGATGAAGGTTATGAGACCATCTATCAGCGTCGCTTCGCCAGTATGCAGGCACTGGGTCATATTCCTGCGGATGCTGAGCCCATGTCGCTGGAGGTTTTTTCACCGCGTTGGGATGCACAAAGTGATGAGGAAAAGGCGCTGTCTGCCAAACGTATGGAAGTCTATGCAGCCATGGTCAGCGAACTGGATACCTATGTAGGCCAGATGATCAGTTATCTGAAAGAAAGCGGACAATATGACAATACATTTATCATGTTCATGTCTGACAATGGTGCGGAATCCAGTCGTCTTGACTTGAGCCCACGCTTCCAGAATGTCATCACCCCGGAAAACTATGATCAGACTGTCGATAATCTCGGTAGCCCAACCTCCTATGTCATGTACGGGCGTAACTGGGCAACAGTGAGTGAAACCCGATTTCGCCGCCATAAAGCCACTGCTTTTGAGGGTGGTATTCATGTACCGGCTTTTGTTCACTACCCATCCATGATTGATGGCGGCACCCAGGCCGATGGTTTTGGCACGGTCATGGATGTTATGCCTACTTTTCTTGCCCTGGCTGGCACTCAGCACCCGGGTACGTCTTTTAATGGCAGGGATATTCTGCCGATAAAAGGAAAATCGCTGCTGCCGATGATTACCGGCGAAGTGGATGAAGTCCATTCAGACGAGGAAATCGTCGGCTGGGAACTCAATGGCCACCGGGCCGTGCGTCAGGGTGACTGGAAAATTGTCTGGGATCTGTCTGCCGGCGAGGATGCTCACTGGATGTTATTCAATCTCGCCGATGATCCCAATGAACAGGTAGACCTGGGAACGGAATTACCAGACAAGCTGACACAAATGATTGGGAACTGGAATCAGTACGAAGAGGAAAACGGTTTGATTTATGTCTACCCTGAATAAAGGACTCTTCATTGGTCTGGCTGTCGGGGGAGCAGGGATTCTTGGCATGCTCGGCTGGGGCGCAGCTACCCTTTCGGTACCGGGCACTGAACTTGATGTTGTCGCCCAGCAATGCAGTGACATGCCGGTTAACGATTCTCCCTATCCCGGCATGGTCTGGGTTCCCGGGGGAAATTTCACCATGGGAGCTGAAGGGACTTATTTTGAAGAAGGTCCGGCTTTTGAAACCTCCGTGGCAGGCTTCTGGATCGGACAATATGAAGTCACGAATGCCCAGTTTGCCGAATTTGTCAGTGCCACCGGCTATCTCACGCTGGCGGAAAGGGGGATTGAGAACCCTGCCACAGGTGAACTGATTCCCGGTTCTGCTGTTTTTGCCCCCCATGTCAGTGATGAGCCGGTCAATCCCTTTGCCAGCTGGTGGCAGTTCATGGTGGATGCCAACTGGCAGCAGCCGGAAGGTCCCGGCTCCAGTATAGACGGCAGAGAGAACCATCCTGTGGTGCATGTCGCCTTTGAAGATGCGCAGGCCTATGCACAATGGAAAGGGCATGCCCTGCCGACAGAGGCCCAGTTTGAATTTGCCGCGCAAAGCAGTTTGCGAAGAGACACGACTGGAAACTACCAGTCCAATACCTGGCAGGGTTTGTTTCCTTTTCAGCATGATGCCCAGGATGGCTTTGTTGGTACGGCGCCGGTAGGTTGTTACAGCGCCAATGAGTTTGGCCTTTATGACCTTATCGGCAATGTCTGGGAATGGACGCAAACGCCCTGGTTTTCGACCCATGCCTTTATCGACAAGGAAAAATACCCGCAAGGTTATGATCCGAATCAGCCTGGTGAACCCGTTGCTGTTATCAAGGGAGGCTCTTACCTATGCGCTCCCAATTACTGTATGCGCTACCGGCCAGAAGCCAGGCAGGCACAGGGCAAAGGCCTGGGTACTTCTCATATTGGCTTTAGAACCGTCATCAATCCCTGATAGCTGAGCGCCGCGAACAGATTTATTCTGCCTTTGATTGAATTCATTGAGCCTGTGGACTATCTTCCCTTGCCTGATCACTCTCTGGCCAGGACTCTTTATCTATGACCGATGCAAACCAGCACGATAACTCCGATGAACCCAGCGGTGAAGGTGTACACAGTGCGCAATGGGAAAAGCCGCTTTCAAAAATCCTTTCTCCACTGGAAGAGTTTGTCCATCGACAGTCCACTTCAGGCCTGTTATTGATGCTGACGGCGTTAATAGCACTAGTGCTGGCCAACAGCCCGTTGTCGGACATGTATCAGCAGCTCAAAACTATGTATGCCGGGATCAGTCTTGGCGACTGGCAGTTAAAAATGTCAGTGCTGCATTGGGTCAACGATGGACTTATGGCCTTCTTTTTCTTTATCGTCGGGCTTGAATTAAAGCGTGAAATTTCAGTCGGGGAACTGTCAAACCTGAAGCAGGCGACCCTGCCCATAGCCTGCGCCATCGGCGGCATGGTGGTCCCGGCACTGATTTATGTGGCCTTCAATGCCGGTACCAGTAGCATCAGCGGCTGGGGTATCCCCATGGCAACAGACATAGCCTTTGCCATTGGTATTCTGGTGTTGCTGGCAGATCGTGTCCCTAAAACCCTGATTACTTTTCTGGTGGCCCTTGCCATTGTTGATGACCTCGGCGCCGTCCTGGTGATTGCCATTTTTTATACCAGTACCATTAACCTGTCCTGGCTGCTGCTGGCAGCCCTGATACTGGTGCTACTTGTTTTTCTCAACCTGGGCGGGGTCAGGAAAATCTTTCCCTATTTTCTGCTGGCCATCGTGCTCTGGTTTGCAGTGCTGCAATCCGGTGTTCATGCCACCCTCGCCGGTGTCCTTGGTGCCTTTACCGTACCATCGCGTCCCAGGTATAACCCTGGCAAATTCAGCGAATACGTCAGCAAACTGATGAAAAAATTTGATGACAGCTACGCCAGAAAACCCAACATCCTGCTCAACGATGAACTGCATAGCGTGACCCAAAGTCTGGAAGAAAGCATACACGCAGTTCAGCCTCCCCTGCAGCGTCTGGAGCATATCTGGCATGCGCCGGTATCATTGCTGGTGATTCCGATCTTTGCCCTGCTCAACGCCGGTGTGCCAATTACTCTGACCTCCCTGCAGGGAGCACTCAGCAACCCGGTAATGCTGGGCATTGAGGCGGGCCTGTTAATCGGTAAATTCATCGGCATTACCGGCACTGCCTGGCTGATGCTGAAATTCGGCATCGCCAGGCTGCCATCGGGTACCCGTTTTAGTCAAATTGCCGGCGTGTCTTTTCTTGCCAGCATCGGCTTTACCATGGCGATTTTTATCGCCGAGCTGGGGTTTGAAGAAAACAGCGAAGAGCTGTTACTGGCAAAAACCGGCATTTTACTGGCATCACTGAGCGCCGGCATTATCGGTTACCTTTGGCTGTATATCAGTGCAGAAAAACATGCCATGACTTCCTGACACTGATAACAACGTACATGACAATCACTTTCGAATGTTACACTTTAACTTCTAACCAACACTGAATTGCGGACCAGTTATGGCTAAGCGTGTTTATCTTTTCAATGAAGGTCACAAGGACGATCAGGACTTGCTTGGCGGCAAGGGTGCCAATCTCTGCGAGATGACCAACCTGGGCCTGCCTGTGCCTTTTGGTTTTATTATTACTACTGACACCTGCCGTGAATTCTTTGCCAATGGCAACAAGCTGCCTAACCGTCTGGAGCAGGAATACCGCGTCGCCCTGGATCTGGTTGAACAAAAAATGGGCGCTCACTTTGGTGACCCCGACAACCCTTTACTGCTGTCGGTGCGCTCAGGGGCGCCGGTATCAATGCCGGGCATGATGGACACAGTGCTCAATCTCGGTCTCAACGATGACATCGTCGAGGGTCTGGCCCGCAAGACCGGCAACCCGAGATTTGCCTATGACTGTTACCGCCGCTTCATCCAGATGTTTGCCAACGTGGTAATGGGTGTGGATGGCGCGCAATTTGAGCAGGTGATCGACGACTACAAAAAAGCCAACAACAAATCTCTGGATATCGAGATGGAAGCTGAAGACTGGCAGCGCGTTATCGATCATTTCAAGCAACTGGTGGATCTGCCCCAGGATCCCTTCCGGCAATTGCTGCTGGCGGTGGAAGCAGTATTCCGGTCCTGGCATACCCCCCGCGCCAACGTCTACCGGGAAATGAACAATATTCCCGAGTCACTGGGTACTGCGGTCAATATCCAGTCCATGGTGTATGGCAACTTCAGTGATGATTCCGGCTCTGGTGTGGCGTTTACCCGCAACCCGTCAACCGGAGAGAAACTTTTTTTTGGCGAGTTCCTGTTTAATGCCGCCGGCGAAGATGTGGTGTCCGGTATCCGCACTCCCCTGCCCATCGATGCCCTTAAAGATAAAATGCCCGCTGTTTACCAGCAACTGTTCGACACCCAGGTCATGCTGGAAAAACATTATCGGGATATGCAGGACATCGAGTTCACTATCCAGGAAGGCCGCTTCTACATCCTGCAAACCCGCAGTGGCAAACGCACGGGGCGCGCCTCCATCAAGATTGCCGTGGATATGGTAAAGGAAGGGTTGATTACCGATAAAGAGGCGCTGCTCAGGGTATCACCGGAACATGTGGAAGCTTTTCTGCATCCCATGGTGGATCCCCGGGGCAAGAAAGACGTAATTGCCAGCGGCCTGCCAGCCAGCCCCGGTGGCGCTACCGGGGCAGTGGTTTTTTCTGCCAACGAGGCAGTAACAGAAGCCGCCAGCGGGAAAAAAGTGATTCTGGTCCGGCGTGAAACCACGCCGGAAGATATCCATGGCATGAAGGCCGCCGAGGGCATTCTCACCGAACTGGGAGGAATGACCTCCCATGCTGCAGTGGTGGCCAGGGGCATGGGGGTGTGCGCCATTACCGGTTGCAACAACCTGGGCATTGATTATGCCGCCGGCACCGCCACCACGGCTTCGGGCCATGTTATCAAGCGCGGAGATATCATTACCCTGGATGGTCTTGCCGGTGAAGTGATGCTTGGCGATATACCAAAAATTGCGGCTTCTGACAGTGATGATTTCCAGACCCTGCTGAACTGGGCGGACAAGTACCGCAAGCTGCGCGTACGCGCCAATGCGGAAACACCGGAAGATGCAGCCAGAGCGCTTGAACTGGGTGCCGAGGGAATTGGCCTGTGTCGGACCGAACACATGTTCTTTGCAGCAGAGCGCATCGACGTGATGCGTGGCATGATCCTGTCGGAAAACCGGGAGGAACGTGAAAGCTATCTGGTGCAACTGGAGAAATTCCAGCATGACGATTTTCTGGAACTTTTTCGTATTATGGACGGCAAGCCCATCACCATTCGCCTGCTGGATCCACCCCTGCATGAATTCCTGCCCCATACAGAAGAAGATATCGCCGCACTGGGTGCCCATATTAACAAGCCGCTGGAGTTGATTAAAAACGCCATCAAGGATCTTGCGGAAGTAAATCCCATGCTCGGACTGCGTGGTTGCCGCCTGTCCATCGTGCATCCGGAAATCACCGAGATGCAGGTGCGGGCAATCATCAGCGCCGCGCTGGCTGCCAAGGAGCAGGGCTGTCATCCACTGCCGGAAATCATGATTCCGCTGGTGGTGAACGTACGTGAAATTCGTATGATCAGTGACATCATCGACCGTGGCATCCAGTCAGTGATGAAGGAAAAAAGCCTGTCAATCCGTTACAAGATCGGCACCATGATGGAAACTCCCCGCGCCTGTCTGGGCGCTGATCGTCTCGCCAATGATGTAGAGTTCATGAGCTTTGGCACCAACGACCTGACGCAAATGACTTACGGATTTTCCAGAGATGATGCGGCCAAATTTATTCCTGCTTACCTGAGCAATAAAATTATCGAGATGGATCCCTTTGTGTCTCTCGACCAGCGTGCCATCGGCAAGCTTATGAAAATGGCCATCAAGGATTCAAGACGTAAAAAGAAAGGTATCAAGTATGGCATTTGCGGCGAACATGGCGGTGATCCGCGCTCGATCAAATATTGCCACAAGCTGGGTCTGGATTATGTCAGCTGCAGTCCTTACCGAATTCCTATTGCCCGTATTGCCGCCGCCCAGGCCAATGTTGAATAATAAGAATTAGGGAATTTTTAAAAATGCATATCCTGGTTACCGGCGCCAATGGTTTTATCGGCAGACATCTTGTCGGTCAGTTGCTATCCAATAGTGAAGAACTAAAACCCGACAGGTTGACTGTCATGGATCTGAAACTGGATCTGATCCCTGCCAATCCAATCATCAAACGAATACAAGGAAGCTTCGCCGACGAGGCACTACTGGCACAGGCCATGGAAGACCCCGTGGATCTGGCGTTTCATCTTGCCAGCGTACCCAGCGGGCTTGCCGAGTCAAATTACGCGCTGGGCGTGGACGCCAATATTCATGGCACCATGGCCTTACTGGAAAAACTGAAGCAGCAGGAAAACAAGCCGACAGTCATCTTTGCCAGTTCAATCGCCGTCTATGGGAAGCCTGCTGTAGCGGAAGTGAATGATAATACCCTGCCCACCCCCAACCTCAGTTACGGAGCACAGAAAGTCATTGGTGAAGTCCTGCTTAATGATTATGTCAGGCGCGACTGGCTTAGAGGTTGCTCGGTAAGACTTCCCGGTATAGTCGCAAGACCACCGGAACCCAATGGCGCCGTGTCAATTTTTTTCAGTGATCTGATCCGCTGCCTCAGTAGTGGAAAAGCGTTTACCTGCCCGGTTTCGGCCCACGCGCAAAGCTGGCTGATGTCGATCACCTGTTGTATCGATAATCTCCTTCATGCCGCAAATCTGGCCGAAAGTGAAAACAATAACGCTTCACGAACAGCAAATACCTATACCTTGCCAGCACTGCACGTGACGATTGAAGAGCTGGTTGCGAGCATAGGCACTCTATTTCCACAACATGATGTCCAATCTTTAATCAATTATGCCCCGGACCCCTGGGTTGAAGAGAATTTTGGCAGTTACCCGCCCCTGCATTGTCCCAAAGCAGAAGCCGCCGGATTTCATCACGATGGCGATATTGAGTCACTGATAAGAATGTCTTTGGCAGGTCAAGAGTAAAGCCAGAGACTATTCCTGACCGGTGAGTTGATGACTATTTTCAAACGCTTCAATGATTTTCTGATGGCGTCTCTCCACCAGTTCCCGATCAACAGGATGCGTAATCACGTAAAACAAATTTTGCTCGATTGCTTTCACTACCCAGCGACCAAATTGTAGCGGATCGGTTCCCGAGGCTGCCGCGTTAGCCAGCTCATGATCATCATTCGCCGCCAGCGCCCCGCCATATTTTTTCGGCCGGTTGAGCCCCGAATGGGAAAGATTGGTATTGACGATGCTGGGGCATAACACAGATACACCTACGCCATGGGGCTGCATATCCACCTTCAGGGCTTCGCCCAATCCGATAAGACCATATTTACACATGTTGTACATGCCCTGCCCCCGACTTGGTTCATAGACCCGCAAACCACTGATGGAACTGGTGATGACGATATGGGCGTTGTCGGGATTTTCCAGCAGGTAAGGCAGGCAGGCCTGAATGACATAGGCAACCCCCTTCATGTTCACGTCAATCACCCAGTCCCAGTCCGACACACCGGCATTTTCAAGTGGGCCCATATTTCCAGCAACGCCGGCATTGGCACAGACGATGTTAATGGCACCAAAAAATGTTTTGGCATCATCCACTGCCTCACACACAGCTACTCTGTCAGAGACATCCAATGGATAAATTCTTACTTGCGCACCAAGCTGCTGCAATTCATCACGAGCCGATTCAAGTTTGCTCTGATCAATATCCGCAAGCGCCAGGCACATGCCACGCTCGGCAAAAGCTTTCGCCATACCAAGACCGATACCGGATCCGCCCCCGGTAATGAATGCTATTTTCTGATTAAAAGTTTTAATAGATTTTTCCTTGGCAATCCATCGGTTGAAACCCGGGAAAGCAAATCATGTAAATTAATGTAAAGTTAAAAGAAACCTGTTTACTAAAGTACAAATTGCGCTACACGTTCAATTAGCCAATAGGAAGATGGAATGCCTATGACGTAAGCCGCTAGCAGCTCCATTCGCTTGCGTGTAATCACTTCGCTCATGCTATGGCTGTCCAGACGTGATTTTTTTATTCCCGAATTAATCACCAGGAACAAACCACTCACCAATCCAATAAAGGCAAGCTGACCAACCTCTACACCGAGATTAAAAAACAACAGGGAAATGAATATTTCATTTTGCACCAGACCTATCTCACCCAATGCGCTGGCAAAACCAAGGCCATGCAGCAAGCCAAATCCAAAGGAAACGATAATCGGATAATGATAGGTCAGACTGCTGGTGTGATCGCGGCTGATTTCAAACGCCAGAAACACTATAGACAACGCGATAACCGCTTCAACCGGTACAATGGGAATAGTAACAAGCCCCAGTGAAGACAAAGACAGCGTGATTGAGTGAGCAAGGGTAAAACCTGTAACCGTCCACAGTATTCGCTTAAACGTAGCGGCTATCACCAGAAGTCCGAGCACAAATAGCAAATGATCCAGCCCGCCAATAATGTGTTCAATACCCAACGTCAGATATTCCAGCGCAATATTTCCCCGTGTTGCTGTCAGCGGAATTTCCCACTGCGGTCGTGTTGGTGTCAGCATGGCCGTCATGTTATCGCCAGCCAATGTGGTCAGGCGGTAAAACGTTGCCAGGGAAGGATTGTAAAAAGGATAGTCCAGAGTAATCAGTTTTCCTGCCAGGGGTTCTTCACATGTGACAGTGCCATTGCTGCCCCCTGAACTAACTACCCTGTTTTGTTCAATGCAGACAGTTGGCCAGGCAATAGCAGGTTGATTATTGGCTTCAACGGTATCCGGTACGCGGACAGAAAACTGGTACACGGCGGGGAACTGTTCGGTGAGAGTAACTACTACTGGTCGCGCATCATGGGCAAGCAGCGCTGGCGGGAAAAGCGCAATAATCAATAAAACAACCGGCAAGAGCTTCGACGTCATATTTACTGATCCGCCTGCAAGTCCAGCCTGACCTTATAGGCGTCAATGACCTGTTGCTCGGCCTCCCTGCGGTTTTGCAATACGGATTCAAAGCGCCAGTCATCCAGTACCCGCTCTTTTATGGCTTCCAGTGACGGAATATAGGGATCAGTTTTACTGCGTAGCATTACCAGATGAAAGCCATAGCGGGATTCAAAGGGGCCTGCCCATGCCTGGTCCGAGGGAGTCAACTCATCAAGCTCAGAGACAAAACTTTCAGTAAAATTGTTCACGACAAAATCACGAGTTCGCTCTACATAGTTTTGCAGGAACGGATAACGGTCGCCGAATTGGGACGCGTCATTAAAGGCAATATCGCCAATCCCGGCGCTGCCTAGCAAACTCAAGGCATCCTGCCGGGCCTGTTCCCGACCACGCTCACCACTATCAAAGAAAATATGGGTAAAGGTGTAGACCGCATCTATCTGATAATCGCTTCTTCTTTCGTCAAACCAGGATTCAATGAGTGCATCATCAGGCACAAGTGATTGATTCACCATATTCTCAAGCAAAAATTCAACCTTCTGAACCAGGCGCTGGCGAATAATATAATCACCCTGATCCATGCCCATGGCGAGGGCTTCCCGGTAAAGTGCTTCTTCCCTCACAAACTCAGCAACCAGCTTTTCCAGATCACTTTCACTCATGCCATCCAGCTGCTCTCTGAACAACTCCGGTTGAAAAGCCTGCGCCCTGAACTGCATAAAATTTAACAGCGCCAGTCTGTCCACCGCAATCACCTTGTCCATATTTTCAGCATCCGGCACAGTGGGCTCTGACAACTGGTAAGCAGCAAAAATAAGTATTCCTGCGA
>CBFICR010000070.1:0-14791 GCA_965661105.1 Pseudohongiellaceae bacterium | reverse complement strand
CCCGGTTGAACAGCGTTCCGATTCAATCGTTATCTTTCCACCTCCCGCCGTTTCTCCGGGACAACTGACAGCTGCCCAAATCGCTACACTGCCAGATACGCAGGCACAAGTGACCCCTTTGGGAGTAGCACCAGTAATCGTCGCGCAGGATGAACCGCAAAGCGAGGAAATAACAGAAACGACGGTTGAACAGTCCGCGGCAGACGTCGCACCAGAGTCGCCGGTCATCGCAGATACTGGCGGCCTGAGTGATGTACAAGAAACAGTAGTAACTGAAGAACCCGCTGCGTTAACTGATGCAGACGTTAATGAACCTGCTTTGGTAACTGAAACACAGGAAGCTGCTGCTGTTAACGAAATAATTGATGAAGACGTCAGCGAGACAGTGATTGAAAGTGTTGATGAAGAGATTGCCCAGTCCGCGGTCAATGAACCTCAGCAATCACCGCCTGTTAGTGAAACAGCAGAAACAATAGCTGCAGTAAGTCAGGACCCGCTGACCTTTGTTGATGGCTGGTTGGCTGCCTGGCAGGATAAGGATCTGCAAGGGTATTTTGCTTCCTATCATCCTCAATTCTCTCCTGAGGACACCACAGATCTTCAGGGCTGGCGCGATGACAGAAGCACCCGAATCAATCGCCCCTCAGAAATTGACATCAATCTGGAAAGCTTAAGGATAGTCAGCGAGAGCCCACAGCAAACAACTGTTTCAGTTCAATTCACCTACCAGTCTCCCGGCTACGCGGACCGAACCGTCAAAGAACTGGTATTAGCGGCAGACAATGGTGAGTGGAAAATTCAGGATGAAAGCAATGTTTCCGTAGAAAGAATTCAAATGCCTCTTACCGCCAACAGTTCACTGCTGAGCCTTGAACCCGTTCAAGCGCAAGACGGCGAATCAGGTTTTGCTGCAAAAATTCGCCAGGTACTGAGTCTGGCAGGCATGGACCAGGATAATCCCCAGGCAGGCCCTTTTGGTTCGTTCATTAATGAATGGCTAGGGGCATGGAAAAACCAGGATGTAGAAGGCTATTTCAGACATTATCATGATGATTTCAGGCCAGCTAACTTCGATTCCATGAGCGACTGGCGTGCCGACCGCATGCGCAAGATCCACGAAAAGCGTTTTATTGATATCGCCTTCAATGATATTGAGATACTTGATGAAGATGAAAACACGGCCCGAATCCGTTTCTGGCTCAGTTATGCTTCGTCTTTTTATCTGGATCGTACCTTGAAGGAAGTGGTCCTTAGCCGCGACGAAACCGGGATATTGCAGGAACGCAATCTGGCGGTAGAGATAATTCCTTTTTATCCCTGGTCACCCTGAGCAGTCTTTGTAATTTATGCCCTGCTTATCAAAAAGGCACTAACAGACTGGTCAAGCAGTTTAACGGCGACGCCCTCTTTCAACTGGGTAGCTACACTCAACACCGTTGAGGTTTCTTACATAGGGATCGTATTGCTGGATATAAAAAGGCAGGCTGTCGATAAACTGTCTGGCCAGCGTCACCCCACCGAACTCCTTATGCATAACCTGCCATCGACCACTACTCTGTGAGCTTATAGGCATAAAACAGATATAGGTATCATCGAGCAGTGACACCAGTTGTAAAAACTGCAGATATTCTTCCAGCCCATTGGGATTGGTTGAGGGCACAGAAAAAAGCTGTATGGTATAGCCATTTTTCTCATCCAGCGCCCTTAACCAGTCAGCTGTTGGCTGCATGCGTAATTCTGCCAGCCCTGATGGCACCATAGCTACCGGTGATTCCAGAACGGGCTCAGGCTCTGCTGGCTGCTCCTGTCTTAGTACAGTGACCGGCAGTGATTCACGATCAACTCGCGCCGACTCAGACTCCTCTCGTTCTGTTAACGCCGCGTTTTGCGTGACAGGCGCATCAGACTCCACTTCAGATTCGGTGCTGGTAAAACCTGAATTTCCCGAAGCAGCCAGCTGCGACTCATTTATTGCTGCAGCGGTACTTTCCTGTGCCGCATCGCTTTGCTGTACTGAAGCACTTGCTACTGTAGTGCTTGTTACTGCACTACTCGCATTGACAGAAGTGTCCGTTATCGCAGGCTCAGGAGAAGAATTTTCATTCTCGGCAGCAGTACCAATCCCAGCGTCAGTATTGTTTACTGCAACGTTTTGGGGCGCAGCTGTTGCTTCCTGCTCTACCGGCACCGGTAAAGCAACAGGTTGCGAATCAGTCGGTGCAGAAACATCACTATCCCCCACTGGGGCAATACTTTGGCTCGAATTATCCCCGGGGGCTAATACTGTTGCATCAGTGTCAAGTGCCAGAGGTTCACGCAGAATAACGCCTTCGATTGGCTCTCCTGGCTGATTACCCGAAGACCCTTCAGCCCCGGCTAGCTGCGCCCGGGAATTAGTATTCGCAGCACCTGCCAACGTCTCACCACTCTGAAGATCGTTACCCGCACCATTGACTGCTGCAGTGGAACCAGGAGAAACACTATCAAAGACGTTGTTACTGATCTGAACACTGGCTGGTGCTTCGGAAAAACGCTCCAACGCCGTTGGCCAGAGTTGCGATACAAGAATATAGGCAAAAAGCACTATAGCGACAGCAAAGCTCAATGTTCCAAACAACCATGGGCTCAAACCCACTTTTTTGTAGTCCGAATCCCTGATAGCTGCATTCACATGCCGCGGTAATACTAGCGGTTCATTACCTGTCTGGGTTGGTTGCCTGGAAGGCGAGTCTGCATAGGCAGCCAGCAATGATTTATCAGCCAGTATATTAATCCGCCTGGTCAGACCGGATGATGCCTTGGCGATCATCTTTTCAGCCCGTGGAGAAAATATCCCCTCCCTGGTGCAGCCTGCTGCATTCAGGCGATAACGAATATACTCACTGGTTGCTTCAGCTGACAGCGGCTCAAGCCGGAAGCTGTGAGTTATTCGCTCCCTAAGCTGGCGGATGTTTTTTTGCGCAAGAATTTTATCCAGCTCAGGTTGGCCGAATAACACAATCTGCATCAACTTGTGCTGGTGAGTTTCCAGATTGTTTAAAAGTCGTATTTCTTCCAGGGTCTCCAGCGGCATGCTTTGCGCTTCTTCTACAAAGACAACAACCGTTCCTCCCTGTGCATGCTTGTTAAGCAGATAGTCCTGAATCATGTGCAGGACTTTTAGTCTTTCAGTTGATGAGTTGACCTCGAGCTTTAGTTCGATAGCTATGGCATAGAGAATTTCCCGGGCAGACAGGCTGGGGTTCGCGATATAAACAATTTCAACGTGATCCGGCAGCTCTTCTTCCAGCATTCGGCATAACATGGTCTTGCCGCTGCCTACTTCACCGACAACCTTGAGAATCCCCTCTCCAGACTGAATGCCATAGATGAGAGCATTCAGAATGACGCCGCGCCCATCCTGCCCGCCGGGAAAGAATAATGACGGATCGGGGGTTATGCGAAAAGGGTGTCGATCAAGAGAGAAATAATCCAGATACATAATTTATACTAATTTTGTTTCAATACCTGTAAGTACAGGCACAGGCCTTTTGTTTTTGAATTTTAAACGTTTCAAATTACCGGCCTTTTCCTGCTGTTTTACCTGCCTGTCCAGACTTTCTTCCGCCTCTGAAGCCGATTCCAGGTTGCGAATTTTCCTGATTGGCTTCATGAAAGCATAATAAAAAGCGCCATAAACGAACAGCCCATCAAGATCGAACCCAGACTCTATCATTGCACTATCTTCACCCCATGCCAATGGCTAACTTTGCAATTGGGCCATTGAGTTTACGGCCTTTGCCCGGCCTGAGAATTTACGCCTAAAAACCTCAAGAACAGGGGTAAAACCCCAGTGTTTATTGTAGACTTAGCCAATCGGGGGGTTTATTCTCCCTTTGGCGTACAATTTGCTGACCAGGTAATAGATTACTTCCGTGGACATTCAATTCGAAAATAAGGGAAAAACACCTCAAAACTCCCTGTTGCACACCGTAAAGTGTCTCGGTGATGCCAGCACCATGGTTGAGCAGATTTTCCTGATGATAGGTCATTCCCGTTTCTTTTCGGATTTTACCCGGGACAATATTCAGAAAATGACTGCTTTTATGCAGGTATATCAGGCAGAACCCGGGGAAATGATCATCCGCGAAGGCGATGTGGATGACTACATGCTTTTCATTATTGAAGGCCGGGTAAACATTGTTAAAACCGACTCCCATGGCGAACGCCGCCCCATGACGATTGTGGGCCCCGGCTCCATTCTGGGTGAAATGTCCATGATTGATGGCGAACCCCGATTTGCGTCCTGTATCGCACTTGAAAACACTACATTCTGCGTACTTTCACGGGACTCTATGGTCAGAATAATCATGGAAGAAGCGGCTCTGGGCGCAAAAATTCTCATTAAACTGGTCACCCTGCTCTCCGAACGCCTGCGCGATACCAGCTCCAACCTGCTGCATTATCTTGAGCGTTCAGAAGCCGTCTGAATCCCCATCTGGCTGCCCCTCCAGTCATGAATAAAATACAGATAAGTCTCTGAAACGCCGCTGTTATTATGCATTCGGGCTGTGACAGGGAGTTTTTCCCAAATCACAGCAAAACCAGCTTGTTTTCGGCAAAAAAATGCCATTTTATGCAATACTTACTTGCCATCAACCGGAGTCCACTGTTAAATTAACTTGTTAGTTGAAGATGTTCGCCTAACTTACTAGCAGGAAAGGTTTTTTTAATGTATCTAGATTACTATTCACTGAATAGGCCACCTTTCCGAATCACCCCGGATCCCAGTCTTTTTTTCACTGGCGGTGCGCGGGGTCGGGGAGTAGTGCTGGAAGCCTTGCTTTATGCCATTAATTCCGGTGAAGGGATTCTCAAGGTAGTCGGTGAAGTGGGCAGTGGCAAGACCATGTTATGCCGTATGCTTGAGGAGCGTTTGCCCGAATCCGTTGAAATCGTTTATCTGGCCAACCCCAATCTTACGCCCCACGATATACTTTATGCCATTGCCTTTGAATTGAGGCTGGATGTCGAGCATGAGACCGAACGCCTGGAAATATTGCACACACTGCAAAATTATTTACTGGATCAACATGCACGTAACAGGACAGTTCTCGTTATCGTCGAAGAAGCGCAGAGCATGCCAATTGCAACGCTTGAGGAAATTCGCCTGCTGAGTAATCTGGAAACTCATGTGCACAAATTAATGCAGGTCTTGTTATTTGGACAACCTGAGCTCGATAAAAACCTGGAACACAGGAATATTCGCCAGTTAAAGGAAAGAATCACCCACAGTTTTAATCTGCGTCCATTGGATCGGGAAGACACCGTGGCCTATATCCGCCATCGCTTGCAGGCTGCTGGTTGCCCCTGCCCCCAGGTCTTTACCGATGGTGCTGAGAAACTGATTGCAAAAGCCTCGCAGGGTTTGACGCGAAGAATTAATATACTGGCAGATAAAGCAATGCTTGCTGCCTATGCAGAATCAGCGACAACAACAAGACAGCGTAGTCTGGACCACCTGTTAAAACCCACTGTCACAACCCGGCATGTAAAAGCAGCCATCAAGGACAGCGGTTATAATATGCCCCTGTTTTCATGGTTCAGGGCATTTGGTTCTACAGTTGCAGTAATACTTTTATGTACAGGGCTGCTTCTGGTTCAGCGGCAATTGGTTCAGCAGCAACTGATCCAGCAAAAACCAGCTCAGAATCAAGCTGTCGGGAGCATACATGGGTCAGATAATACGCTGTCTGTGGTCATGACAGCAGCACTGGATCAAAAGCATGCTCAAACGCTTGATACAAAAACAGAACAGCCAATGCAGCAACACAATAAAGTAAAGGGCAATTTATGCTAACAAGAGACTGTCTGGTCAGATTTATTATTTGCGCGGGACTGTTTTCACTGGCAGCTTGTTCTACCAGTTTGCCTCAGGATCCTGCCACCGAGGATAATCGCCATATCGAAATGCCAGAAGCGGCGGACACCAGTGATATTCCCGATGTGGTGAATCCCCTGCCCCTGGTTACCCAGCCAAGACTGCAGGAAGCCCCCGCCCTCTACTCATTTGTTGGGCAGGACATTCCTGTGAGTGAGTTTTTATTTGTGATGGGACGTGATGCAAACATCAACATCGACATCCATCCAAGTATTACCGGCCAAATCAGTATCAATGCCATCAATCAGACGATTCCGCAAATTCTGGAGAGAGTTTCTCACCAGATAGACATGCGCTGGAGTTTCGATGCCAACAACAATCTTCTGGTAGAACCGGATTTCCCCTATTGGGATAACTACCGCCTTGATTATGTAAATATTGACCGCACCTCGTCTACTCAGGCATCCATCACCACCGGGCTGGGAAATGTCGGCGACGGTGGCGCTGGTGGCAATAGCGCCAATAATTCCAGCTCTGCATCCCTGACCCAAAGTTCCAACAATAACTTCTGGGAAACTATTGCTGCAAACCTGACCAACCTGCTGGCAGAAGACAATCCAGAGGGACAACAAGCCGCCAATGCGACAATCAATGATGCGCTGGTGATAAATCCGGAGAGTGGACTTATTTCTATTCGGGCTACCTCAAAAAAGCATGCTGAAATACAGTCATTCCTGAATTTTGTACAAACACGCTCACTGCATCAGGTGATGATCGAAGCCACTGTCGTTGAGGTCGATCTTAATGACAGTTATCAGTCCGGAGTTGACTGGAATGCCCTGCGCAGCGACTCCTTCAACATCAACTTCATTCAGGATCTGACCAGCCCCGATCTTGGCAGTAATCCGACCAGTATTCTGACGCTATCGGATTCAGACAATAATGATGCCGTCTCAACCACCATTACCATGCTGTCCCAGTTTGGTGATTTACGTGTGCTCTCCAGTCCCAGGTTGATGACGCTGAATAATCAGGTCGGTATGTTGCGTGTAGTCGATAACAAGGTTTATTTTAACGTTGATGTAACACCGGGCGTTGTGACTCAAGGGGTATCTACCCCTGCTGTGTTTACCACGGAAGTTCGTACCGTTCCGGTTGGTTTTGTCATGACAGTAACCCCGCAAATAGGCGATAACGATCAAATAACCCTCAATGTGCGACCCACTATCTCGCGTATTGTACGTTTTGTGAATGACCCGAACCCTGTGCTTGCCGATGCAGGTGTAGTGAATGAAATTCCCGAGATACAGGTCAGGGAGATGGAATCGGTACTGAAAATATTTAGTGGCCAGGTCGCTGTTCTGGGCGGTCTGATGCAGGATTCTCTGCAGGAAGAAACCCAGGGTCTTCCTGGTCTGTCGCGCATGCCGGGCATCAGAAATCTGTTCAGTTACAGAAATGATTCCGCCAGAAAGACTGAACTTATTGTTTTTATTCGACCGACTATTATTCGGCAGCCCTCACTGGATGGCGACTTGCGACAGTTTCGCAACTTCCTCCCTGGTGAAGGTCTCCCCATTAATACTCCGCCTGATTTCAGCAGTATTTTGAGCGGCCAAAATCGCTAATGCAGCGCTTAAGGGGATGATGGGACATGAGTTTACTGATGGAGGCTTTGCGAAAGGCAGAAGAAGCCAAGAGTAAAGCCAAAAAGGACGAGAGCGAGAATAGCGCCGGTGAAGACTCCCTGTCTGCCAGCGCTGAGGCCTCCTCCGTGGAAAGCCCCCCCGCCTCTGCGGAGCTTCAACCAGCCCCGGATGAAGTAGAAGAGCTGCGTTTGGATGCGCAATCAACCCATGGTCCTGTCATCATCAATCCAGACCCCGATGAAGAAGAAACACTGGCTTCACATTTTTCAGAAACAGAGCAGGATTCTTCGGATCCCTCTGTATCAGCAAAAGAAACGGATGAAGAAGATCCTCTGAGTGACCTGCTGGATGATCTGGAGAAAATCGAATTCATCACACAGACCACTAAAAAAGAAAATAATCCCCCCGAAACGTCTTCTCCCCCATCTGCGGAAAATAAAACCGGGGATGAAGATGATGATGGCCTTTCATTGCTTCAAAGCAGTTACTTTACCCGCACCAAGAAAGGCGGCAGATCCGATTTTTTTGACTTGGAGCCTGAAGATTTTGAATTCAATAGTGAACCAGGCCCTGATGAGATCACCCGGAGCAACGTTTCTACACAGACCGGTGCCACAGTTAGCACAGAAATTCCTGCGCCAACAGCCAATACTGACAATCCTGATGATTCGTTAACTGCTGCACCTGCTGCTCATGAAACGGAGTATGCAGAGCTTGCAGAATCCCTGGCCGAAACACCACCAGTTAAACAAAATACGACACCGCAAGATAATGTTAACGATGATATCCCTGAAGCGCCCCCTGCCGCTGTAACTAATCCGCCCGCCAGAAAAGCGCAGAGCAAGCAGGATAAGCAGCAGGAAAAACAAAAGCGTGATTCAGCTAATGCGCTGTTTCTTGCCAAGCAAGCCTCGCAAAAACGCCAGACCAAAAAAGTCAGGACTATAGCCGCTGTGTTGTTGGTCATTCCGGTAGCAGGCATTTCCTATTGGTTATATTCCTCGTTCAATGCGCCATCGGGCATGCAAATTACTATGCCCCCCCAAAGCAATCAGGCTAATCGAGGAGAATTTCTTATCCTTGATCCTCCGCCAGCAGAGGAAGTAGCCACCACTGTCTCGGTAAATGATGAAGCCGGGCCGGACAGCGCCCCTATACAAGCGATACAGGCACCGGCACAGAGCGATTCCCAAACTGAACAGAGCGTGGCCAGCACGGCTGACACGCCTGCTGCATCGGACGCTGATGGGCTGACCAGCCTTACTCAAACGCCTGAGCAGGAACGGGTCATCAATCAAAATTCACCCGCACCCTCCCCGGCTTCCACTGCAGTGGCTGATACAAATCCGCCCATTGCACAACAGACCGCTGCAACGGAACAACCCACACAAATCCCTCAGCAACAAATTGCCAGTCAGAACAATCCTGCTCCGGCCAGTACTCCAACACTGAATTTCATCAGGGCTGAGGCTGATGATGTGCTGGATCCAAACCTGAATGCAGCCTATGCCAGCTATCAACAGGGCGATTACGAGGCAGCCGGCAGATTTTACCAACTGGTGCTGAATAATGAGCCAAATAACCGAGATGCCATGCTTGGACTGGCCTCGGTATACATTAATCAAAACAACATCGCTTTTTCCCAAAACCTGTACGCCCGATTGCTGGAACTCAACCCCAGAGATCCCCTGGCTCTGGCCGGCTTGCTGGATCTGGGCATGCGCGATGATCCGGCCGGTCAGGAAAGTGAACTGCTATCCTTAACAGCCGCTTACCCCCGCGTAGCCCCCTTATCTTTTGCGCTGGGGAACCTTTATGCTTCCCAAAGCAGGTGGTCCGAAGCACAAAACTCCTATTTTAATGCCCTGCTGGCCGCGAAGTCGTCCAACGTGGGACCCATCAGCCCCGACTATGCTTATAACCTGGCTGTCAGCCTTGAGCGCGTGAATCAGTTACGTGCCGCTCTGGATTATTACCGGGAAGCAGAAGAACTATCCCGTTTTGCTGCGCCAGGATTTAATCCTCAAGTGCTGACCCAACGGCTGAATTACCTCGAGCAACGAGTACCATGAACAGGAAAGTCACTACGCCAACAACAGAGACTGTCGTCACCCCCAACCCGAAAAAGCAGAAACTTGGGCAGCTCCTGTTGCGCGAAGGTTCAATCACTGAAGATCAGTTGCGAATTGCCCTGCGTGAGCAAAAAAATACGCCCGATATGCTTATCGGACAGATTCTCACCGACATGGGCTTTGTCACAGACTCGATTATTCGGGATGCACTAAGTCAGAATACCGGACAAAAAAGTGTCGACCTGTCGCAGGCTGTTCTGGATGCCGAATCCATTCAGATTGTGCCCCAGGACCTGGCGCGCCGTCATATCGTATTGCCGCTTTCCTACGAGAAGGATAAAAACCACCTGACTCTGGCCATGGCGGACACCTTTAACATTATTGTGCTTGACCAGATCAGGGCAAAAATTGGCGGCAACCTGCAAATCACCCCTATTCTCGCCAGTGAAGACGAAATCCTCAGTGTTATCGAGCAGGTCTATGGTTTTGATTTATCCATTGACGGCATTCTCCACGAAATTGAAACCGGTGAACTGGATTTTGAGAGTCTTCAGTCAGAAGACAAAGGCTATAGTCATCCAATGGTCCGTCTGGTCAATGCCTTGCTGGCTGATGCTGTACAACAGGGGGCGTCTGACATTCACTTTGAGCCGGAAGAAGCTTTCCTGCGCATCAGGTACAGAATTGATGGTGTGCTGCGTCAGGTCCGAAGCCTTCACAAGAGCTATTGGCCTGCCATGGTCGTGCGACTGAAAGTCGTCAGCGGCATGGATATTGCCGAATCCCGACTGCCCCAGGATGGTCGCATTTCCCTGTCACTGGTAGGACGCAGTATTGATTTCAGGGTAGCAGCACAACCTACCACCCATGGTGAAAACGTCGTGTTGCGTATTCTGGACCGTAAAAAAGGCATCGTCCCCATGGAAAACCTGGGACTTAGCCGCGACAACCTGTCCCTGTTACAAATCTGTCTTTCACGTCCTGAAGGAATCATCCTGGTTACGGGCCCTACCGGTAGTGGTAAAACAACCACGCTTTACTCGGTCCTCAATCACATGAATACCGAAGAAGTAAATATCATGACCATGGAAGACCCGGTGGAATATCCGCTTCCCATGATTCGTCAGTCTTCAGTGAATGAATCCGTAAAGATGGGCTTTGGAGAGGGCATTCGTTCCATGATGCGCCAGGACCCGGATATCATTCTGATCGGTGAAATAAGAGATGAAATAACCGCCGAGATGTCTTTCAGGGCGGCCATGACCGGTCACCAGGTCTACTCTACCCTGCATACCAATTCAGCTATTGGCTCAATTCCCCGCCTGCTGGATATAGGTATTGTTCCCGATCTTATTGCCGGCAACCTGATTGGCGTTATTTCCCAGCGTCTGCTGCGCAAGTTATGCAGCCGCTGCAAGAAAGAAATCGAAGCGACAGATCTTGATCGAAAACTACTGGGTGTCTCCAAGCACACCGGGCCATTGAAAATATATCAGCATTCCGGTTGTTCTGAGTGTGATGGTCAGGGCTATAAAGGCAGAACCTCGATCATTGAAATTTTGAAAATCAGTAACGAACTGGACGACCTGATATCGCGCAGAGCCAGTACCCAGGAAATTCTTAAAGTAGCCCTTACACAGGGATTCCGGCCTCTGGCTGATGACGCCTGCCGCCGCGTTCTGGATGGCACTACCAGTATGGAAGAGATTTCCCGTGTTGTGGATCTGACCAACCGCCTAGTGGATTAATTGAGTTAAACGCTGTTTATGCCTCAGTACAAATACAAGTCAATTACCCGAGATGGCAAGGTTCGCCATGGCAACCTTGATGCCGTCAACGAGGCTGATCTGGAACAGCGCCTGCTGAACATGAAGCTGGATCTGGTCAAGGCAACAGTTACAGAAGAAAAAAGAAGCCCGCTGGGGCAGCGCAAAGTCGAACGCAACGATCTCATCGTTTTTTGTTTACACATGGGGCAGCTAACCAGTGCCGGTGTACCAATCATTGGCGGCCTGACCGATTTGCGCGACAGTCTTGATCATCCCCGCTTCAAGGAAGTGGTAGGCAATCTGATTGAAATCATTGAAGGGGGTAAAAACCTTTCCGAGGCTCTGGAAGAATATCCGCAGATTTTTGACAACCTGTTTGTCAACCTGGTTAAAGCTGGCGAAGCGAGCGGGCAACTGTCCGAGATTTTTGACAACCTGGCAGACATGATCAAGTGGCAGGATGAATTAAACAAAACCACCAAGAAACTGCTAATACAACCAATGATTGTGGGCACTGTTGTGCTTGGGGTTACGGTCTTCCTGATGGTTTATCTGGTGCCTCAGTTAATCGGCTTTATTGCCAACATGGGTGAAGAGTTGCCACTGCATACCAGAGCCCTGATCGCCACATCAAACTTCATGATTAATTTCTGGTTTATCTGGTTACCCACACCAATTATTGCTTTTATCACCATCAAAATACTCATGAAGACCAGTGCCAAATTCAGATTTCGTATGGATAATTTCAAATTAAATGTCTGGAAAATTGGCCCGGTTATGCAAAAAATCATTCTCTCGCGTTTCGCCAATTTCTTCTCAATGATGTACTCAGCCGGCATTCCTATTTTACGCAGCCTGGAAATTGCTGAAGCCATTACTGACAATCTGGTGATCAAGTCAGCACTGGAACAGGCGCGCGAAGATATTGAACAGGGTGACCCCATCTCCCAGAGCTTTGAGCATACCGGCATGTTTCCGCCCCTTGTGGTGAGGATGTTGAAGATAGGAGAAACGACGGGGGGGCTTGATAAGGCCCTGCTTAATGTCAGCTATTTCTATGATCGCGACATCAAGGATTCCATTGATAAACTGCAGGGAATGATACAGCCCGCCATGACGGTAGTTGTGGGTTCAATCCTTGGTTGGGTAATGATCTCTGTACTGGGTCCGGTATACAACGCCATCAGTAATATCCAGATGTAAAAGGCCAGCTATTGTAAATGTTTATTAAAATAATATATGGCACACCAGGGTACTTATGCTGAAATCAGTTAACCTTTTCAGTCAGAAAAAATCCCTCATCCTGTTGATGTATTTCAACAAGGTGCAGTTGTATATATGGACAGAAAAATCTCTGGAACTGGCGGGCGATTTTGGCAAGGATCCCGACGATGCTGCCAGGGAATTATTCGACCAGTACTCCACTTATCCTGTCATTATCATTACAGATTTTCTGGAAGAAAGTTTCCGCCACGACACCGGTGTGCATGTAAGCGGGCTGGATAAAACCGCGTTACTGGAAAGAAAACTTAATTACTCCTTCCGCAATACCTCTTACCGGGCGGCCTCTGTAGTCGGGCGCGAAGCGGAAGGGCGCAAGGATGACAAAATCCTGCTCAGTGCGCTGACCAAACCGGAAATGATCGAACCCTGGGTCAAGGTTTTGCTGGAAACCAGGATGCAGATCCAGTCGGTTACCTCCGTAGCCTACCTGATGCAGGACTATAGCAACAAAGCCGGACTGAACGACAAGAACATGATGATTGTCAGCATAGAAGAAGGGTCTGAGCTAAGACAAACCTTCCTGCGCAATGGCAAGATTCAGTTCAGTCGACTGACTTCTCTGACCACCAAGGAATCAGCCTCCCTGCCCGATGCAATCAACCATGAATCATTGCAGATCAGACAGTATCTGGAACGAATCAAGCTGCTGCCCTTTGATAGCCAGATGCTGATTCATGTGTTCTCGCCATTCCAGATTGATGAAAGCATCATGGAATCGAAAAACAACGAGTTAAATGTTTTTCGCGTCTTTGATATCGGCGAATTGGCCAATTCTTTCGCTCTCACCATAGATGGATTGGAGCAAGGTCCCACGACCCTTTTTCTGGCCAGAGTATTACAAAAGGCGAAACTGCGGAATGTTTATGCCCCGCTTAATATCAGAAAATACTTCCATTTAAAAAATCTGGCTAGCGGTTTGAGCGGTCTGGGCTTTGGTCTGGTTGCACTGACTATCCTGGTCAAACTAATCAGCCTGATCGATACCATGAGTAACTGGGACCAGGTTGCCACGCTTGAAAGCCTTGCCGCGCCGCTCAACCGCCAATATGACCAACTGACCCAGAGCTTTCCTGAAACCCCGATCCCTTCTGCAGAAATGGCATTGGTAGTAGAGACCACAGAGAAAATCACGCAAAACTCGTATCAGCTGGATGACAGCCTCTCTTTAATTGGCAGAGCGCTGAGCGTTGCTCCCGAGTTACAAATTACCAGCATTGACTGGCAAATGGCGGAACGGGAAGTCAGCCAGGATGAGAGTGAATTCGGGTCCTTCGGTTCGTTTGGCGCGCCACCACGAAACCAGGATTCCGGACAGGAAATACAGAATGCTACCTTGCAGGAAAAAACCCAGGTCAATATTGTCATTGAAGGCATTGCCACCTCGCCACAAAGCTACCTGGAAGCGAATAACCAGGTATTGTCCTTCCTCAGTGCCCTCGAGGATTCTCCGGGTATTACGGTAACTGCCAGCAAGATGCCAACCGATGTCCGGGTTGATTCCAGTATTTCAACCCTGGTCGACAACAATGCCTTGCGAGCTCCTTTTACCATTGATCTGCAACTGGAGCCCGGGCAATGAATTTATTTTCCATCCTCAACAAGGAAGACTACCTGCAAATCAAAGCGCAAATTGCCTTTGCAGTTGTCGGCATCATCCTTTCCGCAGGAATTTATATTGGCGCTGAATCTCTGGCTACAGATTCCCTGCGTGAGTTACGTGTTGCTCAAGGAGAATTTGACGATTCACGTTCCCGGGTTGAGTTAATAGAGGAAGAAGAAGCCACCGTCATTGAATATATTGAGCGCTACAAGATTCTGGAGGCAGACCGCGTAATAGAGGACGAAGATCGATTACAGATGCATGAGTGGATAGCACAAATCCGCTCACAACATAATTTATTCCCGGTAGCCTTGAACATAGCTGAACAATCCAGCCAAAGCCTTAGCTATCCTTCCGGTTTAAGAGAGCCTGGGGATCCTGTTGCACTGCGTTCAAGCATTATCAGTCTGACCCTTCCCCTGTTACATGAAGAAGACCTGACAAGATTACTGGGTGATCTGTTGGATCGCCCCGGTTTGTTTCAAACAAAGAGATGCAGCATCAACCAGCGAACTGAAAGTGCCCGAAATTTTATAGTTCTGTCACAGCATTTCAAT
>CBFICR010000069.1:0-14916 GCA_965661105.1 Pseudohongiellaceae bacterium | reverse complement strand
GTTGATACTTTTCAATGGGAACTGACCTGGTTTTTTTTCAGGGCAAAAAAAACATTTTCACGCGATTGCCCCCCCTAATCCGGCCAAGCCAGCTGATGTGCAGGTCAGGTACCAGGCTAGCGGGGAGACTGGATGAAATACAAAGAGGATCAGGGCGCCAGATCCGCCGCCTTGAGAAGATCTTCTACGGCATAGAACTGGAAGGTGCGATCCGTAGACATCGCCACAAACAGTCCGCCCGGAAATCCTGGCAGTGCTACTGTGGTGATGTCACTGCCATCACTCTCGTCGGTGGCCAACAGGACTGACTGCAACAGCCGGTGTAAATGGGCATTGCCCGCTTCGCCTTCACGCGGGTAAATGTTGAAACGGTTGGCCTGCTGATCCGACACCAGCAGGTAACCGGTGCCGTCGCTGCGTTTGTAGATGGAAATGCCTTCCCTGTCATCAGTAAAATTGCCGGTACCGAACAAGGCTAGTTCATCGTTGGCATCGTCCGCCATCGGATCGGCCAGGTATTTGCGAATCCCTGTGTTTTCGTCACTGTAGTAGATATAACCCAACTCGTTGTCCACGGCGATGGCTTCGATTTCCTTTACGCCGCTCCAGCTGCCGAACGCACGAGTAAAGACTCCACGCAGGGTGCCGGTACCATCATCCACCAGTCGGTACTGATGTAGGTAGCCTGCAAGGGGAGCATAGGTGTCAGAGCGGCTGACGATGGCGAACAGGGCGCCATCGGTAGGGCGGGTGTAGAGGGCAATACCCATAACATCGCGTGCACGTTCGTTATCGAACACCGGAATACCGCCGCCATCGACAGGCGCCATATCCGGCAGGCGATAAACCCGCAGGCGGTGTGCATAGCGCTCACTGACCACGGCCACGTCCACCTTCTTGCCACCGATATCGACACCATAGGCAATATCCACATTGTTGGGCCGCACGATGCCGCGCACTACTTTGTCGTGCTGGATGCGCCCCTGCAGGTCAAAAACGTAAAGGGCGCCATCCACATCTTTGTCGGTGCCGACAATCAGGCTCTGCCCTGGATCAGTAGGGTTGATCCAGATGGCGGGATCGTCACTATCGTGGCTCACCGCTTCGCTCACAACCCGAGGCATCACAGCTGAATCGGCCGCAGTCAGTGGCAATGCCAGGCAGGTGGCCAGCATGAACAGGACTATTTTCATTTTCAGATTCCCGAATATATACAGGGCTCCATGGCGACATGAAACCCTGCTTGTTGTCAAAAACCGCTACCGATCAGAACTGGTAACGAACGCCCAGGCCGTAGGTAGTACCAAACTCATCATACTGTGACAAACGGCTGTTGTTGCCAAAGTAGTAAAATTCGGGACGATCATTCAGGTTGAGGGCAAAGGCATTGATCATCAGGCTGTCGTTGACCATGTACTTGGCTGTCAGGTCTACCTGCATAAAGTCGCTGGTATAACGGTCACCCAGAGGGTCGCCGCCAAGTTCATCCAGGTATTCGCTACGGTAGTTGGCGGCCAGGCGTACATCCCAGGCATTCTTGTTGTAGCCCACGGCCAGGTTGGCGGTGTTTTTCGATTGCTTCAGATAGGGTACGGTGCGTTGACCACTGGCAGCGTCAGCAGGCAGATCACTGTCGCCATCGGTGTGGGTCCAGTTGAGGTTCACCAGCAAGCCATTCTCCCAGGCCTTTTGCAAGGACATTTCCAGCCCCATGATGTTGCTGCTGTCGGCATTGATGAAGGTACCGGCACGGTTCCACGTGCGGCCCTGCAAAGTGACGTTACTGGCATCAACCTCCACGATAGAGTCTTCAATCTGCTTGTAGAACACACCGGCACTGAAAAAGGTGTTGTTATCCAGGTACAACTCATAGCTCAGGTCAAAGTTCCAGGCAGTGGTCGGGTCGAGCGCCGGGTTGCCGCCGGAAATGCGGTTGTCTTCCACATCTACCACCGAGCCTGCCCGGGACTGGCCGAAGCCGGGACGTACAAGGGAGCGAAACAGGCCAACGCGCGCTACCTGGGTATCGCTAAGGTCAATTTTCAGGTTGACCGAAGGCGCCCAGAAGCCATAGTCATTGCTGAATGAGCTGGCACCATCGTAGTTGCCATCGACAAAGTTCTTGCCGCGGTACGTGGCGCTGGTGTCTTCATAGCGCAGGCCGTAGATCCAGGTCATGTTTTCCCTGATTGTGGTTGCCATCACATAAGCGGCCAGAACATCTTCGTCGGTATTCCAGTCCGCGGGAATGGACTCTTCTTCCTCGTCACCACTGAATTCATAGCCGGTTCCGGGGCTGGGACAGAAAGTGCCATCAGACAGTTGTGTCGGAGAACCGGGATTCATGGCTGCAGCCTGCAGGGCGCGTGCGCCTGCCGCCGAGGGATAGGGTCCCTGTGCGGTAGGAAAGAAAGCGGGCTCAATGCGCACACCGCCTTCAGCCAGGGTAAAATCGAAATCCGGTTCATAACCGCAGAAGTTAAAATCATTGCGCTTTGCGCGCTGGCGAATTTTGGCGCCGTACTGCAGCTCGGTACCAGAATCAAGTGCCAGGGTCATGTCAAAGCGTGCGCCGACATCAGTATCTTTAGTGTTACCGAATTCTGCTTCGAAGGCATTGAGTTGATAGTTCGCAGGATCATAAAAATCCGCTGCGAAATTGAGCACCGGCTTACGTGGATTACTGTTATCCCAGGTCAGGGGGGTGTCAACAAGGGAACTGCGGTAGATAGCGTTAACGCGATTGGTGTCGTCCTGCTCGGCACGCGATCCGAAGACCTCTACCCGGATGTCGGAGCCGTTTTGCAGAGCAAACTCTGTACCCAACTGGAGGGAACTGATTTCCCTGACCTCTACGCGGGGGCGGACTTCGGTATCCACTTTGGTGTTGGCGTAAGTAAATGTATTGCCAATGATGACGGCGTCGTTATCCTCAAGCCCGTCACGGGTCTCGAACTTGCCACGATACTCTTCGTCCGTGTATTCGTTATGGAACATACGTGCGTAAAAGCTGGAGCCGCCGTTGGTCATATAGTCCAGGTTCAACACCATGCCCTGGCGGTCGCGTACCAGATCATAATAGCGCCATTCGATATCATCGTTCGGTGCCTGATCACCCCAGCCGCCGGTTTCATTGTTGTGAGATACGATGCGACGGCTCTGGTCGCTCAGGATCAAAGCAGCGCCCAACTCACCGCCTTCCATCTGGAAGCGTTTGGTCATGGTGGCGGACAAAGACGGATTGTTGGCGTCCCTGGTCAGCTCGTTATAGTTGGTTTCGGCCTTGAGGCGCACGAAGGTTTCGTCGAACTTGAACGCCGTAATGGTTTCCAGGTCAATGGCACCACCAATGGTATCGGCATCCAGGTTCGGTGTGAGGGTCTTGTACACTGTCATGGAGTCGAGCAGGTCTGTCGGCACGCCGTCGAGCATGATGCCGCGACGGTCTTCAGGGGAGGCAGTGCTTACACCATTAATGGTCATCGCGTTCAGGTCGGAGCTCATGCCGCGAACCGATACGTAGCGGCCTTCGCCCTGGTCGTTTTCCACCATGACACCGGAAATACGGCGCAGTGATTCACTGACATTGATGTCGGCAAAGTTGCCGATCGCGTCAGAATCGATTACTCCGGCAATCTTGTTCGAATTGCGCTGGCGCTCAAGGGCATTTTGCAGGCTGGCGCGCGACCCGACCACGTCGATTTGCTGGACGTCTGGAGTTTGGGCCTGGATTTCGGCGGCGGACAGAGACACGAGAAGCGCGAGTGCTTTGTAGTGATGTTTATGGCGTGGTTGGTACATTATTTTCTCCTGTGGATTGATGCCTTGTCAGATCAAGGCAGCACTAAAAAACTGAGCAGGAGTTTATTTGGGAAGGAATAAGATACTATTCAGAATTGGCTAATATATGCAGAGCTCTGCTTAAAGCTTCAGTTAAGATTGTCTAGATTCTGTAAATTTCATAAGTAATGCCATCGTCATCCCTGTCATTCGGTCCGGTCTGGGATGAAAAATAAAGACGCTGAAAAGACGGATCAAATGCCGGCCCACAGATCTCGGAAAGATTCTGGCCGACCACTTGTACAATGGGCAACACCAGACCATTGGGACCAAGCAGAACAATCTGCATGTCGCCACCGTCCTCGGCAACCAGGACGTCACCGGCCGCAGAAATGGTGACGTTATCGACGCCGGTAAGATGTGGATTGGCTGAAGTAGCGGCATCATACAGGATGTCGAGTTGCCCGCTGTTGGTGTCATAACTCCAGACCCGGTTATCCCCCTTGGTGGTGAAGTAGACCAGCCCAGCGTGCCAGGCGATGCCTTCGCCCCCATCGAACCAGGTGGTTTTTACCACCTGGTGACTGGTACGGGTAGTCTGTGCTGATGGGTCGGGCACATCATGCCAGACCACACGGGAAACACCATTGTGTTCCACTACTTGGGCGATCTGCAATTGCCCGGCGTCAAGAGCGGGCAGACTATTTGCGGGCAGGAAACGATATAAGCCGCCGTCATTTTCGTCTTCGGTCAGGTAGAGATGGCCATGCACCGGATCCACCGCCACCGCCTCGTGCCTGAAACGGCCCAGAGCAGGGCGGACGCGGGCGGCAGTGGTACCGAACGGATCGCATTCGTAGACATAACCGCGGTCTACTTCCTCACAGGACAGCCAGGTTTGCCAGGGCGTCTTGCCGCCGGCACAGTTGTTGTCAGTGCCGGAAAGAATCGGGTAGGCATCAATGATGCTGCCCTGGGCATTGAAGCGGATGGCTCCGACACCACCACCTCCATCGACCAGCTTGATTTCACTATTGGAGACCATGATCCAGCCGTCATCCTCTGTAGCAAAGCACGCCCCGCCATCCGGACGGCCATGCCAGTGGAAGGTGCTTCCTGATACAACCGGACGACTCGAGCGGGCGATGACCCGGGACGCAAAACCCGGCAGCAAGCGCAGGCCATTAATGTCAGGATCAAGCAGTGCAGAAAGACCAGCGGGGTCGACAAATAAGCGGGAATCATCTTGGCTGGCTGCCAGCGCCTGCACTGACGTACCACCAAACACAAACGCGGTACAACCACGACTGGCCCACCCCAAAAAACTGCGACGTTGATTCATGATCAGCTCCTCATTAGAGGACGCGATTCTACAAGAGGCTGTCAGTATGAGTTATTAAGTCTTGATGAAGTAGTGGTTAAGAATAAGATTTATGATACGGGAGTAAAAGCTAATACTGATTTAATTGTCATTGTTAATTAATGAAATTTTTTTTCTGATCACAATTATCGGGAGTTCGAATCTCTCCAGGCGCGCCAAATAAAAAAACCCCACCTCCAGGTGGGTTTTTTATTTGCAAGTTTGGAGAACTTGATTTGAACTCCTGTTCGACAGCTGCAATAGCAGCGCAGACGGCCGTTTTGTAGGCCGCCCGCAGGGTGAGGAATTTGGCTCAGCCAAATTTCGAATCAATCTCTCCAGGCGCGCCAAATAAAAAACCCACCTTCAGGTGGGTTTTCTTTTTCCAGCATTAAAATAATCTTTTCACTTCAACGTTATTCATTAACACTGGCCCCGGATAACTGTGCAATAGCTGCCAGTGTGGTTTGGGTAGCATTGAGTCCGAGTCGAAAATCCTTGTCGGAAAAAGTGGTCCATACATCCAGTGGCGTGTGCCAGGTGGGATTCCAGCCGCCACCGGTGTGGGTGCCGCGTTCGTTTTCCCGCAGACTTATGGAAGGAACGATATTCATGAACGAGGTTGAATCGGTGTTGGTCATATGGGGGCCGACGGTGGCGGGATAGTCGGTGTTATAGGCATCAGCCGCCGCCTTGAAGGCAAAGGCCAGTGCCATGGACTCATCCACCAGGTCGGAAGCAGACTGAAACTCGATATTGATATCGGCTTCAGGCCGTTGCTCTGGATTCACTGTGCCATCGGCGCGCGGAGCGCCATGATCCCATAACATCATGTCGTGCTGGATCATGCCCAGCCAGCGAGGTTCCGGATAAAGTCCTGAGCCTGCCGGGCTTTCTATACCCTGCAGTGCCTGGCGTTGCTCAACATAGGCTTTGGAGCCATTCAGTCCGGTTTCTTCATTGTTCCAGAAGGCAAAGCGAATAGAGCGTTGGGTTTCAACATCAGGGTCACTGAGGATTCTCGCCAGTTCCATTACCAGTGCGGTGCCTGAGGCATTATCATTGACCGCCTCATTAACGCCGTGGCCATCCATGTGGGCACCGACAATATACATCTCATCAGGATGCGTGGTACCAACCTTGGTGCAGTACACTTCCTGGCGCTCACCGTCGCTGGGTTCCTCGGCATTTAATTGTCGAATGCGTTCATCGGGTTGCGCTTCCAGATCACGATTCACACCGGTAGCAACACGATAGCCAAAAATTGAACTGCCACCGGGACCGCTGCCGTTTCGTCCGGCTTCGCCACCGGTTTGGGTCATTAAATCTGCATTTAATTCAGCGGTAGTTGGTCGGGTACGGGACGCTCTGGGGGTGGTGGAATAGTCATAGGTTAGGCGTTCTATATTACTGCAGCCATAGGAGGCTAACTGTTCTTCAATCCAGTTTACCGCCAGTTGATTGCGGGTAGTGCCCTGGCGTCGATCACCAAACTGGCTCAGGCTTTTAATAGTACTTTTGTATTTCTCAAGATCGAGCCTGCTCACCAGTTCAGTAGTACTGGGGTTTTCCGCTTCGACTTTAAAGTTGGGGTCGGGCCTGGTAGCAGTGTTCGGGGTTTCTTCTGTGCATGACAGATTCAATGCAGTGAGAATTCCTATTACGGCCAGTTTGCCGGTGACCCTGTAATATTTTGCTGGCATCTATAACTCCTGACTAATTCCTGATTACGGCGCAGGCATGGTCAGGATGCGGCTAAGAATTTCAATGCCTTCCCAGAGATTTTGTATCTTCAGGTTTTCATCCGGGCCATGCTGATTATTGTCATGGTTTACCAGGGCAACACCTACGGTGGGAATACCAAGTCCTTCTGCAAAATCGCCGAAGGGGAGGCCGCCACCCAGGGTAGGCAGTCGTGCCGGCCTGATGCCATCCAGACTGATGGCATTCGCCACGGCATCTGTGAGTGGGTGGCCAAAAGGCACACGCACAGCTGCGCGACCCCCGGAATAACTGACACTGACAAGACGCGGATATTGCAGGCGTTCACTGGCACTGGGTTCGCGATTTTCAATGACATGAAAGCCCTGCGCTCGAATATGGGCAATGACTTTTTGTTGTTGCTGAACAGGATCAATACCCTGAACCAGGCGCATTGCTATGCGGGCCTGAGCGAAAGCAGGAATGGCAGTAATGCCCGGCGCGCCAAGGCCACCTCCGGAATCCATCGCCAATATGTTAAGGGTGGGCAGGTTCAGCTTGGCTTCAAGTCGGGTATCGGCCTGCTCGGGTTCGGCAATACCAAACTCGCCCAGCAGTTCATCTTCTATGTCGGGAATACTGTCCAGTGCCTGAAGCTCAGCAAAGGTCAGTGGCGTTACCTGATCGTAAAACCCGTCTATGGTAATGCGGCCGTTTTCATCTTTCATGCTGGCCAGCAGTCTGCCCAGGGACACGGAGGGATCCGGTGCCCAGTTACCATAATTACCGCTATGCAGGGGTTGTTGTGCGGTATGTACTTTAACCAGTAGCGAGGCACCACCCCTGACACCGTAATACATGGTGGGTCGGGTGCTTGGATGACGCGGTCCATCCAGGGTAATAGCCAGGTCCGCCTGCAGGGAATCGCCATGCTCGGCAAGGTAGCGTCTGAAGTTTGCTGATCCGGATTCTTCCTGGCCATCCAGTAACAGCACGATATTCCAGGCAGGAGTCTGGCCAGTGGCATTCAGCGCCTTGACCGCCTGTGCCATGGACATGATAGGAGCCTTGTCGTCGGATGCCGAGCGGCCATGAATTCGCCATTGCGGATCAAATGACTGAATGTTGTCAGTCAGCTCGATGACTTCGCCGTCATTCGCGATACAGGGCTGGAAAGGGGGGCAGGTAGACCACAATTCGGGAGTAACCGGTACGCCATCATAATGGATGTAGAACAGCAGGGTGCCGGCGGCATTCTCTGCCTGTCTGGTGGCGATAATGACCGGAGCCCTCTCATCCTGCGGATTGTTTTCTGCGGAGGTACTAACGTCGAAACCAAGCGCCTCAAACAGGGCTGTAATCTTCACCACATTGGCACTGATATCTTCACCATTGCGCGAGACATTAGGAATGCTGAGTAACTCCAGGTACTCCTCAATAATTTCCCGCTCGTGGTTTTGCCGCCATTGCTCGACGGCAGAAGAGGTGCTGGACTGCGCCTGCCCGATTAAGGGCAGGGCAATACAGAAGGAAAAAAACAGCAGATGTTTTATATAAATCTTGATGCCTTTTTCTCCTCGCACTTATTCATGCCAGCGGCATTCCTGTGTTTAGATTGGATCGCCTGCAGGTAACTGCAGCGCAGGACCTGGAACGCTTTCCGGGTTTTGCTGCCAGCGGCGAATATCAGCGGCCATCGACGCCTGATGGGCGCTGGCATTGCGCTGACGCTCCAGTCGGGTAGCCAGTTTATTAAGGCGATCCGCCAGCACGGCTTTGACTGCGCCGGAGCTGTCAGCATTGTTGGCCTGCATCATCATTTCATTCGCCGTTACAGTCTGGGCAACATGCAGTATCTGTTGCTCGTAATCATCATCAGGCAAATCGGCACCCCAGGTGACTTCAAGCAGCCGGTCTATGACTTCTTCAAGATCCGGGTAGTCGCCCATGCTGCCGTAAGCCACCAGACGTGCCATACGGGCCGGATGCAGGATCTGTTTCACGGACAGGCTGGCTGAACCTTCGGCAGCGCCGAGGGGATCAAACAGTAATTCGGTCCGGCCGGGAAACTGTTCACCCTGGCCATGCCTGTAAGCGGGTGGGGGGATCATCATGACGATGTCTTTGGGCAGCGTCAGGAAATCCACGCTCAGTGTAGACAGAACTGTTTCCAGGGCATCACGCTGTTCCTCGCCATCAATGATAGTGAACGGTACCTGGCCGTCACCTCTGACCGCATAGCGATAATCCGCACCACCAATACTCTGGGCGGCTGAGTTGAGCTGGAAGCGATGATGCATGTACAGTGGCATCAGGACTTCTTCCAGCGAGGACATGGCTTCGCCATTGCGAATCACCGATTCACCAAAGGTTTCCAGACCAATGCGGCGCACTTCAATTTCGTGTTTCAAATGGTCTACCAGATTGGCGCCGTTATCCCAGACGCCGGCGTACTGGTGGCCGGCACCCACGAAATTGTTATTGGTGTGAGCCATGAATATATAGCCGCTATCCAGACTTTCCTGAACGATTTTGGCCAGCTCTTCAGCTTCATCAGCACCGGGAGGGAACTGTTCGTAGGAATAACGAATGGCCAGCTTGTCGTATTCGCCGATACGCTGGACATAGGCATTGGATAAATCGATCTTGCCAGCGTCAGTAATTTCCACCAGCGGGGCAGGGTAGTCCATGACGGTTTCGCGATCGAAGGTATTGCCCAGATAGTTGTGGGGATAACCGAGCGTGTGACCGACTTCATGGGCTGATAGCTGGCGTACCCGGTCAAGAGCCATATTCACAGACGCTGAATTGTTATCTGCTACGGTTTCCAGGTAGTCAAATGCGGGGATCAGTCCCTGGCCATGCAGATAGTCCTGGCGCAGACGCAGACTGCCAAGGTTCACATTGCCCTTGATGATTTCACCGGTTCGCGGATCGGTGACACCGTAGCCATAGGAATAGCCGCGGGTGCGACGATGGGTCCAGTGAATCATGTTGTAGCGAATATCCTGGGGATCAGCGCCTTCCGGCAGCTCCCTGACCTGGAAAGCGTTAATAAAACCGGCTGCTTCATAAGCCTGGTTCCACCAGCTGGCGCCTTCAATCAGTGCACTTTTGATGGGTTCCGGTGTGCCGGAGTCCACATAGTAAACAATGGGTTCAACGGCTTCTGAACGCGCGGCTGCAGGGTCCTTTTTTTCCAGACGATGCCGGGCTACAAGACGAACCTGCAGGTCTTCGCCAATGGGGCTGCTGTAGTCCTGAACCGTGGGGCCATTGGTGCCAATACGGGGGTCGGCCAGGCGTGGCTTGTAATTATCATCCGGCAGCTTGATCATGGAATGATGCTGGCGCAGGGTTATGGCATTGCCGGTTGCAGCGACACCTTCCACCAGATTGCCGGGATTGCTGCTTGTAAAAGTCAGCATCACTTCCACTTCGATATTCTCGGGGAAGGTCCTGGTAGCATCCAGATAGAACACGCTGCGGCTTTTGTCCAGGCTGAAGCTACCCTGGTTGCGACTGGCGATGGTGCCGATGACATCGCGGGCATCACGCATGAAAAAGTCACTGGCATCGACCAGCACACTGCCGTCAGTTTCGGCGATAACATCAAAGCCCCAATGCACGGAAGGCGCGAAAGCGTCCACCACGGCCTGTCTTTCCAGTTCGTTTTCACTGTTGGCCACGTAGCGGTAATTAGGTTCCATCAGTAATACCTTAGGTCCCACACGCTTGGTGGTCAGAATGAAGGTGCCAGAGAGTTGCCCGCGATCGATGCCAATGGGATTGGAGCCCAGGCCAGAGCCCATGGAAACCAGGTACATAAATTCAGTATCAAGCTTGTCAATTTCCCAGTACATTTTGCCACTGGCATCATCCCAGTAGAGAGTAAAGTAACCTTCCATGGCCGTCATATTGGCTACTTTGTCATCTATGGAGGGAAGTTCCTGGGCACTGCTCAATGCTGAAAGTGTTGTCGCCCAGAGCAATACGAGTGCGAGTACCGGGTTTTTCAGGGAGCGGAAAGTAGGCCGGAATAGTTTTGCTGTTAACTTCATTGATACCATTTTCGATTACCTTTACTTATGGAGTAGCTTTCGTGATGTTGTTGCTTTGTACAGAATGACTCTGCGTTTTGTGTTATTTCATTGGGGTTTCAAACTGAAAAATTTGCCGGCATCTTCCTGTTCCAGATTAATTGCGGTGATGGGAAATGGAATGGTTATGCCTTCTTCTGCATAGCGTTTATGCAGGGCCTTGATAAACGCCGACTTGACCCAGAAACGATTGAAATATTCTTTAGCCCTGAGCATTACCGTAAAGTTGATGCTGGAGTTGTCGAAAGTATGAAACAGCACAAAGGTTTGATACTCGGTAACTCCCCATTCGTGATCTGTTAAAATTTTTCGGGCCACTTCCAGGGTGACCCGTTCCACCTGCTCCAGATCTGACTGGTAATGCACGCTGACTTCCACCGGGACTGACAGTTCTTTTTGTGGATAAAAATAATTAATCAGCTTGGATTGGGATAACTTGCTGTTTGGCATGATGACCATGTTATTGGGCAGCATTTTTATCCAGGTGGAGCGCCAGCCTATTTTTTCGACAAAGCCCTGCTCTCCCGAGTCCAGTTCAATGAAATCGCCTACGCGAATGGGTTTGTCCATGACCAGTTGCAAACCTGAAAAGAAATTTTCCAGGGTAGGTTGCAGCGCGAGGGCCACCGCCAGGGAGGTAATCCCCAGCGAGGCTACAATGGGGGTGATGGAAATGCCCAGTGTGCCCAGTAATACCAGCAGCCCAATGACGTAGATAATTATTCGTATGGTGCCCTTTACCAGCGTTCGACTGTTCTTGAGATTATCTGAACGACTGGTGTAGCGATTGAACAACCCGAGGGCAAAACGATCAGTAAAAAGAATGATGGCAATGATCAATATTGCCTTGGGAAAAAGGGAATTGGAAATATCAATACTATCCAGTGCGACCTGAAACTCGGCCAGTAAATAAACCAGCAGCAAAACATTAGCGGCAATGATGAGCAATGTTATTGGTGTATTGGCAGACTTGATCAGCAGCTGTCTATCGTCTGAAGAGCCGCTGGCCAGAGTGTTTTCCAGACGCACTAAAATGACCCGCTTCAGTGTCAGCATGACACATAAAGAGGCGGCACTGACCAGCCAGGGTACCAGCCAGGCAGGAAAAATACCTGATAATTCAACAAGTTTCATCGGCAGCATAGTTTATCGTTGGATAACCTGTATCTGCGATGCAATAACCATTCCGCTATGTTTTGCCCTGGTCGCGCGAGGTCCGGTTGTTATGGCAAGTTAGGGCGATGGGTGGTTATTTATGGTGCAGGGTAATGGATTTCCAGAGCCAGCCGACAACTGCGCCAATCAGGAAGATGGATAAATAGATGATGACCCGCGAGGCCTGCAGGCTCCAGACCAGAAATTCAACGCTGACCACCTCCATGTTCTGGAGTACGAAGATACCCATCAAAATCAGGGCTGTGATCCCGATAATCATTTTCCAGTTCATCTTGCTACCTCTTGAAAGTTATTGTTTATTACTCGTCAGTGAGCTGTCTGATCATGGTTCTATGACTTCGTACCCCCTCGCTTCAAGTTGTGCCAGTAAACTGTCTTCCAGTAATAGTTGGCTGAAGTCGAGTACAGCAAAAGTCGTTTTATTTTTTGCCAGCGCTGTTTCAGCAGCACTCAACCATTTGTTACGGATTTGTATGATGATGTCGTCGTAAGTGTCTTTTTCCGAGCTAAAGGCAACAAGATTTGTACAGTCATCTGTATCATCTCCGGGTAACGGAATGAACTTAAATTCCTCGATATATCCTTGTGCCCAGGTGTTAGCCCGAAACTGCATTTCTCCCAAATCCTCTTCCGTCTGAGACAGCATACGCTCAAAGCAGGACAACTCAAGGTCAGCTGAAATACTGTTCATCATGTTTTCAGCGCGACTTGCGATATCCTTAAAGCCACCCTCCAGCTTCATTTCTACCCTAACTTCAGTAACGATGATACTGCGATTGTTCTTTACCAGCCGGCGGATTTTCTTTTCGACTTGATCCGCGTCCACTAGTCCGGCTTCCTCCTGTGCCTTTTTTATCATCTGTGCGCCGGCAACTAATGGTCGAAATTTCTCAATCTTTTTGTCGCGGGGAAAATAGTTTGTTTTTACTTTTATAAAGCGTGCATAAAGATCATCAGGCAATACCTCTTCAAGTGTTGCCTTGTCCTTGTTTCGACTAATGCGTTTGCCCAGTTGTACCCCACGAAAAATATTGATGGGATTAAACATCACCAGTTTTGGAATTGAGAGATCGACATCTGGCGGAGTAATGTATTCCTGTGCGTCTGCAATTACCGTCTCTACCTTGTCAGATTCCCAGAGAATGTCTTTGGGAATAGGGGAAAGCCAGGCAAAGATCCACAGGGTGTTTTCACCGTTTTTTACACGCCACATGGGCGGTCCAGGTTGTTTCCCGGTTACTACTATTTCAACAGGCAAGCTATTTTCCTGGCTCCGGGCAGATTCCTGGGAATAGAGTGGAGCTGCCATTAAAAGCACGGCAATAACAGGGGCGATGATCAGGGGCGGTTTACGCATGCCTTGATATTTCCATATAATTTTTATTCTGATTTGTTTTAACGCATTCTCGCTATTTACCGTTGACGATTCAAATGGCCAGTGAAGAACTTACAAGCTTTGGATCATAAATAATGAATTCATCTAAAAGAATAGTTTACAGTCTGATGGTGATTCATGTTAAAAAACATCAATGAGTATGCGCTGTTTTTATTAGCTTGGAGATGATCATGATTGTAGGTGTCCCGAAGGAAATAAAAGATAATGAATACCGGGCAGGTATGGTGCCTACCAGTGTGCTTGAGCTGACCCATCATGGCCATCAGGTAGTAGTGCAGTCCGGGCTGGGTGACGGTATTGGACTGACCGATGATGATTACCGTGCAGCCGGTGCGCAGATTGCTGCAACAGCCAGTGAAATCTTTGAGCAGGCGGAAATGGTCGTTAAGGTGAAAGAGCCGCAGCCCGGGGAAATCGCGATGCTGAATAAGGGGCAGGTCTTGTTTACCTACCTGCACCTGGCTCCGGATCTGTCCCAGACTGAAGGCTTGATGAAATCCGGTGTCACCGCCATAGCCTATGAAACCATTTATACCCCTGACGGCGTATTGCCACTGCTGGCCCCCATGAGTGAGGTCGCCGGACGCCTGGCCGTTCAGGCCGGCGCCAGTTGTCTGGAAAAGGATAATGGCGGAGCCGGCATCCTGTTGGGAGGCGTCCCCGGTGTGGACTCGGCCCATGTGCTGATTATCGGGGGTGGTATTGTTGGAGAAAATGCCGCTTATATTGCCAAGGGTATGGGAGCCCAGGTAACTATCCTGGATAAAAATGTGCCGCGCTTGCGGGAGCTGGATAATAATTTTGCCGGCCGCGTCCATTGTGTTTTCTCCAATAAAGCCAGTATTGAAAAATATGCGCTGGAAGCAGATCTGGTGATTGGTGCGGTTCTGGTGGCTGGAGCCGCAGCACCAAGACTGCTTACCCGGGATATCATCAGCCGCATGAAGCCGGGATCGGTAGTGGTGGATGTGGCTATAGACCAGGGCGGCTGTTTTGAAACCTCGCGTCCCACCACCCATTCTGATCCCACCTTTGTGGTCGATGGTGTTGTGCATTACTGTGTGGCGAATATGCCAGGAGTTGTGCCTCGCACGTCTTCCTTTGGACTGAATAATGCCACTTTGCCTTATATTCTGTTGCTGGCTGATGAAGGTTGGCAGCGGGCGCTAGCCAAAGACGAGGGCTTTATGGCCGGACTCAATGTTCATGCCGGGCATGTTTGCTGCAAGGCCGTGGCGCAGGCCCATGGCCTTGATTATTCCGAGCCTACCCAGTTCCTGATCTAGTGCTTGGCTGCAAAGATAAATAAATTCTCCAGCCGGTAAACTGAAGCGCTGGCATAATAGTCGGTAGAGCAATTTAAACAAGCTAGCCCGTATTACTTTTCTGTAAGAAGATTAATA
>CBFICR010000068.1:0-14986 GCA_965661105.1 Pseudohongiellaceae bacterium | reverse complement strand
ATAGGCATTGAAGGCATGGCTTTACCCGGACACTTCGTGATTCCGGTCAGTGCCTTGCGCCAGAATAATACTATCTGGACAGCAAGGTCTGAAGGCACCTTGCAGGTCACACCGGTTGAGTTTGTGCGCCAGGAAGATGACATGGCGGTCTTGATGGCGCCTGATTTAGCTGAAGGCACACCGATTATTATCAGTGATATCGCCCTCATGACAGACGGCATGCGTATTCAGGCAGAACCTGCCAGCTTACCGGCGTCCGGTGTCCAGGGAGCAATTCAATAATGAATGGAATAATAGCCTGGATGGCTCGTAATGGTGTCGCTTCCAATCTGCTGATGGTGTTTATGTTGGTGGCAGGTGCGACCAGTTTCTTTCAGATCACTGTTAAATTATTTCCGGAGGTCAATCTCGACCAGATCACTATTCGTGTGGTGTATCCCGGTGCCTCCCCTACCGAAGTAGAAGAATCGATCATTCGCCGGATTGAAGAAAAGGTGGAAAGTGTCGAGGAAATACAGGACATCACTGCGGTTGCAGCCGAAGGTATGGGCACCGTTACTGTCGAACTGGTTCGTGGTGCCGATACCCAGCTGCGCATGGATGAAATCAAGTCTGAAGTAGACCAGATTGTGACCTTCCCGGTAGATGCTGAAGAACCCCAGGTTAGTCTTCTGAGTAATTCACAGCGGGCCATGCAGGTAGTGGTGGCCGGTAAGACCAGTGAACGTGAATTAAAAGAATTGGCCAACCGCATCAAGGACGAACTGACTTTTAAGCAGGGTATTTCTATCGTCAATATATCCGGTACCCGTGATTATGAAATCTCCATCGAGGCTTCCAATGATGCCTTGCGTAGCCAGGGTCTGACGCTGACTGACATTTCAAGCGCAGTGCGCCAGGAAAGCCTGGAACTGCCTGGCGGAGAGCTGGAAACAGCGAGCGAGGAAATGGTATTACGAACGCTGGGAAGAAACTATAACCAGCGCGATTTTGAAGAAATTGTTTTGCGCACCGGAGAAAACGGTGGCCGTGTTGTACTTGGTGATGTGGCAACTGTCATGGATGGGTTTACTGACAATGACCTGGTCAATTTATATGACGGTATTCCTGCCGCAATGATCAATGTCATGCGTGTTGGTGACGAACAGATTCTGGAAATTGCCAAGACCGTTGAGCGCTATCTGGTGGAGGAATTACGCCCCACTCTGCCTGAAGGGGTGTTTGCTGTCGTCGGCAGAAACGAAGCCTCAGTGATCAAGGATAGACTCAGCATTCTGGTTGAAAACGGCATCATGGGGCTCATCCTGGTTATTTTAACGCTGACTATCTTTCTTGAATTCAGAGTCGCTGCCTGGACCAGCCTGGGCATCATGATTTCCTTTATCGGGGTTTTTGCCCTGATGCGCATCTTTGGCACCACCATCAATGTCTTATCCTCCATTGGCTTTCTGCTCGCCATCGGCATCGTGGTGGATGACGCCATCGTCGTGGGTGAAAATATCTTTGCCCGCCAGGAAACCGGTATTCATCCATTACGGGCAGCCATTGAAGGTGCCCAGCGAATTTCCATTCCGGTCATTTTCGCAGTGGCCACCACCATTGCCGCATTCAGTTCCTTACTGACTTTGCCCGGCACGCTGGGAGGTCTGTTGGGCGACATTCCTGCGGTAGTGATTGGCGTATTGTTCCTTTCCGTCGCCGAGGCACTACTGGTATTACCCTTTCATTTGTCTCATCCGCCCAAGAAAGAAAAAACCTACAATCGGGTAACGCAGGCGCTGGACAACCTGCACAAGAAAGTGGCGCGCGGCTTTAAATGGTTTGTCGATGGTCCTCTGCATAGATCCCTTGAATTTGTTACCCATCATCCCTGGGTGGCCATTTCTTTTTCCATCAGCCTGTTATTTATTACTGCCGGCATCATGGCTGGCGGTTATGTGAAGTTCACCTTCTTCCCGGAAATCGAGGGCGATAGTGTTATCGCAAGTATCGAGCTACCATCCGGGGCAACTGTTGAGAGAACCCAGGCCGTGGTTGATCGTCTGGAAGCTGAAGCCATTCGTCTTGGCGAGGAATACAACGCTCTGTCCGACAATGGCCAGGCAATTAAATCAATGAACATTCTGGTAGGTGCCCAGGACAGTGGCCAGGCCAGCCCGCTTGGTTCTTCCGGCGGCGGTGAAAGTGCCAATGTGGCAACCATCGTGTTGGAAATGATCGCACCGGAAGACCGCGATTTTGCGTCCAGTGAGTTTGAAGACCGCTGGCGTGAAGCCGTAGGCCTGGTACCGGAAGCGCGTAAACTGACTTATTCATCGGAACAAATGAGTTTCGGGGATCCGGTACGCGTGGAGCTGACCGCGGCCAGTGATGAAACGCTGTCGTCTGTCGTTGGCGAAGTGGAAACTGCACTGCGCCAGCTAAGCGGAGTATTCGATGTTAAAAATGACAGGGACACCGGCAAACGTGAAATCACTTTCAAACTAAAACCGGAAGCGCGCACCTATGGCCTTACCCTGCAGTCACTTGCCTTCCAGATAAGGGCTGCGTTCTTTGGCGATGAATCATTACGCGTGCAACGTGGCCGGGAAGATGTCAGAGTCTATATTCGCCTGCCCGCTGAAGAACGCAACTCGGTCGATGATCTGCAATCCTATCGGATAAAAACGCCTGAGGGCTTTGTGCCACTGGGTGAAGTGGCGGAATTGGTAGAGGGCACCAGCCCTACGACCATTCAACGCAGAAATGGCCGTCGTATCATTGCGGTCACTGCCAATGTGGACACAGCCACCATTACCAGTAACGAAGTGAATGCCTTTATCACCTCTACCCTGATGCCGGGCATACAGCAAAACTATCCGGACCTGACCTATGATTTTGGTGGCGAGCAACGTGAGCAAGCCAGAACAGGACCGGCAATCGTTATGAACTTCTTCTATGCCCTTGTCGCCATCTACGCCATGCTGGCAATTGCCTTTAAATCCTATACCCAGCCTCTCATAGTGATGATGGTGATTCCGTTTGGTGTTTTTGGCGCCATCATGGGGCACCTGATCATGGGCATGAATCTTTCACTACTCAGTATTTTTGGAATAATTGGTCTTTCCGGGGTCATTATTAATGGCGCACTGGTGATGATCGATTTTATTAATGAAGAAGTCCGAAATGGCATGGAATATCACAAGGCTATTGTTGAGGGTGCCAAAAACCGGTTTCGTCCGATTTTCCTCACCTCGCTGACCACCTTCCTGGGAGTAGCGCCGCTTGTGTTTGAAACCAGCGTGCAGGCTCAATTTCTGATTCCGGTTGCCCTGAGTCTGGGCTTTGGGGTGCTTTTTGGTACTGCGATTCTGCTTGGACTGGTACCGGCCATGATGTCACTGCTCAAGGCGCCGAAACTGGAAATGGAACTGGATCACAGCGGACAACCTGTCGGGGATTATTACCAGGAAGCGTGATGTATTCTTTGGTACCAGGCTTTATTCCGGGCCTGGTGCCAATAAAAAATCACTTCAGTAAATTATCAAAAAACTCCAGAACTTTCGCCCAGGCGTCCTCACTGGCGACTTCGTTGTAACGTTCCTCAGCGGGAAAGTTCTGGAAGGCATGGCCGGCATTATCATATTGATGAAACTCGTACTGGATTCCTGCAGCCTCTAACGCTTTGGCGTAGTCTGCCACATCCTGGGGAGAAGGATTGCTGTCCTCATTCCCAAAAAAACCGATAACCGGACAGGCTATATTAGCGGCCAGGTCAATTGGCGCTATCGCTCCCTCACCGAGGCCTTTTTTGATATTACCGCCATAAAAGACGGCCAGCGCTCGAAAGCGACTGATATAACATGCCGCAAGCCAGGCTACGCGACCGCCCCAGCAGTGCCCTGCCATCGCTATTCTGTTGTCATCAACTTCAGGTTGCCGGGCCAGTACCTCGAAAGCGGCTGAAACATCCGCCAGCATCCAGTCATCCCGGCTTTGTGCTTTTTTCGTTTCCATGGACTCGGATTTAGCCCACCAGTGAAAAATAAATGGTACCGCTACTACATAGCCATTGGTGGCTAAACGCCGGGCTGTCGTCAGGGTAAACGTATCGTTTTCAAGGCCGGCATGGCCGACAGGAATATGCTGGGCCAGAACGATACCCGGTAGCGGAGTATTGCTGTTGCCAGGGGGCTTAAACAGAAAGACATCCATATCACTGCCCTCAACCTCAACAGTAACAATGTCGTAATCAGGAGCCGTCATTAAACTATATCCGTCTTGTCCACTTCATTAACCAGTAACTGGCCATTCACCATACGATTCAGATTTTCAATAAACAGATCATCGCTACGTTCTCGCATGCCACTACCGGCATTGGAACAATGAGGCGTCATACTGATTTGGGGATGACCCCATATCCAGGAATCTTCCGGTAACGGTTCATCAACAAATACGTCGAGAATTGCATGCCCCGGTCGTCCCGCATCCAATGCCTGCCGCAAATCTTCTTCAACGACAAGATCTCCACGCGCGACATTGACCAGTACGGCGTTATCTTTCATTAGCGCCAGGAATTTTTGATCCACCAGATTGCGGGTAGCCTGATTGGAGGCACAGGCGAGAATCACTACATCTGCCTGGCTTAGCGCATCATCCATGGTGTCGAGATTTAACACATGATCAGCAAGTTTCTCATCCTTCCTGCTTCGTCTTACTGCAGTAATCTCAACGCCAAAAGCTTTGGCGCGTTTGGCAATTTGTTGTCCGATATTGCCAAAACCAATGATTAGCCAGCGCGTATGATATATTTCGCGAAAAGGACGGTATTTCCACACGCTCTGTTTCTGTTTATCCGCAAAATCCGTTAAATTTTGAAAACAGGAAAGTACTTGCGCCATCACATATTCAGCTATGGCAATGGCCTGAGAATGGTTATTGCTTATTCTGACACCAGCCGCCAACAAATCCAGATAGGGCCCCTTATCCAAACCGGTATTAATGGTATGCAGCCATTTGACGTTATGACATTCCTGCATCAGCGCAAAATAGTCTTTAAATAAAGGTGACTTGAGCAACTCCGAATGAACCCAGAAAAAATCCGGGTGGATTTTTTCCCGTGATACGGGATTTCCTTCATGGGAAAGCTGCCCGTCTTCATCAATCAAATAGATATCAAGATCCGGGGCAGCTTTTTTTATCCTGTCCTTTAGCCTTTCATAGGAAGGCTTGAAATAAAGCGCCTGCAATTTATGCTGATGTAGTTCAAACACGCGTATTGGCTTTTTCTCAGGGAAGAACGAAAGTGTAATCAAGCGTATAAAAAGGCTTGTCCAGACCTTTCTCGGCAATTTCAGCAGGATCTGTATGTTCCACAAGATCCACTCTGAAATCTTTTACCGAGAAAATGGTGTCTGAATCCACATAGGGCGAACGATTGAAATACATCATGGTCGTGAATTCATCATGTCCTTGTGCATGAATCTTGAAATGAATATGAGCCGCACGATAACCATGACGTCCAAGCTGGTCCAGCATGGTGCCAGTTGGCCCGGATAATGGAACCGGATAATCTCCGGGCGCTACCGTGGCCACATCAAACTCACCATTGTCATCCGTGGTAAAGCGTCCATAGAAATTCCATTCAGGCAGATTTTCCCTTTGTACAAAATAATAGCCTTCCCCATTAGGCTGCCAAATATCGACTTTGGCCCCGACAACAGGATTACCATTGGCATCGACTACATTAAAATGAACAAATAAAGGATCATCAACGTCCTCAATCTTTCCAATCAGCTCTCCCGACTCTCTCTCGGGCAAACCCGGGATATAGAGAGGCCCTTCCACATTCATCTCTGTTGTGGTGGTGTTGTTTACATCTTCAAGCAGAATCGCTATTTCGGAAATCCCGAGACAATCTGACATAAGATGAACTTCGCCCATGGGAAAGTCCTGATTGGGCTGCGCCAGATTAAAGATAAATTGCCGGCCAATCTCCAACTCTTCAGTAGTCAGATTTACTTCCTTTTGAAATGCATGCAAATGCTTAATCAGACTCGAATAAATCTCATGTAAACGCGGATTCTTTTTACCGCCATCGCCATGATTAATGACGGCTTCAGTGATGTTTTCCAGATTAATTGCAGACATGGTCTGACTCCCCTTCTAATTAAAATATATATTCTTGTTTCTGTTTAACTTATCTTTTTTTCTGGTTTACAGGTAACTTTCTTTTTTTATTCCTAAATTCATACAATCCTGCATTTTATTCTTTATAACCATAGCAAACAGCTACTAGCGAATAAGATAAAAAGCATAATACCGCGTCATGGGAAATTATCCATAGCAGCAATGCACTGAAATTTGATACCCGTCAATGGCAGGTCAGTAGACCCAGCCCCGCTATCAGCTGATCAGCCTCGGTATTGTCCATTTTATTCACTATCAACGAGGCACACAGGTTCAAGGCCTGCAGGGTTAGCGCAGATTCTTTCTGTAACAGAGACAACGCTGGCCCTCCTCCCGCTATAATATCCCGTGCCACGTCCGGACTGATAGCCCCTACCTGAGGCAGAAGGTCAAAATCATGGAGGGAATGCAAGGCCGAAAGCAATTTCGGACCTACCATTTGTGGCGCTATTTTTTCCGGGTTTGCGCGTCGGATTATGGATAAGACCGTTTCCATCAGAAAGGGTAAGACAACACAACCGCGCCGAAACAGACAAACCGCATTATGGACATTTTTTCTGGCTTCCAGCTTTCCTGCCCCTGACCTGGCCTGCTGTACCCAGACCTCCTGACCAAAGGCGCAGCTACCCGGGCAATCCAGGGTCATGGAGGCATCCAGCACATAAATATCCGCATCCAGCCAGATCGCCTGATCAAAGCCCTGATTGTTGATAGCCTCGCTGATTAGTACCAGACGCGCATAATCTGTTGCAACCGGGCCCTTACCGGTTTTCTCCATATACCAGTCGGGCACAAGATCAAATATTTCATCCCCCACAAAACAACGCTGATAGCCCTGTACATCACACCAGACTCGAACAGAATCAAGGCATTGTTGAATCCAGGGCGGGATGTCATGGTTTCGAAAAGATTGTATGACCAGAGTATTCATTGGAATCCCCATAAGGTCATTTTATCAATACAGAAACTACCACGATAAAAAACAGGTAACACTTCCTCTACGGTTTTCAATCGCCATCACCAGTCGCAACCGGCCGCTTGTCATCCGTAATCCATTCACTCCAGGAGCCGGGATAAAGCGCTACTTCGTCGATTCCCGCCACCTTCAACGCGAGGACATTATGGGCCGCAGTAACCCCTGAACCACAGTAGCAAACTATGGGTTTACTGGATTCCAGAGCCTGCTTGAATTTTTCTTTTAGTTCGTCGGGAGTGCGGAAACAGCCTGAAACATCCAGGTTCGCGCTGAAAGGAGAGCATGCGGCGCCCGGTATATGACCGGCAACAGGATCCAGTGGTTCTACCTCTCCTTTAAAGCGTGGTAATTCCCTGGCATCAAGCAGTGCCTGGCAACTGGCATCCACAGCCTGGGCATCAACAATGCGTACCAGCGATGACAAGGTTTTATAGTCTTCTGCATTACCTGCCTGAGCGACTTCAGGAATAAGATCAGTCACCGCTAACTTCTGACCTACCCATGCCTGCCAGCCGCCGTCCAGTAGCGCCACGTTTTCGTGGCCAATCCAGCGTAACATCCACCACATGCGTGCCGCCATGGCACCACCGGCATCATCGTATACAACGACCTGAATCTGCGGATCTATGCCAAGCGCGCTGACGCTGCTGATCCAGGCATTTTTATCAGGTAATGGATGGCGGCCTGTTTTCCCCGCTATATGGGGCGAGCTTAATGTCTTGTCGAGGTTTACGTAGTATGCCCCGGGAATATGCGCCTCATCATAGGCACGTTGTCCGGCCTGTGCATCGGCCAGGGAAAAACGGCAATCCACAATGCGCCAGTCAGGATTATCCAAATTGTCAGAAAGGTCACTGACACTTACCAGAGTATTCAACATACCACTTCCTCACTTCACGTCTGCTCAAAGTTTTCTTCTAATTAAACCCGCTTTCTGTCAACGGGATATGGCTTATTGCGTTTAAGGTAATAACGTTAACAGAGTTGGAGAACACCATGAAGAACACAAATAAAAAGAATTTAGCTAAAAAGTTATTGTTGGCTGGCACAGGCTGTTTATTGATAACAGGGTTCCTTTCCACCCCGCTATTTGCCCAGGAGGAAGAACGTGAGGGACGTCGGGCTGAACATCGTGAACAAATGGCAGAGCGTCATGCTGAGTTTATGGAGAATAATCCTGATATTGCAGCCAGACGTGAGGAAAACAGGGAGCGCCGACAGGAATACAGGGAAAACAACCCTGAAGAAGCCGCTGCCCGTCGTGAGGAACGCAGGGAACGTTTTGAAAATGGTGAAGGTGCACGTGGCCCTGGAGGTTCCGGCTCCAGAGGTCCAAGACATAATGGCAGGCCTGGGCAGGAAGGCAATGTAAGCGGGCCTGAAGTCTAGGAGGCTCTTGTAGTAATGAAAAAAGGGGCGAATTACCGCCCCTTTTTTCAACTTATTATCTTATTCCCTTCAGTTGTTATCCGAGGGCTGGCAATAATCAGGGCCTTCGGCCTGGCCGAATTGTAATGACACGTCAAGACATTCAGTCTCTTCAACTTGCAGGCCTGTCGTAGATGTCAGGCTCTCAACCTGGTGCCCGGTTTGTAATTGCCTGGCCTCCGCAATTCGCTTTGGGGTAACGGCTCTTGGATCCATGTTCACATAGGAACAGGTAAAGCCCCTCAGCGTGCACTCAGAGGTAGTATGCACAATTCCTCGAGCTTCCATTTCTCTTGCCATCAACTCGACAGCGGGCTCATTTAAAACAATGGCATTGTTGGGGCGAAAAGTACCAACGCCAATCGCATAATCAATTGGCATTAACGGCTCAATACTCGCGCCAAAGGCGCCATCATTTTTCTTGCCCAGGTCATAATCCCCAAGGTCTGCACCCTGCGCAATAAGATATTCTATAATGGCAACATCCCCCAGGTTACCGGCAGCCATTAGCGGGGTAATACCGTAATCATCATGCCAGTTCACTTCCAGATCATAGTCTTCAATCAGCAGTTTGATTACATCCAGCCTTTCTGTGTAGGGATGTTGAAAATGGTATCCATGGATGAAGCCGGTCCCGGTGGCGGCTCCCAGTGCCGTCTCATTATCACTGGACTTAATAAGGGGATCAGCACCGTACTCCAGTAACAGCCGTGTTAATTCCAGATCTCCAGCAAAAGCGGAGCGCATTATGGGCGTAGCAAAAACAATTCGAGGTGAGCCACCACGCATTCGCGCTCTGGGAGTATCATTAACCAGTTGATTGGGGTCAGCCCCGGCATTCAGTAATTTTTTGACTAAAGGTAATGGATCATCGGTCACAACCCAGGGGAAATTGGGCGCAGTTTCCATATTGCGACGATCTACTGCCCAAAACAGCGGATTAAAGCCACGTGCATCAGCCTGATTCACATCTGATCCGCGATCAATTAACAGAGAAGCCAGTTCATAATGCCCATTGAATATCGCCAGGCCCAGCGCATTTTTTCCATCGGCAGTGAGAGAATCTATCTGCGCCCCCGAATCCAGAAGTAATTCTGCTGTATCCAGATGCCCGTCGCGAGCAGCAAAATGAATTGCGGTTAATTCGCCACTGGCATGTTGAATCGGACCAGTTTCATGGGCCAATCTGTCTCTCGGCGGAGAACCTTCAAATCCTCTGGCAGTATCCGGTGGCACAAAAACCGTTCGTGCATTCACATCCGCTCCTCTCTCAAGCAGGAGTTTTGCGACACTGGTATGCCCTTCGGCTACCGCCCACATTAATGGAGTCGTTCGTCCCCACTCTTCACGTACATTCACTTCGGCGCCATTATCAAGAAGCACTTCCACTGCTTCGGGTATGCCTGTTCTGGCGGCAAGCATCAATGGGGTATCAGCGGTAATAGTCACTCTGGCATTAGGGTCAGCTCCGGCATCCAGTAGCAGTTCCAGCATCGCTGCACTGCCATTGATAGCGGCAAGCTCTAATGGCGTGGCCCCCGTCCTGTTAGCCAGGTTCACATCCGCACCATTGCGAATCAATAGCCGCGCTGACTGCACATCGTCCCATTGCGCTGCCCAAAGCAATGCTGTTGCCCCATCAACCTGGGGTTCATTGACATCAAGGCCCTGGCTAACAAGAGTCTGTACCTGAGAAAAATCTCCTGCCTCCATCGCATCAGCAATTTGCGCACTCTGTACTGCGGGCACCAACGCTATGGATAAAAAGACAGAGAGGATAAGTTTATTGGTTCTCATAAGAAGTCTCCGGGTACTTTGCAGCCCTGGTTTAATCTAAAATTATTCAATATAAAAAGTTCAGGCTAAAAATTTTATTCAAAAAGATTTATGCCTCTGGCCCGGCCCAGCCATTCTGCCAGACGCTCAAGTTCTTCATCATTTAACCGTGCGCCCCGCTCTCGCTCACTGACAAGTAATACACGCCAGCCCTCTGGGCTGCGTCTGGTGCTCATTATGGGGTCCAGGGAATGACAGGAAATACACCGGACTTCCATGAAAATTCTGGCATCGGCGTTATTAAAAAATTCAGTAATCTCCGGGGGCACGTAATCTCTCGGAAAGGGAATGGAATCCGCCCCGAAATTACTGCTTAGATAGCTTAATAGAATCGCTTTTTCTTCATTACTGGTTTCTACCCTGCTATCGCCCACATGTTTTTCTGCCAGCATCGCTTCCCACCCCGCGGAATCAAGGGCAAAGAAGGCATAATCGTCAATACCATGACAGGATGTGCAGTTGTCCAGCAGTATGTTTCTGATTGGCCCTTCAGGTAACGGGACATCCGGCCAGGTAGGTGGTCTGATCTGGGCAGTCAGTTGATTGCAAAAAATTAACGCAAGCACAGCCAGCATTAATCCGAAATTCTTGTTTGAGCCATCCCCCATCAGACTTTACTCCTGTCTTTAAGCTCAGAATCCTTAAGTAATTGGCAAAAGATGCGTACTCCCACCAATACTGTCTCTTTCAATACCATAAAGATGCAGTATGCTGAGCAGCATATTGGCATGTTTTTCAGTATTGTCCGGATACACAATATGACGATTGCCCTTGAAGGTGCCATCAATCTTGCCAACCAGAGTTACCGGAATTTTTTCATGGGCATGGCGGTGTGAGTTACCCATATTGCTTCCCATGTACAACAGAGAGTTGTCCAGTATATTGCCGTCACCCTCAGGAATGTTTTTAAGTTTTTCCAGAAACTCGGCAACAATGCTGTAATGGTATCGATTCATCTTGGCATAATTAGCGATATTATCGGGCTTGTCACCATGATGAGAAGAACCGTGCCATGCACCGGTTGAACCTGAATGCGGATAGCTAAAGCCACTCAAATCACGGCCCATCATCATCGTGGCAGAGCGGGTTATATCCCCTTCAAAGGCAAGGGCGATAAGTTCATACATCAATCGAAAATGCAGATCCTTATCCTGGGGAATGCCAAAAGGCACTTCCTCGCCAGGCTCTTCCACAGAGTTATTAAGGGCTATCTGAATGCGTCGTTCCAGCTCGCGGATATTATCCAGATAATTATCGACCCGTACTTTATCGCCCGCACCAAGCTCATGTTTAAGCTCAGGGATTTTCGCCGCCACCGAATCCAGGATAGACGCATCAAGCATGCGACCACGTTTTCTTTCCTCAACACTGCCACCAGTGCCAAACAATCTTTCAAAGGCGACTCGTGGATTTATTTCAGTAGGTAATGGCTGGGTAGGAGAAATCCATGACATGGAGTTTGTATAGGCACAGTTATAACCCCAGTTACAATTGCCGTAATTTCCAGCATCTTCAACCCCCAATTGTAAAGAGGACAAAATGGTGTCACGGCCATATTTTTCTGCAATAAGCTGATCGATAGAAACACCAAGATACGGACTAACAGCATTACGACGGGGACGGGCACCGGAGAATATTGCTGCTCCCCTGGCATGGTTACCGCCCGGTTCCTCTTCAGTAGAAAAACATTCCGGTATATCCAGGCCACTGATCAAGGTGACATATTCACGCAGGTTTTCCAGTGGTTTAGTGATATAGGAAAATTCAAAGTCAGAACCTACAGTAGTAGGACTCCAGTAGCCGGGAGCAACACCATGGGGATGCCAGACGCCCACAAAACGTCTTGCAGGTGCAGCAGATGCCGCTTTTGCCATTGATGTCATAGCAGGCAACATCGCATCCAGGAACGGAAGCCCCACAGTAACACCAGCGGATTTCAGAAAAGTTCTGCGTGGCAGGAATTTCTTGGTAATAAATTTCATACTGGGCTCCCTATTGGAATATTAGTGGAATATGAGGGGAATATGGCTGCGGCTACTAATAAGCTGCAAGCTCCTCAACATTTTCACTGACTTTCATACGCATCTGGAACTGGGGACTTTTGACCACCCCCAAAACCAGCGATGAAAAACGATAATCATTTCGTTCAGCATCATTTACAATTTTTCTGACTGCAGGCATATCAGAATACTCAACTCCCCTGCCGACCCCATAAGTCATCAGCTTTTCTACCGCAAAACGCACAAACTGGGGTGAATACTTAAGCAGTACTTCCCGCAAACCAACGGGTCCATTGACCGGCGTGCCGTCCCAAAGTACAACTTCCGAGTCAATCGGCGTCGAAGTACCGCCAAATTGACGGGGATGCCCAGCATGAGTTCGATACTTTCCATCAGCATCGAAATTCTCCAGAGCGAAACCAATACCGTCCATAATGGCATGGCAGGTTGCACAGGGTTCGTTCTCACGATGCAAAGTAAGTTGGTCGCGCAAGGTTGTTATCTGCTCTTCACCGGTCTCTTCCAGCGCAGGGACATTGGCAGGTGGCGCAGGTGGAGGCGTACCTAAAAGGTTTTCCAGTACCCAGACTCCGCGTTTCACCGGTGAAGTGCGGAAGTTTTCTGCCCAGGTGAGTGCAAGAAAACTGCCCTGGCCCAAAATACCACGGCGATAAGCAAATTCGTCACCAAGTTCCACACGGCGAAAATGTGCGCCATAAACGTTAGGCATTCCATAATGCTTGGCCAGCCTTTCGTTGATAAAAGTGTAATCCGCATCAAGGAGAGTAAGAATGCTGCGATCCTCTCGCATAATACTTTCAAACAACAGTTCTGTTTCTTCCTGGAAACTGTGCCGCAGTTCGGCATCCCAGTCTGGATAGAAAATACCGTCAGGTGCAGTAGTCGGGAGATTTCTCAGGTAAAACCATTGCTGACCAAAATTTTCGACCAATGCATCTGCCCTTGGATCATCCAGCATACGAAAAACCTGCTCTTCAAGAATCTCAGGCTCACTAAGCCGACCGCTGGCGGCAAGATCAATCAGTGTGTCATCCGGGATACTGCTCCAAAGAAAAAATGAAAGCCGGGATGCAAGTTCAAGATCAGTGATGGGGTAGACATCCCCATCATTTAATTCGGCTGGTTCATGTTCTCGCCTGACCAGAAACTCCGGGTCAGCCAGCAGACGACGTAGTGCAAGCTCAATGCCATCCTCGAAACTGCCGCCACTGCGACCCTGCTCATAAAAGCTCATCATGGGACGGATATCTTCTGCAGTAACGGGACGCCGGAAAGCCTGCTTGGCAAGTTTTGAGATGATTCGGGTAGCACATTCCGGTTCCTCGTCCGCATTGGTCGGGGAACAGATAAAGATTTTTTCCTGGCTTACCGAGTTCTCAGGACGTTGCGCGTTAAAAGGGCCCTGTACTTTCATCATGCCGATGGCCGGATGATTATGAACTTGTGGTATGGGATCGTTCTCAACCGACTTGCGGTCGTATTGTTGAATCAGTCCAATATCGGGACGGTAGTTTGTTGCCAGGAAGGTGGCACCCACTAAACGTGTGCCTGCCTTGACCGGAACGGTTACATCCAGAGAACCGTCCTGACCGCCTCCCATACCCGAGAACACACCGACCCCGGTATATTCAAACAGGTGTACGCGCTCACCATCTATACTCAGTTCCAGCTTTTCTCCTGGGATAAAGCTGCCCATACCAAAATTCTGCATGGAAAAAGTATAGTCCCCATCAGCCGGAAAATTATGTTCAGCGGCTATACCACCACGGGTATTCAGGGGCATCCCTTCCAACTGCATGTTCTGGGAATTATCCGCTTCCACAATATAGGTCATTTCATTGGGCGAGCTCCAGAATCCTACTGCCATCCTGGCTATCTGCGCAGCTGCTTTGGTGTAAGCCTCCAATAAGGTAGGAGATATTGTTAATGAGCCTGCCTGATTGTCAAAGCCGCGCGCGGAAGAATCCGCAGGTAAATAGAGGGAAGGGTCAATTCGAATACCAGTCAACTCCTCAATGACATTGGCATATTCACTTTGATTCAATCGGTGTAATGTTTTGGTGCCGGGATTAATTTGGGCAACGCTGTCTATTTTATTTTCAAGCCATTGCGTTAATGCCAGGTAATTTCTCTCATTTGGCCGATCCTGGCCCGGAGGGGGCATCATGCCTGCTCTCATTTTTCGAATGGCTTTTTCCCAGTGTTCGGCATTTTGAGAAATATCATCAACAAGGAGTGTTTCCAGGTCCAGACTGCCGGCATAGTCTTCAAAATTGTGACAACCGAGGCAGTACTCTTCAATCATGCCCAGGCGTTGGCGGTCATTTCGAGTGCTTTGAGAGTATGCAGCATTTGCCTGTGAAATTAAGACTACTGAAACCACAAAAAACAACACTCGAGTCTTAACAGATGCGATACGCAACATTGAATCCCCCTGCCCCTATAACATATTGATGTTATTTACTTTTTTGCATCTTGCCCATGTATGCTCACGGGCTTCGTATGCTTTTTTTCTTAAACAATCATCCAATAATTTACACACCAGTCCAGATATCGT
>CBFICR010000067.1:0-15046 GCA_965661105.1 Pseudohongiellaceae bacterium | reverse complement strand
TCGCCCTTGGACTCGAGCTTCTCGCGCTCCGCGGCTGCCTTCTCGTCCAGAAGCGTCTTCACGTCTTCCGGCTTGAGGTCGCCCAGGACGCCCTGAATGCTGTCGAGCTGCTCCTTGAGGGTCTTGCCCTCGTCCTTCCGGCGCATCGTCTCCTTCAGAAGATCCGCCTTCTCCTTCTGGATCTTGGCGAGTTCGGCCTTCAGTGCTGCCGCGTCGAGGTCGCCGGCACCGCCGTCGCCACCGTCACCACCTTCACCGCCTTCACCACCTGCGCCGCCTGCGCCGCCGGTGTCACCTTCACCGCCTTCACCACCTGCGCCGCCGGTGTCACCTTCACCGCCTTCACCACCTGCGCCGCCACCGTCACCGCCATCGCTGGCGAAGGTCAGATTGGCGCCGTGCAGCTTGAGCCCGCCGGTGCCGGTCAGGTCGATCTCGTTCTCGATCGATCCCAGGCCGCCGTCGACTGCTGCATGAACACGGGACTTCGCGTCCCACCAGTTGCGATTCTTGAACATCGGTACTTACTCCTTTGCCCTGTCTCTCGGGCTCAGTCGGACCCTGTCTCTCGGGTCTTGGTTGCGCTCTGGCGTTCACCGGAGAGATTTCGATCTCGACCGGCTTCTTCCTTCGCGCGCGCTTCTGCTCGAGCCGCCTGGTTTCCTAGATCTGCGGTTTCTTGCAGGTCTTCGGTCCAGCTCTCGATCTCCTTGTCCAGCTTCTCGATCTCGGACTTGGAGGCATTGCGGAACAGCTTTCGGATCAGCCGCTTCATGTGACGTGCCCGAACGGGCGCCGGCACCTGAATCAGACTCAGCTGCATTGCGATGGTGAACTCGTCGAACAGTCCCGTGACGTCGAACGACTCGGGGTAGTTCACCAGCGGTTCGGCAGGCTCCGAAGCGGCTTTCTCGCCGGCCCAGAGCAGGACCAGATCCGCGATCTGGTTTTCTGCCACCTCGAGGGCATTCGCCTTCGAGTGAAGGAGCGCCGTCACGCGCTCGAAGTCGTGGGCCTTCGCCACTCCCGAGGAGTTGTCGATGCCCTGAGCGTTGTCGGACTTCGTCCGTTCGCCCGCGAGACCTACGCTGTGGTAGATCTCGTTGATGATTTCCTTGATCGTCCCGATGATCAGCTCGGCCTGCTTCACGTCCGGCGAGATGTACTTCGGACCCTCTCCGCCGCCCTCGGCGTCGTAGGCGAAGACGCGCTTCGTTCCGACCTCGACCAGCTTGTCGTAGCCGGATTCGCCCGGCATGAGGTTCTGTGCCGGGATCGTGAGCTGACTGAACGTCTGGTCCTGGATGACTGCATCCAGGTTCGAGCAGTAGTTCGCCACCGCCCGATCCAGATAGGCGATGTCTTCGATCAGGGCCGGGCAGTGCCAGCGATCGGCAGTGACCTGGGCGTTGACCGGGACCACCGGGACTCGACCGAGCCCGTGCCACCCGTAGTCCGTCTGATCGACCTTGATCGCCGGCGAGTCGCGCTTCTCAGCAGGAGTCGTGGTCGGCGTCTCGTCCGGATTGACCGGCGTGATCTTCGGTCGGTCGTAGCTCGCGAACTGAGTCTCGACCTCGGTGAACTCGTACCACTCGTTTCGCGTCCAGAGCCGGTAGCGGAACAGCAGCTGACCGGAGGAAGCGAAGGGGTCTTCGTCCGCCCGCGTGATCTCGCGGAGCAGAATCCAGAGCAGCTCGCCGTCTTCGCCCCAAGCCATGTCCAGAGCATCCTCGACGGACACCATGTAGGCGTAGATCGGGGTGCCGAGCTTCTCCGCGTCTGCGACAGAGATCGGCGCGTCCTGCGCCGGCAGCTTCGAGTCCACGACGACCCAGCAGCGACCGACCTGGGAAGACTTGTTCGAGACCGTCCGCATGAACTCGGTGATGCCGAGCCCCTGGCCGTTCGCGTTGGCCCAGAACCGCTCGAGGGGCGGCTTCGGGTCCTCGAGGCGAACGATGTCCGAGCGGAACAGGTACTTGTCGACGAGATCCACGACCTCTCGGGTGTGGTTGAAGCGGTACGCTCGCTCCACACGCTTGCGGTACTCGTCGTCACCTTCCTTGTGGTACTTGTGGACGTTGTTCTTGAACCAGGCCCGACCGCCTCGGTAGGTGTCCTGGAGGAACTTCCAGTGCTCGTACAATTCGGCGTAGCGAGGGTGCCGGCGCGAAACGACGTTCGCGCGCGCACCTGCGTCATTCGTGCTGGCATCGTGCTGCGCCATCAAGTTCGCTTCGCGTAGAGGTTCGGAAGATCTTTCATCAGAGCAGTTAGTATCTCACGGATGACTTACTGTGCCAACCCTATAGTGAGATGCCTCGGATCTCGATCTTGCGCATCGGGAACTCCAGCTCGATCGGGTAACCGCAGGCGTCCGTGATGTGCTCGACACCAGGGCGCTTGTCGATGTCCCGAGAGCCTTCCTTGTAGAGGGTCTGCTCGAGGCTGTTCGCCAGGTTCTTACACGGCAGGTTGACCCGCATCTTCACGGCACCCGATGCGTCCATGAACATCTTGTTCATGGAGTTCACCCGATCGGCGACTGCCGGGTGCTTCCTGCGGAACTTGATCCGCTTGAAGTTCTTTTCCCGGAAGATGTCCAGATCCGACTCGCCGCGGGCGTGCTGACGGTTCCCGCCGGCGGGGTCGGGATAGATGACCATCTGCTTCTTGAAGCGCCAGTACCGCCGCTCGAGCTCCTCGCACAGACTCTCCGTGTTGGAGCTGTACTGGTAGATCTCGTCGACCGCCCAGACCTCGCCACTCGGCTGCGGCTGCAGAATGACCGCGGACATCGGATCGATGTTGAAGTCCACGCCGACCCAGATCGGCAGGTGCGGGTTGAACGGGTACTCGCCCAGGTGCACGTTGCGATCGAACTGGTGGTAGACCCGCCCGGACATCGTCTCGAAGCTGGCCTCGAACTCCTGGCGGAAGGACTTGGGGTCCATATCCGCTCGAGCAGCCAGGATCTCGCTCTCGGGGATGAACGGAGACGTGATCGTCGGGAACTGCCAGGAAGCCCAGGTCCGCTTCTTCTTGCCGTCGCGGCCATTGAGGTAGACGTTGTAGAGGTTCGCGTAGCCCTTCGGCGTCCCGATGAACAGAGCCTTGCCTCGAGTCGACGCGAGCGTCGGTCGAATGACCTTCTCCCAGACTTCCTCCTTCATGTCCTGGAACTCGTCCAGGACGACGTAGGCCAGGCCGATGCCTCGCAGCGTGTCGGGCTTGTCTGCGCCTTTCAGCTCGATCACCGAACCGTTGATGAGCTTCATCGACAGTTCGGTTTCGTGGACCTTCAGGATCAGCTCAGGCGGGACGAATAGCTTGAGCTCCTCCCACATGATCTGCTTCGCCATCCGATAGGACGGCGCGATGTACCAGACCTTCGAGCGAGACTTGCGAGCAGCCTCGACCAGGGTCGACATCGCCAGGACGGTCTTGCCCCAGCGTCGGCCGGCGACGACGACACGGAACCGGTGGCGATCGTAGAAGACCTCCGCCTGCTTGCGATGCAGGCGGATCTGCCCGTTCTCGGGGAGTCGGGCAATCGCCGCCATCAGTCGTCGTCCAGCTGCGCGAGTGCTTCCAGGTCGTCGTCGTCGTCGAGGTCGTCGAGACCTTCTTCGACAATGTCGCTCTCAGCGCCCTCTGCTTCGCTCTCTCGGGCGTTCGAGTCTGCGGGCGGGTCGTCACTGCCCTCATCGACGATCTCGTCGTCAGCGACGATCTGAAGCTCCTCACCGGCGCCCTCGCCCGCTACACCGTCCTCGATTGCCATCAGATCTTCTTCGTCGAGGTCGTCACTCTCCGCGGCGGTACGAAGTGCGGCTTCGTCCTCAGACGACATCGAGATGACTCGGATCTCAGGCAGCGCGTTGCCGGCGCCTTCGAGCTTCTCGATGCCGAGGATCCGCATCTGGGTGTCGTAGTTCGTGGCGAGCATCTTCGAGGCGCGCTCATAGGACCTGAGCGCGGGGTCCCGCAGCGCGACGTCCTCGTTCTTCTGACGTGCGCCGGCGATCTCTGACATCGCGGCTCGAGTCAGAGCGTCCACGAAGCCGTAGTATTGCTTCTTCAGGCCCTTCGCCATTTCGGCGAGTTCGCTGCTATCCGCCATGGCAGAGGCGTCGACGGAAGCGTCGACGGCACTCTCGAGCTGCCGGATCATCGAGCCTTTCTCGACACCATCGCGACGGAACCGCTGCCCCAGAGCCTGCGGGCTGATCCCGTAGTCGGCAGCGATTTCCTTGAGCGTGAAGTCGCCCGAGGCGTACTTCATCTTGGCGTGACCGTACTGGGTCGCCGTGATGCGAGAGTTGCCGTGTGCTCGGCGGGGTTCCACGTCGGACTGCGTGCTCACAGGGGGCACCTCCGGTCGAAAAAGGCGGCGCGGCTGGGGAGGAGGAGGCCCAGGGAGGGAGTCCGCGCCGCCGGTACTGATTTCCGACGTGAGGGCCGAGCTTCTCGCCCGACACCCACATTCTCGCCGATGCTTTCCATTTCGTCAATCACCGCTGACTGTACAACGCCGACGCAAGTCAGCGTCGGGATGAGGATCGATTTGGTAGAAAAAAGTGCGACCATAGTAATAGTGGTCTATCTGTCCCTATGTACTTACTGAGTAAACCGTCAGAGGAAAAACTACCAAATAGGTCCTCAGCCGAACTCGATGACCCCATCGTCGGAGTCTTCGTCTCTGCGCAACACCACAGGCTTGAAGATGCGCAGAGCAGCCGGAGTCGGCATTACGATGCGTCGACGTCGGCCCCGCCTTGTCTCGAGCTGCCTGGTGACTAGACCGTACTTCTTGGTCAGCGTCCGGAGGGTGAACTGCATGGACTGCTTGGACGTCTCGTAGGGCAGACGGTTCAAAAGCTGGTCCAGGTCCAGCCACTGATGATCCCCCTCCTCGTCCAGGTAGCCATTGACAATCGTCCGCATCACGGCGATCTGCTTCTTCGTCAGGTGCATTTCACTTCACCTCGGGAATCTTGAGCGGCTCTGTCGGGGCCTGGTTGTCGAACCACGCCAGAGGCAGGCTCTCGGGGAGCTCACGACCGAAGTCCGGGTTCTCGAAGAGTCCGTAGACCGGCGAGGCGAAGACCAGCTGCTGAAGCTCGGTGAGCAGCTTCTCGAACGACATCGCCTGAACCTTCCCGGTCCCCTTGTTGAGGTTCGAGCCGGTCTTCTCCTTCGACGAGTGACGGTAGTAGAACTCCTGCATCCGCCTGAGCACGCCTGCTCGAATCGTCTTGGGCATGGCGGCGTACTCGGCACAGACAGCTTCGTGATCCGCGGGGTGAGACCGGAACATCCCACGGAAGAACTTGAGGCCCTTCTCGTAGGCGGCCGCTCGCTTCAGGTGGGCATGACGGAAGCCCGCCTTCGAGTCGAAGGGGTTGAACTTGGACATCGACGACTGGATCTCGACGAATCTGAAGCCCTCGAGCCGACACGCCAGGTTCAGCATTCGGTAGGAGACGCCGGATCCGCGGTAGAGCGTGTCCGTCACGATGCGAGCCGCCCGACGCATGTTCTTGTTCAGCCACCGACCTCTGTGGACGTTCGTCAGATGCGTGTCCTGCCCTGGCTTGATCTTGGGAAGCATCAGATGTCGCGGGGCCAGAAGCAGCGAGACGGACGAGGTCACGACGATGCCGACCAGCTCTCCGTCACCTGTGACGCAGCGCCAGTAGCGAGCACCGGCGGGCAGGGACTCGGCCTTGTAGTGGAGCGCGTGGAGCTGGTCCCAGTCGGCCTTGGAACCACGCTCCACGCGCATATCGTCCATCAGAGCGAAGCGCGGCTTCGGCTCCTCGATGTACGCAATCAGGGTCTCGCTCGTCACACGTCGTCCTCGCCATCGTCGAGGTATTCGTAGGCTCCCGTGAACCAGGACATGCGCATTCCGAAAGCCGCTGTGTCGAGCACGGAGGCGATGCGCTTCGGGTCGGAGCCCTCCCGGGAGAGCAGCATCGGCGGCGCTTCGGATCCGTCATGGGGGTCCACCACGATGTAGACGTCCGCGTCTTCGAGGCTGATGTCATCGCCGGAGGTGACCAGGGCGTCGCCGACCTTGAGGAGCAGCTCGCCGATGGTCTTGGACTCGTTGCGCGCCGCGGTCGGGAACTTCAGGACCTTCGCGGTCTCAGGCTTCTTGTTTTCACTCATCGGCCTTGGTCTCCACCTTGACGCGCTCGGCGTACAGCTTCTCGACGTAGACATCCGGGCCGAGCTCATCGACCAGATCCTTGTGGGTAGTGGCGACGATCACCGTGGCGCCGGCTCGCCTGGCTGCCTTCTGGAGGTTGAACGCGACGACCTTGGCGGTCGTTCGATCCAGGACCGCGCCGAACTCATCGGCGACCCAGACCTTCGCGTCGGACTCCATGAGCTTCGCGATGTGGAAACGGTAGCGCTGACCGTCAGAGAGCTCGGAAGGCTTCCTGATGAACAGATAGGCGTCGTTCAGGCCTGCCAGGGACAGGATCCGGATGGCCTCGTCGGTGTCCTTCCCGACCTGGTCGATCAGAGGGCGTTCCTCCGTCTCGACCGTGTCGATCGAGATGACCTTCTGGCCTTCCGCGATCATCTGGTCGCGCAGTTCACGCAGCAGCAGCGACTTGCCGGAGCCCGACTGGCCCGTGATGTAGACGACCTCTCCCGGGTTCACCTCGAGCTTGAGGTTGTCGTAGACGGTGAACTGCTTGTCGCGCAGCCCCAGTCCGAACGCCTCGGCGCACTCGATGACCCGCGACGATCGCGTGACCGAGGACGAGAAGGTCTTGTCGATGATATACGTCACGACTGACTGATCTCCTCGGTCACGCCTTCGTCCATGATCTGGAGCCCGTAGACTCGCAGCGCGTCCAGACCTTCCTTGCCGGTCATGGTCTCGGCGTGGATCAGAAGCATCGACAGGTCCCGATGCTCATCGATGCTCAGATCCTTGGCCTTGAACAGCTTGAACAGCGGGATCCGCTCCTCGTCGACCTTGCCGATGTTCGACTCGGTTTCCGCGGTGTGCTCCTGGACCTCGCCCGAGATGTTCTCCGAGATGGCTCCCAGATCGATCTCACCCGGGTCTTCGAGCATGAAGGACAGCTCCTTCTCGGAGTAGAACGAGCTCATGTCCACTTCGAGACCTGCCAGCTCACGCAGCTCGACCTCGAGGACGTTCGTGTCCATCTCGCCCTCAGCGACCTTGTTGTCCGCCAGGCGCAGCGAGCGAACCTGCTTGGCGTCGAGGTCGTCCCGGACGTGGATCGGCACGAACTCCTGCTCGAGGGCGATGGCTGCCAGGCGTCGACCGTGACCCGCGATGATCTCGCCCGTCGAGTCCACGGAGATCCGCGTGTTCCATCCGCCATGTGACTTGATGGACTCAGCGATCTTCTGCACCTGCTCCTTGGTGTGGATCTTCGCGTTCTGCGGGTACGGGCGGATCCAGTCGACCGGCACGACATCGTAGTAGCCAGGTACGTCATCCATCTCGACGGCCTTGGGCGTCCGCTCGATGGTGGGATGTTCAGCAGGTTCCGTCATCGTCCGTTCTCCGAGGACCCAGGGAAGAAGCTCAGCTCGTCGAAACTGAGCTCGCCGTTCTCCCGCGGCTCGTACTGCTCACCGGCTTCACAGTCCGCGCAGGTCTCAGGCTCGCGCCGATTCAGACAGGAGGCGCAGTCCTCGAACTTCCGGCAGGGGGAGCTCACTCGCCGTCACCCAGCGGGATGTCGTCGATGTCCTCGAGGGAACTCGACTCGTCCGACGAGCTTCGCATGAGGTCCGTGTTCTGGGCGATCCAGACCAGGGCATCGCCCGAGTTGGTCAGGTCGTCGGACTCCATGAAGGCCTGCTCGCGCTTGATTCGGTCGATCAGGGCAGAGACGAGGGGCGCGTCCACCTTCGAGACCTTGAACCGCATGATCTGATGAGTCGGCGCGGTGGGGGTGGAGAGATCGAGCGGGTCGTCAGCTTCGCCGGCGGGGTCGTCCGGGATCTGGAGATCGTCGAAGTTCACGTCCTGGATCGAGAAGAACGAGGCCAGCTCGTCGGCGTCGATCGGGAGCAGCTTGAGGATTTCCTCCGCCGAGCCGATGTCGTTGAGCACAGCGGCGTACTGCTGCGTGTCGTCCTCGCCGTACCGACCGTTGTCGACCAGGCTGATCTTCTTGGCTCGAACGTCGTCGATCGGTCCGAGATTGATGATCGGGATCTTCTCGCCCATCTCGGTCAGCACCTGGACGCGGTGCTTGCCGCCGAGAATCTGGATGCCCCCGTCGATTTCGCGGCAGATGACCGGGCGGAAGGTGTCGAGCTCCGACATGGACGATCTCAGCTTGTCCATGTTCGTCGGCGAGACGTGGTTGGGGTTCCAGGGGTTTTCCTGGAGCTCTCCCCCATCGACGTAGGTGATTTTCAGTTGTGACATGACGTCCCTTGAAGCGAGTGTTAGCATACTCATCGGTGACTTATACTTTACAGCGAAGGATTGCCAGGAGGCAAGCCATTGAGTGGCAAGGGCCAAATCGTGAGGATCGTTCACAACCCGGTCGCAGCGAAGGTGCTCGACCCGTCGCGTGAGACGAAGCTGGCGATCTCCAACGCTCTCACCTACAAGGTCGCCGGCAGCGAGTTCTCGGGCGGTGGCGGGTGGGACGGCTACTCCTCGTTCTTCGACATGCGCCGTCAGGTCTTCCCGGCAGGCTTCGTGCGCATGGTTCGCAAGCGTCTGGAGCGCGAGGGCTTCCGCGTCATCGTGCGTGCTCAGCCCGCCCCCGAACCTCTCGGCCCCGAACGTCCGAAGGTCGACGACTTCCCCGAAGATCCAGACTACGAGTACCAGCACGAGACCGTGCAGCGTCTCGTCGCCCTCCGATCGATGATCGCTCAGGTCGCCACCGGTGGCGGCAAGTCGCGGATCTTCCGCCTGGCCTACAAGCGCATCGGCCGCACGACCCTGTTCATCACCACCCGCAAGTCGCTCATGTATCAGATGAAGAAGTCGATCGAGAGGGATCTCGGGGAACGCTGCGGTGTGCTCGGGGATGGCGTCTGGGAGCCCAACACGGGCGGCGTGACGGTCGCTCTGGTGCAGACGCTGGCTGCCCGACTCGAGGAGGTCGACATCGAGAAGGAGGTCGGCCGCGAGGTCCAGGCGAAGCACAACGGGTTCGAGAAGTGGGCCGCTCAGAAGATGCTCGCGGAAGGTCTGCCGGCGGACAAGGAGTCCATGAAGCTCGCCCCGACGGAGCTGATCCAGAAGGTGACCGCTCGCAAGGCTGAGCTCAAGAAGGAGTTCTGGGACGCGAACCCGGTCAGCGGGATCGCTGCGTCAGCGAAGGCTCGAGCAGCCGAGCAGCAGTCGAAGCGCGAGACCACCCTCGACTTCCTCAACAAGATCGAGTTCGTCACCGCCGAGGAGGCTCACGAGGTCTCGTCGGATTCGTTCTATCGGGTCATGGTCGGGTGCCGCAACGCTCACTATCGTCTGGCGCTGACCGCTACGCCGTTCATGAAGGACGACGAGGAGGCGAACATGCGGCTGATGGCCTCGACCGGTTCGATCGCCATCAAGATCACCGAGAAGCAGCTGATCGACAAGGGCATCCTCGCGACGCCCTACTTCCGCTACGTCAAGCCTGCTCGCCCTCACATGGTCGCTCGATCGACCGCCTGGGGCCCGGCGTACAAACGCGGCATCGTCGAAGCAGAAGACCGGAACCGGATCATCGTGGATCAGGCGAGCAACGCCGCGAACTTCGGGCTGACGACGATGATCCTGGTCCAGCACAAGAATCACGGGCAGCTGGTGCTGAAGGCCCTGCTGAAGAAGGGCCTGCGCGCGGACTTCATCTACGGAGAGGCCAACCAGAAAAGGCGCCAGGCTGCTCTGGACGCTCTCGGATCCGGCAAGCTCGACGTCCTGATCGGCACCACGATCCTCGACGTGGGCGTCGACGTACCCGCGTGCGGGGCCATCATCCTCGCCGGCGGAGGCAAGGCCGAGGTCGGGACTCGTCAGCGCATCGGGCGAGGCCTGCGTCGCAAGAAGACCGGCCCCAACAAGGCCTTCGTTCTGGACTTCGAGGACGGCTGGAACTCTCACACCGCCAAGCACTCGGCTCAGCGACGAGGGATCGTGGAGAGCACGCCGGGCTTCGCGGAGAACATTCAAGCCAGCGCTGAGCCCTTCGACTTCGCCGCTCACGGCTTCACGAGGACCCAGCGATGATGGGGGTTCTGATCTTCCTGGCCGGCTTCATCTGCGGCTTCGTCTTCTTCCGGCAGGCCCGCCCCTACGCCATGGGCTACCTCAAGCGCAAGCGTGCCGAGCGCCGGCGTGCCATTGTTGCGCGCTTCATGAGAGCCCGGGGCCGAAGGCTGTAACTCACCGGTGCTTTACTTTCCGGCACGCCGCGCCTAGGCTTTGCTTATGTAAGTCACCACTGAGCATTCACCGAATGGCACATGAAACCCGCACGTCTCTACGCCTCAGCACCCCGCGTCGGCAGCGTCTGAAGGAACTGCAGCGCCAGTTCAGCTTCCCGTCGCAAGACGAGGTGATCGGCTTCCTGATCGACATCTCCTCCCCTGGCAATCTGGCGGCTCCGGCAGCCCAGCATCTGTCGAACATTCGCCGCAAGGAAGCGAAGCGCAAGTCCGAGGAGGATCGCGTGAAGCGTCTCGTCAGTGGACTTTCGGACGAGGAGCTCGCTCGTCTGGTCGCCGGCGCCACTGGCGCAGCCAGCAAGGACGGCTGAACGCGCCAGAATCGATCTGCCTCCTTCACGGGCGGGGCTCACCCGCCCACACTGCTCTTCTTGCAGCAAGCGCCCAGATCTCATGACCACACGGTTCCAGAACCCACAGTCTCCGGATCCCTTCAAGCCAAAGATGCGCCTGAAGGAATTTTGCGAGAGGTACGGCATAAGCCCGACCACTGGACTAAGCTGGATTCGTCGCGGGGTCATCGCCGCGGAGCAGCCAGGCGGCCCCAAAGGCTGCTGGTTCGTGTTGATCGAGAAGGAAGACGACGAAGATGGGACGGGGGAGGCGATGCTTCTCGCGATGATGGAGAAGGACAGTGACACGAGGGCGGCGTAGCGGGGCTGACTTGCCCCCGAACACCTACAGCACTGTCTCGAAGGGCAGGCGCTACTACAGCTGGCGTCACCCCATCACAGGCAAGCGGCAAGGCATCGGATCCGATGTCGAAGCTGCCAAGACCGAAGCTCGCAGACGCAACGCAGACCTGGCTGGTAGCTACGGCGCCGAGGTCCGCGCGCACATGAAAATCCGAGGCAAGTCGCGCAACGTGCGGCGCGTCCTCGAGACCTGCTGGAACGACTATCTCACGAAGCGCAGCTGGTCCGAGACCCATCTCAACGAGGTCAGGATCCTCCGTGACTGGTACGTCGAGCACTGGGGCCAGTTCTCGCTCAAGGACGTCTCCGTTCGGGTCCTGTCTAGCAGGGCTCGTCAGCTGTCCCCGCACGCCTGGCTCAAGCACCGGCAGTTCTGGATCCACGTCTTCAACTGGGCCGTCGCAGAGGGTCTCGTGGAGGAGAACCCGGCGAAGAAGACTCTGCGTCCGTCCCCTCGAGACCTCGAGCGCAAGCGTCAGAGGCTCGCCCTGGAAGACTTCGATCGGATCCTCGAGGCCGCTGATGCCGATCTGAGGGTCGCGATGAACGTGGCTCTCTACAGCCTTCAGCGTCGCGGGGATCTGGCGAAGCTCACCCGAGAGGACGTGGTCACCGCTGGCGAGACCTGGCTGTTTCGGGTCGCCCCCTCGAAGGTCCAGACGAAGACCGATCTGCACCTTCAGATCAAGGCGCCGCGGGGATCGAAGCTGAGGTCTGCCCTCAGCGCAGCACTCGCGCACTCCCTGGAGCTGGGCTCCCCGATGCTGCTGGCGAGGAAGCCGAAGCGACGGAAGTGGGCCAAGGGCCGCACTCATCTGACCCAGTGGTCGGAGAAGCTGCTGACGGAGGGGTTCGCGAAGGCGCGCGACGCTGCGGGAGTAGCCCTGGATCTGGCGCCCGAGGAACGCCCGAGCTTCCATGAGATCCGAGCGCTGGGGTCCCATCTGTACCGACAGGCGGGCTTCCAGACGAGCGTCGCTCAGGGTCTTTTGGGGCACTCCACCGAGAAGATGACGGAGCACTATCAGGACGATCACGAGGTCCGGTGGGTGGAGATCGATGCTCCCCTGTGACCACTGGATTTGCGCAACCACTCCAGTTTCTTGCGCAACTCAAGGGGTGACTTCCCTGTAACCCCTTGATTTTGTTGGTAGGCGCGATTGGATTCGAACCAACGACCCCCACCATGTCAAGGTCGACGGCTAGAAGCGTAACACACTGCCTCGCCTCGCTTTTCCCATACTCAGTTGCGAATGACTTTCACGCCCCTCGGACTACTGTATAAACGCAACCGATGTTCACTCAGGGGTGACTGGTGCTAGACTCTTGCATCTACAGTCACCACTGAGAATGCGCACATGGACTTCGACTGGAAGAACGTCGCCGGCAAGATCGCCTCCCACGCGCCCCTCCTGGGCACCCTACTCGGCGGCCCCGCCGGAGCCATCGTCGGCGCCACGGGCAGCCTGATCGCCTCCAAGCTCGGCGTCGAAGCAACTCCCGAAGCGGTCGAGACGGAACTGGGCCGGAACCCCGAGCGCCTGATCGAGATCCAGATGCTCGAGGAGGAGAACGAGCAGGAGTATCGCATGGCCGTGCTCAGGGCCAGCGAGCGTCAGGACGAACTCGCGGTCCAGGCCCAGGCCAACGTCAACAAGACGATCCGCACCGAGCTCCAGAGCGACGACGAGTACGTCCGCCGGACTCGCCCTCGCCTCGTGCGCAGGATCACCGACGCCCTGGTCGCTCTCATCATCGGCCCGATCGTGACCGTGGTTCTGATCACCGGCGCTCTGATCTTCGGGGCCGAGATCGATGTCGCCGCGGTCGTCCAGGCTCAGGTCTCCCTCGTGACCGTGCTGATGATCCCCGTGACCACCGGTCTGACCGTCGCCGGCGTGTACGTCTCCCGTCGTTCGACGCACGACAAGCCGGTTGCCGCCGGCATGAGCCCGGACGCACCCGACTCATCCACGAAGGCCCTCATGGATCTCGTGAAGTCCATGGGCGCGAAGCGAGGCCAGAGCTGATGCGAGTCACTCGCCGCTGTTTCGCTCCTGGCGTTCTCGTCTGCTTCTGGATCCTGGCTACGACGCTGTTCTTCGGCGTCCTGCTCCCGACGCTCGTGGTGACGGGATGAGCCGGCTCTACGGGTTCGCGAAAGCGCTCGCCGATGTCTGGGCCTGGGTCGTCGCCTGGCTCGTTCTCGCCATCGCCATGCTGATCCTGATCGTCGCCGGAGTCGGCTGTGCAGTTCTCGGGCTGGTCGCCTGGGCTGCCTTCTCGACCTGCGACGAGGCAGGCGGCTGGATCGATCAGGCAGCCGTGCGGTAGATCACTGCAAGTGCTTGCGCGCGTCGCGTCGCTCAGTCACGATTGACTTATATCAGCAGAGACGAATCGATGCCCCAGAAGAACGACAAGCGCACCCCGTTCAAGGCGCAGGTCTTGAAAGGTCATCCTTCATGGTTCGAGTCGCGCAAGACGGCCGAACCCAAGAGCAAGCAGCAGGCGAGCGTAGCTGAGCGAGAGCGGTAGTCCTCCGCCTCTGGCCCGGAGGTTGACTCTCGTAGGGCGAGGAGATCGATGAAGAAGCGTCTGAAGGACCTGATGACCACCGTGGTCATCCCGCTCGCCATTTGGGCAGCGATCGTGGCCCTCGCAGGTCTCGCTCAAGCCCTCACCTGGATTCCTGGAGGAGGAAGCCAATGAGCAACACCCGACAGTTCGACCCGACCGACGAGATCGGACTCAAGAACATCCTGGTGATCGAGGGAGCCTGCGACACGACTCGTCTCGTATTGTCCATGAATCGACCCGATCCCGAGCAGGTCTTCCAGGCCTTCTGCAGCCAGATCGAACCCTTCGAGAACGATGCCGCTCGCGAGACCTGGCGTTCTGCCGCCGAGGATCTCGTTCGCACCGGCTTCACTCACGCCTCCGCGGTCGAGCTTCTGACCAATCTCTGGCGCGCTGCCGCTGACGAGTTCTTCGACTGGGACGAGGACGAGGACGAGTCATGAGCTTCGTGAGCGGATCTCTCCTGTTCGGCGCCAGCTACCTGTTCATCGCCCTGAAGTCGCTTCAGCAGCGCAACGTCATGGGTCTGAACTGGGCCTGGATCATGCCGACGTCGATGCTCATGGCGATGTGCGAGGTTCTCATCATCTGGTCCGTCGCCGTCAGCAGTGACGACTTCCACCAGATGACCACGATCGTCTCCATCCTGGGCATCGCCGGCGGTCTCGGCTGCTTGAGCGGGATGCTGTTCCACATCCACGTCGTTGACCGCAAGAACAAGCAGAACAAGCAGAAGACCTGAGCCGGCACAAGGCAATCGATGCGGTAGTCGCGCCCGGAGACCGACACCCCGCAGCGTGACTTGTACGCTCATTCGTGAGTGAAGCACTCACAGACGAGGAGGAAACATGCACCCAGCAGCAGTCGAGATCGAGCACCTACAGGGGCTCGTGAAGGCCGCGAATTTCGCCTACTACGTCGCCAGCAGGCCGACCATGCCTGACGACGAGTACGATGCGATCTCCGATCGCCTCGCGAAGCTCGAGGCTGACCATCCGGAGTTCGCGAATAGCGAATCGCCCACACGCACAGTCGGAGCGGGTCATCAGCCCTTCCAGGACGTGATTCATGTCGAGCCGATGCTGTCGCTCGCCAAGGTCACCGAGAAGGAGGCAGTTCAGGACTTCGCAGAGTCGGTGCTGGACGAGACCTCCAGGGAAGTCACTCGGTTCGTCGTCGAGCCGAAGTACGACGGCGTCTCGCTGTCGGTCATCTACGAGAACGGCGTGCTCGTCCAGGCAGTGACGCGGGGCGACGGGCGCAAGGGCGAGGACGTCACGCACACGGCTCTGACCATCACGAACCTGCCC
>CBFICR010000066.1:0-15237 GCA_965661105.1 Pseudohongiellaceae bacterium | reverse complement strand
TATGTACAGATTTTCCATGTCATTAACGACAGTATTGCAGGAATCTGTTTTTCCTAAATACGCCCTGATTGTAACTGTATTTCAAGGCTTACCTCTACTGCTTTATATACATTGATCCTGTGATATTCCTCAAATTTAATTGCATAGGCCAAAAGAATGGCGTCTTCAGTGACTATAGCCAATTAACCTGATAGATTTATTAGCAAATAAAAGGAGCCCAATGCCTCTTAGCTATACTAAAAATATAAAAAAGCACTATGTTCACTGCCGTATGCTGGGCCAGGGAACTATGGAAGAGGTAACCGATTATCTTCGGAAACTGGAAGCAGATTCTGATCTCAATCAGCCCTTTTATGAGATAGTCGATTTTACAGACGTCAATGCCCTTGATTTTGGCTATTACGATAGCAATGACTTATTCGGAAAATATAAAGCGCTGGCATTAAGCAAGGGTTATCTGGGGTCTATTTTTGTCACCGGGACTGTATATGGCCAGGCAGTTTCTAAAATGTTTAAAACCGCAGGTCAGTTCAAAGGCATTAATATTCGGGTTGTGCAGACCTTTGATGAAGCGGTTGTGTTAATTGATCATCTATTTAGTGAGAACAGTGATACCTTATCCTGACACGCATTTTTGTCATAAGCTGAGGTGTTTTGTCATCTTGTGATGCACCAGTGGGTGCAGTATGCTCGGATCGTCCCACTCTATTTGCAAATAATCATAAACGTATTAAAGGGGGAGATAACGAGGTTCGGGGTGACTATGGCGTGGTCCCTTTCCGGCCCGGACCAGCATAGTAGCCAGCGACTGTGCTGACCGATGTGTGACCGATGTGTGACCGATGTGTAGTTGAACTAAATTTTTGGCTCGTCACTTCACAATTGCACTATTCTCGCTAAAATTAATTTCGCCTCTCCCGATCTTCGCTCGAAACGCTTTTCAGTGTGCAGTATGGATCAGGAAAATGATGAACAAGTTTCTCTGAGATGAATATGAAAAATTACTTCAAACTGTTTCTAGCCAGTTGTATTCTATTTCCCGTCAGCTTGATTGCGGCAGAAGGGGGCATGACGCGAGCAGATTATGATGAATATCTGGCACTTTTTAATGCCAACGATCCTTCCTTTATCAAGTTTTATCATCCGGATGTGGTGCTTGAGTTGAATGGATCTGAAGTTCGTGGTGCCCAGGGCATCAAGGATTTTTATGCGGATGTAAAAAAGTACATCAGTGAAAAAGTAGAAGTAAGCACCTTTATTCGGGATGGCGACAAGCTTGCCGTTGAAATTCCCACCACCTTTGAAGTCATCGCTGACTGGGATGAGAGCTTTTGGGGAGTGCCCCTTAAAAAAGGACAGGTATTGCGAATTATCAGCTGGGGTATTTATGATATTGAAGACGGTAAATTCAAAAAAATAAGAACGGCCAGGTATAAGTTGGTTAATGACTGGCAGTTCGAATAATAAATAATATTCACACGATGTTACTGCACGGGTTTCAGTAAACAGCACCGACTTTGGATAACACTATGCATTCATTTATTCGTCGATCATTGGTCTTTTTTCTGTGTTTGCCGGCATTCACCTTGTCTGCACAGGAAGTTGCCGAAGGCCTGGAAATCTATAATGGCATCTGTGCCCATTGCCATGGTTCAAACGGCCAGGGCGGTACTTTGGCGCCCACCATGTTGGGTCGCGTTTCTGAGGAGAATAATCAGGACCTTGCTGCTTTTCTAAGGGCAGGAAATCCTGAGAAGGGTATGCCGCCGGTAGTGATATCGGATGCACAAATGCCGGCACTGCTTGAATACCTGAGGTTTCTGGCTGTCAACTTCAACCAGTCTGAAGGGCTTAATCCCACTTCCTTTAATGCCTTGTCGTCCACGCCTGCCATTGAGAACTATCGTCCGGTAACCCGTGAGATGCTGTTGAACCCGAATCCCGAAGACTGGTTAATGTACTCTCGCACCTATGACGCCCAGCGCTACAGTCCGCTCGATGAAATCGACCGGGATAATGTAGGGCAGCTCAGTCTGGCCTGGTCGCTGGGCTTGCCGGAAGGTATTACTGAAACTATTCCAACGGTTTATGCCGGTGTCATGTACCTGACCATGCCTGATGGTTCTGTTGCCGCACTGGATGCAACTACCGGCGATCTTATCTGGCGCCATGTACCGGAGGTAGAGGGCAGAGGCGCAGGTCGTTCCAAGACCATGTCTATTTATGAGGACATGATTTATTTTGGCGCTTCCGATGGTTCGGTGATTGCCATCGATGCGGTTAACGGGCAGGAACGCTGGCGCAGTGAAGCCACGGGCCGTGATATAACTTCCGGCACTATTGTCATAGAAGGCAAGGTGCTGGCAGGTGGAACCTGTCGGGAGCGGGCCAGTTGTTTTATTTCTGCCCACGATGCCCTGACCGGTGAACTGGCATGGAAATTTTTCACCGCGCAGGCGCCTACAGAAATGCCCGGCTATGACACCTGGGCAGGCGTGCCGCTGGAAGAGAGAACAGCTTCCACCTGGGGCTTGCCTGGCGGATATGATGCAGAAACCGGCATGATCTACTGGAGTGTCGCCAACCCTTCACCCTATACCCGCTATGAGCGCCATGGGGGTAACCCAGGCGCGGTGTCCTATTCCGCGCCAGCCAATCTCTACAGTAATTCAACGCTGGCCATTGATCCTGATACAGGTGCCCTGAACTGGTATTACCAGCACCTGCCTGGTGATGACTGGGATGAAGACATGAATCAGGAAAGGATTATTTTCCGCACCCCGGTGAATCCGGATCCGGGCCATGTGAAATGGATAAATCCCGAGGTGATTGGACAGGAACGCGATGTTATCGTGAATGTTGGTGAGGGGGGTGGACTCTGGGTGCTGGATAAGCACACTGGTGAGTTTCTCTGGGCCATGCCGTTTCCGGAGGAAACAGAAAACTTTCTGATCGAGGACATTGATGTCAGGACTGGTGCCACCATGATCAACCGTGATCTTATTCTTGATGAACCCGGTGCCCACCGTATTATCTGTTACTTCAATACCCGCTCCTACTGGCCCGGATCCTATAATCCGCAACGCAATGCCATGTACGTGCCCTATATCAAGAACTGCCTGAACATGACGTCTGCCATGCCTGCTACAGAATCCCTGCCGGCCATGCCGCAGAGCAGAATTGGTATTTCAGCGCCGGGTGTCCCTCCGGAAGAATTGAATGGCATGGCCAAGGTCAATATGGAAACCGGCGAAATTACCTATTGGGTGACCGGGCCGGTTCCTACCACCTCGTCGGTACTGACAACCGGTGGAGACCTGCTGTTCTGGGGTGATATCAATCGCCGTTTCCGTGCCCAGGATCTGGATAGCGGCGAAGTACTTTGGGAGACCATCCTCAATGCCCCGGTTTCCACCAGCAACATCACTTATGCGGTGGATGGCAAACAGTATGTGGCAGTAATAACAGGGAACAATTTATCTCATCCAGGTCTGAATACCGGTTCAATGGGACCCATAAAGCTGAATCTGGATAATGGAAATGGCAACAGTGTTTATGTGTTTGCCTTGCCAGATCAGTAGAAAATATTTAAAGCTCGTGGAGCATCATGGATAAAAAAGGCCAGCATTTGCTGGCCTTTTTTTGGTATCTGCCTCTCAGAATGAAAATTTCAAACCCAGATTCAGCAGGCTTGATTCATTATTGATATCAAAACCGGCTGGTAGTAATGAAGCATTCAGTGTTGCTTCGTCAGCGTCTCGATAGATATAACTGGTAAATGCCGCCAGATTATCGGAAAAATCGTAGCTTGCACCGAGGATAATCTGATAGACAAAAGTATCATCGTCATCATTAATAATGCCGACACCGGAAGGACTGAATTCAAGGTCGGTCATAGCTGTACCGATACCAATTCCAACATACGGCGTGAAGGCTGAATCAGTGTTGTAGTCATAGTAGGCGTTCAACATCAGGGTTGTGGTTTCCAGTTCGCCCTGGCCGGCAGCAACCAGAGCCGCTGTTGAGACGCCGAGGTCACCAACATTGCCTGAAATGAGCACGCCGGCATCAATAGCTGAAAGGTCAATGCCTGCAGCGTTAACACCTCGGTGACTGTTCACGTCTGCGTCAGCCTGTGAATATTCCAATTCAAAACGATAGTTGTCTCTGGTCATACCAATAGCCAGGTTGAAAGCCATAGCGTTATCGTAATCCGTGGTCCAGTTTACTGCGCTGCCAGCGGGAATGTTGAGTGGTGTTGTTACACCAGTAACCGAGCCTGTAGTAAAAGCGGAAGTAAAAGTGCCATTGTTGGAAGTATCGTCCTGGTAGTTTTGTCCAACCGATCCTGATACATAAAATGATTGTGAAAAAGCAGGAATTGAAAATAGTACAGCAGTTTTTACAACTAAAAGTTTCAATATTGATTTATGGTCCATTACGATCTCCTGTTAGGTAATGCGAAAAGAAATACGCAGGAGAAAAAACCGCGGATTAAAAAAATATAAAAATATTTAAAATATGTCAGGCAAGATTTTAAAAAAATTACGCCTTACCTGATACGCTTTAAACCCTGTGTCAGTTCAATATAGGTGCCTTTGGGGTCGGTGATAAAGGCAATACAAAGTCCGATCTCGGCAATGCATTCAGGCGCCCGGTTAAAGACAATGCCCATGGTATCCATTCTTTCGGCAAAAGCGTTCAGATCTGCCACTTCAAATCCAATATGGTCGATAGCCGTGCCCTGGCTTGGCAAGGGGTCGCTATTGATGTCAGGTAGAAAATCAACACGCCCACCAGGAATCAGCGCCGAGAACATGCCGCGTCGCTCTCCCATTTCTGCACCAAAGACCTCTACATACCACTGTCTTAGCTCACCGCCTTCGGCTGCAGCCAGATGCGTATGATGAAACATAATGGGCAGGTCCTGCTCAGCATCCACAGCAAGCTCAATTCGTACACCATCTGGCAGGTCGGCAATGATCTGTCCTGCGCCATCGTCGAGGAAAAAACTGGCTCCAACCGCTTCAAGTTTTGCCTTGTAGAGACTGTAATCACTGACTGTAAATCCAATATGATTCGCTGTAGTTTCCACAGAAGTGGCTGCGGGTTGTCCTTCCCGTAACAGAATAAACATACCTGGAAACATTAGCGCCTGCAGTCGCCCTGAAGAGCGTTCAACACCTCCCAGTAACTTCCAGATTTCCCGATGTTTGGCAACATTGGGTACGATCAGATGTGTATGCCCTGAACTTACCCCGGTTGAATTGGGAGAGGGGAGTTGAGCCTGGGAAGTCATGCCGCCCAGAACTAAAAACAGGCTGGTTACAATTAGAATTCCTGTTTTTATAGTAAGCACTGCCTGTCTCCCTGGAGGTTCTCTTTAACTTTAACGTTTACTTTTCAGTTCTTTTCGCCGTGCATGAAGCACTGGTTCAGTGTAGCCATTGGGCTGTTCCATACCTTTGAAAACCAGGTCGCAGGCGGCCTGAAAAGCGACGCCATCAAAATCCGGTGCCATATTCTGATAGGTAGGGTCACTGGCATTTTGTTCATCAACAATTTTAGCCATGCGCTTCATGGATTCCATAACCTGCTCTTCAGAACAGATACCATGGCATAACCAGTTGGCAATGTGCTGGCTGGAAATACGGCATGTGGCACGGTCTTCCATCAAGCCAACATTATTAATGTCGGGGACTTTGGAGCAACCGACGCCATGATCAATCCAGCGTACCACGTACCCCAGGATTCCCTGTGCATTATTGTCCACCTCATTCTGTATTTCTTCAGCAGTGAGATTGTTTTCAGTCATTAGTGGAATGGTCAGAATGTCGTCGACGCTGGCCGCAGTGCGTGAGGCCAGTCGTCGTTGGGTCACGGTAACATTAATCTGATGATAATGGATGGCATGCAGGGTTGCCGCGGTGGGAGAGGGAACCCAGGCACAATTTGCGCCGACATTGGGATGAGCGACTTTCTGATTCATCATGTCTGCCATCATGTCAGGTTTTGCCCACATGCCTTTGCCTATTTGTGCTTTGCCAATGAAACCGCATTTTATGCCGATATCCACATTGGAGTTTTCATAGGCGCTTATCCATGGCTGACCCTTTACGGCATCCTTGGGCAGGAACGGACCGGCATGCATGCTGGTATGAATCTCGTCACCGGTTCTGTCCAGGAAGCCGGTATTAATAAAGAACACTCGCTCCCTCACAGCCCTGATGCATTCTTTGAGGTTAACGCTGGTGCGTCGTTCTTCATCCATCACGCCAACCTTGATGGTATTGCGGTCAAGGCCGAGTGCATCTTCAACCGCATTAAACAGGTCATTGGTAAAGGCCGCTTCTTCCGGGCCATGCATTTTGGGTTTGACGATATAGATATTGCCATTTCGGCTATTGCGGAAGGGGCTGTTACGCATCAGGTCGTGCTTGCTGCACAGGGTTGTTACCATGGCGTCCAGAATCCCTTCAGGGACCTCGTTTCCATCCTGGTCCAGCACTGCATCAGTGGTCATCAGGTGGCCGACATTACGCACCAGTAACAGGCTACGCCCCTGCATTGAAACCGTTTCTCCACTGGTACCTTTGTAAAAGCGATCCTGATTCAGCATGCGCGTTAGCGGTTTACCGCCTTTATCGAAGGTTTCCTGTAAAGTGCCGCGCATCAGACCCAGCCAGTTGCGGTACACAGCCACTTTGTCATCACCATCCACGGCGGCCACTGAATCCTCGCAATCCTGGATAGTAGTCATGGCCGACTCCATCACGATGTCCTTGATATTGGCATGGTGCTGTTTGCCAATCTGGCTTTCATTGTCTATCTGCATTTCAATATGCAGGCCATGATTCACAAATAACATTGCTTCGGGGGCTTCGGAAAAGCCCTGCCAGCCCACCAGCTTGTCCTGGTTGGTCAGCTGGGTAATGCTGCCATCACTAAGCTCTACCTGCAGGACGATGTGCCCATCCTGATTGATCAGTCTGTATTCACGCACCTGGGCATGCCGTCCATTTTCAAGAGGAATTGCCTGGTCGAGGAATTCATCTGCCCAGTCAATCACCGCCTGTCCCCTGGTCGCGTCATAGCCTTTTTGTTTGTCACCACTAAACGGAATCACATCGGTTCCATACAGGGCATCAAACAGGCTGCCCCAGCGTGCGTTTGCAGCATTCAGGGCATAGCGTGCATTCATCACCGGCACGACAAGTTGAGGCCCGGCGACAATAGATATTTCAAAATCTGAATTCCAGGTACTTATCTTGAAATCATCTCCTTCGGGGACCAGATAGCCGATATCCATCAGGAATTGTTTGTACTGCGCACGATTGGCCTGGTAGTAAGCCATATCATGGCCTTTGTGCCAGTCATCAATCTGTGCCTGAAGATTATCTCTTTTATTCAGCAAGGCCTTGTTTTTTGGAGAAAATTCAGCAATCAGGGCGGCCAGGGAATCCCAGAAATGATCCGCTGTAATACCTGAACCAGGAGTTGCCTCTTTATCAATGAAATCATAGAGTGCACGGGAAATTTGCAGGTTATTGGCTGAAATATTGTTAGACATTAATACCTCTGATTGGTAATTATTATCATTGCCCTGCGCACATCGGTGTGTGACTTGATCAGGGTAAAATTCGGTATGGAAGGCGCAAGATTGTATTGTGATTACAGGCAAAACGAAACCCTGTTAGTTTGCCTCGGGAAAGTCTGTCAAAGGACAGGAGAAAAGCATTAATATCGAAAAAAAAGTCAGGTATACTCGGCCATTCCCTGGGGGGAATGAAAAATTATAATAATTTTCTAAACCCATTTTTTCTTACTTATTATCTTATCGCAGGGTCATCTTTAGGAGGATCTATGAAGAATTTACTAGGCGCTATTACTTTTGGGCTGATTCTAATCAGCAACAGTGTAATGGCTCAGGCACCCATGGCGGGTGAGCGCAAATACCCGGATGGATACATCACGGGAAAGGTGACCAGTGAAAACGGCCCGGAAGCCGGAGTCTGGGTTATTGCAGAAACCAAGGAAACCAACACCCCCTATATCAAAATTGTGGTTACTGATGATGATGGCAACTATGTATTGCCGCAGCTCCCGGAAGCAACATACAACGTGTGGGTGAGGGGATATGGTCTGGCAGATTCTGAGACTGTGGAAGGGCGCCCTGGTGACCGGGGTCTGGATCTGACCGCCGTTGTGGCGAGCAGTCCGGCTGAAGCCGCCAAAGTGTATCCTGCTGATTACTGGGTCTCACTGATGGAATTTCCCGGTGACGATGTACTAACAGCCGAAGGTGAAGCAAGACAGGGGTTTGCACCGGCTATCAATAGCCAGAAGCGCATGATGCATGAATTCAAAAGCGATTGCGGCTTTTGTCACCAGATAGGTAACGAGATTACCCGTACCCTGGGTCATATGGATGCGCTTGGTTTTGATTCCTCGGAAGAAGCCTGGATATACCGAACCCAGACCGGTGTACGCGGCGGTTCCATGTTTGGTAATTTCGCCCAGTTTGGACTGCCCGGAATGTCCTCCATGATGGCTGCCTGGACTGATCGTATCGAAGCCGGTGCGCTGCCTCCAGTACCACCTCGTCCCGAAGGTATCGAACGTAATATTGTCGTTACCCTGCGCGACATTGGCGGTGATACGGATTTCATGCATGATGAAATCACCACAGATAAAAATAATCCGACTGTCAATGCCTATGGTCCCACTTACGCGGTTTCTTCCGGACATGGCTTGCTGTCTATTGTTGATCCGATCACCAATGATGCCTATGACGTCGTGATTCCAACTCGTGAAGATCCCCGCGAAGTCAATTCACGTTTTCCACCACCGGGACAGCCATCAAACTTCTGGGGCTATGAACACTTGTGGGGTCCTGAAAACCCTTCAGATCCCCATAATGCCATGTTGGGCCCCGATGGCCGTGTGTGGATTACCTCCAAGGTGCGTAATGACCAGCCGGATTATTGTGATCGTGATTCCGGTAACAAGTTCTCTGAATATTACCCACGAAACTTCAGCAATCGCCAGGCCTCTGTTTATGATCCGGCAACAGGTGAGTTTGAACTGATTGATACCTGTTTCGCCACCCATCACTTGCAGTTCGGTACAGATCCTGACGATACCCTGTACTTCAATGAGTTGCTGGGCCCTGTTTTTGGCTGGGTAAATACCAGAGAGTTTGACCTGACCCATGACGAAGAAGCTTCCCAGGGCTGGTGTCCGCAGATTATTGATACCAATGGTGATGGCGTTATTACCCGTCCATGGAATGCCTGGGGTGAAGAAGTCGATCCAGATCTTGATACTGAAATTCAGGCCAATCTGTACACGGTTATTCCGGATCCAAACAACAGTGATATCGTTTGGGGAGCGAATGAAAACAGTGCTCTGCATCCCTTCGGTTCAATCGTAAGACTGGATAGAGGGTCAAATCCTCCAGAAACCTGCGTGTCTGAAGTCTATGCGATTCCTGATCCCGGCTTTGATCCCCGTGGCATGGATCTGGATAGCAAGGGTAATCCATGGGTTGCCCTGGCAGGCAGCTCCCACTGGGCTTACCTTGATCGCAGCGCCTGCCCGGTACTCAATGGTCCAGGCACTGAAATGGGCACTCATTGTGAGGCTGGCTGGACGCTTTATGAAACACCGGGCCCTAAAATTGGCAATACCGATGTGCCTGCCGACTTCCATTATTTTGGTTGGGTAGATCAGCATGACGTAACTGGTCTGGGCAAGGATACCCCGATCATAAATGGTTCATGGTCTGATTCCCTGATTGCCCTTGATCCTGAAAGTGGTGACTGGACTTATATGCGAGTGCCTTATCCACTTGGTTTCTACAGCCGGGGTCTGGATGCCCGTGTTGACGATCCTGATCTGGGCTGGAAAGGTCGCAGTATCTGGGCCAACTACGGTACTCACCTGATCTGGCATACAGAGGGTGGCAAAGGAACTACCGGCAAGATGGTTCAGTTCCAGATAAGAGACACACCTCTGGATTACTAAGAGGAATTGTCTTTAATAAAAAAGGGTCGCAATAGCGACCCTTTTTTTATTTAAAACTTTTTGATTGGAAACTTTTCCTGTTTTTGCTGGTTTCAAATTATTGAATATATTCGTAGCTCAGACGAATATTTTTTACGCCACTCATGCGGCTTATTGTGTTGGCGACTTCGTCGCCTTCACTTCGTGTCACTTGCCCCAGTAAATGCACGACACCATTATGAATTACCGGGACTGTGGCTGGTGACATGGCGGGTATCACCTCAACTATCTGATCCAGAATTGCCCGGTCACTTGTCTCAAAGCTGGAATCAAGGGCCTCTACAATTTCGAGCTCATTCATCAGACGCCGGATATTCTCGCTGGCAAAGGCTGTGGTCAGGGAAGCCTGCTGCTTCTGCTCCTGGCTTAGCACCTGGCCTGCAAGCATGACATAACCATTAACACTCACTACCAGAATGTCGGCACCATCAAGCAGTGCGTCATTCTGGATCGCCCTGTTAAGCCGGCTGAGAATCGCGGTGTCATCAATTTGCGGGTTTTCCTGTGCCTGACACAGGGGCATAAAACAGCATGTGGCGAGTAGTAGTGACTGCAGGATTTTCATAGTTTAGCCTCTTGTTAATTCAAAACGGTCGCGAATGGTGGAATACCAGTTGCCGGCCAGGCGGCCGACAGGATCCAGTCCGGCTATGTCAACATAGCCATCGTTATAGATCGAATCATCAATATTGATGAATTTGATTTCTCCCAGGATGAGGTTACCGGCGCCTTCCTGATTGCCAAAACTGACAATTTGATTCAGCGTGCACTCGAACACCAGCAAGGCATCTTTCACATAAGGCGCATTGATATTTTGTGCCTGCGCCGGCTCCAGTCCCGCATATTCAAACTCATCTTCTTGCGGTTCCAGCAGGGCAGCGGATTTGCTTGCTTGCTGTACCAGCTTATGGCTCACAGTGCTGAGGGTAAAACACCCGGTGTCGATAATGTTTTGCAGGGTATCTTTGTTGCTACCGTCAAGTCTGGGAATCGCTGAAAAGCCCACGATGGGCGGAGTAGAGCTGAATGCATTGTAAAAGGAAAAGGGCGCCAGATTGTTGATGCCATCCTTGCTGCGGGTCCCCGCCCAGGCAATAGGGCGCGGTGCAACGCCACCGATGAGAAATTTGTACATTTCCTTATTGCTGAGGGTTGAAGTGTCTATATACATGGTTATTGTTTGCCTGTTGTTGATTAAGGAGCTGATTAAGGAGCTGATTAAGTAGTTGGTTAAGTTGTTGGTTAATGTGTCAGTTGAGTTGTTGGCTCCGGGATATTTATTGCCCTGTGCTGATTAAATGATTAGGTGATTTTATGATTCAAACAAAGTCAGGGGGCAACTGTTCTGCATAATTATCACACAAGAAGCACTGATTTCAGGCAGGCTGGCAAAGTTTGCCCCTTTTTGTAACACTGGTTGTTTCGTCAAAGCTCAATAAAGCCATTTCCGCTCATAATGAAGCGGAATCAATCTTGCAGTGTCTGGCTTGATGAAAATAATGAAAACAAGAATGATTGAATGTTTAACAACTATAAGCCTTCCAAACCAGCAGCCAATATAGTTTTTTCAAGGTCAAAATAAAAGATGAAGCAGGAATATATCGTCGTATCTGACCTGGATGGCACATTACTGGATCACCATACTTATGCCTGGAATGCGGCACAGCAAGCGCTGAACCTGCTTAAATCAAGGCATATCCCCCTGATTCTATGCAGCAGTAAAACCGCCGCTGAAATGTTGCCATTAAGAAAGGCATTGGACCTGCAGGATCCTTTTATCGCCGAAAATGGCGCTGCTGTGTATCTTCCCTGTGATGGACCGGATGAGAATAACTACAGGCGCATAGTCTTTGGTATGAATCGTGCTGATATTCTGGCTATTCTTGGCAAATTAAAACGTTCTGATGTGGGTAAAAAGTTTCGTTTTAGCGGTTTTAATGACATGTCTTTGTCTGATCTGATGGACGCCACAGGCCTGGATGAAGACAGCGCGGCAAAAGCCATGCAAAGAGAGTTTGGCGAGCCTCTGCAGTGGCAGGACAGCGCCGAGCATTTAAAGGAGTTCCAGCAAATCCTGAAAAAGCTCGGACTGGAAATCCAGCAGGGCGGGCGCTTTGTTCATGTTTCCGCCGGGTGCGATAAGGGAAAGGCGGTCAGCTGGCTGAAAGATTATTATCATGAGAAAACCGGCCTCTCCTGCCAGGTAATTGCACTGGGAGACAGTGAAAATGATATTTCCATGCTTGAAATTGCAGATTTTCCAATACTGATCAAGTCACCGGTAAAAGCTTTTCCTGCATTAACACAGGAAAATGTGATTCACACCACTGGCTATGGCCCGGTTGGATGGAATGAAGCTTTGCTTGAATTATTAAATAAATAACAAGGGATACAATAATGGGAGATTTTCATCAAGATGGTGTCATCACGACACTGCATAATCTTAGCGACAGACCCATAGACGCATTAGAGGCGGAGCTTGTGGAGTTCGCAAAGACCCGGCCGATGGCGCTGATTCTGCCTTGTCTGTACTCGGAGCTTGAAGGGCCGGCAATGGATAATATTGTTGCTGAGCTTTCCAGGGTTCCCTACCTGACCCAGATTGTCATTGGTCTCGATCGGGCTGATGAGTCACAGTACAAGAAAGCCCTGGAGTTTTTCAAGGTGTTGCCCCAGGACCACGTCGTGTTGTGGAATGATGGACCCAGACTCAAGGCGCTGGATAGTCAACTTTCGAAGCTGGGACTTGAACCCAAGCAGATGGGTAAAGGGCGCAATGTCTGGTATTGCATGGGTTACCTGTTAAACCAGGGAAAGGCCGAAGCGATCGCCTTGCATGACTGCGACATTGTTACCTATAGTCGTGACATGCTTGCCAGGCTTATTTACCCGGTCGCCAATCCCGCATTCAGCTACGAATTCTGTAAGGGCTACTACGCTCGCGTGGCAAATGGCACTATCAATGGGCGTGTTTGCCGGCTGCTGGTCACACCTCTGCTCAGGGCCCTGAAAAAAATCATTGGTATGCATGACTATCTGGAATATATGGACAGCTACCGTTATCCGCTGGCAGGCGAGTTTTCCATGCGCGCGGATGTGTTGCAAGGTATTCGGATACCAAGTGACTGGGGGCTGGAAATCGGCGTGCTTTCCGAGACTTATCGCAACTATTCCAATAACCACCTGTGCCAGGTAGATATTGCTGATATCTATGACCACAAGCATCAGGATGTCTCCTATGACGATGAAACCGGTGGTCTGTCCCGCATGTCCATTGATATCAGTAAAGCAATTTTCCGCAAGCTGGCAACAACCGGTGTGGTCCTTTCACTGGAAACCTTCCGCACTCTTAAGGCGACTTATTATCGTATGGCACTGGACATGGTCGATTCCTATCACAGTGATGCCATGATCAATGGTCTTACCCTGGATATACATAATGAAGAAAAAGCGGTGGAGCTGTTTGCTGAAAATATAATGAAAGCAGGGCATTACTTTCTCGAAAATCCACAGGAAACCCCGTTTATTCCAAGCTGGACACGCGTAAAAAGTGCTCTGCCTGAATTGGGTGATAATTTTGTGGCTGCGGTTGAGCAGGATTTAAAGCAGTATCAGTAAAGTTGCTGATCAATTGATTATGCCGTCACAGGCAAGGCTTTATTCAAAACAGGCAGTAAAAAAGGGTTATGACTGAATCCAGTAAAAAAGAACACCAAAGGGCAGAACTGAAGCAAAAGCTGCAAAAACAGCTGCAAAAGGAATTGCAGCAAAGAGTGCTCGCGCATGTGTCACTTATTTATCCGCGACGAGATGCGGTAAAACTCACTGGCCAGCTGTTAAAAAAAATGGGGCTGGACAAAACCTGTGCAAAACCCCGGTGGCACAAAAACAACTGGAACGAAACAGATGTTGCCGTCATTACCTATGCCAATTCCCTGCTTAAGGACGACGAGAGACCCCTCGTTACACTCAGTCGCTTTCTGGACCGGCATCTGAAGGATGCAATTTCCTGGGTACATATTTTGCCGTTCTTTCCCTTCAGCTCTGACGATGGCTTTGCCGTTATAGATTACACCCAGGTTAATGAAAGTTACGGCGACTGGGGGCACATAGGCAGGATATCGAAAAAATTCAGTTTAATGTCTGATCTGGTCATTAATCATTGTTCGGCAATGGGACGCTGGTTTGAACAACTGAAAATGAACAAACGTCCGGGGAAGGATTATTTTCTGGCGGTGGACCAGGATTTTGATGTGTCCAATGTAGTTCGTCCCAGAACCACGCCCATTCTCAGGGAAGTACAGACTCTCGATGGCATCAAGCATATCTGGTGCACATTTAGTCATGATCAGCCTGACCTGAACTTCAGGAATCCTGCAGTGCTCCTTGAGATGGTAAAGATCATTCGTCTTTATCTTGAGAGAGGTGTAAAGATATTTCGTCTGGATGCCGTGGCATTTCTTTGGAAAGAAGAAGGTAGCAGTTGTCTCAACCTGAACCAGACCCATGAGATTGTTCGACTGATTCGAACGCTGGTTGAATACCATAGCCCCGGGGCAATTATCATTACGGAAACCAATATCCCCAACGTGGAAAATATTTCCTATTTCGGGAATGCCAACGAAGCGCATCTTGTTTATAACTTTTCACTTCCGCCACTGTTACTGAACACGCTGGTGACCGGTAACTGCCATGCGCTGAAAAGCTGGATGATGAGTATGCCGCCGGCACAAAAGGGCACAACCTTCTTCAATTTTATTGCCTCACATGACGGCATTGGCCTGCGCCCCCTGGAAGGGTTGATCGAGGAAGATGAGTTGGGTCATCTTATGGGGTTGATGGAAAATAATGGCGGCAGGGTGTCATGGCGTACCCTCGAAAATGGTGAGGCGAAGCCCTATGAAATCAATATCAGCTTATTTGATGCGCTTAAGGGCACACTGGAAAATCTTGATGACGGGTTTCAGGAAGCCAGATTTATCTGCATTCATGCCATCATGCTGGCTGTCGAGGGTGTTCCGGCATTTTATATTCACAGTCTGCTAGGCACGGAAAATGATTATGAAAAATTTAGCCATACGAATAATAACCGGGCACTTAATCGCCATAACTGGAATGTAGATGAACTGGAATCATTGCTGCAGGATGATACCCATCACAGCAGGCTTTTTA
>CBFICR010000065.1:0-15881 GCA_965661105.1 Pseudohongiellaceae bacterium | reverse complement strand
AAAGACAGCACGGTGACTGACAGCAGGGAAAAAGCGTGTCCTGGTGTCGTTATTTCTGGCAGATTTCGCATAGTGGTCCTCGGGGTATTCATTGAACTTCTCTTGTTCTATTCTCGTTTTAACTCTTGTTTTAGCTCTGGCTTGTCCTGATTGAGTCATTTCAGCAGCAGGTTTAAGTTATCACAATCGAAACCTGCGAAGAAATGCCGTGGAATTTTTTAACTTAACTCGATCAGGGGGGCAGGGGCAGGCACGCCGAGAATCATATCAGCGGCTTTTTCAGCAATAGCAACGACACTGGCATTGGTATTGGCGCCTGGCACGCGTGGGTAGATTGAAGCATCGGCTATGCGTAAACCTTCTGTCCCGTGTACTTTTAATTCAACATTGACCACATCGTTGGCACCATTACCCATGCGACAGCTTGAACCGGGGTGATGGACGGTGGCCAGGGTATCGCGAACATAATCCTCCAACGTGTGGTCATCATGCACTGCCGGTCCCGGCATGCGTTCATTGGCCTGATAGGGCGTAAAGGCACTCATGCCAAAAATCTTCCTTGCCAGATTCAGACCGCGCTTCAGGGTTTCAATATCATTTTCGGCACTGCCCAGCGCAGGGTCAATCAGGGGGGCGGCCAGGGGATCATTGCTCGCCAGACTCACTTTGCCACGGCTTAGCGGATACAAACAGACAATGCTGATAGCAAAACCATGGCCCAGGGGAATGGGGAAAGGTTTGGGGTTACGACGGGCAGGCTGAAATACCACCTGAATATCCGGACGATCAAGGTCGGGCAGAGAACGAATATAGGCATTGGTTTCAAACAGGTTGCTGGCCATCGGACCTGTACGGAATAAACAGTATTGCAGGAACTGCACAATATCCCGTGGCAGTGCTTTCCACGATAGCGCATAAGAGGTGCTGTTGCGCATATCCATGGCGACAAAACTGGCCGGATGATCGTGCAGGTTTCTGCCTACACCGGGCAGGTCGTGCACAAGTGCTACGCCGACATCCTGCAAATGCGCGGCATCGCCAACACCGGAGTTGAGCAAAAGATGAGGCGAGTGAAACGCGCCTGCGCAAACAATCACTTCCTTTTCTGCCTTGAATTGAATAATGCTGTTGTCCTTTATTACCTCAACACCAATGGCCTTTTTGCCTTCGAATACTATTTTGCGTGTCGCGGTTTCTGTCATGACCACCAGGTTAGGTCGATTCTGCATGGCCGGGCGCAGGTAAGCACTGGCAGTGGAAACCCGTTTGCCTTGCCAGATTGTGCCCTGGCGAAATCCATAGCCTTCTGGATAGGCGCTATTAAAATCCCGGCACTCAGGAAAACCCAGCTCCGCCATGGCACTGTTGAAAGCCTTGCAAAGACGGTTGGGTTTGGGGATGAAGCTAACGCCCATTGGGCCATCAATGTTGTGGTAGGGAGAGTCCACATAGTCGGGGTTGTGCTCGCTACGCAGGAAATAGGGCAGCAGGTCTGCATAAGCCCAACCCGGGTTACCTTCCAGGGCCCAGTCGTCATAATCCAGAGCGCTACCGCGGTAGTAGGCCATGCCATTAATGGAGCCGGAGCCGCCAATGACTTTGCCCCGGGGCAATGGAATCTCACGATTTTTCAGAGCGCTCTGGGGCACGGTTTTCAGACCCCATCCCAGTTTGGGATTCATAATGGCTGCACCGACACCGGCAGGAATGGAAATAGTGGGGTGCTTTTCAGAACCGCCGGCTTCAATCAGGCAGACACGATGCGCCGGGTTCTCACTTAATCTGGCAGCAAGCACACAGCCGGCTGTACCGGCTCCGATAATGATGTAATCAAAGTGTTGTTGAAACTCTTGGGTAGATTCAGGCAAGGGATTTCCGAATATTGGGTTAAAGGAACTTCATATTTAATCTGAGGTTTCTTAATGGTATGGTCTGTCCGTTTTTCTCAATACTATTATTCGGACAATAATTTTGCCTTTCTTCGCAAGGCAATGCGCAATATAACAAAAAGGAGTGATTTTGGAACTCAAGCAGACAATTTCGGCCCGTGGCCACAGCTTTTCATTGGGGGGGCAGTTTGAGCCCGAATATCAGACGGTGGTGGATGCGTTTATTGAGAACTTCATGCTTGAAGATGAAATAGGGGCTGCCTGTTCCATTGTGCGAGAAGGAAAAACCGTGGTGGATATCTGGGGAGGCTGGCGTAATGGGGCCATGGATGATCCCTGGGATGCCGGGTCTACCGTGTGCATGATGTCAGTGGCCAAAGGTATTACCGCCATATGTTTCAATATGCTGATGGATCGTGGCCAGATAAACCCGAATGATCCCGTCATCAAATACTGGCCTGAATATGGTCAAAATGGCAAGGAAGCCACCCTGGTCAAACATTTCCTCGATCATACTGCGGCCGTACCCGTGTTAACCACCAATCCACTGTGGCCGGGCGCCATGTTTGACCGTGAAGCGATGATCCGTGCACTGGAAGAGCAGGAACCGCTCTGGGAAATCGGCACCAAAGCGGCTTACCACGTGCATCATCAGGGCTTTCTGCTGGGTGAAATCATGCGCCGGGTAACGGGGATGACAGTAGGGCCTTTCCTGAAACAGGAAGTCAGCGATCCATTAAACGCTGAATACTATATTGGGGGCATGAGCGAAGAAGAACAGTCCCATGTGGCTGAAGTGATGCCAAACATGGAGGCCAAACTTTTTGCCGCAAAGGACGGCGGCGATCAGACCTCACTGCGGGCGCTGGCTTTCAAACAAAACCCTGATGAGCCCTGGGCAGTGACCATGAACAAAAAAGAATGGCGCGAAGTGGAAGTGGCCAGCGGCAGTGGTCACGGCAATGCCCGTGGCGTGGCACGCATCTATGGTTGTCTGACCAATGGCGGCATGGATGGGGTGACATTGATGAGCAACGAAGGCCTGGAAACCATGATTACCGAACAGCACAACCAGACCGAAGGTTTACAGGAACGCCCTTACCACCAGGCTTTGGGCGTCTTGTTAAATACACCCGAGGCAGTCTACATGGGACCCAATATGCGCAGCTTTGGTCATCATGGCATAGGCGGCTCAATCGGCTTTGGCGACCCGGATGCCAAACTGGGATTCTCCTATTGCTGCAATAAGATGCATGCAGTCGGCACCAATGGGCCCAGGGCGGCGCGGTTGATTGACGCGATGTATAAAGTTTAGTCACAAGTCACAAGTCGCAAGTTACGAGAGACAAGAGGCAAGAGACAAGAGACAAGAGGCAAGCAACCCCTCACCTGGGCTTTAATGGTTTTGTAGGTCGGATAAGGACCGCAGGGACGCCATCCGACGCTTTATTATCGTGGGAGCTGGAATATAATTTGGAGCTGTAGATGGTTCTTGTCGGATGGCGCTGCGCTTATCCGACCTACAACGCTATCGTGTTTTACCCAAGGTTGGGCCTCTCAATGGTCACCTTTATCCTTTATCCTTTATCCTTCATCCGAATTAATCCTTTATCCGGTTTTTCAGTTGCAGGCTGATACTCCCCCATCCACATTAAATATCTCCCCATGCACAAAACTCGCTTCCTTGCTCAGTAGGAAGGCGATGGCGTTGGAGTTGTCTTCTTCTGTACCGTTGCGGCGCAGGGGGATCCAGCCGGCGCGTTTTTCGTATTCTTCCTTGCTGTTGAGTCCCAGGGATCCGGGGGTGGGAACGGAAGCGGGTGAGACGGCGTTAACGCGAATATTCCGGGGGCCGAATTCGGCAGCCATGGTCTTGGTGAACATGGTAACGGCGCCTTTGACGGTGCTGTAAACGGAGGTATTCGGGAAACCGCGGGTGGCTACCGGGGAAGCAAGATTAATAATGTGGCCACCACGATCCTTGTCATAATGAGTCAGCATGGCCTGGGCAGACCAGAACAGGGCCTTGATGCCAATATCCAGCATGGCGGACAGGGTGTCTTCATCCACATCCTGAACCGGGCTGTAGCGCAGCAGCATGGCATTATTGATGATGGCATCGATGCGACCGCCGAGTTTGGCAAAATCTGCCGCTACCGCCATAAACGCTTTGCGGTCTGACATGTCGCCGGAATAGGCTTTTGCCTTGCCACCGTTACTGGTTATTTCTCCCGCCACCTGGTCGGCATTGGCGGCATCAATATCAGCAACGCCGATTATGGCCCCACAGGAGGCGAGATGCAGAGCAGCATGTCGGCCCAGGCCGCGGCCGGATCCGGTAATTAGAATGTACAGGTCAGATAAGTCAGGTTTCATAATAATAAGTAATATTGAATAGTAATTGTTGGTCGGAGTGAGAGGATTCGAACCTCCGACCCCCTCGTCCCGAACGAGGTGCGCTACCAGGCTGCGCCACACTCCGATTGGAAAATTTTTTATATATACGTACAGTCGCTACGAGTAACAGTAAAGTAATTCTACAGTGTTTGCCTGTCTGATTACCATGGCCTGATTGAAAGGGCAGAGATTGTCTGCTGGATTCTTTAACGGGTAATTGGCGCAATACTGTGAAACAGCGAAACAGCGAAACAGCGAAACAGTGATAAAAGGGTGATGTGTTTTTTATTTCTCTCTGGAAGTCATCCCGGTGCGGCTGGCAACCTAATAAAATCCACGGTAGTGTGTAAAAAACAGTGGTGGCAGGTTTGTGGTTGAGTGTTAATAAAACATGACAAAAGAAATAGAGCGCATAGAAATAGTCAGCACAGAGCAATGGCGCGACTGGTTATCGGATCATTTTGATCGACCCGAGAGTGTCTGGGTCATTTATTTCAATCAGCAATCCGGGGATGACTATGTTCAATATGAAGCCCTGGTGAATGCTGCGCTTTCTTTTGGCTGGATAGTTTCTGCACAACGCCGGGTGGATGAAAAAAGGAGCAAGCTTTTGGTTGCACCCATCAATAAAGACAGTCCCTGGACAGCCGTTAATAAAGCCCGTGTGCAAAAGCTGATTGAAGATGACCACATGATGCAGCCTGGCCTGGATAAAATTGAAGAGTCAAAAAAGAGTGGCTCGTGGGATCGCTATGACGAGATAGAAAAAGAGATCGAACCGCTGGATTTTAAAAAGGCATTAAAAAACAAAATCGGGGCCCAACAGCACTGGAATAAATTTCCCCATCAGATTAAAAGAAATATTCTCTGGTGGATAAAATCAGCCAGTAAACCGGAAACCCGTAAAAAGCGAATTGAGAAAGCAGTCAATGAGGCGGCCCTCAATCGTGTGGTCAACCATTCGAACTAGAGGGTTCAGAAAGGTGATACACCAATCAGTACGCGGTGCAGGTAAGAAGCAAAGGCGCCGTAGGCAATAATACCAACAACGAAAGTCAGTACAGTTCCCTTTGCCGTGCCCTTGGCATAAACCGTTCCTGCTGATCTGTCACGCCTGCGCGCTGAGGAAAAACCGACAATGGCCCAGACAAGAAAGCAGCCAAACAGCAGGGCATCCCCCAGGCGACCATTGGTTGCCAGGTGAGCAAACGCCCAGATTTTGACACCGGCATACATCGGATGTCCCAGCCTGGCCTTTAGATGGTTACCGGGAATATAGGCAGCAGCGATCAGAATAAAAGCAAACAGCACCAGTAGTGAAGCCAGGTGACGGGTCCATGACGGCGGCGTCCAGAGGAAGACAGGATCAGCCCGACTCAAGCCATAGCCATAAATGATAAGCAGCAGACCGGCAATTGAGAGCAGGCTGTAAATGCCTTTCCAGACATTTTCCCCTTTGATGGTAATACACTTAGTCCGCCAGCCAGAGGCGAAAATACGCGTGGAGTGAACGCTAAAGAAGATTATCAATCCTGCAATTAACCAGATCATTTATTACTCCGGGGTAATAGTAAGTTGACTAGAGGGAGAATTGAACCAGTGTACGTCATCGCCCTTTGTTTTGGTTACTCTTTTTGTAAACACAAAAAAAGTAACCAAAACGCGACAGACTTTATGAAAACCTATTTGGGGCTTTGTTCCTTGTCCCAGTCAGTCTTGCCTTCATCCTGACCTGCCACTGAATACAGTACCTGGGCATTTCTGGTTTTCTGGAAGTCATCAAGTGATTCGCCACGCATGGCCGCATAAATATGCAGGTTGGTGGTGCCCACAACTGCGCCAAGTTTTTCCAGCATGAAGAAAATCACGCCATAATGAATCATGGAGCGCCAGTCGAGATTGCGCACCATATCTCTTTCTTCATCCGTCAGGCCAGCCTGCTGGAAAGACGCTTCCGGGTCTTCCAGAAAAAGCTTGCGATGTTCCGGAATGATCAGTTCGTGAAGGAAGTTGTTGAGTCGATAGGCTTTAACACTGCTGCCGATAGTCGTGGGGTAGGTGCCTTCCAGTTTTTCAATGCCTGCCAGTTGATGGTTGATGCGCTTCATATAGTCTTCCTGACTTTCGTCGGAGACTTCATCAGAGCGTTCTTCCAGAATCATGCTGGCAATTGGGGTCATTGAGGGCAGGTAATAGGTCTTGTGGGTAGCTTCCACTTGTTTTGATAATGCACCACGCATGATCAGCCACATAATGACTTCAGCACCTTCCATACCACCGAGTTCTGCATATTCGGCAATGGTGATATCGGTGAGACCTTCAGGATCTTTTTCAAGGCGCTCCATGAATTCCATATCCCAGGGCGTGTTATTAAAGCCACAGCGTTCACCATGGACCTGATGGGAAAGTCCGCCAGTGCCGGCAATAGCAACCTTGATATCTTCCGGATAGCTCTGGATTGCTTTACGCAGGGAACGACCAATATTGTAGCAGCGTTTTGCGGTCGGTGTTGGCGATTGCAGTACACCAATCTGAAAAGGCAGTACCTTGCAGGGCCACTCTATTTCATGATCAAGTAGCAGTGACAGTGGTGAGAAACAGCCATGATCCAGGGCTTTTTCCTGGAAATAGGATAAATCGAATTCATCAGCCACCAGCCCCTTGGCAATATGTTCAGCCAGTGCCGGATGACCTTTCAACGGGGGCAGATTTCGTGGGCCGCCGCCTTCGTCCGCGACAGGAAAGTTTTCACCAACGCCCAGGGAAAAGTGTGAATAGTGATCGATGAAGAATGAGGTCATGTGGTCATTGAAAATATAGAAAATGACATCCGGGGCCTGATCTTTCAACCACTGCTGTACCGGCTCATAACCTTTGAAAATGGGCGCCCAGACAGGATCTTCCTGTTTATGTGCATCCAGGGCAAAACCAATGGTGGGGGTATGGGAAGTGGCGATACCGCCGACTATCTTGGCCATAAATAACTCCTGCTATAGGGTGTTTCTACTGTTTTCTATTAACGAAGGGCGCTCATTATAGCGAAACATGACAGTGAAAGCGGGAAAATTTTGGGTAGTTCGTCGGGACTAGATGACGACCGCAAGGTGGAACTAAAGATCGCTATTAAGTTATTGAAAAATATAAGTAATAAATTATTGGTAGCAGGGATTATGTGCTGTTTTCAGGGCCTTGCCAGCGTTGTTCAGGGCGTTTTATAAGGCGTGATCTGTATGGGAGCAGAGGGTGGCAATGAGACCGTCCCGGATAGTGTGGTCACCGAATTTGGGACTGGCGTACTGACTGTGGTCTGGCCAGCACCGGGATTCAAACTAATCTGTCCCAGGACGGCGGGTTGACGTAGCAATGGAATATGCGTGTGTTGACGACTTTCGACTTCAGCATAATCCCAGTTTCCTCCCAGGCCCAGCTCAACAGAATCAATCGGATTGGTCATGGTGATGGCACCGTTGTACACCCCGCAAGTAGTAAGGGCCTTTACTATGACACATTCGTAGGTGGCGCCTTCAATTGATAAATCCGTTGCAGGGGTGCTTAGCAGGTAAGCATCATCTTTAGCATCGCCAATTGATCCGGTTATTGATCTGACTCCACCGCGTTGCAGTTCGAGTGATATTTTATCTTCAGTCCCCGGGCTGCCAGCCAAGTGGTATTCGGTAAATAAAAAGACTGTGTCTTGTGTCAATGAGATCACAGCCCCGTCCAGCATGCGAATCGTGATAAATCCGTTTGCCGCTGTCTTTACCGTGTCCCCGACCAATAACTCAGAGCGCCTTCTCAGCGCACGCGCAGGTGTTGTCCTGTTGGTTGCCGTGACAGTGCCTTGTGTGATTAGTACCTGGCCAATGGGATCGCCCAGCTGTGCAAGGATAGTTTCAGGCAATATACAAAGCAGGCAAGAGATTAATAATATGCGCAAAACTGTCATCCAGTCAGTTTCGTTCCAATGAGGATATATCGGAAAAATATTGCCATAGTGACAAAGGGTGAAATGTGAGCTGGATCACAGTTTGGTTTGGCGCAGACAGTTGCCAGTACTGTAGGAGGGCTATTCAGTGGTTGTCCTGAAAGCGAAATCTGAATGCCTCCTGGTGAGATTCTATAACTCCCATGGAAGGGGAGGGAAAATGGGCAGTCAGGATCAGATTGTTGGTTTCACTGTGGGTTTCCAGAAACTGTTTGCGGGTTTGCACCGCCTGTTGTGGGTCAAAATCAATCCAGTATTCCCAATGCGGGTATAGACATTGCAGGGGACTGTGAATCAGGTCACCGCACAGCACGGCGCGTTGTCCCTTTGATTGCAGGTTTACGGACACATGGCCCGGTGTATGACCCAGTGTGGGTTCCAGCCAGACCTGGTCATTCAGGGTAAAAGCGGTGTCTACCGCCATGACTTGCCCGGATTCAATACAGGGCAACACACTTTCCTGCCAGGCGGGGGTATTTTCATTGGCGACATGATCCATCTCGTCTTTGGCGATGATGTATTTGGCATTCGGGAATGTCGGTACCCAGCGCCCGTCGATCAAACGGGTATTCCAGCCACAGTGATCGCCATGCAGGTGAGTACAAAAGACATAATCCACCTCCGCCGGATCTATGCCTTTGGCCAATAAAGCCTGGTACCAACGCGTATCGCTACGCTGATGCCAGTCCTTGAAATAGTGGTTGGTTTTGTCGCAGCCCAGACAGGTATCCACCAGAATCAGATGTTGCGGGGTGCGAATAATCCAGGTCTGGATGGCAATGATTAGCTTGCCGGTGTCGGGACACAACGCGGAAGGTTCAAGCCAGTGACGGTGCTTTTCAATGGCTTCAGCGACAGGGGTGTGAGGAAACGCATCGGCGGGTAACAGGAAAGGGATTTCCATTTCCAAAACACGATCAATCAGAATGTCGCCGATCTGGATAGTCATACTCTGCCAGTCATCCCTGAAGCAAACATTGGCCTTACTTGCCTATGGTGCGTTGCAGAAAGGCCAGCGCATTGCCCAGATGTTCCTCATCAAAAAAACCGGGACCGCCATGGACAGCGCCATGTACCGGATCAAAGGTAACATCCAGTCCCGCGGCTTTGTAGGCCCCGAACATCTGCAGGCTCTGGTTGATGGGCATCTGGGGATCACGATCCCCGTGCAGCAATATCAGCGGTGGGTCATTGGCGTCCACCAGGGTCACCGGGCTGGCCAGTCTCGCCAGGGCTTCATTGTCCTGTGGCAGTGAACCCAGCAATAATTCCAGCGAAGGTTCCCTGACGCTGAGACCAAAAGGGGTCGATTGAGAAAGGATGGTGGTCAGGTCTGCAGCAGCGAAATAGCTGAGGATTGCCTGAACGGCGGAAGACGTGTCCAGGTGATCGCCCAGGGTTCCTTCCAGTTCAGGATGACCTGTGCTGACACCCACAAGCAATGCCAGGTGAGCGCCCGATGAGGCACCGGTAATGGCTATTTTTGAGGCATCATAGCCATAATCCGACGCGTTGGCGCGCAGAAAACGAATAGCCGCCTTGATGTCATGAATCATGGCGGGAAAGGGTGCATCGGTGGACTGACGAAAATCCAGACTGGCCACCGCATAGCCATGATCGACGAACTCCATGGGTACGCCACCGGATTTATCACCAAAGCGCCAGGCGCCGCCATGCACCTGTATCACAAGAGGCGGGTTGTTGACGGAATCAGGAATATAGATATCCAGTCCCAGATCATGGCCATCGGGACTGGCATAGATGATGTCTTTATAGTCGCTGGTTTGTGCCATCAAGGGCAGTGTACTCAATGAAAGGGTAAATAGCATGGCTGCTATTAGCGTGTTGTGTTTCATGTTTTTATTCGTGCCGGATTTCATGATTTCCCCCGCTGCCAGATTGCTCATTATTGTTGTTCAGGCAATTTTTATATAAGCACAACTGGCAGGAAAAGAACAAGTGAGAAGCGTCAGCAGAAATCGAAACATGGCCGTAACCATACAAGTGCATACAGCAGCAAAGCGCAGAGAACATGTTTTTTAAGCGGTACTTGCCCCATAACTCACCATGAGCAGAATCAAAAACAAAAAGATGCTGGACATGATTACCGTATCCAGCACGCCCATGGTGTGGTCTTCTTCCAAAAGCGAGGACAAGGTATAAAACGTGGGAAACAGGAAGATCAGCAGAAAAATATTGGACAGGGAAAAGCCGATGGGAAAGTCCGGATGGGTCGGATTAATCCAGGCCTGATAGACGGCGATACCCAGCAGGGTGAAAGGAAACACCATAAACATCACCTGGGTAATGCCACCAAAAGCATTGGCCAGGGCGATGCCGTATTCTTTTTTCTGGTGCGATTGCCACAGAATAACGTATTCACTCATGCCCGCAAACACGGCGAGAATCAGCGCCGTCAGGATAGGGTTCACGTCCAGCTCGCGTACCATGGCTCGCGCAAATTCAGACACCTGCTCACCACCAATTAATGCACCCACAATACCAATCAGTAACAGGCCGGCAATACTGGCTATGGAATTTTCTGTTACATTTTCGTAGACAATGGCCAGGCGTTTTTCAATATCTTTACCGGTCATGCCAAGGCTTTCCCTGACTTCATCTTCTTCCTGAGCATAGCCAGTGATCAGTTTGTGGGTATAGAAAACGAATATGGTGAGCAGAAAAGCACTGATGGTGAATAAATCAACGGGCAAAAAACTGTTTTTAGTGGGCGAGTCAGAGGTAAACGCCATCATCACCAGTCCGAGGATAAGCCCCATGGCACCCCCGCCAATTAATATCTGGGTGCCGGCTTCAGTGATCGGCAAGGGCATCAGGAATTTTCCATGTTTATCCTTGGGCAGAAAAAAAGAATAAAAACTGAACACCAGGGCGTTGTTATAGATGGTGATGAGGGTGATGATAAAGGCGATCAGGGGACTGACGGGAATAACAAAGGCGATAACTACCAGTTCGGGTGCGGTTGAAAGAATTTCCGCGACCGTGCCGGCGACATAATGATTCCAGTGCAGCCGCGCTGCGAGTTTTTCGGAGGCTTTTAACAGGGCCTGGCAAGCCACCTGCAGGATAACCAGTCCGATAACAAGGGAAAGGGCGGCATGAATAAAACTTTCGGGTAAAAAATCGGCTATCTCCATGGCCAGGGAAATAACCCACAGCACCAGACCAACAATCAGGCGCTTGACCCATGGTCTGGGTCCGGGTGCATGGACCTTCTGTCCAAACTTGAGAATTGAAAGCCGGTCAGGATCTATCCCGGCCTGCCTTAATGGCTCTTCAATACCTGAGTCAGCACCGGGTAAACCGGCGTGGGCAATATCGCTGTTTTGTTTTGCATGATGCTTCTTCATTAATGTTATACAGGCCTGGTCAGGATGCCTGGTCTCCGGATGTTTTCAGGCTACCCGGAATGAAGCGTTTTTCCAGCTCCTGCAACAGTTGCCGGTGTGATTGCGCAACAGGTTTTCCAGAAGCTGCTATCCTGTAGCGGAACATTACTTCATCAGGATTTGCCGGCACGACATCATTCAAAGTGGCGGTAAATTCTTCATCTTCACGGCTGATCACCTGGATACTGGCGCCCTGCCTGGCCGGATAATTAGCCGTGAGTGTTTCATCAACCGCTACCTTGATAAGCCCGGCCAGTGCGATAACGTCTTCATTGGCGAAATCCTGATAATGACTGTCATCAAAATTTCCATGGTAAAGGGCACTGGCCACATTGAAATGAATACTCATTCTGGCTTGCAAAATGCTTTCAAACGGCCCCGGGTAATCACAGCCAGGGTAATGGGCAGCGGCGTAGGGAACCTTGACGGTAATCTGGCTAATGGAATCCACGGGCAAGGTGTTTTGTGCCAGGAGCTGAAGCGCTACCTGCGCCGCTGTCTGGGCATAATTGCAGGCAGGAACCTGTTTGAAAAATACCTGCAGTATTTCTTCATCATGTTCACTAAAGGGAAGGGCAGCAGGGGTGGGAACCCCCTTGGCAAAGGCGGCAAACAGGCCTGCTTTACCATCCAAAGAGCCTTTTGCTGCCAGCGCGCCGGCCTGGGCAAGTTGCGCTGCCGTCAGCCCGTTCCTGGCAGCGATACCAGGGTGAAAATACATATCATCACTGCCCCAGGCTGCCCACTCATTCAGCCCGGTAATGTAGTTGCTGGCAAAGCCCAGGGCATTGGCGTTTGACTGTGCATCAAGGCCCATCAGTTTCGCTGCCGTTGCCGCAGCGGCAAAAGCGCCTATCAGGCCGGTTGGACGAAAAGTTCGGGCTGTCTCTATATCCATCAGCATGGCGCCCAGTTTGCCACCGGCTTCGTAACCACAGATGATGGCTTCCAGAAACAGTTTGGCACCGACCTTGTGTTGTTCCGCTAATGCCAGAGCAACGGGCATGACTGCAACACCAAGGTGGGACACACTGCCTAAATGCATGTCATCGCGCACCAGTGAATGACCAGCTACTGAATTGACGAATACCGCATCCTGAACCGATACCCGTTGCGTCGTGCCAATGATTGTCGCCCCTCTGTGGCCAGCAGAATCCTCGGGCTGAACTGATTCAATGCCAGAATTGTTGATGGCCACTTGCCGGGCCTGTTCAACCCAGGGGAAATGCTGTGTGGCATTGGCGCAGGACAGAAAATCCAGCAGACAACTGGCGGCCTTGGTCATGGCTGCATCGGAATAGCTGTTATGCCCGGTCAGTGCGTCTGCAAACTGTCGGCACAGCAGAGGGTGGGGATTGATCCGGGTTGCGTCACTCAAAATGCAGATAACCAACACGATTATTGCTGGGGTCGGTGAACCAGAGCTGGTCAATCAGGCGATCAGGGGGCTGGCGATCACTGCCAGCACTCAGACCCACGGCCCTGGCGGGACCATCGGCAATGGCAAATTCGGTCATTTGTCCTGCCGGAGTCACTCTGCCGAGGGTATTGTTTTTGGTGTACCAGATATTTCTGTCCGGGCCTACGGCGATATTAATCGGGGTGGAGCCTTCACTGGGAATCATGAACTCAGTAATGTCTCCGCTCATGGTGATGCGAGCGACGCGATTGCCATCGACAGGCGTGTTATCCATATTGCCGTTGAGTTCAAGAAACCACATATTGCCATCGGCACCGGCAGTAATATCCCCGGGTCCGGTGTTGGGACGCGGCAGGTTAAATTCAGTGATTTCCCCTTGCGGGGTAATGCGACCGATTTTCCCGGCCTTGAATTCTGAAAACCAGATATTGCCATCGGGGCCGGCAGCCAGGGCGCGTGGACCGCTATCCCGGGTAGGGATGGTAAATTCGGTGACCTCACCCCGGGGGGTGATGCGGGCAATTTTGCTGGCAGCAAACAGGCCGACCCAGATATTGCCGTCACTGCCCAGCGCGATGGCACGTGGTTGACTGTTTTCGCTCAACAGGGGAAATTCTGTAATTTCGCCGTCTGGCGTAATTTTGCCCATTTTGTTGCCTTCATGTTCCGAGAACCACATATTGCCATCCCCCCCCAGGGCAATGATGCGTGGGGAACTGCCCGGGGTCGGGATCGGGTATTCAATCAGGCCGGAGCCATCAGGGCGCATTGTGCCGATAGCATTGGCAGCGCTCAGGGTAAACCAGATATCCCCGTCCGGCGCGATTGAGACAGTGGTAGGGCCGGCATTTTCTGACAGCATGGAAAATGCGGTTACGGCGCCAGTGGCTTGCAGGGAAGGGGGGATACTGATTGAAATGGTATCGGTAATTTCGCTGGGGCTGTCTTCCGGCATCTGCTTACTGCAGGCTGACATAAGACAGACACCAACCAGCAAAAAGCCAGGAAATAGTATTCGTGTCATCAAGTTTTCCTTCCACTATGGCATGGTAAGTTATGGCATGGTTAATCTGGGTTGAATCAGTGATAGCTGCGCCGGCAAGATGCAGATTGCATGCAATTCCGGTAAACCTGTGTTTTATATTTTTTGGTGGTTCCTGAATACAAACCCGGCAATTCAGACTAGCAGGGAGTGTGGCTGAATTCAACGACGGCTGGCATGGTGCATGCGGGCACGATGGGATGTAAAGGGCTCATGATTGAGGTAATAACGGCTTGTTCTGCTATTTGTTCTTAGGTATCTTCCCCTCTCCCCGGGATAAGCGCTTATTCTGCTTTTATCCGGGCTTAAACCAAAATTAACCCGCATGTAAAGTTGTCAGAAAATGCCCGATCTGAATCATCCCGAAAACACAGCAGCCAATAATAAAATCGGCCTGGGTATCGACTTTGGTACCTCCAACAGTACCGCAGCCATCTTTGATGGCGAGAAAGTCTCCATGGTGATGCTGGAGCCTGACAACCCGATCATGCCTTCGGCCAGTTATATCGACAGGGACTTTGTCACCAGTACCGGACAGCAAGCCATTGATACCTATATAGCCCAGAACCAGGGCCGAAAAGTCGAAATGAGCCTTGAGGTACTTGGTGAAGCCAGAACCAGTACCGGTCAAATGGATATGTCGACACAGCTTCCGTCCGAGCCGGATACCCAACTGGTGTATGGGCAGGCATTCAACGATGGCAGTCTGCCGGGCAGGTTATTCCGGGGCACCAAGCGCCTGCTTGGCAGTGTGGATACACACCGGGTCATGGTATTTAACCGGCCTTTCAGACTGGTGGCGCTGATCACGCCTATTTTGTTGCGCATCAAGCTCTGTGTCGAAAAATATGTTCAGCAGTTGCCCCTTCAAGGTATTGAGGTAAATCAGGCCTGTATTGGTCATCCGGTAAACTTTGAAGGCCGGGATAATGACCATAACAAGGTGGCAATGGAGCGCCTGAGTGAGTCCTATCAATATGCAGGCATCACTCACCAGTCCTTTTATCCTGAGCCAACAGCGGCAGCCATGAGTTATCTGCAAAGTAACCCGGCTGAGCAAAGTGATGTCATTCTTACTGTCGATTTTGGCGGAGGCACGCTGGATTTATGTATCCTGCGTCGTAATGAGAAGCATTTTGATGTCGCTGCCATCCATGGAATAGGCCTGGGCGGAGATCATATCGACCAGTGCATGTTTCGGGAAATTCTGTTCCCCTTACTGGGTAAAGGGGAGCGCTGGGAAAGGGAGGTGGAAGGCAAAACCGTTGAAACCCTGTTTCCCTTTGAATCCTATGCAGATTTGCTGATTAACTGGACCGTCAGTTATATCCTGAATCAAAACGAATACACCACTCCGGTTATCGACAAAATGCATCAGGGCGGGGAGTCGGCGCTAAAATTTGAGCGCCTTTATGAATTGATTACACAGAACTATTCCTACCAGGTGTTTCAGGCCATCAAGGACTGTAAAGCCGCGCTATCTGACAGTGAGGAGTGTGTGCTGGACATACCTGAAATAGATGTGGAAGTGACCATCACCAGGACTGAATTTGAACGCATGATTGCGCCATTATTATTGCGCTTTGAACAGGCGGTTGATGACACCCTGGACAAAGCCGGGTTGCAAAGACATGACATACAGCTGGTATTGAGAACAGGCGGTTCCTGCCTGATCCCGGCGGTAACCAATATTCTTGAACAGCGTTTTCCCGGCAACGTGGTTGAACATGATCCTTTT
>CBFICR010000064.1:0-16025 GCA_965661105.1 Pseudohongiellaceae bacterium | reverse complement strand
CTGGAAGGGCGCGAACGTTATCCTGGTCGCCAACCCTTTAACGACAGAGAACGCGAGCAGGCGCTGGAGATTCTGCTGGCTACGTTGCCAGGTTTTGTGGACTATACTGGTCTGGATTCTGCGCCTGAGCCTGTCTCTAGCAGACCTGTTTTTTACTGATCCTGACGTTATTTATCTGGGGTGCTTTTTGCAGAGCTGATTTCGTTGATCAGGATTAACCACCCCTGTTCAGTTTGCTTGAGCTTCTCGCCTGAAAGTTTTTGACAATGATTGAACAGAAACTGATCCATTTTCCCTGTTTGTGCGTTTAACAGGTAAATAATTGCAACCCTGACCTGTGATTTAGGCCCGTGCCGGATAATGGATCATTACCCGGCCATGCTTTACCGTTACAGGCGAAAAACGTACTATAGCCCACGATGTCTAATCTCTCCGTTACCCGTGCTGTCAGCGCCCGTATTCCTACCGAGTACGGCGAGTTCGAGCTTGTCTATTACACCAATACATTCGACGACAAGGATCATCTAGCCTTTTATATGGGTGACCTTGGTTCAGGAGAGGATATTCTGGTTCGTCTGCACTCGGAATGTCTTACCGGTGATATCTTCGGATCTCTTCGCTGCGATTGCGGCGAGCAGCTGGACCGCTCTTTGCAGGTTATCGCGGAGGAAGGACGCGGCGTAGTTGTCTATCTTCGTCAGGAAGGCAGAGGAATTGGTCTGCAGCAGAAAATTCATGCCTACAATTTGCAGGATGCCGGTCATGATACTGTAGATGCCAACCTCCTGCTTGGACACCAGGCAGACGAGCGTGACTATACGGTAGCTGTCCGCATTCTGGAAAATCTCGGCATAAAGTCGGTTCGCCTGATCACCAATAACCCCCTCAAAATCAGTGCGCTTGAGGAACAGGGGATCAAGGTTAACGAGCGCGTCGAGCTTGCTAATTTCGTCAATCCGGAAAATTCCCAGTATTTAACCACCAAGGCCCAACGTATGAACCATCTGCTGAGTCTGACCAATATCCCACCCTCAATAGCCAAAAGTGACTCCCATAAACCTCAATCAGCAGATTGAAAAGTGGTTGCATGCACGTGCCTCCACTTTTCAAGCTGACAACAGACCTTTCATAACGCTCTCCTATGCGCAAAGCTGGGACGGCAGTATTACCACCCGCAGTGGCGAAGCCATGAACTTTAGTGGCGAGCAGGCCATGAGTTTGACGCATCAATTGCGCAGTCTCCATGACGGGATTCTGGTTGGTATCGGTACTGTACTCAGTGATGATCCGCAGCTCACAGTCAGGCAGTGGAGTGGTTTAAACCCACAACCTATTGTGCTGGACAGTCAATTGCGCACGCCAAAGGCCGCCAGGATTTGCCATCACCCGGATAAACAGTGCTGGATTTTAACGCTCAAATCTGAATCCATATCACTGGGTGATCAGGTTGATATATTGCCCATACAAAGTTCGGACGCAGATTCTCAGCGAGTGCCTCTGGTGGCAGCCATGAGCCTGCTGCGCGAGCGAGGCATTAAGACATTGATGGTGGAGGGCGGTGCTACAGTGATAACGGCATTCCTTAAGGCGCGTCTGGCTGATGCGCTGGTGTTAACCGTCGCCCCACGGCTTGTGGGCGGCTACAAGGCGGTAGGGAGTTTGCAAAGTGAAGGCTGTGATGACCAGTTGCGGATTGATCCGCTTCATAGCGCATCTGCAGGCAAGGATCTTATCGTGTGGGGGGATTTACAGTACGACGCTGACAATGGGAAAAATGGTGTAAATGGGAAAAATGGAGCAGACCAATGAACTCACGTCAGCTCTGGTTCGTCAACCCTCATCAGGTCGAAATACGCGAACAACAATTACCAGCGCTGCAGAACAATCAAGTGCTGGTGAAGAACCTTTATTCGGCGATCAGTGCCGGCACCGAAATGCTGGTCTATCGCGGACAATTGCCCGCTGACATGGCTCTGGATGAAACTCTTGCATCGCTTGGACAGCAAAAGATCAGCTATCCCTTGCCCTATGGTTATGCCTGTGTCGGTTTGATAGAGGCAGCGGGTGATGGCGTGGAGCCTGACTGCGTTGGCAAAACAGTTTTCTCGTTTCAGCCCCATGCCAGCCATCACGTTTGCACTATGGACGATGTTATTCCGGTACCACAGGGAATAGATCCAAAGGAGGCCGTATTTCTGGCCAATATGGAGACGGCCGTGAATCTGGTCCAGGATGGCAATCCGCGAGTCGGTGAACGGGTAGTGGTACTGGGACAGGGGATTGTAGGGCTACTGACTTCCAGCGTCCTGGCCCAATTTCCTCTCGCAGGTCTTTATAGCGTGGATGGCATCGCCGGCCGACGCAAGCTGTCAGGGCACTGCGGTGTGCAAGCGGCGTTTGATCCTGACTCTGATAGCGACATCAAGATGCTGAAGCAGAAACTGAATCCTGGTGAACCAGGTGGCGGGGCGGACGTGGTCTTTGAGTTAAGCGGTTCCCCGGCAGCGTTGAATCTGGCGGTGGATTTATGTGCTTACTCCGGCCGCATCGTTGTGGGTAGCTGGTACGGCACCAAGAGCGCCGAGATTAATCTGGGTGAAAGATTTCATCGCAACCGAATCACTATCCTTAGCAGTCAGGTCAGCACTATTGCCCCTGAGCTTGGTGGCCGATGGAATAAAGACAGGCGCTTCTCTGTGGCATGGGACATGATAAAAGCATGCCGTCCTGCGCAGTTTGTTAGTCATACTCTGCCATTTGCAAAAGCCAGTGAAGCTTACCAACTGCTGGACCAATCACCCCGGGACGCTACGCAGATTGTTTTTGATTATCAGGATCAGATTTGATGTATGCCATTTTTATGGCGGTTTTAGAATAAACGTTTTAAGTTTAGAGGAATAATAGATGTATACAGTTTCAGTAAGCCGTGAGCTGATTGCCAGGCATTATCTTATCGGCGGTGATTGGGGGGCGGAGAACCATCCCCATTCCCATCCTTACAGGATAGACGTTCGTCTTGAAGCCGCCGACCTGGATCAGCATGGCTATCTTGTGGATATCGTGAAAATCGAGGAAGAACTTCAGGGCGTTGTCGATTATTTTGGTGAGAGCATGTTAAATGATCTGCCTGAATTCGAGGGGCTTAACCCGAGTATTGAACATTTCAGTCGTATTGTTTGTGGCAGGTTACTTGATGGAATTCAGCCGCCGGGTTCGGGTCGCTTCAGCGTCAGGATATGGGAAAATGACACTTGCTGGGCCGCTTACGTCACGGATTATTAAACAGTCTGACAAGACCGGGGGCTTATGACTCTTTTGCTCTAGCGCTATTATTGGCAGACTGCAGCCCGGGCAAGAGCGCTGCACCCGCCAATAGAATGATTACGTCACGCAGACGCATCAGCACGATCAGAGCGGCGGCTGCCGGTAATGGCAATGCCAGTGTCTGAAATGCCCAGAACAGTCCGGCCTCAACACTGCCAACCCCGCCGGGCAGAGGCAGCAGAAAAGCCAGTCGCACCACGGTAAACAGAAACACAAATGTTGACAGATCTGTCGGTATATCCAGCAGAGTTAACAAGAACCAGAATTCTCCTGTCATTGCAGTCCAGGCCAATAATGACAGAGTCAGTGCCATGCCAAGCGCAGGACGTTTTGTTGTCATCACCCGTTGCAGGGATTCATTAAGTTGCTTGAGATGGGTATCGAGATTGCGCAGACGTTCATGGTTATGCCAGCGTCGCGTCAAACGTTTTATCCCGTCCTTGATGCGCGATGGCTGGCGCAGAACAAACCATCCAAATAGCGCCATCAGCACAATCAATCCCACTAGAACGAATGCGATGGGGTACCAGTCGACAACGATTGCAGATCGGGTCATCAGCAGGGTAAGCACGGCCAATAAAAGCACAGCAAAATTAATCCACAGCTCATAGAATCGATCCAGTCCAAGCGCCAGGAAGGCACTGTGTATCGGCACACAATAATTTCGCCATAACCAGTAGATCTGCAGGGGTTCTCCACCAAACTGGGGGCCGGGTGTCACAAAACTGATGACCTGGCCTGCCTGACGTACCTTTAGAAGCTGCAGGAAACTGCAAGGCAGAGCCATGGCGCGAGTCAGTACCAGCCAGCGTCCGGTAAGTAGCGCAATGACAAGCAGGTTGAGGGAAGTCCAAATTATCCACTGGGAAAGCTGCAGATTTTTAAGAGACTGCATCAGTTCGCTAAAGGGCAGTCTGGACAGTATCCAGGCCACCAGAGCGAAAGCGACGAACCAGATCATGTAGCGTGACATGAAACGGGTAAAGCGAAAAAAATCAGTGGGTGATTTCAAGCGCCATCATACCGGTTAAGCCAGTGATCATCCTCTGTCCACAGGCTGAAGCGCCCGGTCCCCAGCAGTAATAACCAGACCACACAGCAAAATAGAACATAGTCCACCGGCATTAACGGATTGCTCATGTAATACCAGCCCAGCAGGCCAACCAGGATGAGACTGAAGTAGCGTCCAGCGACTCCCAGCAAGACCATGGCAGATGCCACAATAAAGCTGCCGATCATAATATTGTTCATCCATGCCAGACCGTTCCCCGATAACGGGGGAAGGCCGGATTGCAACAGGGATATCACCAGGGTCACCACGATCACAAGACGCAAGCCCGGTTGCAGCAAGGTCACACTGAAATGCGCAAGCCGCTGAAAGCTCTTGTCCACATCATCGGCTTGTCGGTTGATGTAGCCACTGACGATAAGCCAGTCGATTAAAAAACCTGTAAGCGCAGGTAACATGAAGGCAAAGCCGGCGAGGGTAGTCAGTGGCGGATGAAACAGTGGCCACAGCGCCACGACCAGAAACCCCATCTGAAAGCCGGCCCAGGTGCGACGGTGCAATGCTGGCGGCAGGGGATAGATCGGCAAGTCTCGCCAGTTGCGCCACATTATTCCTGCATGAAACAGATAATAGGCAATGCCAAATAACAGGTAACTCCAATGAACCTGGCCATAAGCGAATGCCAGCAGGGAAGCTACTGCCAGACCCAGCGCATCGGCAACAGTATCCAGTTCATTGCCAAGCAGACTGCTTTGTCCGGTCCGGCGCGCAACGTAGCCATCCACCCGATCCAGCACGGCGGCAAAGAAATAGAGCATGCCGGGCAACCACGCCAGCGCGGCACCATCAGGCCATGGCTGAAACAGGAATCCGCCGACGCTAGCAATTAACCAGGAGCGCAACAAGGTGAGCTTGTTGGCCCAGCCAAGGGTTTTATAAAGTGGCGCCTCGGGCGCTTTGTGATTAATGTGCAAGCGCCGCCTTGTCTGAAAACAGATAAAGGCCCAGACCAACACCGCCTGAATAAACCATTGCATTGCCCCTTGCCAATGCCAGCTCAGGCCCAGCAAAACACACCCGCCTGCCAGAGCGGCCACGCCCAAGCAGCCAAGGCGAGCGGACTCGCGCTTGAGCGATCCATAAATCGCTTGTTGTTCCCCAGGATTCAAAGTGTCTGACATGTGCCAACAATACCAAACCAAAGGGGACGGAGGGATTTATTTTTGATCAGTTTTGCGCATTTGTAAAAAAGTCATCTAGACTTCTAGCATCTGTCTTTCACAAAACAGCATAAGGAAATGCAATGCCCCGTCGAGCCAGAATGTATATACCGGGTTACGCCTACCATATTGTTCAACGCGGCAATAACCGGCAACCGTGTTTCTTCGAGTTAGAAAACTACCGAGTGTTTTTAAGATACATGAGCGAAGTGTTGCCGCGTTATGGGAACCGTCTGCATGCCTATTGTCTGATGACAAACCATGTGCATTTATTGATTAGCCCTGAATGTGTAGATAGTATTTCCAATTTCATGAAAGTGCTATGTAGCCGCTACGCCCAATACATCAATAAAAAATATACCCGCACAGGATCCCTCTGGGAGGGACGGCATAAGGCCAGCGTCATTGATTCTGAAAACTATTTACTGAAATGCTATCGCTATATTGAGCTTAATCCGGTGACCGCAGACATGGTAAAGCAACCCGAAGAATATGCATGGACCAGTAATCATTGCAACGCTTGGGGAGATCAGAATACGTTGATCTCGGCACATGAGTCCTATTTGGCCCTTGGTCAAAATCAGGCACAGAGGTGTTCAAACTACCGAAAGCTTTTTGATGAAGTTCTGTCTACGGAAGAGTACGCGGCGATTGGCAAGGCATTGTACTTTTCAATGCCGCTGGGGTCGGAGGAATTTATGAAACAGATTGAGAAACAAACAGGTCGAACGATAGGTTATGCGCATCAGGGGCGGCCTTATGCTAAATTGGTTAAAAATAAATCCCTCCGTCCCCTTAAATGATCTATTTTGCATACCCTGGTGATCTCGACACCCCAACGGGTGGTTATCATTATGACCGCCGTCTTATTGGTGAGCTTCGCCGTATGGGGGTGAGAGTGGAAACGCTGGCGTTACCGGACTGCTCTTGCATGCCTGATCAGCACACTTTGACCAGCGTTCAGGAGATATTGGCAGCTATTCCGGATCAGTCCGTGCTTGTGATTGATGGTCTGGCGTTCGGGGTTCTTGATCAGTTGGCAATGGCTGAGGCACAGCGGCTGCGACTGGTTGCCCTGTGTCATCATCCGCTGGCGCTGGAAACAGGGCTTGATGCACAAAGTCGTCAGGCATTACTGGTTTCGGAGCGACGCGCCTTGAGCTATGCTCGTGCTACGGTAGTGACCAGCGAGCATACTCGTCAGATCCTTATGGATCAGTATAACGTACCCATTGATAAGATCATCGTCGCGCTGCCAGGTACTGATCGAGTTTCCTTTGCGTCCTGTGAGGGTGATCCGATCCGACTGCTCACTGTGGCATCACTGACCCCGCGCAAGGCCCATGACATCCTTATCGAGGCGCTTGAACCGCTTAAATCCCTGCCTTGGCAAGCGCGCTTCGTGGGGGGTATGGATTTCGACCCTGGCTGGGCTAATAGCTTGCAGGCACGGGTAAATACTTTGGGCTTGTCGCAGCGTATTGAATTTGCTGGCAAGGTGGCCGATACAGGCCTTGAATATCAGCAGGCCGATGTGTTTGTCCTGCCATCTCGATTCGAGGGTTATGGCATGGTGTTCGCTGAAGCGCTGGCGGCGGGATTACCGGTGATCGCAGCGCGATCCGGCGCCGTACCAGACGTTGTACCTGAAACAGCAGGGATGCTGGTATCCCCGAACGATACCAAACAATTAAGCGAGGCACTAATGCAGATAATAAGCAATGAACCACTACGCCGGCGATTACAGGACGGCGCCAGGAAGGCCGCCGCAACATTGCCGGACTGGGCAGATACTGCAGCTATTGTTGCCAGTAAAATCGATGAGATAAATCGCCGATGAGCGGTTTCAGCATCGACTGGCTGGACTTGCGCGAGGTGGCAGATCAACGCGCACGGGACGATAATTTGCTGAAGCAAGCCAGACAGTGGCTAGCCAGCGTTTTATCCCAGGAAACAGAAAAGACCGTGGTGGATCTTGGTGCGGGCACAGGTTCCACGCTGCGTGCTTTCGCCGATGCTTCAAAAACTGATCAACAGGCGCTGTACTGGCGGCTGCTGGACCAGGATGCCGAACTGCTTGCCCAGGCTCGTGTTCGTCATGGTCATTCGCAGCGACTACAGACCTACGAGCTCGATCTCACAGAGATTTCCGCGTTGCCGCTGGCAGGCGCACAGCTCATTACCGCTTCGGCGTTATTTGATCTGGTTTCTGCCGATTTCGTCGACAGACTTGAAGTCGCGTTGCAGAGCCAACAACATCCAGCTGGTTTATACGCCGCATTAAACTACGATGGCACCACCACCTGGACGCCTGTGCATCCTCTTGATGAGGCCGTACTTGATGCCTTCAATCGCGATCAGCAGCGAGACAAGGGGTTTGGTGTAGCGCTGGGGCCAGAGGCAGGCTCTTATCTGGAGCGGGTATTTAGCAGATCAGGTTTCAAGGTGTTTACTGCGAAGAGTCCCTGGGTGCTGGATGGAGCCGATATGAAATTGGTAGATGCGCTGATTAGCGGGATAGGCGACGCCGTCGCTCAGGATTCGACACTGGACGCGACTTCGCTTCAGGACTGGATCCAGTTCAGAAAAGCCAATATAGGTAATGGGACTTGCATAGTAGGGCATACTGACCTGTTGGCACTGCCAGATGTGAATTAATACATTCTGAAACGGGCAAAGATTTCCCAAACCAATCAACCTGGTAGCCGCACGGTTCTATTTTTGTTTGAATAGTTGACTGTCGTAGCAACATTCCTTGATCACTAATTGCCAGGAGGCGCCATGCAGAAGTTTTACTCAAGTCCATTCCAATCAAGCGTGACCCTGTTGATTCCCGTGATGTTGTCAGCAGGAATCGCCCAGGCGGAACCGGCAGATTGGGAAATTGATCCCGAACATTTTTCGATTGTCTTTGAAGCCAGTCATGTTGGTTATCAGAATCAGATGGGGCTGTTTCTCGAGGGCGCCGGAAGCTTCCGCTATGATCCTGATACACATGAACTGAGTGCAGGCCGTGTCGAGATACAGGCTGACAGCATCTTCACCAATCACGATGACCGTGACAATCATCTCAGTGGCAGGGATTTTCTGAATGTGCGGCGTAACCCGCTCATTACATTCGAAGCAACTGATTTTACCCCCGGCGATGACGATGCAGGTGCAACACTGACCGGCAACCTGACGCTAATTGGTGAAACCCGTCCGGTCGTGCTGGATGTGATCATCAACAAGCGGGCGCAGTATCCTTTCGGACATGGTCGCGAGACTCTGGGAATCTCTGCCGATACCACAATCACCCGTAGTGACTGGGGTATGGACTATGGCGTGGCTGACAATCTGGTTGGCGATGAAGTAACACTTCGTTTCGAGTTTGAAGCGATAAGACAGTAATAAATTAAAGGGGACGGAGGGATTTATTTTTAATCCCTCCGTCCCCCTATACCCCCTATACTGCTGCAGGGGCTGGTTTCCTCGTCCAAGCCTACCTATACTTGTGGGTATAACAAAAATACCTAACCATTTTAATCATTCGAACAGGGCTCTTCTTATGTTGTCGTTATCCAGGTCATTCTGCTTTTATTTTTGTACTGCTCTGATGTGCTTGTTGTCTGTTTCAATGGTTCAGGCCCAGCAGCCTGTGGTCAGTACGGATATCAATGCCGCGGGTATGGCCATCTATGAGGAAACCTGTTCCACCTGCCACGACATGCCGGTGGAAACCAAGTCACCCCCCATTGATACACTCAAGCGCATGGGGCCGCGTGCGGTGCGTTATGCCCTGACCAACGGCAAAATGAAAGTGCAGGCAGCGGCACTCAGTGAAGATGATATTGATGATGTGGTGGCCTATTTGTCGGCCACGGCTGACGTTGACAACAGCTGGATTAGTGAAAACATCTGTCCTGCCGAGCGCATGGACGTGGATACCGGTGAGCCTACTATCTGGACCCAGGGCTTTGACCTGATGAATCACCGAAACCTTACCGCGGAGCAGGCAGGGCTGACCACCAGTGATATGGGCAATCTGGAACTGGCCTGGTCCATGGGTTTTCCGTCTACTGCCAATATGCGCTCCCAACCTGCCATCGTTGGCAATACCATGTATTACCCGATTGTGGATTCCGGCCAGTTGTTTGCCCTGGATATTGGCGGCAATTCCCCCTGTGTGAAGTGGGTCTATGAGCATGATATTCCCCTGCGCACCACCATTGGCTATCACACTCTGGAAGACGGCCGTCCGGTACTGATTTTTGCGGATAATTCAGCCCACACCCTGTTAATGGATGCCATTACTGCGGAAGTGATCTGGGATGTCAGCGTGCAGGTCACCAGTGTCTCCAATGTGACTGCCATGCCGGTGTTATATGGTGACCGTGTCTATGTAGCGATTTCCTCCGGTGAGCTGAATATGGGCGCGGCGCCGGACTATGAATGCTGTACCAGTCACGGGGCTGTCGTTGCCCTTGATCTGGCGACCGGTGCCCGTGAATGGGTCTATCACACCATGGAAGATGCCAAACCGACCACGGTGAGTCGTGTCGGTACCCAGCAATACGGGCCCAGCGGAGCACCGATCTGGACCGCGCCAGCCGTGGATGAAAAACGTGGATTGCTTTATGTGGGTACCGGCGAAAACACCTCCGCACCACCCACCGACACCAGTGATGCGATTCTGGCACTGCGTCTGGAAGACGGCTCATTAGCCTGGAAATTCCAGGCCACGCCTAATGACATCTACCTGACCGGTTGTGACAGAAGCCCGGATGGCCCCAATTGTCCGCCGGCTTACAGCATCAACAAGGATGTGGATTTTGGCGCCGCCATCATGCTGGCCCAGACCCGCGATGGCAATGATCTGGTGCTGGGTGGTCAGAAAAGTGGCGATGTATGGGCACTGAATCCCGATACCGGTGAGCTGGTCTGGAATACCAAGATCGGTCCTGGTGGCGCCATGGGCGGCATTCACTGGGGCATGGCGTTTGACGGCGAACGTTTGTTTGCCGGAAATAACCAGAGTAGCGGACAGTCCGCAGACGGCAATGATCCCGGCCTGTTTGCGCTTGATATCAATAACGGCAGCATGCTGTGGGAATACCATCACACACCTGATTGCACTGGCAACCGACGCGAACAATTACCCAGCTGTGATCGCAGTTGGGGTATGTCAGCTGCTACCATGATTGTGGATGAAGCCGTGGTACAGGGCACCATGGACGGATTGATCAAGGTCTTTAGTACCACTAATGGCGAACCCATTTTCACCTACGACACTGCTCAGTCTTTCAACACCATGAATGGGGTGGAAGCTCGCGGTGGCGCTATCGATAATTTTTCCGTATGGGCGGCAAACGGCACTTTATTTGTGCAGTCCGGATATGGTCTGTTTGGCATTCCCGGTAATGTACTGTTGGCATTCAAACCGGTCAGATAAAGCTTGCTGAAAACTGCTTTACAGATTTAGTGAAGGACCATTGAAACCGGGGAGGATCCCGGTTTCAATGCTTGCCTCATTAATACCCGGATGCTGCCTTACAATAACGGTAAACAACTCTTAGAGCAGCAGGGTAGTGTCAGATCTCGTCCTTCACAGAGATTTCCTGCAATGCTTTCAGGCAATACCTCATCTCATGTCGATACAGTGTTTTCACGTTTGCGCGGTACCTGCATCGTCATACCGTCTACACCATCACCCTTGCCTGTTACTCTTCAATAACGTCCCAAGTATGTATTGGTTTACAATAGTGGCATGGAAAATCTGACTCAACTCTCTACCCAGTCACTGCAAAGCTTGCTGTTGTTCTTACCCAGACTTGCTGGCGCCTGCCTTATACTGCTTGGGGCTTTTTATCTGGGTCGTATGCTGGCGCGTGCCATTGGGCTGATACTAAGCAGAATGTCAGGCCTGCAGATTCACGATACATTTTTTCGCTCTCTGATACGCCTGATCGTTTTTTACTTCGGTATTGTGCTGGCATTGAATGTAGTGGGCCTGCAAGCCCTGGCCTTGTCCATACTGGCAGGGGGTGGTGTGACCGCTATCGTGTTGGGTTTTGCCTTTCGCGAAATCGGCGAGAACTTTCTGGCCGGTATTTTTCTGGCCTTCAGCCGGCCGTTTAATGTCGGTGATCTGATCAACAGCGAAGGTCTGGAAGGCCGGGTGAAATCCATTTCCCTGCGTTTTACCCATCTGCGTGCTGTGGATGGTCGCGATATTTACGTACCCAGTTCGCAGTTGTTTTCCAAACCGGTAATTAATTACACGCGCGATGGTCTGCGACGCTTCACTTTTAATGTGGGAATTGATTATGCCAATGATGCAAAAGCGGCATGCTACCTGCTGGAGGATGCGGTAGGAAAAGTGGCCGGAGTTCTTGAAGAGCCTTCTGCTGGCGCTACCATTAATGCACTGGAACCTGGCTATGTGGAACTTTCAGTCAGTTACTGGCAAAACGTGTTTGATGAGGCAGTCGATGGCAAACAGCTGCGCATCAATGTCATAGACAGTTGCCGCAAAGCATTGCTGGAAAATAATTACACGGTTAGCGCTGATACCACGAGTAATATCGCAGTATCAGGCAAGATTGAAAACCATTAGTAGGTTCTGGAAGAGGCAAAATAATTTTTAGCGACCAGGCAATACATCTTTCAGTTTTTCATGGGCCTCACGAATACAGCTCTCGGTGGTTTCCCAGTCGATACAGGCATCAGTCACAGACACGCCATATTTCAGTTCGCTCAGGTCTGCAGGAATATCCTGACGGCCGGCATTGATATTACTTTCAATCATCAGGCCGATAATGGACTTGTTGCCGTCGGCTATCTGCTGCACCACATCCTTTAATACCTCAGGCTGGCGGTTGTGATCCTTGTTGGAATTGGCATGGCTGCAGTCAATCATGATATTGCTGGAAACACCGGCTTTTTCACACAGGGCCTCACACTGGGCCACACTTTCAGCATCATAATTTTGCAGATCGTTACCACCGCGTAGTACTACGTGCGCGTAGGGATTGCCCTTGGTATGCACGACACTGACTTTACCCTTGGGATCTATACCGAGAAAACGATGGGGACTGCTGACAGCTTTCATGGCATTGATAACCACATCCAGACCCCCGTCGGTGCCGTTCTTGAAACCTACCGGTGATGACAGGCCACTGGACATTTCGCGATGGGTTTGTGACTCGGTCGTACGGGCACCAATGGCTGACCAGGTAATAATGTCATGCAGGTACTGGGGAGAAATCGGATCCAGCGCTTCTGTTGAAGTCGGTAATCCCATGGCGCTGAGTTTAAGCAGCAAACGTCGACCCATGTGCAGTCCTTCCTCAATGTGGAAGCTGTCATTCATGTGCGGATCGTTAATCAGTCCTTTCCAGCCGGTGGAAGTGCGGGGCTTTTCAAAATAGACGCGCATCACCAGCACAATGGTGTCACTGACTTCATCGGCCAGTTTCTTCAGACGCTCGGCGTAATCCAGTGCAGCGTCTACATCATGAATCGAGCAGGGACCGATAACGATAAAGATGCGGTGATCCTTGCGATCAAGAATATCGCGAATAATCTGGCGATTGTTTTCCAGAATTTCGCGCGTTTCACCAAACAGGGGCAAACGTTCCTTTAATTCATCTGGTGTAATTAAAGTCTGGTATTCACCAATATTGAGGTTTTCAGTGAGCCCTGTTGTCATGTCTATTACCCGGTTTTTCTCGAAAGGCGCGCATTATAAAGGGGTTTGGCCCCTGAAACACCCGTATTCATGGTCATTTTTGGAAAAAACTAGAAAAGCGTGTCCTGTGTGGGACCAGCAAGGGCCGTTTCAGCGGATGCAGTATACGCCGATAACTCAACTTCATGGAAAGCGGGCAGGGCAGTAAAAAACAGTGCCGTCCTGATTTCACGGTTTTCCATGGCACGATACAGCGACGCATAACGGGCCAGTTGCGGGGCATACTTTTCAGACTGTTCATGCCTGAAGTCGTCTTCATTCATGGCTGGTGGCAGCTGGCCACTTTTATAGTCAATGATCCAGCGCACATCATTTTCATCGATAAAGGTTCTGTCGATGACAAATTCTTTCCTGTATCCGCCACGAAAGTCGCTGAGACTGAGTTCACTGGCGGCTTCGTAATGGGAGTCAGAAATGAGCCACTGGAATTTCTTGTGGGCAATACAGTGACGTAACTGCCTGTTGATTTCTTCTATTATGGCTTCAGGATCCTCAGTCAGCGCTTCAAGCACCCGTCGCCATTCAAGGGCCAGGCTGGAGAGCTGGGACTGATTGCCAATATCCAGTGTCTTATCCGCAAGCATCAACAGGCAACGATGAATGATATCGCCCATTTCCCGTTCCAGCAGATTGTCATGCACGCTCTCTACCAACAACATTTCTTCAGGGCCTTCGTTGTCATTGTTTTCTGGGTTGTCAGCATCTGGAGAATCAGTCCGGGAAACGGGCACAGGTGACTGCCACGCAGGGGGCAAACGCCGGCTTAACAATACATGCTTATTGGGTGTTGTGGATGCATTAATAGTTGATTCTTCAAGGGGAACAATCTGCGCCAGGGCAGCCGGATTTTCCTCCAGTTGAGGCCATAAGGCAGCAAGCAGCGAATTCTTATCCGGCGCCTTGAACGTGTCAGTATCGACCTTGATGCTGCCAATCAGCGTTGCACTTTTTATGGCGCGAGTGACAGCGATGTAAAACAGGCGGTTGGTTTCCAGTCGCTGTTGCAGGCTGGATTCGTATTTCAGGTACTGGTAGGTGGCATCGTGATTCTGCCCCTTTTGCGGTGGCATGCTGATCACCAGTTCCTCTTGCCCTGCCGGATTAATGTGTTCACGCCAGCGCAGCAAGGGGTTATCGTCCGAGCGGGGTTTGCGCTCAAGCCCGGGCAGAAAGACATGGTCAAACTCCAGTCCCTTGGCTTTATGGATGGTCATGATGGTCACCGGTGCCTCGGGGTCAAGGCCGTCTGCAAATTTCCTGCTCACCTTTTCTTCAAAGCGCAAAATGTCAGAAATATCACCACCTTCATCATGCTCCTGTAATAATTTGAAAAACACCATGACACTGTCCAGGTAATGACTGTCATCCAGTGCAGCAGGGCCACCCAGTGCAATCCAGCAGTTTTCTATCCATTGCCTTAATGACAGGCGCCTGCGCTGCCAGCGTGCAGTGACGAGTATGGGAACACTACGCTGCAGGATTTGCCGTGCCTGATCCGATAAGTGGGTAATTTGCTCGTGATTCTGAAGGGTTTCCCAAAGCGTCAGCGGGTTTTCGTGTGTTGCCATTGCCAACTGATGAATATCCTGCAATGGCAAACCGAGCCAGGGCGTGCGTAGCAAGGCAAACCAGGCGCTCACGTCAGCCGGATTGAGCAGGGCGCGGGTGAGCATAAGAAGATCTTTGACCACCGCATAGGAAGCCAGCGGGTCAATTTCTGCAGCATTCCAGCGAATGCCACATTGTCGCAACGCGGGGATAATGGCTTGTAAATGACTGCGGGTACGCACCAGGATGGCGATTTTGTCGCCGGGGTACTGTTCACAGCTTGCCTGTATTTTTTCCGCCAGCAATGAGGCTTCCTGTTGCTGGAGCAGGAGTCTGGCGTCATCAAGATCCTGCTCAGCTGTCAGTAGAATAGTAGTAATGCCAACACCCGGCAATTCATCATGAATGGCAACGGCAGGGCTGTAACGTACAGCGCCGCGGCCAATATCATCATGTAAGGGAAACGCCGCGGCAAAGCTGGCGTTAACCCAATCAACAATGGCGGCCTGGCTACGAAAATTGGTACTTAACTGCAGACTCTGGAGTTTGACCTGGCCAATGCCATGATCCCGTGCCTCAAGAAACAGACCGACATTGGCATTACGAAAGCCGTAACAGCTTTGCATGCCATCGCCGACGATGAAAAGAGTGCGGCCGTCGCCAGGTTGCCAGCCAAAGGTCAGTTTTTCCAGCAACTGTTTTTGCAGACTGGAGGTATCCTGAAATTCATCCACGAGTATATGTTTTAGTTGGTAGTCCAGGCGCAGGGCGAGATCGGTGGGTTGTTCATCACTGCCCAGCGCTGCCAGTGCAGCAATACTGATCTGGGTGTAGTCAGTCTGGCCATGGTTGCCAAAAACCACCGTCAGTCGACTGACCAGAGCGGGCAGGAGCGCTGTAAAACTATCCAGGATTTGCCACTGGCTATCGCTGTAAACAGGGTCGGGTAAATGTCGGAATTCTTCGAGTAGTCGGGTCAGCTCCCCGTCCTCGCTCATGCTTTTCAGTAATGCCAGCATGCCGTCTTTCATCTGTTTACGCAGATCTTTTTCTTCCTTGTCAGCAGCATCGCCGGTCGCTGGAAAGCCGCTGCGTTTGTCTACCGTTTTACGCAAGGTATGAGTAGTGGTCAGCAACAGATTGCCAATTTCCTGCCATTGGGATAATGCATTGGCGGATGCGGGAGGCAGGCCAT
>CBFICR010000063.1:0-16091 GCA_965661105.1 Pseudohongiellaceae bacterium | reverse complement strand
GTAAATGCCGCCATCGGGTTTACGATATTTTTCACTGTTGGCCTGGTTCCTGGCTTCCATGTCTTCCAGCGACAATGACACATCAATCTCTGCCTCCCAGTGCTCTCTTTTAAAAGGAATAATCTGCGCATAGGGGGTACCAGCAGGAAGAATGCCGGTGATGCCCTTGAGAAAGAAAAATGGCATGGTGCCGGGTAGATGGACCTTGTCATTATCGACTATGCCACTGGTGGTCAGGAAGGGCAGTTCAAACCTGTTCATGGGCTGGGTATACAGCGCGCTGTAGCCTTCCGGCAATTCCACCGCCCAGTCGGCCCACCAGGCGAAATGTTTCTGATGATAGCCCTGGGGATGCGGAAACTGGTTCAGAGGCATCCGCTCTACGAGGAAATTTGCATAACGTTCGTCGAGTACCCGGCCATGAATATTGCCTTCGGCATCTTCAAAAAATTCCAGGTCGCAGGGCGTCTTGTAGGTATAGCCGCTGCCCATGACATCAAACACCGCCGGACAGGCTTTCCAGGTTGGGATCTTGCCGCCAGCATCAGGCATTTCCCAGTGTTTTCCGGTGGCCGGATCGCGAGCAAAACGATCTGCATTGCGGTACCACTCGGGAATGGTTTTAAGTATCGGCTCTGGTTTGGAAATACTGTCTTGCGTTAACCAGGGGCGGTTGGAAACAAACTTGATTTTCTTGGTATCCACGGTGGACTTCCTTAACTTGCTATTTCTTTCCGGTGAATGTCAGAGTCATTAATTTAAACGATTCGCGCTGGAAAGGGGACAGGTAAAGCGGAATTAAATTTTGTCCCTGTACATTTTCAGTCCAGAGTCTGGAAAACAGGCAATAAAAAAGGCCAGGGTTAGCTGGCCTTTTTTCATGCTGATCCAGGATCAGACAGGTCTGTTTTAGTCCTGTTGGAATTCAGGTGTCATTTCCTTGCATTCCTGCGCCTGGAAAGGCACATCTGAAAGGTACATCACATCATAGCTCTCATAAGGTGCAGCCAGATATACCGGATCGGTAACTGAATATTCACGCTTGAGCGCCATGGTTTCAGTATTCAGAGAGAAGCGTTCCACGATATGCATTTGTTCGCTGCTTCGCGTTGGTGGAGTCAGAACCCCCTCAGCAAAACCGACAGTATCAACCACCAGTGTATCGCCTTCCCAGTTACCAATGGAGTGACCGGCATAGCTGGGCTCAATGTTGGCCGGATGCTCGGTCATACCGATATGGATACGGCGATTCAGGTTGTACAGGCCATAGGTGATATCAATAACTTTTTCACCTTGTGCTGTAGTAGTTTGCTTGAACTGGTTAATAGGCCAGTCTGCAGTCCAGTCACGAATGAAGCTGGTAGGCTTGCAGGCAAACCAGGGATTATCTATTGGCGAGCGGTTGTCAAAGGCATCAGCAGCAGCCTGGCCTCTGGCGGTATAAACCACTTGTGGCCTTGGCGGTTGCGTGGCGCGGACATCCTCTATGCTGATTTTGCCTTCGGCAAAAGCGGGAGACATGCTCTTGGGGATCATTGATCCTCGTCCGCCACTTGGTGGAACTGTCAGTACCAGTTGTTCCACGGCCCAGTCACCGCTGATATTTAGCTGGCCATCGGCGAGGCGCAGAGGGCGATCAGAGGTATCCACGGGGGCCGTAGAGAGTAACTGGTCATTACGGTTCATGGTAATTTCATCATCGATAGTGAAGGTCTCGATGTAGCAGGCTTCGGGGTCATCCCGGTGCGGATTACCCTCGATTTTTACATGCGAGCCTACCTTGAACATATCGGTAGACCAGCCGGAGCGTCTGATCAGGGTGCCGGCGCGCATCTCACAGCGCATGTGCAGAACATTGCCGTCGGCTTCCACAACATCCAGTTCCATATAGGAGTGCGGGTTCACCAGATTCATCTTGGTGAGCGTGCCTTCCCATTCTTTTTTGATTTCCAGCTGAAACAGGCCAAAGCCATGGTGAGCCAATACAGGACTGGCCAGCCCTGCGATGATTGCGCTGGCAACGGCCGTACGCAGAATTCTTTTGGTGTTAGACATAGTAATTATCCCGGTTTTTTTAAATCGGAGGCTAGTATAGTGACTATCGACTTCGTTGCCAGTAGCAAACTGAAAATTTCGCAATATTTCCATATTGATCAGATTCGCTACTCTGGCTGTTTCTGGAGAAAAAACCACTCATGATTCACCTTCTCACAAACTATTGCCAATAATGAGCTATCATTAGTAATGTAATAAAGGCAGTTACTATCAAGGCGAAAAGTGTCTACAACTCATCAAGTGTCTACAACGCATAAAGTGTCTACAACCCGGAAAGTATCTACAGAAAGACTGGCCAGTCCTACCGCTCATCAAATCCTGCAAACTGTATTTGGCTACGAATCCTTTCGTAATCAGCAGGAGGCAGTGATTGAGCAAATTCTCAGTGGTGGCGATGCGCTGGTATTAATGCCTACCGGTGGCGGAAAATCCCTGTGCTTTCAGGTGCCTGCATTAGTGCTAAATGGCACAGCAATCGTTATCTCACCACTGATTGCGCTGATGCAGGATCAGGTAATGGCACTGCGCCAGTTTGGTATTAAATCAGCGTTTATTAATTCCAGCCTGAGTGCGCAGGAAGTGAGTCAGGTTGAAAGCGATTTAATCAGTGGTGAACTGGATTTACTTTACGTGGCACCGGAACGCTTGATGATGCCGCGCATGCTGTCTTTGCTGGGACAGACAACAATATCCCTGTTTGCCATTGATGAAGCTCATTGCGTCTCCCAGTGGGGGCATGACTTCAGGCCTGAATATATTCAGTTATCAGTTCTGCATGAGCGTTTTCCGTCAGTTCCCCGTATCGCGTTGACTGCAACGGCAGATGAAACCACCCGAGCCGAAATTATTCAGCGTCTGGCACTTGAGCAGGCGCTGGTTTTCAATGACGGCTTTGATCGTCCCAATATTCAATATCGCATCAACGAAAATCAGGGTAATGCCCGTGATCATTTACTGCGTTTCATTCTCAATGAGCATGAAGGGGATGCCGGTATCGTATATTGCCTGTCCCGCAAGCGGGTTGACCAGATTGCCCAGTGGCTGGAGGAAAAAGGTCTCAAAGCCTTGCCTTATCATGCCGGTATGAGCAATGAACTACGCCAGCATCACCAGGAACGTTTCTTGCGCGAAGAGGGTGTCATCATTGTTGCAACCATTGCCTTTGGGATGGGCATTGATAAGCCGGATGTGCGCTTTGTCGCCCACCTGAATTTACCGAAAAGTATTGAAGGCTATTATCAGGAAACCGGCCGTGCTGGCCGTGATGGTCTGCCAGCCAATACCTGGATGTCCTATGGTCTGCAGGATGTAATCATGCTCAGGCAAATCCAGCAGAGCTCGGCCGGCTCAGAGAACTACAAACGTATCGAGGGCCACAAGCTGGATGCCATGCTGGGGCTGTGTGAAATTATAAGTTGTCGCCGCCAGGCATTATTGCGCTATTTTGGCGATGAGATGGAGCAGCCCTGCGGTAACTGCGACAACTGTCTGACCCCGCCCAGTACCTGGGACGCCACGCAAGCGGCGCAGAAAGCAATCTCCTGTGTGCATCGCACTGGTCAGCGTTTTGGTGTGAAATATCTGGTAGATGTTCTGCTGGGAAAAGACGATGAGCGCATTATGCAGTTTGATCATCACAAGGTGTCCACCTTTGGCATTGGTAAAGAGCTGGATGCCAAAGAATGGAGCACCCTGTATCGGCAGCTAATCGCCAGCGGTTACCTGAAAGTAGATTTTGAAAGGCATGGTAGTGTCCGGCTTACGGAGGCGGCACGACCAATTTTAAAGGGTGAACAAAAACTCACCCTGCGCAAAATGCTCAAAAGTAACAAGTCGAAATTACGTAAATCCCGGTCATTTTCTGCCACCGCCAATAACGATCTCTGGGAGGCTTTACGCGAGCATCGAATGAGGCTTGCAGAAGAGCAGGGTGTCCCTGCCTATGTAATTTTTCACGATGCTACGTTAGCGGAAATGACCGAACGTCAGCCACAGACCCTGCAGCAGTTGAGTAAAATAACCGGTGTCGGCGAGCGAAAACTGGAAGCGTATGGTGATAGTTTTCTTGCTGTCATTCTTGCTCACCCTGGTCAGGAAAAGATTGCAGACAAGAGTGAAACAGTTGAGGAAACGATAGACTTTCTTGCCCAGAATTTAAGCCCCCAGGAAATAGCAAGCAGACGTAACCTGACGCTTTCGACCATCTATAAACACCTTTCGCTGGGGATTGAATCGGGCAGGGTAAATCTTGCTGATGCTATAAAACTGGAAGAAGATGAGATCAAGGTTATCCAGTTTGCCTTTGAGCAAAATGATGACGGCAAACTCAAGTCTGTATTTGAGGCACTGGAAGGCGCATATGATTACGGCGTGCTGGGGTGCGTTCGGGCATCAATGGGCAGCTGATTTTGACAGTTTATGAGCGGCCTGAAATAGTATAAAAAATAAAAATGAACTTCGGTTCATTTTTTTTGTGCCGCTTTTATAGTTCGATAAATACGAATCTATAATACAAAAAATACGACTATTACGATGTTTAAGTCTGTAATAGGATAGTCAGCAAGTTAGATAACAGGAGTAAATGTAATGAGCATACAAATTCAGTCGCGAGGTTTTACCCCGAACCGTGCATTGAAAAATGCTGTGCATACGAGCCTGTTGGGTATCTTTGATCGGCACCAACAGGTAAGACTGGTGGATGTCATCCTTGAGGACGGTAGTGGCCGCCACGGTGTCATTGACAAGAGTTGTCAGATAATTCTTGAGCTGGCCCATGCGCCATCCCTGATGATGCGTTCAACACAGAGTGATATGACACTGGCAATCAAGCGCTGTGCGGCAAAGATAAAGAATATCCTGAACGGTGATATTGATAGCTGAAGGAGACCGGCCAGACTGGAACTAATTTTCAACCAACCCGCCAACCGGCTCGTAGAGCCCCTGCCAACAAATCTCTCCCCCCTGGGGGTAACTCAACAGTTTTACGAGTTACCCCCTTCTTTTTTTTAAAACCATAATAAACAGTGCGTTAACGCATTTCAGGAGCTTTTGTTAGAGCGATAAAAGATCGAATAAAACGAATTGAAAACAATGCTAATTCGAATATTCAATAGCTTAAAAACTCTCTAAGCTATATTTTCAACTTCAATATAGGAGTGGGAAATGAAGATCCATAACCATCTGTTACCAGTCAGGGCCACCTTTACCTTGCTGGCAGTATTGCAAGTCTTTCTGTGTGGTCAAATTGCAGCACAAACGGTTTCGCTTGAATCCTCAATGATCACCTCATCAAGAGTATTCATGCAGAATCCTGATTTCAGCTTGAACCCGGCACCAGACTTGATGAAAAGAAAAGTCGTGTTCAAAAAACTCGCCCGATTGACACCGGCTTTTCACGAGTGGCATTCTGAATATAAAGTACAGTCCTGGAGCCGCTATACTGACAATGTTTTACGGCCAAAGCTGACACTCGACTTTCCAGATCATGTAATGGACATCACTAGTCAGGGAAATTGGCAGAATATAAAGCAAAGGCATTTTGCCGAGCCTATCCCGGCACTGTTCAGTACATCGAATTTGAAAGTGTCCAGTTTGCAAAGCACCTGGGTTTCAGCGGACCGGCACTGGGAAGTATCAGCAATAATTACTGACCCGGCTGATGAGCGCCTGTTCAACAACTTGTCGGATCTATCTTCGATGGGCGCAAACAGGCTAAGACAGGCACCATCACGTCATCTCTGGTTAGGAGTGCATTGGAAATTCTGATGAAGCTACTTTGGTGTCCTTTTTTGCCATGCCAGCGGAACCTTTGTAATTCGCTGGCATGGTTTGCCATTTTCCTTTTGCTAAGCTGCAAAACTTTGGCGGCAGGGTCCCAGCCGCGGTTTTTTCCTGTGATACGTGATAGCGGTATACACTGGTTTTCCTATTTTGATTCGGAATACACGGTGCAGGAAATTTCCATGAAATCTGCTTCTTCCATGCTTGAAGATAATGCCCGGACTCTGGCTGAGAATATCCTCCTGTACGAGCAGGCATTGCAAGCTGCAGAACCATCAGGTAATAACTATCATATTGAGCAGATTGAAATCCTCGACACACTGGCTTTGCTTTACCGAAAAGCAGGTGATATTGAGAAGGCCCGTGATGCAGTAAGTCGGCAGTACTTTATCTCTCGTGTTAGTCGAGGGCTTTATGATGAGGGGCATATAAGGTTATTGGCAGAATTAGCTGATATTTCCGTACAGCTTGGTGAAAAAGACCAGGCTAATGAATATCAGTATGCCCTGCTCAATCTGCAAACAAGGATTCTTGATGCAGATGATCCGGTGTTAATTAATGCCTACTTACGCTGGGCAGACTGGCATCTGCAAAATTATATTTCCAGCACAGAATCCATACTCAGGTTCTCGAACTGGGATACTGCTCCAGCCTTCAATGCGCACTTCAAGGAAAGTGACAGTTTTTACAGGAAAGCCATTGCCAGTTTTCAAAATGGTGCTGCCTTGAATCAACAAACCAGAATGTCATTGCTGGTTGCCATAAGAAAGTGGCAGGCTCTGCACTTTATTGCCTTTAAGCAAATTACTACAGAAAACCCCATGCGCAGGCATGATCCATTTCCGGGGGCTGAAGAGAAGCCGGCTTTTATTGCACCTACCATGCATGTGGCAAATATTGCCAAAGAAATAAAACCCCCGGCATTAGTTTCCCAGGCCTCCGATGACAATGAAATACAAACGGCAATAATGCAGTATATGTTGCTTGGAGACTGGCAGCTTTCCATGGGGAGTGTTCGGGATGCCAGTGAATCTTATGGCATGGCCAGACAGTTGTTGCAGTCAAGGTCGTTACGACCTGATCTTGCTAATAGTTTGTTGACTCCGGGATTGCAGATATCCGAGCCCGATGACTGGTATTATTTTTATTCAAGAAGGCCTGAATTTCGTGGACATTTCGATGTGACGATTACTCTGGATGTCGACAATTCAGTAGAAAAAATCGACTTTGAAAATGAGAAAATGGCCAGGCATAAGTTCGCCAGAGCCTTGAAGAGACATATTCTTCTCGGTAAATTTCGACCACTGGATATGAATGGAAAGAGCAGTACTGAGCGATCAGTTTCTTTGCGTTATTATTATGAATAAATCATCTGGTATATTAATGAGCAAATTTCCTGGACCAATTTATCAGTTTTCTGCCGGGTTATATTTTTTATAAAGATAAAAGCATGGAAAAACTTCGATCACTAATTTCTGTAGCGCCCGAATCATTACTGATGAATTCCATCAAAACTATAGCATTGTGGCTGTTTTCAGTATTGGCGAGTTTACCAATAGCTGCCGCTGAAGAAAGATTGCCAGAGGAAATCACAGTCACCGGTGAAAAACGAATTTTTGTACTGGAAAAAGAGGTGCGTGAGGCAAAGGAAGCGGTCTATGATATTTACAATGAATTGAATACAGATGACCGTTACGATTTTCAGTGCCGTTGGGAAAAGCCTCTGGGTACCAATATGCGCTATCGCCTATGTCGACCACAATTCCTGAATGAAGCAACCCGGCGCCGCGGTATGGACATCTATGGTCAGGTTACCGGCTTTACTGCTGCTACCGCCATGCCGGTTGAGCTGGAGTACGCTCACCATATGCCAATTCTGAGAAAGAAAATGCAGGAAATTGTCGACCAAAGTCCGGAACTGGCCGAAGCCATGCGTAAACATCAGGCCCTTGAATCTCAACTCAATGCCCGTATCACCGATTGAATCTGAAAAGGGAAGAATAGTTCTTCCGGTATTGTTTCTTGCAGGCTAGAAACGCAAAGTGTAATTGAACTTGAGCGACAGGTCTGCGGTGGTTGATTCAAAATTATTATCTTTATCAGTGTCACTCAAGCCATAGTTGAGTACCAGAAAAACCTGCCTGCCAGCTTCAGGGATCCAGTGCAGACGAGAGTTGATCCCCATATTTTCAGAGACATTGTCGTACTGAATGAGATTGCTCCAGGACAGTGTATTATTGAAAGCAATTCGGGATTCAAGCCCAAACAGGCGGGTCGTGAAGTCGCCGTCAGGCAGTTCAATTTCATTCATGGTGTATTGAAGGCGAAAGCTGTATTGAGCCATGGGTCGGTAGGTAAAGCTGACATTCTGTTGCAGGCGTTCACCATTAAAATAATCACCCCAGCGTAATGTGGCATTACCGCTGACCTTGCGCTGATTAGCTAGCTCAACGCGCAGAAAATTTTCGGTAAACGTATAATCGCCGCCAGGAATAATGACTTCCCGGCTACCATCCGAGGCGCGGAAAATCCTGAAATCATTTCGCAGTACTTCCCGACTTTGAATTACCCTGGCGATAAAGTTATCGCCAGAATTGTTATCAATGCTCACGCGCAAGCCCAGGTTTTCATTGTTGACGGTACCGTCATCAAGATATTCGGCCCGGTAGCCATCAAAGCCGGCATAGGTTGAGCGCCAGTATCCTCCCGGAGTCAAAAAATTTCGGTAGCCAAAATCCAGAGAGTGGTCGGCCACATCAGATTGATTAACAAAGCCTACCGCCGGGTTGAAATTTTCCTGTACCTGTTTATAGCTGTAGGCGCCCCGTAAACCCTGGTTGTTGGGGTAGCTTAAACCCATCCCCCAGGAAGCATCATTGCCGACAAGCTCTTCACTGTCGGATTGCTGATAAAAGGCAAAGGCCTGGACCGTACGTCCACCTGGCAGGCTGGAATTACGATAGCGAAAATCCATACCCATCAGGGAGTTATCATTGTTAGATTGGGGCGCTCCGGTAGTGGTTATGACGCCGATCTGTGATTCATTCAGAACGTTTAAAACAGCCCTGCCGACGAAAATCTCACGTTGTTCTATTCCGGTAGCTTCGTCTTCTCCCTGACTGACGATCATGCTTCCTACACTCCAGTCACCAATCCGGCCACTGAGTTTGCCACCGAAATTGATATCCACTGGCGAACCGTTGGCGCTAAGACCTATGCGCCTGGTGAAAATCGGCCTGGCATTTTCAGACGCAGCACGAGGCACCGCAGGATTGCCGCCACCACTTTCACTGCTGCGCCCGCCGCCAATTTGGCCAAACTCAAAAATGTCCGCTTCACGAACAAAAAAATCGCGGCGCTCAGGGAAAAACAAATTAAAGCGAGTCAGGTTAACCTGACGACTGTCCACTTCTGCTGCTGAAAAATCAGTGTTAATGGTTAGGGATGCATTAAGTGCCGGTGTCACTTTGTAGAATGCGTCAAGGGAGGGTTCAAAATTCTGCTCACTTGATGCGAGCGGGCCAAATATTCTGTCTTCGCGTACGGTAATCGAGGGGACGATATCCAGTCCCAGTCCCTGCTGTAAATCCTGCAAGCCGTTGATAGTGCCTGAAATACTCGGGTTAAGCTGGCGGTTTCGGCTTACCCATGCAATACCTTCATTGTTACGGCGGATTTCACGCCTGAAATTGATGCCCCAGGCGTCAGAGTCAGGATTAAAAGAGATGGACTGATAGGGAATCCGCATTTCGCTATACCAGCCATTTTCGACAACTCTGGCGTCAGCCTGCCAGATACCATCCCAGTTACCACTGATGTCGGTCACGTTCTGGTAAACACCTTCCCAGCGAACACCATTTGGATTAACCGTAAAGCGATAGCCGTTGCGGCGATCCAGATAAGGGTCAAGTATCACAGAAAATATATCATCGGCTGTCAGGCCCTCACCCTGACGCATGACATTGGCAGAAATAAGTTCCGGATCATGTTCTTCAAAAAAACTGGCGACATAAAGCGCGGTCGCAGTATAGAAAATCCATACCTTGGTATTTTCTGAAGGTTCTGAATATTCATAGGGTGAATATTGATGCAGATCCTCTACCAACATTGCCTGTTGCCATTGCGGTTCATCGAGTATGCCGTCAATAAGCAGTTCACCTTCCAGTCTGGGAATGGTGACGGCTTTATCATTCATCATGATTTGTCCATGGGCAGTCGTCATAAGGGACCCAAGAAGAAATAGCCCGACGAAGATCCTGGCTAATGCCATGGAAGGGGACTGCAGCCATTGGTTATGGCGGCAAGGAAAACGTAAAACCAGACCTTGACGAAAATCCAGGCCTTGATGAGAAACAGGGTTGCGATGCACGAAAAGCTCCAGCGTACGGCCCAATCAACACATTTGTGTTAATGCCAGTGAAGTCAATGCGCGCTTATTAGGGATTCATCAAGCGCAGATAAAATTACTGACTGAAAATGCAGTGCAGTTTCTATGCCATAACTGGAAAGACTTTGTCGGGTTGGTTATGTAGTGGCTAACTTATTATTCTATAAAGATATTATTGAATACTTTTGAAGTGCACCGAGGATCTGGCTCAACTAAAGGATGACTCTTTTTGTGTCTTAAAAAGATTTTACGTGCTGATTTAGTGCATGGAACTGTTGCAATACATACCTTAAATTAAGCGTTCCAAGTGTGACGATCAACAGCAACTGCATCCTGAAAAATTTGCTTGCAATGCGCCATTTCAACCCGTTCCTGTTCAATTCTGGGTCACGCCAGGTTCATTAGAGCTCATTGTGGCGCGCAATTTCCGTTGCTGATTGTTTACGTTAAGCCACGCCAGCTTCCTTAAAGTCGATGTATTCAAAGCCTTTTTTCTCATTTCCGGAATTCTCGGGGTAATTTTCCAGGACATTACCAGTAGGTGGTACGTTTCGTGCAGGATTTTTCAGTTAATGCCTGAAGTGAGCAAGTCAGAAAAGTCATCCTTGCCATTGAGCAGGTAATTATTCACAGACAGGTTTTGAGCTAATAGATACTTAAAATGTAAATGCTGTGTGCTGAGCTAAGCAACTTTTTCAGGAGAAACCAATGAAGAACCCTGTGCCCAATCCAAAACGTCTTTGCCTTTCCATAGCGGTCATGACCAGCGCTCTGCTCCTTGGTGCCTGCAGTGAAGAGCCGCAAAGCAGTGCAGTACAATCAAGTGCATCGACAGCCATGACAGCCCCGGCCACTACTGTTAATCCTGACAAGCCCCTGGGTATTCGACCAAACGGGGACACCGAGCGCGAAATTGATATGAGCCTGGTGCACTCGGAAGACCTTAAACAGGTTTTCTCCTATATTGACGAGAACATTGATCAGCACGTCATCAATCTTCAAAAATGGATTCAGCAACCGAGTATTTCCAACACCGGTGAAGGCATACAGGAATCAGCATTTATGGTGAAAGGTTTCTTTGACCAGCTGGGTTGCCAGAAAACAGATGTGTACGATGTTGGCATCACTGAGTGGGGACAGCAGGGTAATCCGGTGGTGTATGCCCATTGCGATGAAGGCGCTGAAAAGACCATGGTGGTGTACTGGATGTATGACACCATGCCCATTACCCAGCCTGATCTGTGGAACTATCCTCCTTTTGAAGCGCGTCTGGTGGAGCAGGCACCTTATCCCAAAGTGTTGATTGGCCGTGGTGCCAGCAACTCAAAGGGTGGCCAGATGGCGTTTCTGAACGCCATGATGTCCATCAAGGCAGTCACCGGCAAACTCCCTGTTAATCTTGTCTTTGTCGCTGAAGGTGATGAAGAGCGTATGTCCATCGGATATCGCAAATTTGTGCGTGACAATCCCGAGCTGTTTGAAGGGGTGGATGTTATGTGGGGCTATGGCTCTTCCGAAGGTTGCGTGTTCGTTGAACTGATCACCAGCGGCGAGGCCTGGGGTCGCGGTCCTACCTACAGTAATATTCATGGCGGACGCAAGCGACAGGTGGATGCACCGGCCTGGCGTCATATCAAGATGCTCAATACCCTGGTGGATGAAACCGGCAACAGGGTCATGATCGATGGCTTCTATGAGGACATTGAGCCACTGACTGCTGAAGAGGAAGCCTCGTTACGTAAAAGGGCAGAAGGCATGGACCTGGAAATCATGGCTAAAAATTCAGGAGTGGCCCGCTTTATTTCCGATGATCCCTATGAAGTGGCGAAAATGGCACGCGCTGGTACCTCGATGAATCTTGATGGTATCTGGGGCGGCAATATGTTCGAAGGTGGCTCCGGCGCCATACTGCCAAATCGAATTGTCTCCAAACACAACTTCCGCTATGTACCAAATCAGGACGGCCTGGAAATTGTAAACCTGTTACGCAAACATCTCGACAAGCACGGTTTTGAGGATGTGGAAATCAATATTGTCGGTGACGTGCCTTGGGCCAAAATGACCTATGACAATGATCTGGCCTATGCGGTTAATGACATGCGCGAAATCTTTGGTGTCACCCCTGATGAGCCCATCAGTCATCCGTCTATTCTTGGCGGCTACTGGCCTGCCTATCTGTTTGCTGGCGATGTCCTCGATATTCCCATCGCTTCTGGCTCTGTCGGTGCCGGTGGAAATGCCCATGCGGCCAATGAATATTATGTGATTGAAGGAGCAGGCAATACCTATGGCATGGCAGGACAGGAAAAATCCATTGCTACTGTGCTATTTGAATATGCCGGGCTAAATAAAGCGCCGGAATAATCCGCGTGACGATTGCTTTGATGGAACTGAGCCTGCTTTAGCGGGTTCAGTTCCTGCCTGTTAAAGCATAGAATAATAAATCCAGGTCAATTAGACATTCTTGATTGGTGATGTTGCCGTTGTTGTTGCAGTAATAGTTGTTGCAGTAATAGTTGTTGCTGTAACAGTTGCAATAGCGATATCACACTTTTGAGTGTTCCCTTGCAAAGAGCCAACACATGTCACCTTCCTTTATTCTAAACCTGATCATTTTTGCGGCGTTACTTTTTCTGCTGGTTTGGCTGGGCAAGGGTGAATCCAGTCTCTCACGCCGGGTACTTATCGGCCTGTTGGCAGGTAGCCTGTTTGGTTTCTACCTGCAACTGGTGTTTGGTTTTGACACGGCGGTGGTGCAGACTACCCTGGAGTGGACCAATGTCATCGCCAATGTTTATGTCAACCTGCTACGTCTGATCATCATGCCGCTGGTATTGATCACCATGATTGCAGCGGTGCTCAAGGTTGAGGAAATTAAATCCCTGGGCAGTATTGGTGGCACTGTTGTCTCCATGTTGCTCATCACCACCATGATTGCGGCGCTGCTGGGTATTCTCATGGCAACGGTGTTCGGGCTTAATGCCGGCGATCTGACCAGTGGAGCCGAGGAACTCGCCAAGGCTCAGGAGTTGGCATTACAGCAGGTCAGTGTGGCAGAGCTTACCATTCCACAATTAATAGTCAGTTTTGTCCCCAGTAATATTTTCCAGGATCTCAGTGGCGGTCGCGACGTTTCCATTATTGCGGTGGTGATTTTTGGTTTACTGTTTGGCATAGCGGCCTTGTTGGTGGCTGAAGAAAACAGGACCCACGGGGAGCGCATTCGCAGTTTCGTAGATACCACCCAGGCGGTGGTGATGAGGTTCGTCAAGCTGGTAATCAATCTGACACCCTACGGTGTGCTGGCCCTGATGACCCGGGTTATAGCCGGTTCCGATGGCAATGCGATTCTGACGCTGATCAGTTTTGTGATCGCCTCATATATTGCCATTGTCATTATGTTTGGCGTTCATGCCATCATCCTCGGCTTGATTGGCACCAATGTACCGAGTTATTTCAGGAAAGTGTGGCCGGTTCTGACCTTTGCCTTTGCCACCCGCAGCTCTGCCGCGTCTATTCCGCTAAGTATTCGGGCCCAGATAGAAGAGTTAAAGATTCCCGCACCGATAGCCAATATTTCGGCATCTTTCGGTGCCACCATAGGGCAGAATGGCTGCGCCGGTATTTATCCTGCCATGCTGGCGGTGATGGTTGCACCCACCATGGGCGTGGAAATCGATGTCGGGTTTATTACCAGCCTGCTGTTGATCATCGCGATTGGCTCTTTTGGTATAGCTGGAGTAGGTGGCGGTGCAACCAACGCGGCCCTGGTAGTGTTGCCGGCGATGGGCTTTCCGGTTACGGTCGTTGCCTTGCTGATCTCAATCGAGCCGCTTATTGATATGGCTCGCACCGCGCTGAATGTGAATGGGGCAATCACAGCGGGCATGGTCACAAAACGTTTACTGGGACATAAGTCTCCGGTTCCAGCGAAGTAAAATTTTTACACCAGTAATGCTATTGGATCATTATCTGATAAAAATATATTTTCTGCAGTCTGAACCTTTATTTAACGATTGATCTAGAATTTCGAAGATCTGATCCAGATATCAGCCCTGGACCAACTTTCTTCAAAATCCCTGTCAACATCGGCATCGGTTTTATTCTGCGCGGCCAGTGCTTCTTTCAGACCAAACAGTGACCAGCCATTGTGAGGGTGGTCAACCAGTTCTTCTCGATAAACACGTTCTGCCTCCCGGTAGCGTCCGGCTTCGAGCAATGCTGCGCCCAGCCAGTGACGCGCTGCAAAGGGCAGTGGCTCCGGTTCGTCGTAACCCAGGTCGTCTTCAAACTCGACGGCCTGTTCAAACGTTCGAATGGCTCTGCGCAGATTGCCTTCAGACCACTCGATTTCGCCTCTCAGTATTTCCTGCATAACCGATAGCAACAGACTGGCCGGGTCAAAGCGAAACATGTCCTCTGTAGTCTCGGCAACGCTGATGAGTCTAGCCAGGTGGGCACGGGCAAATTCTGTTTCTCCGGTTTTGAGCTTGGCATAGCCCTGGGCGAAATCCCATACTCCGGCAGGATAATCCGCTTGCGGGCGCTCAGAGACCTGGAGAATTTCATCGAAACGACCAAAGCGCAGCAGGGTTAACAACTGGAACAGGCTGTTGCCATTGAGGGTCGATAAATCCTTGCCTGCCTGCATGGCGATAGCACCCTGACCATCCATTGAAGCGGCAAACAGCAACATTTGCAGATTATGAGTCGGGTAAATAGCGATCCCTTCGCCAAAGGCGGCTTTCTGGTCGGTATGCCAGGCCTGTAAATTAGCCCGCACACTATCTCCCCAGCGCCCGATTTCATTCCAGGTATGGGAAGGCATGTGATTAAGATGACTGGCACCGGGTATCGCATTGCCCATATAGGCAGTACAGATTTCAGCCTTGCCTGGTTCGGTAGTGGACTCTGTGGCATGAATATAGAGATGGCAGGCAAAGGGGTGACGTACATCTTTTGCCAGTACCTCTTCCAGGATGGAGTGAATTCTGATGACGCGGGGATTCGCAATATCGCGATAACCGCGTCGCTCCTCTAGCAGGAACAGGGCATCGGCATAAAGGGTAATGGCATCCAGATCATTGGGGTAGAGTTCTACCAATTCACCCATGGCATCCGCATAGGCCTGCTCCTGTGTGCGCCGTTTTTCAAAGTCGTAGTCCGCGATATAGCGACTGGACAGGGCATCAATATAGGCCTGCTCCCGTGCAGTACCTTTACTGTGCAAGGCAATAGCCTTTTGCAGGGCGGCATAGGCATAAGGTGCATCGGCCGCTGACATCGGCGCATTGAGATAGGAACCCCAGGACCAGGCTTCACCCCAGTAACACATGGCACAATCCGGGTCCTGTTTCTGTGCTTCCCGGAAAGAACGCACAGCCTCATATTTTGCGTAGGCAAACATCAGTTGCATACCCTGATCAACATAGGCCTGGGCTTCTGGCACATTGGTTGAAACCTTGAATGAATAGCTGCCCAGTGCCTTTGGCACCAGTGGAAAAGGTTCAGCTAATAGGGATTCCATGCTGTCTGCGGACTGAGCAGCAGGCGCGAAAGAAGCAAGTACAAACAGGATTGCTGAAAAAACCATTCGCCTGATGAGATAAGTGATTTTTGAAAATAGTGAAAGTACGGAAGTCAGTAGTGCAGGGTGGATTGTTATAAACTGCATCATTTATTTTTCCAGGGATAATTGATGAGACAACTGTCAGAAGAGAAGGCGCTATAGTAGCAAATGGCAATTAGTAAAACGCTAAATGACTAATCGAATTATCGTTATCGGAAAATATTTAAAAGCTGTGAATCAGATTAAACTGGTACTGCCCCTTGCCAAAGTTTTTACTTTCCTGCCACATATAGCCAAATT
>CBFICR010000062.1:0-16206 GCA_965661105.1 Pseudohongiellaceae bacterium | reverse complement strand
AGACTTGAGACTTGAGACTTGAGACTTGAGACTTGAGACTTGAGACTTGAGACTTGAGACTTGAGACTTGAGACTTGTTTCAATCCTGCGCCGAAAACTGTTTCCCATTTTCTCCAACACTGTCTTTCCCCATCAGATAAAGATAAACAGCCATCAGGTCTTCAGGTTTGGGTAGTGTGGCCGGGTCTTCGGCTGGAAAGGCTGGTCTGCGCAAGGCTGTGGCGCAGGGGCCCGGATTGACCGTATTGACCCGAATGTTCGACGTGTTTTCCAGCTCAAGGAAAAGGACTTGCATGAGCGCTTCCACACCATGTTTGGCTACAGTGTAGGCGCTGCTGTAAGCGTAGGCATTTCTGCCGGCGCTTGAGCTGGTAAAAATTACCGATGCATTTTCTGCTTGCTGTAATAGGGGAAAGGTAAAACGCGTAAGAAAAAATCCCGCGTTCAGGTTTATCTGCATTATTTTCTGCCAGTGGGCCATGCTCATGGTCTGAAACGGCATCAGTGATCCCATATATCCTGCATTATTCAAAAGGCCGTCAAGCCTGCCAAAGGTATTGGCAACGCCGTCAACTAATTCCTGATAGTGTTCTTCACTTGCGGTTTCCAGATTCAATGGTGTGATTGCGGGTTCCGCACCACCGGCATTTTCAATTTCGTCGTACACAGTTTCGAGCTTGCCAGTATTGCTGCCCAGCAGGATTACAGTGGCGCCAGCTTTGGCATAGGCAAGAGAGGCTGCCCGTCCCAGTCCTGATCCCGCACCGGTAACCAGAATTACTTTGTCTTTTAGCAGATTTGCCGGAGCATCATATGTGAACAACGGTGTTTTCTCCCTTCGATAGTCAAGTGGCTTGGCGCTGGAACCTGTTTACTGTTGAGCCAGATCCAGAATTTCATCAGGATGATTAATAATATAGTCTGCATCCCAGCTCTCGATGGGCGAATCATCAGGGATATAACCCCAGCGCACAGCCATGCTTTTTGTTCCGGCGCTGGTAGAGGCCTGAATATCTTTCAGGTGGTCGCCTACATAAAAAGTGTCTGCAGGCGAGCAGTTCATTTCCGAACAGGCTCGCAGTATGCCTTCCGGATCGGGCTTGCTGTTTTTTAACTGGTCAGCACAAATCACGACCTTGCTGGATTGCAGTATTGGAAACTTCCTGACCAGTGGCTCGGTAAAACGACTGGGCTTGTTGGTGACAATGCCCCACGGGATGGAATCGGTGTCCAGCGCCTCCAGCAGATTAGCGATGCCAGGAAACAGAACGCATTCTGTGTGCGCAATACGTTTGTCATAACGGTCCAGTAATTCTTCAAGATGGGAGACAAACCCGTCGCTGCTTTCATCAATTCCGAAGCCGAGTTTTATCAACGCGCGGGCTCCGCTGCTGACACTATTGCGAACCTGAAGCGGATTAACTGCAGCCATGCCGTAATGACTCAGCTGGGCATTGAGTATCAGTGTAAAGTCCCTTTCTGTATCCAGCAGGGTACCATCAAGATCAAAAAGTACAGTTTTAGTCACGTTTGCCAGGGTTTGCCGTTAGTAAATTTGGTGTGGTTTTTTTAACTCTTGATGAGTTCAGTCTTTGGTCAGATACATCAGGTAATTAACATCAAGATCATCACCCAGTGTATATTTTTGAGTGAACGGGTTATATGTCATACCGGTAGTTTTTTGTAATGAGAAACCGGAGTTTCTTGCCATGGCGGTGAGCTCTGATGGCTTGATAAATTTTGCATAATCATGGGTACCCCGGGGCAGCATGCGCAACACATACTCTGCTCCTATAATCGCAAACAGATAGGACTTCGGGTTGCGGTTAATGGTGGATACAAAAAGATGTCCTCCCGGCGCCAGCATTTCAAAGCAGGCATTCAGTACCGAAGCAGGGTCTGGCACATGTTCCAGCATTTCCAGACAGGTGATTACAGAAAAAGCTTCTTTATGACCATTGCAAAAGTCTTCTGCACTGGCCATTTGGTAATCCACTTCCAGTCCGCTCTCCAGCAGGTGTAATTTGGCCACCGCCAGTGGTGCTTCTCCCATATCGATACCGGTAACCTGTGCGCCCCGTTGTGCCATGGCCTCGGTCAGAATGCCACCCCCGCAACCAACATCCAGAACATTGAGCCCGGCAAGATTGAGCTGCTGATCAATAAAGCCTGCGCGCAGTGGATTGATATCGTGCAGTGGCTTGAATTCACTGTTGCGATCCCACCAGCGGTTTGCCAGTGCTTCAAATTTGGCAATTTCCGAACGATCAACATTTGGGGATGGGCGGGCTGAAACGGTAGTCATGATTAATACTCTTTTTGATTAGGTTAATACTTCTACGTAGCTTACAGCTCAGCCGATTTTTTTTGCCCAGGCTGCGGCGTTGGCCATAAGTTCAGAAGTATCCAGCATTGTCAGTTCACCCTTCTCAAGGTTGAGCTTGCCATCTACCCAGACATAGCTGACCTGGTGTCCCTGGGCGCTGTAGACCAGAGTGGAGACGGGATCATAAACCGGCTGGGTATTAATATATCCCAGGTCAATAGCAACACAATCAGCCAGCTTGCCAGTTTCCAGAGTGCCCAGCACGTCTTCCTTGCCAAGTGCCCTGGCCCCGTTCACGGTGGCCATTTGCAGGACATCCCAGGCGTTGGTAGCAGCGGCATTGTCGGCTCCGGTTTTGCCAAACAGGGCGGCCATGCGCATTTCATTGATCATGTTCAATTCGTTATTGGAGGCTGCGCCATCTGTGCCCAGACAAAGATTAATCCCGGCATCAAGTATAGCCTGTGTCTGGCCTAGCCCGCTGGCCAGTTTGGCATTTGATGCCGGGCAATGCACGATAGAAACGCCGGCAGCAGCAAGCATGTCGATTTCCTGCTCCTGCAGTTGCGTGGCATGAACACATTGAAGTAATTGTGACAAAAGCCCCAATTGATTGAGGCGTTGCAGTGGCCGCATACCTGTTTTGGCTACCGATTCCTCTATTTCAGTGCTATTTTCGTGAACATGAATATGGATCGGAATATCCAGTTCATTGGCCAGCGTCGATATGTGCCTGAGAGGGGCATCAGAAACTGTGTAGGGCGCATGGGGACCAAAAGCAACCTGCACCAGGTTGTTATTCTTGTAGCGGTCGTTTAAATCAGTGGCCTTGCGAATATATTCATCGGCGTCTTGCGCCCACACTGTTGGAAAATCCAGTACCGGTGCGGCCAGTAGTGTTCTGATATTGGCTTTAAGCGCCACTTTCGCCACTTCATCGGGAAAGAAGTACATGTCAGTGAAAGCTGTCGTGCCGCTGCGCAGCATTTCAGCAATTGCCAATGTGGCTCCATCGCGGACGAACTCCTCGCTCACCCATTGGCCTTCTGCGGGCCAGATTTTTTCCTCCAGCCAGGGGCGCAGGGACATGTCATCGGCAAAGCCACGCAACAGCGTCATCGGGCTATGGCCATGGGAATTGATTAGTCCGGGTATCAGAACATGATTTGGCAGCGTGATTTCACGCTTGGCAGACACGCTCTGTTTAAGGCTTGTGGTGTCGCCAATGGCAACGATTTTATTGTCTGCAATGGCAAGGCTTTGATCGCTCAGGATCAGGCCTTTTTTTGACATCGGAACCAGCCATTTCGGATGGATGAGAAAGTCGGCTTCAAGGCCCTCCGCGGAGCTTTCTGAATTCGACATAATTATATGATTTTCCATGATTTATTGGCAGAGGGCGCAGTATACAGATTATTGCCGAAAACGGGTAGTTTTGCTGTCAGTAATGACCTTTTTATGCTAACATTTGCGTCTTTGAAAAAGCCCTGAAAAAAGGGAAAAAAGCATTACAAATTCGGGGTCTGCAACGGTAGCGTTTAGGGTTCAGGGCAAGTCTCTGAATGTGGCTTTTTTCCCTTCGAAATTTCTGCAAAACGGTATTCCCGGGTTAATTGCCCAGGTTGCCCGTGAGCATATTCAAAGCCCGGCCACTCCATCGAGTTTCTTGCAACAGAAATACGATGGATTTATGGGGTTAAAACAGGCCGGGCCGGCAAATACAGAATTATCAAGATCCAATACGCTGAATTCAAGAGTCGAGCCACGGCCGATTTATACCCTTAACTACTGGCAGTAACCGTAACAGGACAGAAGTTTTATGACAGACGAACAGGAACCGATTCAGTCAGTTACCATTGAAAGCGAGATGAAGCAGTCCTACCTGGATTACGCGATGAGCGTAATTGTGGGCAGGGCTTTGCCAGATGTGCGTGACGGTCTCAAGCCAGTGCATCGGCGTGTGTTGTTCGCCATGAGCGAGCTTTCCAATGACTGGAACAAGCCCTACAAAAAGTCTGCTCGTGTAGTGGGTGATGTCATCGGTAAATATCATCCTCACGGTGATTCTGCGGTCTATGAAACGATTGTCAGGATGGCGCAGGATTTTTCCATGCGCTACACGCTGGTAGACGGGCAGGGTAACTTTGGTTCTGTCGATGGAGACTCAGCCGCAGCCATGCGATACACCGAGATCCGCATGGACAAGATCGCCCACGAACTGCTGGCAGATCTGGAAAAAGAGACAGTCGACTTTACCGAGAACTACGACGGTACAGAACTTATTCCGGACGTTATGCCAACGCGGGTTCCCAACCTGCTGGTGAATGGTTCTTCCGGCATTGCTGTGGGTATGGCAACCAATATCCCTCCCCATAATCTTAGAGAAGTCATTAGCGGCTGTACTGCACTGATGGCTAATCCCGATCTCGAAATAGATGATTTGCTGGAGTATATCCAGGGCCCCGATTTTCCCACTGCTGCACTGATCAGTGGCAGGGCTGGCATCGTTCAGGCCTACCGTACTGGACGCGGAAAAATCCATATACGTTCGAAAACAGAAATTGAGGAAAAGGAAAACGGGCGTCAAAGCATTATTGTCACAGAGATTCCTTATCAGCTGAATAAGGCACGACTGATCGAACGCATTGCCGAGCTTGTTAAGGAGAAGAAGCTCGAAGGTATTTCTGAATTACGTGATGAATCTGACAAGGACGGCATGCGAATCGTTATCGAATTACGCAAGGGCGAAGTGGCAGATGTTGTGTTGAATAATCTGTTTGCCCAGACCCAGATGCAGATGGTCTTTGGGATCAATATGGTGGCTCTGGTTGATGGTGAGCCGAAAACCCTCAACCTCAAGGAAATGCTCGAAGCGTTTATTCGCCACCGCCGTGAAGTGGTTACCCGTCGTACCGTTTTTCTGCTAAGAAAAGCACGGGAAAAAGGCCATATTCTTGAAGGCCTTGCTGTTGCCCTGGCAAATATTGATGAAGTGATAGAGCTGATCAAGAGCTCACCCAGCTCTGCAGAAGCAAAGGTCAAACTGTTAGCGAAGAGTTGGCGCTCGGAAAGTGTGGAGGCCATGCTGGCCGATGCAGGGCCTGATGCCTGCCGTCCCGATGACTTGCCGGAGGGACTGGGGCTTCATGAAGGCGAATATTGGCTTTCTCCTGATCAGGCGCAGGCAATTCTTGAGTTGCGTCTGCATCGTTTAACAGGCCTTGAACATGAAAAACTGATTAACGATTATCAGGAACTGATCAAACAGATTGCCGGATACCTTGAGATCCTGGGTAATTCAGATGTTCTCATGGCACTTATTAAACAGGAACTGGAGGATGTCGACAAAGAGTATGGCGATGAGCGTCGTACTGAAATCACCAGTTCCACTCATGACCTGACTGTGGAAGATTTGATTACCGAAGAAGACCGGGTGGTGACGATCTCCAGCGGTGGATACGCCAAGAGCCAGCCGCTTACCGATTATCAGGCGCAGCGTCGTGGCGGTACCGGAAAGGCAGCGGCATCAGTGAAGGATGAGGATTTTGTCGAACATCTGCTGGTTGCCAGCAGTCATGACACGCTTTTATGTTTTGCCAGTTCCGGAAAGGTGTTCTGGCTAAAAGTTTTCCAGATACCTCTGGCAAGCAGAACATCACGTGGCAAGCCTATAGTAAACATCCTGCCCCTTGAAGACGGAGAAAGCATTACCAGTATGTTGCCTATTCGTGAATACGAGGAAGGCAAGTTTGTGTTCATGGCGACAGCCAACGGCACCGTCAAGAAAACACCGCTGGTCAGTTTTTCAAGACAACGCAGTGTCGGACTCAAGGCACTTGAACTGGAAGAGGGCGATGCGCTGATTAAAACCGCGGTCACTGATGGCTCCAAGGATGTCATGCTCTACTCAAGTTCAGGCAAGGTAGTACGTTTCAGGGAAAGTGATGTCAGGGCGATGGGAAGAACCGCCAAAGGGGTACGGGGAATACGCCTTGAAAATGAGCATCATATGGTAGACATGATTATTCCTGAAGAGAACGGCCAAATTCTTGCGGTAAGTGAAAATGGCTATGGCAAACGTACTGTTGTCACCGAATTTCCAACCAAAGGCCGTGGTGGTAAAGGCGTTATTGGTATACAGACCAGTGAGCGTAACGGAGCTGTGGTTGGCGCTGTACAGGTGTTTGAAGGTGACGAAATCATGCTTATCAGTGACAAGGGTACACTTGTGCGAACCCGCTGTGATGAAGTCTCTTCCCAGGGGCGTGCCACTCAGGGTGTGCGCTTGATCAAGCTGAAAGAAAACGAATCACTTGTTGGTGTCGAGCGCGTTGAAGAGCCTGAAGTAATAGTGGATCTTGACGACGATGGTGATGAAGTTGCCACTCCAGCGCAGACTTCAGAAACTGTGGATACCGCTGATACGACAAATGCGGATGCCCAGGAAAGCGCAAGCGGTGAGGACAGCAACCCGGACGAGGGCGACGACAGGGAAAGTGATGAGTAAACTACTTTCTTCAGCCCGGGTAGCTTACCTGGGTCCGGAAGGCACTTACTCCCATGCGGCTCTGGAAAAATATTTCGGTAGCCAGCAGCCTCGTATGGCGGTTGATGATATTCCTGCTGTTTTCAATGCCCTGAATTTGGGTGAGGCTGAATTTGGACTTGTCCCCGTAGAGAATTCCAGCGAAGGGTCGGTTACCCAGACGCTGGATTGCTTTGGTGAATTTGACTTTGTTATTTGTGGTGAAGTAATGCTGCGCATCCAGCATTGCCTGTTGGCTCAGCCTGGTACTGCTCCTGAAAAAATCAGTCGGGTTGTTTCTCATCAGCAATCACTGGGCCAATGTCGATACTGGCTGCAGGAAAATTATCCAGGCGTTGAAAAAGTGTCGGTGCTGAGTAATGCCGAAGCTGCTATTCAGGCCTCCCATCTGCAGGATACAGCCGCCATTGCCAGTAAGACCGCGGCTGAAATCTATGGCTTATCCATCCTTAATGAAAATATCGAGGACGTGCACGATAACACCACCCGCTTTGCCATCATTAGTAAAAATAATGCGCAGGCTCCTACCGGACGTGATAAATCATCGTTAATTATTAGTACCAGGAATGAGCCCGGTGCCTTGTTTAATGCACTGGAGCCTTTCAAGAATCATGCTGTCAATCTGATCAAGCTTGAATCGAGGCCTTCGCGCAAAGAAGCCTGGTCATATTCTTTTTTTGTGGATATTGAAGGGCATCATGAGGATGCAAATATCCGTGCAGCATTTGACGAATTGTCCGGGCATTCCCTGGAGTTCAGGGTGCTGGGCTCCTACCCGGTGGCTACCCCTTAAATTAACAGGACAGTGTGACTACTTAGTATGACAGCCAGTGTGATTGAAGATCTGAAAGTCGTCATTGTTGGCCTTGGCCTGATTGGTGGTTCCATCGCCAGAGGGCTTGTTGCGAAACAAACTGGCGCCAGGGTTGTTGCTGTGGGGCGTAATGAAGCATCCCTGCAAAAAGCCCTGGATGATGGCATGATCAGTAGCTACTCCACGGATATTGCGCAAGCCTGCAGGGATGCGGACCTGGTCGTTATTGCCGTCCCCAGTCTCACGGTAAAACACATCCTGAAAGAGTTGCAGCCTGGTCTTGCCAGCCACACCGTGGTCACGGATGCTGCCAGCGTTAAAGGCGAGGTCATTGACAGTGTGACCGAGGTCTTTGGCTGCGTTCCGGAGAACTTTGTTCCTGGTCACCCCATTGCCGGTTCAGAGCACAGTGGATACTCTGCCTCTGCTGCGGACCTGTTCGAACATAAAAAGGTTATCCTGACGCCGTTGGAAAATACCCGTCAATCCGCTTATGAGCTTGTCCAAAATTTCTGGCAGCTTCTCGGTGCACAAGTGATAAGTATGTCTGTAAAGCATCATGATGAAGTGCTTGCTGCCACCAGTCACCTGCCTCATTTGCTTGCTTTTGCATTAGTGGACACATTGTCCCGGCAGGGTGAAAGTGAGGAGATTTTCCGTTATGCCGCTGGAGGCTTTCGCGATTTTACGCGCATCGCATCAAGTGATCCGCAAATGTGGCATGATATTTTTATGGCAAATGGTGACGCCACGATTACTGTTCTTGATGAATACATTGAAGGTCTTTATCGAATGCGATCAGCTATCAAGGACAAAAATTCAGATGAATTGATGTCTACATTTATTCGCGCGAAAAATTCCAGAGACAGATTTCTGGAAATGTTTTCCACCAAGCGAAAATAAACCTGAAGACTTTTATAGAAAATAACATTGGCAAAACATGGCATTAATGCAGCCAATGCTATTAGCCCTGTTGGCTTAATTAACAAAAGGTAGATTAATAAATCTTATGTCAGATCTCGTTTTTAAAGTAACACCGGGTGGCCAACTCAGTGGTGATATCCGGGTCCCCGGTGATAAATCGATTTCCCATCGCTCTATAATTCTAGGCTCCATCGCAGAGGGGCTTACAAGCGTAGAAGGCTTCCTTGAAGGCGAAGATAGCCTGGCGACTCTCAAGGCATTCCGGGCCATGGGTGTTGAGATAGATGATGTCGTTGCCGGAAAAACCACAATTCACGGGGTTGGCCTGCATGGTTTGCAGCAGCCTTGCGAAGCACTTTATCTGGGTAATTCCGGTACTTCCATGCGACTGTTATGTGGCCTGCTGGCAGCGCAGCCTTTTTCCACAACCCTGACCGGGGATGAATCCCTGTCCAGCAGACCCATGCGTCGGGTCACAGACCCATTGACAGAAATGGGAGCCAATATTGTATTGCAGGAGGGCGGAGTAGCGCCAATTGAAATCTCTGCAGGCAAGTTACATCCGATTATTTATGACCTGCCTGTGGCCAGTGCCCAGATTAAATCCTGTTTGCTATTAGCTTCCCTTTATACCAATCCGCTTGATGGCAGTTCCCGGATTAAGGAACCAGCTCCGTGCAGAGACCACACTGAGCGCATGTTACGGGGGTTTGGCTATGCCGTCGGCACGCAAGGGGCTCATATTAGTATCACCGGAGGTGGCAGCCTGAAAGGCTGTCATATAGATGTGCCGGCAGATATCAGTTCAGCGGCATTTTTTCTTGTGGGGGCATCCATTGCCAAAGGCTCAGACCTGATGTTGCGCCATGTGGGAATAAACCCGACCCGAATCGGCGTAATAAATATCCTGTTAGCGATGGGCGCGGATATCACCCTGGAAAATCAAACAGAAGTTGGCGGTGAACCCGTTGCTGATATTCGGGTGAAATATGCACCATTGAAAGGAATTGATATCCCTCTTGACCAGGTTCCCCTTGCCATAGATGAGTTTCCTGCCTTGTTCATTGCTGCAGCCTGTGCCCAGGGCACAACCACGCTCAGTGGGGCTGAAGAGCTCAGAGTTAAAGAGAGTGATCGCATACAGGTCATGGCTGACGGCCTTGCGACGCTGGGTGTCAGGCATGTGGTCAAGGATGATGGCATTATTATTGAGGGCGGCAAGATAGGCGGCGGCGAAATAAACAGCCATGGTGACCACAGAATTGCCATGGCTTTCACTATGGCAGGACTCAGAGCGACTGAAGAGATATGCATTCATGATTGCCATAATGTGGCCACTTCATTTCCCGGTTTCACTGATCTTGCTGGTAAAGCCGGCATTTCCCTTGCGTCTTCAGAAAACTAACGGGGCTCAAATACAGGGCTGCAGGACGATAAATAGATGAGCGAGCATGTCCCGGTTATAACAATTGATGGGCCCAGTGGCACTGGCAAGGGGACTATCACACAATTACTCGCGCAGCGTTTGGGCTGGCATTTGCTCGACAGTGGTGCACTGTATCGGGTGGTGGCCGTAGGTATCGAAAAAAACAATATATTAATTAATGAAATCAATAAGATATGTGATTTTGCCGGTGCCATGAAAGTCGCCTTTGGGACACAGTTTGAGGGCTCTATCACGCTAAATGACGAAGAAATATCCCATCTTGCCAGGCTCGAGGAAACCGCAGAAAAAGCCTCCAAAGTGGCTGCTATTGGCGAACTGAGGGCTGTGCTGCTACAAAGACAACGGGATTTTTGTCGCCTCCCCGGACTGGTGGCCGATGGTCGTGATATGGGGACTGTGGTTTTCCCTTCCGCAGACCTCAAAATATACCTCACCGCCAGTGCGCAGGAGAGAGCGCAAAGACGATATAAGCAGTTGATAAATAAGGGGGTTGGTGTTAATCTGCGCGACCTTTTGCAGGATATAGCCAGCCGGGACGAACGTGATGCCAACAGGCAGGTTTCACCCCTCAGGCCAGCAGATGATGCTGTAGTGATTGATACCACGTCACTGACTATCGATCAGGTACTTGAAAAAGTACTTATTGAAGTCGAAGACACAGTCACGCAAATCAAATAACCCGCAAAAGTAAACCACCCGCTTCATGCACCAGCCAGGCTGAAGTATGGTGAATTTTTTTAATTGACCCGTACCGGCTGGAGTATGGCATTACAGAGACATGATGACAGGTTGTTCATAACGCAACATTCATCTGGCTTCTGCAAATAATCAGGAAGCAATTATGAGCGAAAGCTTTGCAGAACTCTTTGAACAGAGTTTAAAAGACATAGACATGAAACCCGGTTCAATCATTACCGGAACCATTATTGACATAGATTCCGAATGGATTACCGTCAATGCAGGCCTTAAATCCGAAGGCGTAATAGAGCGCAAGGAATTCATTGACGACAATGGTGAATTCACTCTGCAGGTAGGGGACGAAGTCAAAGTAGCCCTTGATGCAGTAGAGGATGGATTCGGTGCGACCAAGTTATCCCGTGAAAAAGCCAAACGTGCTGAAACCTGGATGGTACTTGAAGATGCATTTGAAAAAGACGAGCCTGTTATTGGTGTTATTAATGGCAAGGTTAAAGGTGGTTTCACTGTTGATGTGAACACTATCCGTGCTTTCTTGCCTGGTTCACTGGTAGACGTACGTCCGGTACGTGAAGTGGATCATTTGATGAACAAGGATCTCGAATTCAAACTGATCAAACTGGATCAGAAACGAAACAATGTTGTGGTTTCCAGACGTGCCGTTCTGGAATCAGTAAATACAGCAGAACGTGATGAACTGCTGGCGAATCTGGAAGAAGGTCAATCAGTTAAAGGTGTGGTTAAAAACCTTACCGATTACGGCGCCTTTGTTGACCTGGGTGGCGTTGACGGACTGCTGCATATTACAGACATGTCCTGGAAGCGTATCAAGCATCCTAGTGAAATTGTGAACGTGGGTGAAGAAATTGATGTCAAGATTCTCAAATTTGACCGTGAAAGAAACCGCGTTTCCCTTGGTCTGAAACAGCTGGGTGAAGATCCATGGGTAGAAATCAAGAACCGTTACCCTGAGAACACCAAAGTTAAGGCTGTAGTAACCAATCTTACCGATTACGGTTGTTTTGCCGAGCTGGAAGAAGGCGTAGAAGGCCTGATTCATGTAAGCGAAATGGATTGGACCAATAAGAATATTCATCCGTCCAAGCTGGTCCAGTTGGGAGATGAAGTGGAAGTGATGATTCTGGATATTGACCAGGAACGTCGTCGTATTTCCCTCGGTCTGAAACAGTGCCAGCAGAATCCATGGGATGGTTTCGCTGATAAATTCAAGAAAGGCGACAAGATTTCAGGCAATATCAAATCCATTACTGATTTTGGTATTTTCATTGGCCTGGAAGGTGATATTGATGGTCTTGTGCATCTCTCGGACATTAGCTGGGAAGAGCCAGGCGAGCAGGCCGTTCGTGAATATACGAAAGGTGACAAGCTCGACACCGTCATACTTTCAGTTGATCCGGAGCGAGAAAGAATATCGCTGGGTATCAAACAGCTTTCCGACGACCCGTTTGCCAATTTTGCCGGTCAGAATGAGAAAGGCAGTCGCGTTAAGGGTATCGTGAAGGAAGTTGATGCCAAGGAAGCTATTGTCACGCTTTCCGACGGTGTTGAAGGTGTCCTGAAAGCTTCAGAAATCAGTCGCGACAGAGTTGAAGATGCGCGTAATGCGATTGCTGTTGGCGACGAAGTTGAGTTGCTGGTAATCAGTGTTGATCGTAAAAATCGTGTCATTAGCCTCTCAATCAAGGCAAGAGAAATTGCTGAAGAAAAAGGTGCTGTCGAGGAACACAAGAAGCAGAGCACAACATCAGCTGCCCCAACTACGGTAGGTGATTTGCTCAAGTCTCAGCTGGAGAAGGAATAATTCAGCGTGTGACGGCATGCCTTAGTGCAACCTGTCTGTTAACATTAGTGAAGGATGAGCCATGACAAAATCAGAACTGATAGACCAGATTGTCTCGAAGCAAACTCAGCTGTCTGCAAAAGACGTTGAACTGGCTGTTAAGGCGATTATTTCTTACATGTCTGAAATTTTGGCAGAAGGTGGGCGCATAGAAATAAGGGGATTTGGAAGTTTTTCCCTGCATTATCGTGCTCCACGTGTTGGCAGAAACCCTAAAACCGGTGAGCCGGTTGAGCTGAGTGGCAAATATGTTCCTCATTTCAAACCAGGCAAGGAATTAAGGGACCGGGTTAACATTAGCATGCAGGAACAGACACAGATTCCGGAATAAATCTGGATGACTTGTTAAAACGGCAGCTTTTGTTAACGGAAGCTGCCGTTTTTTTTACATAGGCAAAAAGTTTAAAACGTGAAAGGTTTTTTTAGATTTATAACTTTCCTTGTATTCGTTGCTACTGTTCTGCTGGCATTTCTTTTTGCAGTCAACAACACAACGGAAATAAGCTTGTGGGTTGGTGTTGAACTGCCAGCTTTAAGTATTGGTGTGCTAATCATCATCGTATTTATTCTGGGTGGATTAATCGGTCTATTTCTTGGGCTGGGTATTATCAGGCAACTTAAATACAGGGTTCAAATCCACCAGCTTAAATCCCAGTTGGATAAATTACGGCAGGAGTCGTCGCACTCTGTGCATCAGTCAAATAGAAAAAGCTAACTAACTTTTGAGTGAAGGATTCAACTTGTCTGATTTTTTTCTATATTTGCTATTACTTGGAGCAATAGCTCTTGGTTGGGCATTAGGGAAGCGTCCCTGGCTTGGCCGCAGCTCAAATATAGCGCGACCCTTTAGAAATCTTCCTGCAAAAGACTATTTTATTGGTCTTAATTATCTCCTCAATGATGAACCAGACGATGCAATCGATCTGTTTATCGACGCACTTGAAGTCAATTCCAGTACTCTACAAACCCACATGGCGCTGGGCACACTATTGCGTCGCAGGGGCAAAGTGGACAGATCTATCTCGGTCTATCAGGATTTGCTTGGACAGAATGGTTTTTCCAATGCTGAACTGCACGAGATTAAAATTAACCTGGTTCAAAGTTATATAGCCGCGGGTCTGCTTGATCGTGCAGAAAACCTTCTGGAAGAATTGCGGCAAGAAAAAGGAAATATCAAAATTGACGCGCTTGTGCATTCTGCCAATGTTTATCAACTGGAGAAAGATTGGTTGAAAGGGGTCAATGTTCTTATCGAATTGATTCGGGTATGTGCGCCGGCAGATCGAATGTATTATCAGAATCTTGCTTCCCATTTTTATTGCGAACTTGCAGAAGCTGAGTTGAATAATGAACATATGTCCAGAGCAAGAGAGTTTTTACAATTAGCTGCGGGCATGGACAAAAATAATGTCAGGGTAAGTATTTTGCGCGGCCAACTTGAAAACAGTTGTGGAAATTACCGTGAAGCAATAAAAAGTTATTTACTGGTAAAAAAGCAGGACTCTGCGTTTATGGCAGAGGTGTTTTATCCCTTGGTGGATTGCTATAAAAATGACGGAAAAGATAAAAGCCTGCATAAATTTATCGATACCTGTATTGCCGAAGAAAAAAATACATCAGTCTTATTAGGTGTTGCAGATTATCTGCAAAAAGAAAACGGGGATCAGCAGGCCAGAGATTTTCTGCTTAAGCAATTGGAAGGCAAGCCATCGCTGAGGCTTTTGCTGCGAACATTGAGTCTGAGTGAAACCAATAGTGAAACCAATAGCAAAACAGATAGCGACGCTATTGTCTTGTATAAACAGGTTCTTAAAGAATACATAGAGAGTAAAGCCCAATACCAGTGCGTGAACTGTGGTTTTGAATTAAAGAGCCTGCATTGGCAGTGTCCGGGCTGCTCGCGCTGGGGAACCGTAAAACACGTGATGGGCATACTTGGAGAATAGTGCTGTAGTTCAGCAAAGTGAGGAAATAATGGTTATTGATAGACCCGTCATAGTAGCACTGGATTTTCCGGATGCATCAAGCGCCTTATCCCTGGTGGAAAAACTTGACCCTTCCCTGTGTCGTGTCAAAGTTGGAAAAGAACTGTTTACGCGTGCAGGGCCGGCGCTGGTCAAAGAGTTGCAGAAGCAGCAGTTCGATGTGTTTCTTGACCTCAAGTACCACGATATTCCCAATACAGTGGCAGGAGCAGTAGCCGCTGCGGCGGATCTTGGCGTATGGATGGTCAATGTCCATGCCAGTGGCGGCAGAGCAATGCTGGAAGCGGCTCGCAAGGCACTTCCAAACAAGGGTGATACCTTACTTATTGCCGTCACTGTACTAACCAGTATGGGAGCAGAGGATCTGCGTGAAATTAATATTTCTGTATCTCCCGATGAGCAGGTCAGTGCGCTGGCAAAGCTAAGCAGTGACTGCGAGCTGGACGGTGTGGTTTGCTCGGCACGGGAAACACCGGTTTTACGTAGCGATTTGGGAGATAAATTTCTTCTGGTGACACCCGGTATTCGCCCCGCTGGAGATAGTGTGGATGACCAGAAACGGGTCATGACACCAGCTCAGGCAATAAGTAGCGGCAGTAATTACCTGGTCATTGGCAGGCCAGTTACCCAGGCTGACGACCCGACAGCTAAGCTGCGCATGATTATGGAAGAAATCCACAGCAAAAACTGATTTCTCTGCTACATTGATTCCAGCAGCTATTTGCTGCATCACGATTGGTTATCTATATAAATAGTTCAGCTCATTGAAAGGTTGGGCAAATAGAAATAATCCAGTCAAACAATGAATGGAATCAAGGGAGGGGCATACTCTCCAGTGCAAAGGAGGCAGTAACATGCAGTTTTTCAAAATCAGTCAATTGACCGTTATACCTAAATTCTTTTTGTTCAGCTTGTTGCTGACATTATCCTGGGCCAGTACAGCTCAGGATTTTGAAAGCGACCCTCAGAATGCTGTCAGCGTGGAAGTGGAACAGGTAAACATAAACCATGCTGATGCATCCACAATAGCCAGAGTGCTTGATGGTGTGGGGATGAGCAGGGCGCAGGCAATTGTTAATTTTCGCGATGAATATGGTGAATTCGCCAGCCTGGAGGAGTTAATGCTGGTCAATGGTGTGGGTGAAGTCACGTTACGAAATAACGAGGCCCGTATCAGTTTTAAATAACAGGATACCGGGATTGAAAAAGGCGCCCATGGGCGCCTTTTTTTGTGTAACAATTCGTGCCATTAGCCGAATGGTTTTGTCTATAAAGTAGTGCTGAAAATATCGTTAATAGAGCAGGTGTGAATTTTGCCAACGACAAACAAGCCATTCACATAATGTCGAACCAGTGAATCATTTTGATGTATGAATAATACTTGGCTGTTACCAGCAACTTTTGTTTTTTCCTTTCTGGGTTGCTGCCTGATAATCTGGATGTCGAAGGGACGTCGCTGGCTGGATATTCCCAATGACAGGAGTTCACACGCGACTCCTACGCCGACCTCTGGTGGCATGGCATTTGTCAGCGTGTTTTGTGTTGCTGCGCTGTTTGTGTTCCGGACAGAGTATCCCGGTTTTAACTATTTTATGGTTATATTCCTG
>CBFICR010000061.1:0-16338 GCA_965661105.1 Pseudohongiellaceae bacterium | reverse complement strand
TTTTTCCTTTTTCCTTTTTCCTTTTTCCTTTTTCCTTTTTCCTTTTTCCTTTTTCCTTTTTCCTTTTTCCTTTTTCCAGCGAGAAAATATTTATTCGATCCGGGTTCGCAAGCGTTTTATTAACTTCACAACTATGCTTACTTACCGTAGCTTGAATAGTGCAGCGACATATCCAGCTCCTTGCAGGTAATAAACTCAAGCAATACAGCCTGCCCGTTTTCTGTTGCTTCTATGCCTCTTTTTAAAGCGGCGACAATATCGTTGGGGTCAGTGATGCGCTCGCCATAACCACCAAAGGCTTTTGCCATTTCGGAATAATTACCACCGATATCGGTGGAGCGGTATTTTTCTGTAGACACTTCCATAATCGGTAATTCCATCGCCATACAGAAATTATTAAAGAGGATGGAAAGTATCGGAATGTTCTCTCTCACCGCCGTCTCAAAATCCATGCCGGTAAATCCAATCGCGGCATCTCCCCAAACATTGATACACAGATGGTCCGGACGAGCCAGCTTGGCTCCCATCGCCAGGGGCAAACCATAACCCAGCTGCGTGGTTTTTCCCCAGCCAATATAGGACAGGGGCGCCTCGCTTTCCCAAAATGGGACCAGTTGGTCGCGGGGGCTTCCAGCATCATGGGTAATAACCACTTTTTGCTTGTCTACCAGCTTGTTGAGCTCATAAATCACCCGGTAAGGTGTCATAGGCGTCTGATCAGATGTCAGCTTGGGTAGCCACTGCGCCATCCAGGCATCCTTCACTTTTTTGATGGCTGCCGGCACAGAATCCTTGCGGCCCTCTGCCTTGGCAAGATCCAGGGTTTTTAGCTCATCTATTAATGCGCGCAGAGTTAGTTTGGCATCCCCAATCAAACCAATTTCTGCTGGAACATCCTTATTCAGGTCCATCGGATCCAGAGTGGCATGGATCACTTTTTTATTGTCTGGCATGCGGGTACCGAATGAAGTGATGGCAAAGCTGCAGCCAATACCAAAAATCAGATCGGCTTCATTGATAAAGTGATACACCGCCTTTGGTGTCGCGTGCCCCCCGGAACCAATACTCAGTGGATGGGTTTCATTAAAGGTGCTTTTGCCTTCCAGACTGGTGGTTACGGGCACATTGAGCAGTTCCGCAATTTCCTTCAGCTCGTCCCAGGCCTTGGCATAATTAATTCCCTGTCCGGCATAAATCACCGGATTATCCGCCGCGGCCAGCTCTCTGGCCGCCGACTTGATGGCATCAGTTTCAGGTGTGGATTTGGTTTTGTAGCTTGGAACATATGACGAGATATCCGCTTCTTCCTTGCAGGCGTCCCAGGGGATTTCGACCAGTACAGGGCCGGGCCTGCCATTGCGTAACTGGGTAAAGGCACGACGCATAACGTTGTGCACTTCGGCGCCCGAAGTTATCGGCTCCGCCCATTTGGTAATGTGCTTCATATTAAGGGTGGAATTAAAATTGGGATAATAATTGGCCAGCCTGCGCTCGTAACCGGCGGGCATAATAAGCACCGGCACAGATTCTCCGAAGGCCTGGGCAACCCCGCCAAAAGCGTTCTCCGCACCCGGACCATGCTGCATGACAAACACGCCAATTTCTTCACCGGAAGTCATCCGACTCAGCGCATCTGCCATATGCACACCGGTTCTTTCCTGGCGCACTATGATAGTCCTGATATCAACTTCTGCTGCGGCCTCGATAATCGGGTTCAACGGGTAGGCAAATAGATATTTCACTCCTTCTGCTTTCAGAATCTGGGCAATGGCATTTGGTACGAGCATGTAATATTTCCTTGATAATTATTGTTATTGTATTTATGTAAAATAACGAAGCGCAGGCTATGCTGCGCTTTTGTAAATTTATTTCCAGCCTGCCTGCCTGTTTTAGTGCAGACAGTCCAGATTAGCAGTGTGCTACTTCTGATGAGCTACTGTTTTCATTCTACTCCCAACTCCCTACTCCCAACTCTCAACTCTGCGTTCACTGTTGCCTGCCTATTCGCCTGATTGCCCTGTATTCATTGGCCTATTGATTGGCCTCAACAAGTGATGCATAGGGTAAAACGCCTCCGTGCCCACCGACGATCTGCTCAACGGACAAGCCCAGCGTCTGAATTGCCTGAAAAAGTGCTGCGGCATCCGGGCCAGGCCCACCAAAAAAAAGATCGCTCTGGAACAGGATGCCATCTGCTTCTACAAAAGCCAGCACTTTGGGATTAACGTGAGGAATCGTTTCAACTTCATATAAATACAGGCTTTGATCGCCATCGCTGATTTCAGTCATAGCGCTGAACAGCTCAACCTGCCCTACCTCAGCACCTGCAGCGACCCTTTGTGCCAGGGCATCGGGTGGGTTGCTGTGAGGAGACTCGATAATGGCACGAATTTCATCTTCATGACCCTGCGCTGTCAGCACACTCGCCCCTGCTGCTGCCAGTCCGCGCAAACCGCCGGTATGATCATAATGTGGATGGGTGGGAATCACATAACGAATGGGCTTGCCTATATTGTCTTCAATCAGGCGCTCCAGCGTCATCGATTGTGCTTCTGTATACGGGCCTTCAATGACAGCAACAAAGTCAGGAAATTCAACCACCATACTGTGATGTGAGAACGCCACGACATGGAACACCGTGTCCGAAACCTGATTCCATTGCAGGGGCACCCAGGCGACTTGTGTTACAACCTGATCTGCCTGCTCCACGATATCATCAGGCACAGTAAATACAGTCAGTGCCGAGGGATCGTTAATGCGAATATCGGTGTAATTCATCGAGGAGTAAGGCTGCCCGTCCTTGATGATCTCATGGCGAAAAGGCAGCATGACATCGCCAACTGGACGATAGTCACTGTAACGATATTCTGCATTCACATCGCCAAGCATGGTCTCGGTGTCCAGTGCCGAAAAGCCACCCGGCAAACCGGTCTGCTGATCGATCATGATAGTGATCTCTTCCGAGCCCAACAGTGTGTCCACTGCCCAGTGAGGGCGTCCATTAAAACTGACTTGACGAGCTGCCTGTCCCTGGGGCGCGCCATCTGCCGCTATGGCGATGGAAACCGGGTTTCGACGAAGCAACATTTCAGGGGTGTTCTGGCTAGCCCAGCTAAAAAGACCATTCACTGATGTAGCAATATTAGGACGCCCCTGTGTAGTCCCCCAGCCGATTTTTTGTCCTTGCCAGGTAGTTAACACCTCGGTGCGGTGCTGACTGAATCCATCCCCTACTACAACATCATTGTCAAAAGCGGCATGGCCAAGAACGAAATCAAGGGTTTCCGTCACCCCTGACAGAGTTGCATCAGGATCTATGCCGCCGGTAACCGGAATCTGGCCAAGCCGATTTCTGGTTCCGCTCCCGGACATGACGATGGAATCAATATTACGCAGACTCGCCAGCCCCCCCATATTATCAAGCATTGTCTCGACGACCGTGCGTGCCAACGGCCCGGCATCGGCACTATCACTGTCACTGTCACTGGCTTGCTCCTCACTGCAGGCAAGTAACAGCAGTAAGCTGGTAGTTAGGAGGATAGTCTTGAGATTACCTGTATTCATTACTGCGAAACCCCGGAAAGACAATCATTTCAGAAACCTGCCACCCAGGTCCGTGTAATCCATGTCTTAATTCCTGTTGTAGCCCTTGTTTTAAACCCTGATGTATTTGTAATTGTAACTGTGTCACTGCACAGTTTGCCTGAATTTATTATATTGTTTACAGGCTGCCTGAATAGAAAGACCTGCCCCAACCCCGTTGAAATTCAGCATTAACTTGCTGCTTAAATTTTTTACATGATTTACTTTCCTGTTTACAAACCTGACCAGTCATTATCCTGTACTGAGGAGAGTGCAATTGAGCATAAACCAGCAAGCAAAGCAGGGCAACTTGAGGCCAAAATTGTGTCAGCATTATGAACTTTAACAGGCCCATTCAGGAGCCTCCTGATCGGGGATGGTATTTTTTTAACAAACATGATTAGATGACTGCCCCCTTTGTGATACGGCATCTGCAGAGGGATAGCGAGTGTGAGTCCAATCTTTTATTTCGTTTACGATCGACTCTCGGAAGACATTAGTTGCCCCTTATGTATTCTGTCGCAAGAACCAGCTCAAAATGAAATGGAATTTTTATGGTCTTATCCATAATAAGTGAAACTTCAAATCGTTGTTCTTCAATTCGAAGTACTTCTAAACTAGTCTAACTGAGCCTAACCGGGTCTAAAAAAGTATTGGCAGCATGATCGAATTATTCTTTAAATATCCCCGATCAATATTCAATGACAGCGAATTCATTTTTGCCAGTGGTTGGCCGTTATGGATTATTCCGCTTCTTCTAATTGCCTTTTTCATCACGCTACTTGTAATAATGGCGCGCAGACCCGGCAATATGAAGGCATATCAGCTGGGCATAATCGGTTTTATTCAATTATTAATGCTGGCTGTGGTGCTGATCGTGGTCTGGCAACCGGCGCTGGTTTCAGAACGCTTGCTCAGTGGCGAAAACGCCGTCGCCATCATGCTGGATACTTCCGGCAGTATGACTTTCAATGAAGGCGGCTCCACCAGAATGGATCAGGCGCAAGAGTTGCTCACTCCTGAGTCACTTGAAGACATAGCCAATATTTACACTATCCTGCCCTACGGTTTTGCCGACAGTGCCAACACTATGGATGCCTTTTCGGTCCTGCCTGAACCGGGCACGGCAACCAATCTGGGGCAGTCTGTGTTACAGACATTGCGTCAGGCTACCGGCGCCTCACTCGGAGCGGTAATCCTGGTCAGTGACGGCGCAGATAACAGCGGCGCCATTTCCCAGGCTGAATTAAGCGAGATTGCCAGCTTTGGTGTCCCCATCCACAGTGTCGGCATTGGTCGCGAAACTATTCCTGAAGACCTGGAACTCAGCGAGGTGCTGTTACCGGAAAAAGCCCTGCCCGGCACCACACTTTCAGCTCGGGTCGCCATCCGGCATGATCAGGGCGGTAGTGCCAGAATCAAGGTCTATGACGGCGACACCTTTTTGACCACCCAGGACATCGTGCTGGGCAATGATCAGAACATGACACTTGCATTTGTGGATATCGAAGTACCTGAACCGGGCCAGCTTGATCTTCGCTTTACCCTGGATCCTATTAATAATGAAAGCAATCTGGCCAATAACACCCGTGCCAGAGTGGTCGATGTGGAAGAAAGCCGTTACAAGGTCTTGTATGTAGAAGGTGAGCCACGCTGGGAATACAAGTTTATGCAGCGGGCACTGAATGATGACCCCAGCATACAGTTATCCACCCTGCTCAAGGTGACTCCCAATAAATATTACCGTCAGGGTATTGAAAGCCCCGAACAACTGGAAAATGGTTTTCCCACCGAGCGCGCCGAACTGTTTAATTACGATGCCCTGATTATAGGCAGCCTGAATGCCGCTGAGCTTACCAGTGAGCAACATGCCATGATTCGTGACTTCGTCAGTAATCGTGGTGGCTCTCTGATGATGTTGGCAGGACTTAATGGTCTGGGCCTGGGCGGCTGGGGCGAAACGGTGGTCAACGAAATTCTGCCCTCACGGCTAAGCGCCGGCAATGCTGAATTTGTGCGTGTGAAAGCGCCGGTAACCCTGACCGATAGCGGACGACTGGCGCCAATGCTGCAATTCAGTGACAGTGAATCCGAGAATGAGCGGCTCTGGTCCGAATTACCGGAAGTAGCAGATCATCAACAACTTGGGCCCTTGCGTCCGGCAGCCACCACCCTGTTGGGTGTTAATGTCGAAGGGCGCATTCAGCCCTTGCTGGTAACCCAGCCTTACGGAAAAGGCCAAAGTTATATTCTGGCTACCGGGGGCACCTGGCGCTGGCAAATGAGCCTGCCGGTGGCAGATATGCGCCATGAAACGTTCTGGCGTCAGCTTACCCGGGGACTGGTGGCCAATTCCCCCCGGCCTTTCGAGCTCAGCAGTCGCGTACAAAACGAAGAAATCAGTGTGCGCGCACAGGTACGTGATCCGGATGCTGAAGAAAATCAGGGTCTGGCAATTTCCGCCGTGGTGTCCTCCCAAAACAACGATGTGGTAAGCCTGGATTTACAACCGGTACCCGGTCAGCCCGGGGTCTATGAAGCGTCATTTGCGCCCAACCAGACCGGACTTTACAGTATTGAAGCGATTTCCAGAGTGGACGAAACCCTGGTCAGTGCGACAACAACCGCAGTGCGTTATGACGAGGGCCAGGAAATATTCAATGTGCGCCAGAACCGACCTTTACTGGAGCGAATCTCTCAGGTTACCGGTGGGCAATACTGGAGCCCTGCACAATGGGACCAGATCCCGGAAGCTATTTCCTATTCAACTGCCGGCATCACCGAACAACAGATTAGCTACCTGTGGGATGCGCCGTTCTTTTTCCTGTTATTAATATTATTGAAAACTGCGGAATGGTTGCTTCGACGACATTGGCGCACCATTTAGAAAGCCATTGAGAAGGTTATGAACAAATCAATCACATCCCTGTTTGCCGCCGCTACTGCCCTCATATCGGCTGTGATTACACCTGCTGCCCACGCCGCGCTGTATGTCACCATCGTACAGGGACTGGGGGGAATGCCCCAGTTCGAGACTGCATTTACCGATCAGACAGACAAGATTCGAGAGGCGTCACTTACCCTGGCTGAGGAATCACAAGTCACTACTCTGTCCGGGGACAGCGCCACAAGAGACGCCCTGCTGGAACATTTCCAGACACTTGCAGCCTCCATGACTGATGACGACCGGGTCGCTATTTACCTGATTGGACATGGCAGCTATGACGGAGAGCAGTACAAATTTAATATTGCCGGTCCGGATATCACCGATACCGATCTGGCGAATATTATGGAAAGCTTCCCGGGTCAAAATCATTTTCTGGTCAATACATCGAGTACCAGTGGCGCCATTCTTGAGCGTCTTGAAAATGAAAACCGCATCATTGTCACTGCGACCCGAAATGGTAATGAGAAAAATGCCACAGAATTCGGCCCATTTTTTGCCAGTGCCCTGACCAGTGAAACGGCCGACCTTAACAAGAATAACAATGTCAGTATCCAGGAAGCGTTTGATTTTGCCGAGCGTAGCGTTAACGAATTTTTTGAGTCTTCGGGCAAACTGGCGACAGAGCATCCACAGATCCGTGGCGAAGGGGCTACCAGTTTCACTCTCGCGCGTGTTCAGGCGGTAGAGCTTTCCGATGACAACCCCCGTATAAGTAGTTTACTTACCAGACGGCTTGAGCTGGACGCAGAAATAGAGTCATTACAATTACGCCGCAATGAATTCCCCAACAGTGAATATATTCAGCGTTTACAGGCTCTCATTCTGCAGTCCGCTCAAGTCAGTGAAGAAATAGAAATGCTGAGGGAAAGTTCTCAGGCAGATGTTGAATAAGCCTACACAAAAAGTCATCTTCAGAGCGACTGTTACCAGCAAAACAGTTTCTGCCACCTTATGTCTGACATTTCTTTTGATGCCTTTCGCGGCAAACGTTTTTGCCAGGGATCACTTATACGGAGCGCTTGAAAACGAGGCGCTTTTGCAGTGCGAAACATTGTCCTGGAACGGCGAGACTACTGAGGCCAGAACCTGTTATGCCCGCCTTAATACCCGCGAACAGCCTCCACAGATACGCGCAGAAGGGCTCTGGGCTCTGGGCGATCTGCAGGCAGCAAACACCCAGTTCAGGGATGCCATCAGTCAATTTCCCGAAGACCCCATGGTACGAATTCGCTGGGGTGAGCTTTTCATGGAGACTTACCAGTACCAGGAGGCCTTTAACCTGTTCAGCGAAGCCCTTGAACTGGATCCGCTTAACTCATGGGCTCATATGGGTGCAGCCTCAGCCCTGAGCGAAGGTGGCGATCCTGAGACTCTGAATCAGCATCTTGCCAGCGTCATGGAAGAAGGTCTTGCACCTCATGGCGCCAGACTGCGAGCGATTATGATGACGATCCGTTCGCTGTTGCAGGGGGATCGCTATGACGAAGCACTGAAGTCACTGGATGAAGCTTTCGAATTTGCCATGGATGAATCACTTCCAACCATGGAACTGAAAGCCTTGCGCGCAGCCTATGCCTTTATGACCCGCGCAGACCATGAGACCTGGATAGAGGCGGCGTTAGCCGAAAGCCCCGCATACGGTGATGCTTATTTTATTCCCGGTTATTTTGCTTCCATCGTGCGTCGCTATGATGAAGCAGGCGATTTTTTTAAACAGGCCGTTGAGCTGCAACCCGATCATTGGGAGGCACACATCTATCTTGGACAGAATTATCTGCGCATGAACGATATTAATGACGCCATTCGCCATGTGAATATTTCCTATGAAGGCAATGCTTTTAATCCAATGACGGTTAATCTGTTACGACTGCTGGACACCTTCAATGAAGATTTTGTTTCCATCAGCTATCCTGATCCACCGGTTGGACCATTACCCGAACTGATTCTGCGCCTGCATCGGGATGAACGTGATGTGTTGAAAAACTATGCACAGAAACTTTCCAAGGAAAGCATTGATCTGTATTCAGCGCGCTATAACTTCACCCCGAAGGAACCTGTCATTGTCGAAATTTATCCCAATCATGAAGACTTTGTCGTGCGTTCCATCGGCATGCCGGGTGTCGGCATACTGGGAGTCACCTTTGGTTATCTGTTTGCCATGGATTCACCCACCGGTCATCCCGACCAGACTTATCACTGGGGGACTACCCTGTGGCATGAGATGGCTCATGTCTTCACGCTTGAAGCGACCAACCATTTTGTTCCGCGCTGGTTCAGTGAAGGTATTTCAGTTTACGAGGAGTGGCGTACAGGCCCTATTCCAGGTCGCAAAATTCCTACCGATGTTTTACAGGCCATGGCCGAAGGCAAATTCATGCCGATCTCTGAACTGGATGATGGCTTCATGCGCCCCACCTACCAGGGACAGGTCATTGTTTCCTATATGCAGGCCGGGCTTATCTTTGATTTCATCGACCTGGAATACGGCTTCGATAAAATCGTCGACATGCTTTACCAGTTTAACGATGGCGCCACACCGGTTCAGGCAATCGAAAAAAGTCTGGGCATCAGTGATAAGGAGTTTGACCGCCACTTCAAGCAGTTTATTGATATCGAATACGGACCTTTGCTTGGCGGATTAAGTGTGTGGATGGAAGATATGCGCGTCAGCTACGCCGCTCTCGCGGAAGAAAATTTGGAGGAAGCACTGGCGGCGGCACAGCGAGCCGTGTTCACCTACCCCGATTATGTTGAGAATAATAGCGCCTATATAGTCATTGCCAGGGTGAACAGTCAGCTTGGTAATCATGAGGAAGAGTTTCAGGCGCTGCAGTCTTTCTGGCAAAAAGGTGGTTATCTTACCAGCGCCCTGTTAAAACTGGCAGACTACTACCTTGAACGGGATATGAAGGCAGAAGCCGAAGCCGTTCTCATGGATACCAACTATGCTGATCCATTCATTGAGGACCTCCATGTGACGCTGGGCGACCTTTATATGGAGACTCAGCGCCCGGCACAGGCCCTGGAAGAATATAAAGTGTTGCTGGCCCTTGATCCTCTGGACAAGGCTTCAGCCAACTATCGCATTGCCAATGCCTACAACGCACTGGACAATACAGAGAAGACCATGGAATACCTGATGACAGCGCTGGACATTGCGCCACAGTATCGGCCAGCCCAGCAACTGTTATTGGAGATGAGCAGAACACAAAACTGATGCGACAAAAGATTCAGATAAAAACCTAGATAATTTAAAGAGTGAGCCACAGGAACAAGTTATGAGTGAAAACGTGAACGATACCTTTGATTCGGAAGAAACCCGCGAGCTGGTGAAAGCTTTCCAGACTGCCAATAGCAAAATCCGTGAACAGATTTCTGGCACTATCATCGGCCAACAGCAAATAGTCGATAACCTGCTTATCACGCTTTATGTGGGTGGACACTGTCTGATTACCGGTATGCCCGGTACGGCTAAAACCCTCCTGGTTCACACGCTGGCTTCGGCACTGGGTCTTACCTTCAAGCGAATTCAGTTTACCCCTGACCTGATGCCTACTGATATCACCGGTACCGACATGGTTGAAGAAGACCAGAGCACCGGAAAACGTGAATGGCGCTTCGTTCCTGGTCCGGTATTCACCAATGTCTTATTGGCCGATGAAATTAACCGTACACCACCAAAAACACAGGCTGCCTTGCTAGAGGCCATGCAGGAAAAAACCGTGACAGTACGCGGACAATTGCACCGCCTGGACAAACCCTTCCTGGTACTGGCAACCCAGAACCCTATTGAACTGGAAGGGACTTATCCATTACCGGAAGCCCAGCTCGACCGCTTCCTGTTTAATGAAATTCTGGGCTATTTGTCACCGGAAGAAGAAGTAGCCGTACTGGATCGCTTTACCCGCCGCGTGGATATGCCTGAGGTCAAAGCCTGCACCAGCAGTGAGGAAATCATGAAGTTCCAGTGGCTGGTGCGCCAGGTGCCCATTTCAGAATCGGTTACCCGTTATGCTGTGGACGTAGTCAGGGCAACCCGCCCCTCGGATCCACTGGCCACAGAGATGGTGAAAAAATATATCAACTTTGGCTCCAGTATTCGTGCGTCCATGAATCTGGTACTAGCCGCCAAGGCGCGCGCCCTGATGGAAGGCCGCTACCATGTGACACCCGAGGATATCAGGGTTCTGGCAACCCCTATCCTGCGTCACAGGGTACTGCCCAATTACTATGCAGAATCTGATGGCATGACGGTGGATGATATCCTCGCCAGCATGCTTAATGATCTGTCTACACCTGCTGAAGCCGCTTAAGCAGAACAGCAAAAAAAAGGAAAAACGGACTAACTGATGAGCCTGACCCATACTGATAATCGCAAAGCACAGACCCGGTTGCTCGACCCTGCCGTGCTTGCCAGCATGTCCAATCTGGAACTGGTGGCAAAAGCTGTTGTTGAAGGTTTTGTTAATGGCTTGCACCGGTCTCCCAAGTTTGGGTTTAGTCAGGAATTTGTCGAGTACCGTGAATACAGCGAGGGCGATGATCCGCGCTATATCGACTGGAATGTTTTCTCACGTACCGACCGTACCTATATCAAGCGCTTTATGGGCGAAACCAACAGCCACCTCATGCTGTTACTGGACACCAGTGCCTCCATGGGCTTTGGCGCCTCAAACAAAACCAGCGGTCCGTCCAAGCTTCAATATGGTAAATATCTGGGGGCGAGCCTGGCTTATCTGGCCTCCCGGCAACATGATGCCGTGGGTGTTATGTTGTTTGATGATGAGGTTATTGATTACCGCCCACCGGCCAGTAAACCCGGTTCACTGCAGGGCGTGATACACACCCTGGACAAAGCCGAAGCATCAATGGGCACCGACATCAATAAACCCATGACTCGCTTTCGTGAACACGTAAAAAAACGCGGGCTGGTTGCCGTCATCTCTGACTTCTATTGTGATGCCGATGAGCTCCTGGAACAGATTCGACCGCTGGCCATGCATGGCCAGGATGTGATTATTTTTCACCTGCTTGATCCGCAGGAACTGGATCCACAGATCAAACAATCAACCCTTTATGAAGACATGGAAACCGGTCAGGCCATCGAAGTCGAACCTGGCTATATGGCAAAGGCCTACCGTGACAAAATCCAGCAACACATCAAGACTATCCAGGAAGCTGCCAGTGGTATTCGCGCTGACCATGTGCTGATCAATACTGCTGACCCACTGGACCGGGCCTTGCACAACTACTTAACCTTCAGAGAGAAGCGAGGCTGATTCGTGGCATTAATAGCTCCACTTTTTCTACTGGGACTTCTGGGTATCGGCTTGCCAATCTGGCTGCATCGACTGGAAACCCAGGTTACTGAACGCGAACAATTCAGTACTGCCATGTTTCTGGAGCCTGCAAAGAAACGTATTCATGTTCAGCGCAAACTCAAATACCTGTTGCTCATGGCGCTGCGTATCCTGTTTTTCCTGTTTCTGGTGCTGGCGTTTACCCGCCCGGTATTTTTCACTCCCCCTGCGGCGCTTGTCACCGAAGACACCACGCATCATGTCATCGTTCTGGATACCTCTTTCTCAATGCAGGAAGGGACGAGCTTTGCCAGTGCCGTGGAAGAAGCAAGGGACATCGTCAACAGCATGAATGAGGATGAGGTGGCGAGCCTGTACACCGCTTCTTCCGGGGTAACAACAATTGTGCCTGTCACCGATGACAGTAATGCTTTAATGCAGGCATTGGCTAGCCTGTCGCCTGATAATGGAAAGCTGGATCTTGGCATCATGGTGACAACCATGAATACCCTGATCGAGGAAAGCCAGGCCAATTTCATCATGCACTTTATCAGTGATTATCAACAAAGCGGGCAGGCAGTCCGTTTTGCCGACATGATTCCCGATGTCATTAATGGCCGACCTGTCACCCTTGATATTGTTCAGATCAGAACCCAGAAAGTACCCAACTGGCTTGTGGATTCAGTGCTTGTCGATGCCCGCAATAGTGTTGAAGTGGGTATTCGCGGCCTGGCCAGTGAAAACGACATGACTGAAAGATCGGTTATTTTAAGCATCAACAATGTTGAGCAACAGCGTCAGGACATCACTATCGCGGGTGACGGTATTACTCTTGTGGACTTTGAAAACGTGCTTTTTGATGAAGGTGATAACCGAATAGATATTCGCTTGTTGCCAGCTGATTCTCTGCCCGGTGATGACGTCAGATATACCGTGTTTGACAATTCTCCACCAGCACCGGTGTTATTGCTCACAACAAACCCGGAATCCCTGGGAGTCACCTATATTCGGGCCGCGCTTGAAACCGCACCAAGAGGCTATGAAGTAATCCTGCAAACTATTGAAGACCTGGATGCACGAATCCTGCAACGCTATCCCTGGATAGTGATTGAAGATATCAGTGCTGTGAATGCAAGTCTGGGTAGCGCAATCAGCGAGTATGTCAGTGGCGGTGGCGCCGTGCTGGCAGCCGTGGGGGAAGCAAGTTTCGGTCTTGATACATTACCTGTGCTCGGGCTTCAGGTAGGCACTGTCAGAGCAGGTCGCGACAGCCGTAATCCAATCACCATGATTGATAGCAGTCATCCAGTGCTTGCAGAAACATCCGGTTGGGGGTCAGTCAATATGCAGGCCTTGCCCGTCATTACAGGCAGCGAAGAACGCATTCTCATCGCCCAGACCGAAGACCGTCCCGTCCTGATTGAAAGCGAAATAGGCCGTGGTCGCATTCTGCTGCTGACTACGGCACTGGATAACACGCTCAGCGATCTACCGGTGAAACCGGTGTTTGTGAGCTTCATGGCAGAGGCGGCCCGCTACCTCTCCAATGAAAACCTGTTAATACGCGAACAGGTCGCAGAAAGCTTTCTTCAGCTATCACTGGCCGGAGGCGCCTCTGGTCAGGTATTTGATCCTGATGGAGAAAGCCTGTTGTCGTTATCAGATACCACACAGTCACAGGATATCCGCCTGAATAAAACAGGCTATTATCAGGTCTTTACTCCAGGAGGAGAAGTGCTGGTCGCAGTCAACCCGGATCGAAGAGAGTCAGACCTCACAGTAATGGATGCCCAGGTAATTCAAAACTGGCAGAATGTAGTCGCTGGAACGGCTAATGCAGGGCTAGAGAATCTTAACCAGGATTCTGCCGTAGCTAATCAGGGTGAGGACCGCGAAGAAAATGAGATCTGGCGTATATTCCTGATTCTACTTGCTATTATTGTTCTGGCTGAGTCGATTCTGGGTAATCAGTATCTACGCGTAAGAACGGGAACCTTATAAACATCAGATTATAGAAAGCTAAATACAAGCTAAACAAAGGCCACAAGCAGATGAATACTTCCAACCGTCTGGATCAGTATCTCGACGCTTTCAGACAGCGTCTCAGAAAACTCACTCTCATTCAGGGCGTTGCCGCCAGCGCTATTGTATTGCTGGTAATGTCTGTTATTGGTGCCTGGTTTTCTACTGAAAGCGGCTTTTCCGGCGAAACTGTCGCCGCCTTCCGAATTCTTCTGGTGCTGGCTGTTGCCGCCGTCATTATCATTACAATTATCCGCCCCCTGCAGGATCTTGATGCGAATCTGAGTCGCAAGATTGAAGAACGCACCCCTGATTTTGGTGGCAGGATTGAAACCTATAGCCAGATGCGCGAAAGCAACAATCCCTTTCTCGACCTGCTGGCAGAAGATGCACTTCAGGTCAGCGAGACTCACCCGGTTCGAGAGCAAGTCAGACAGAAGGATTTCAATCTTGCCGGTGCCATCGGCGCGACTGCGATTACCGTTCTGCTGATCCTGGTGGTCGCCGGTCCCGGCATGATGAATTACAGCCTGCGTAATTTATTTGCCGGTTGGGCTGTGGATGATTTGCTTCCCCCGCAATCAATTAATATCACTCCCGGTGATCAGAGCGTGAGACGCGGCGCCAATCTGAGGATTATGGCTGTTATGGAAGGCTTCACTCCGGACGAGGCTGTTATTCACGTGCGTGAAACCGGCGGTGATTGGCAAGATGTTGAAATGGTAAAAAGCCAGGCCGGTTTTGAGTTCACTTTTTTCTCATTACAACAGGACATGAATTATTTTGTCACCACCACCGGCATTCGCAGCCCGGAATTTGAGATTCAGGTGGTTGAAGTACCCGGCATAGAAAAACTGGAACTGACCTACAACTATCCGGAGTGGACAGAACGGGATCCCGAAACTTTCGAGTTGGGTGATATCCGAACCCTGCCCGATACCCGCATCGGGCTTAAAGTGACCACCACGGCTCCCCTGCCCGGTGGCGAACTGGTGCTGAATGAAAATGGCCAGCCGCTTGTTGTTGATGGCCTCGAAGCCACCACAGAATTCATGGTCACCGATGAAGGCGAATACTACATTGCTGCCATTGTTGGCGGCGAACAGGTTCGCTTGAGTGATGACTATTTCATTCGCCTGGCAGAAGACGGAAAGCCGGTAATAGAATTCATTCGTCCCGGCGGCGACTGGAATGCCAGTAATATTGAGGAAGTCACCGCGCGCATAGAAGCCAGTGATGACTTCAATCTGGAAACCCTGAGCCTTAAATATTCCATCAACGGGGGCGATTGGGAAACGGTTACCCTGGCCGAAAATACCCGTGATATCACCGCTGAGTATATTTTCATGCTCGAAGATATGCGCGTTCCTGAAGAGGAAGAAACGCAAACCAATGTTGGCCAGTTCTCTATTGTTACCTCGAATGAAGAACAACAACAGCGTATAGAGGAATCTGAAGAAGACTATGTCAACCTGATGATCGGCACTGGTGAGGATGAAGAGCTACTGCCACCGCCTGAAGTACCCCTGGTGCCTGGTGACCTTATTTCCTTTTACGCCGAAGGAAATGACCGCACCCAGACAGTACGTACCGATATGTTTTTCATTCAGATTCAGTCCTATCAGCGTCGTTACAGCCAGTCCCAGCTTTCCGGTGGTGGCGGAGGCGGTGGTGGTGGCGGTCCACAGGATGAAATATCCAATCGACAACGCCAGATCATTACTTCCACCTGGAATCTGATTCGAGAACAGGCTGAAGATTCAAACGACGGACAAATCAAGGTTAACTCATCATTGTTGTCTGAACTGCAGACTACTCTGGCCGAGCAGGCAGCCACACTGGCAGAACGTACCCGTGCGCGCCAGCTCGACAATATGGATGACCAGATTGAACAGTTTGTGAGTAATATGGAAGAAGCTGTTCAGAGCATGTACCCGGCCTCTGAACGCCTGGCAGCGGTTGAACTCGATGACGCCATCCAGCCTGCCCAGGAAGCACTTCAGCATTTATTGCGGGCCGAAGCGGTATTTAACGAATTTCAGGTCAACAACCAGCAACAAGGTGGTGGAGGCGGCGGCGGTGGCCGTGCCCAGCAGGATCTGGCTGAGATGTTTGAACTGGAAATGGACCTGGAGCTGAATCAATACGAAACCGGAAGTAATGTTTCTCCCCAGGCTCAGCAGGCTGAAGAAGAAGACATAATGAACCAGTTGGATGAGCTGGCCCGCCGTCAGCAGCAGCTGGCCAATAACCTGCGCAACCAGCAACAGCTGTCAGAAGCACAGCGCTACCAGCAGGAAATGTTAAGGCGCGAAGCAGAAGAATTACAGGAACGCCTTGATGAACTGCAGCAGCAGCGGGAAAGCCTGCAGCGTGGTCAACAGGGACAACAAACTGCCCAGAATAACCAACAGGGACAGCAAGGGCAGCAGGGACAGCAGGGACAGCAGGGACAAACAGGACAGGGAGGCCAGCAAGGGCAACAGT
>CBFICR010000060.1:0-16877 GCA_965661105.1 Pseudohongiellaceae bacterium | reverse complement strand
ATGCCTGCGAAATTTCGCCTTGTCTCGCGCACTGCCTGAAGGCCAGAGACACAATAGACTTAATCAGAGGTTCCCTATTCATGTTTTTCCGAGTAGCAGATTTTGAGCACTAACAATTCCACTATTTCACCCCCCGGGCCGGCTGTGACTTTTCAGGAGGTTAGCCAGGAACAGGAAGGGCAGCGTCTGGATAACTTTCTCCTGTCCAGACTTAAAGGCGTTCCCAAGTCCAGAATCTACCGCATAATCCGTAAGGGTGAGGTGCGAGTTAACAAAAAACGCGAAAAGCCTGAATATAAGCTCAAAAACGGTGATCTTGTGCGAATACCACCGGTACGAATTGCTGCGCCAAAAGAGCAAATACCACCATCGGAAGCGCTGCAGACGCTATTAAATGAGTCCGTGCTTTATCAGGATGAACAAATACTGGTGCTTAACAAGCCAGCAGGTTTGCCAGTGCATGCCGGTACCGGGGTCAAAACAGGACTGATCGAGGCTTTGCGCTACATGTATCCAGAGCTGGGAAGTCTGGAGCTGGCGCATCGACTTGATAAAGGCACTTCCGGTTGCCTGCTGCTGGCTAAAAATGCAAAAAGCCTGAAGTTGCTCTCGGCACAGTTCAAAGCCGGCAAAACCAAGAAAGTTTACCACGCCCTGGTACAGGGAAACTGGCCCGAGCATTTAACCAAGATTGATGCGCCGCTGTTGCGCCAGCAGGAAAAAAACGGAGAGCGTTATGTAGAGGTCTCCCAACAGGGTAAATCCGCCTGTACGCTTTTTTCGGTGCTGGAGGAATTACCCGGGGCTACGCTGGTTGAGGCAAGCCCGTTAACCGGCAGAACCCATCAGATCCGTGTGCATGCCAGGCTGGCAAAGTGTCCGATTATTGGCGACGAGAAGTATTCAGAAGAGACCGTAAGGCAGGCTTTTGCCCGCCGGGGAATTAAAAGGCTCTGTTTGCATGCGGCATCCCTGGCCTTCGTTCACCCGGAGACAGGCGAAGTGCTAACAGTCACGGCACCGCGGGAGAAGCTGTTTGACGCGGCGCTCAAGGTGCTGCGGCAAGCAGGGGATTAAGGCCTTCTTCCCTGAGCAGTGTTACCAGCGTAATCATTGGCAGGCCGAGCAAGGTGTTGTAATCCTTGCCTTCAAGGGATTCGAACAGGGATATTCCGGCAGCTTCGACCCTGAAACAGCCAGCGCAGTCCATTGGTTTGTCGAGTTCGATATAGGCGCTAATTTCCTCGGCGCTTAAGCTGCGAAACTTGACCCGGAACGTGTCATGAGTGACATGCTCTTTGTGCGTGCTGGTGTTTATCAAGGCAAGACCGGTCTGGAATTCCACCCAGTTTCCTGAACACATTTTTAAATGCTTGACTGCCGCATCGCAAGACGCCGGTTTTCCTAATATCAGGCCATTCAGCGAACAGGCTTGATCTGAGCCGATGACAAGGCTGTCGGGGTGCTGATTACTGACTGCGCGAGCTTTTTCCAGGGCCAGGCGCTTTACGTAATCCAGCGTTGTTTCACCGCCGAGCGGGCTTTCATTGATATCCGGAGAGCAGGTAATAAAGGGAAGTTGCAGTTGCTGCAGGATTTTACGGCGGGTAGGTGAGGAAGATGCCAGCACGAGATTCATAACAATCCAAGTATAATCAATAGGTTTCAGGCTAAAATCAGGCAAATTTCTTTGACAGGAAGCCCCTTCATGCATATTATGCGCGCCTATGTCGACTGACCCATTTCCAGTGCGCGTGATGCCTCGCAAATTGTGTAACAGGAATGGCTCAATTAACAGCACTTTACCTGTAGCAAAACTCCTGCGCTTGAGTGAGTTCCTGCATGATAATAATGGGCAGGCAGAGGTAAGTTTAAGTTTTGACAAAGATGACGCTGGCCATTGCCTGATTACAGGTAGTTTGAAGGCTGACGTTAATATGGTTTGTCAGCGCTGTCTCGAAGCAACAGAGGTAAAGCTTGCATCGGATTTTGCCATAAAAGTGGCTGAATCTGATAAGGAAGCTCGGGACATGGCTCAATCAAGTGCCAATTCACTGGAGCAACTCGAAGTTGTGCGCAGCGAAGAAGGTGAACTTGACCTGTTATCACTGGTAGAGGACGAGCTGATCATGAGCTTGCCCATTGTGGCAAGTCATGCTGATAAAGATTGCAGTGACACACTGAAATCACTTCAACAGCAGGCAAAACAGGTCGGAGAAAGCCAGACATCTGGCTCAATCCAGGGACTGGAAGCTCTGGCAGAACTTAAGCAGGCGCTGAAAGAACAAAACGACAAGCAAAAATAGCAGGATTTGCAGGAATTGCAGGATTAACAGGCTTTAGAAAAATTTAATAACTGATGTAGACACTATATTTGCCCATAGCTTATATAATGCGTACAAAAGTTAGCTAGAAAGACTAAAATCAGAATATAAACAGGATACAACCGAGGTAGTTCACCATGGCCGTACAAAAAAGCAAGGTTTCACGATCCAGGCGTAATATGCGTCGTAGTCACGATGCACTTGGTACCGTTACCATTTCAACTGATGCTGAAACCGGTGAAAGACATCGTCGTCATAATATGACTCCCGATGGCTTTTACAAAGGCAGACAGATAGTCAGAAACAACGAAGACTAATCCTCTTATCAGACACCCGAGCGTCGATTAACGGCATTCAAGACATAAATTCGGGCATAAAGATCAGGATAGTGACTCCAGAAAGCAGCCTCGCAAAGGCTGCTTTCTGTTTTATGTAGTTAGTGGATCAAGTTAGTGGATCAGGTTAGCTGGTTTGGAACCTGAAAAAGGATCTAATTAATGAATTCCAGTCATACAGGTTTTATTTTTCCAGGACAGGGCTCCCAGAAAGTCGGCATGCTTGCTGAACTGGCGGAATCTTTCGCTCTGGTAAAAGAAACCTTTTCGCAAGCCAGTGATGTGCTGGGCTATGACCTCTGGGCGCTGACCCAGACCGGCCCCGCTGAAGAACTCGCCAAGACCCATATTACCCAGCCAACAATACTAGCCGCATCTGTCGCCATCTGGCGGCTCTGGAAAGATCAGGGTGGCATTAGTCCGGGCCTGATGGCCGGGCATAGTCTTGGCGAATACTCCGCACTCACCTGTGCCGGTGTTATTGATTTTGCGGATGCCGTGAGCCTGGTCCAGCAGCGTGGTCAGTTTATGCAGAGCGCAGTGCCTCTCGGGGTTGGGGGAATGGCCGCAATTATCGGCCTGGATGACGATAAGGTAGTGGCAGCCTGTGAACAGGCAAAACAGGGTGAAGAGGTTGCTGCTGTCAATTTTAACTGCCCTGGACAGATAGTCATTGCCGGCCATAGTGATGCGGTCACGCGGGCCGGGGCGTTATGTAAAGAAGCGGGAGCCAAGCGGGCGCTGCCTTTACCTGTCAGTGCCCCTTTCCATTCTGTGTTGATGAAGCCCGCGGCTGAAAAATTTGCCGCTGTGCTTGATGGCGTACCCTTTCACTCTCCTGAAATACCTGTCCTGCAGAACTTTGGTCTCGATTGCTCCAGTGATCCTGAGGCAATACGACTAAACCTGATAAACCAGATATTCAGCCCGGTACCGTGGATAGACACTATTAATAAATTCGCCGGGTCGGGAATCAATCAGGTGCTGGAAATAGGGCCTGGCAATGTATTGTCCGGGTTTAACAGGCGCATTCAGCCAGATATGGGCGTCTTGTCAGTAAATGATCTTGCCAGCCTGGAACAGGCAAAGTCACTGGGCGAGTCTGCCGCATAAATCGGAAAAACCAACTATGAGTGATGAAAACAGGAAGGTCGCATTAGTCACTGGAGCCAGCCGGGGCATTGGCAAAGCCATTGCACTTGAACTTGGAAAGCAGGCTATTGTGCTGGGAACTGCAACCAGTGAAGCTGGGGCTGAAAAAATCTCGGCCTATCTTGCGCAGGCAGGGATTGATGGCAAGGGGTATTGTCTTGATGTCTCCTCTGAGGAGTCCATAGACGCGGTGGTTAAACAGATACAGGAAGAATTTGGCGCAGTACAGATTCTTGTCAATAATGCCGGTATCACTCGTGACAACATTCTAATGCGTATGAAGGCAGAGGAATGGGATCAGGTGATTAATACCAACCTCAGTTCAATATTTCGTATGACCAAAGCAATGGTTCGGGGTATGACCAAGGCACGCTGGGGTCGTATTATCAGCATCAGTTCAGTGGTTGCTTCCAGCGGCAATGCCGGACAATCAAACTATGCTGCTGCGAAAGCCGGACTGGAAGGTTTTTCAAGGGCTCTGGCGATGGAAATTGGTTCTCGTGGAATAACCGTAAATACAGTGGCGCCAGGCTTTATTGATACAGATATGACCCGTGAACTGTCAGAGGACCAAATGCAGTCCCTGTTGGCCAAAATTCCGCTTGGCCGTTACGGAATGCCTGAAGAAATAGCCGCTGTGGTAGCTTTTCTTGCGTCAGATCAAGCAGGCTACATTAGTGGTGAAACAGTGCATGTAAACGGTGGAATGTACATGGCATAATTGCCTCGAACTGGACCCTTGAATTTAGCTTCATTAGCAAAGCAAACCCCGAAAAACAAGGGTTTTTTCAAAGATAAAATTAAAGGTTTTTTAACATTACATAATTAATTAAGTTACGGTAAACTGCGCTCTTTGTCGGGCCAGATCCCGTACCAGATATCTCTCTTAGCAGTGTAAATATTGGTCTTGATCGAAGACTATGCAGGACTGACTAGTGGTTTGATTTTAGCAGTCTGATTTATTTTTACTTATAAAAAGAAACTTTGTTATCCAGGAGCTAGAAATAATATGAGTAGCGTTGAAGAACGAGTAAAGAAGATTGTCGCAGAGCAACTCGGAGTGAAAGAAGAAGAGGTGAACACAGACTCATCATTCGTTGAGGATCTGGGTGCTGACTCTCTGGATACTGTAGAACTGGTAATGGCTCTGGAAGAAGAATTTGAAACTGAAATTCCTGATGAAGAAGCCGAGAAAATCACCACGGTTCAACTGGCAATCAATTACGTTAACGAACACCTGTAACATTATTTGTTTCAGCAACTGTTCAACGTTAGTGAACAAAAAAGCTACTTTCGGGATAACCGGAAGTAGCTTTTTTGTTGGCGCACTTGTTTGCTAATAATTACTGTCAGTTCGCCTTGTTTCCGTGTGCTGAATATAAATCGCTTAGCTTAATACCAGTGATGCGATTGACATTCATAGCTTGGCTGGCAAGCTGGTTATTTGCCAGGCTTCACCGTTGTTTAATCATAAAAGAATTAAGTATAGTTAGCAGTAAGCCGCCAGGCATTGAGTTCCAGAGGATTCACAATTGTCCAAAAGAAGAGTAGTTATAACTGGTATGGGGGCAATCACCCCATTGGGTAACAGTGTAGAAGAAACCTGGTCAGGCCTGAAAGAAGGCAAGAGTGGTATTTCTGCTATCGATCAGTTTGATGTCTCTGCCTATAGCACACGCTTTGGTGGTCTGATCAAGAACTTCAATGTTGAAGACTATATGCCTCTCAAGGAAGCCCGTCGCATGGATGAGTTTCTGCATTACGGTCTGGCAGCAGGAAAACAGGCCATTCTTGATGCTGGCATCCAGGACGCCGGCTATTCACCCCTTCGAATCGGCGTAGCCATTGGTTCGGGTATTGGCGGAATCACCAATATCGAGAATACCGTTGAGCTTATCAAGACCAGTGGTCCACGCAAGGTGTCGCCGTTTTTTGTTCCCGGCTCCATTATCAATATGATTTCCGGTTCACTCTCCATTGAATTTGGGCTTCAGGGGCCGAATCTTGCCGTTGCTACAGCCTGTACTACCGGAACCCATTGTATCGGACTGGCGGCGCGCATGATCGCCTATGGAGATGCAGATGCGATGGTGGCAGGGGGAGGAGAAAAATCCATTTCAAAGGCTGGTCTTGGTGGTTTCTGCGCCGCTCGGGCTCTCTCAACTCGTAACGAAGACCCAACCAAAGCCAGTCGACCCTGGGATGCTGATCGTGATGGTTTTGTCCTCAGTGATGGTGCTGGCGTACTGGTGCTGGAAGAATATGAAGCGGCTAAAAAGCGCGGCGCCAATATTCTTGCGGAAGTTGCAGGTTTCGGCATGAGTGGAGATGCCTATCACATCACGTCTCCCTCGGAGAACGGTGAGGGTGCCGCACGCTGCATGGTTAATGCTCTTAATGATGCCGGCTTGAATAATGATCAACTGCACTACATCAATGCCCACGGTACCTCGACCCTTGCAGGTGACAAGGCTGAAACCATGGCGATAAAGTCTGTTTTTAACGAACATAGCAAGAAACTGCCAGTCAGCTCCACGAAGTCGATGATGGGTCATTCTCTGGGAGCCACCGGAGCGGTAGAAGCTATTTTTTCAATCAAGAGCATGCTGGACAACGTTGCGCCTCCTACTATCAATCTTGACCAACCCGGTGAAGGCTGTGATCTGGACTATGTGCCCAATGCTGCGCGGGATGTCAAAATTGATGCCGTCATGAGTAATTCCTTCGGCTTTGGTGGTACCAATGGCAGTCTCATTTTTACCAGAGTCTGAGGACCGGTAATGATCGTCAATGGATCAAGCCAGGATACCATTGCCATCAATGACAGAGGGCTGGCCTACGGTGATGGTGTATTTGAAACCATTCTGATTCACGCTCATCGTCCTGTTCTCCTGAAAGCGCATCTGCATCGACTGGAATCAGGCGCGACGCGTTTAAAAATCCCTCTGGACCTGTTACAGCTGGAACAGGAAATTGCCAATTATTCACAGCAATTTCCTGAGCATGGCGTGCTTAAAGTGATTGTTACCCGCGGAGTAGGAGGAAGAGGGTATCGCCCGGCGAATTCCGCGCACACAACACGTATTCTCAGTCTTCACTCCTTGCCACTTTATGAGGGTGACCCCGCTGCAACCGGAATAGCCACATTTATCTGCAATCAACGTCTTGCGATTCAGCCGTCTCTTGCAGGTATTAAACACCTGAACCGGCTTGAACAGGTGCGGGCCTCTCAGGAATGGCCTGATGAGAGCTTTATGGAAGGCATCATGCTGGACACCAACGGCAATGTTATTGAAGGTACCCGCAGCAATATCTTTTGGAGTGAAGCAGGCGGTTTATTAACTCCATCACTGTCAAACTCCGGGGTTGCAGGCATTATGCGTAATTATTTGTTGAGTAATATTCCCGGTGCGAGTGAAATCAGTGAGTGCTCCCTGGATAGATTGCTGGGGGTGAGTGAAGTTTTCATTTGTAACAGTGTTTTTGGCATCTGGCCCGTTAGCAGCATTCAAACTGCCAGCGCAACAGTGGCTCTGGATATTGATGGTTCAGACGCGAAATTTACCCGTCAGGCCCGGCGCCTGTTTCAGGAACTGCTGAAAGCCAATGTTCCCCGATAAAAAAAGAGTTTTGCTCTGGGTATATATTTTGATTGCGTGCACGGTTCTGCGCGGCATTTTTTTTCTCCAGCACATCAATTCCCCGATCCAGCTTGATGCTTTCCTAAGTGAGCAAAGTGGTCTGGAAAACGGCTACAGCATTGTCATTGAACCTGGAACCACCTTTACGGGACTGGTCAGCAGACTGGCGGCGGAAGGTATTCTCGATCATCCATTTGATGTCAGGTTGTATGGCCGGTTTTCCGGACTGGCAAATAGCATCAAGGCCGGTGATTATCTGCTGACACCTGATATGACTCCACGCATGCTGTTGGAAAAACTGGTCAAGGGTGACGTCATTGTTTATCAGGTGGTTCTGCTGGAGGGCTGGACACTGGCCCAGGCATTGGCAGCCATTCAGAATCATCCCATGATCACCACGACGCTGGATACGGATAACCCGGAACAACTACGGGGCCAATTACAGCAACTACTGCAAACTGAAAAATACCCTGAGGGCCTTGTCTTTCCGGATACCTATAATTTTAGCCGGGGCACCACTGATCGTGATTTATTGTTGCGAGCCGCTGCTACCATGCAAATAGTACTGGCAGAAGAGTGGCAGGGCAGAGATGTCGGCCTGCCATATTCCGAACCTTATGAAGCGTTGATTATGGCATCCATCATAGAGAAGGAAACCGGCCTGGCATCGGAAAGGCAACAGATTGCGGGAGTCTTTATCAGGCGTTTGCAACAGCGCATGCGCCTGCAAACAGACCCCACCGTCATCTATGGTCTGGGTGACAGTTACGATGGAGACCTTACCAGAACTGACTTGCGGACCGCTTCACCTTACAATACCTATTTGAACAGCGGTTTGACGCCAACACCGATTGCCTTGCCAGGGCGGGAGTCGATATCAGCCAGCCTGCATCCTGACCAGAGTGATACACTCTATTTTGTAGCCCGGGGGGATGGAAGTCACTATTTCTCCAGCTCTCTGGAGGAACACCAGCGGGCGGTGCGGCAGTATCAGCTGGGTATTTCGGAATAACTCCAATAGCATCACAGCGCCTGAATTGATTTAAAAAAAATATTTAAATTGCAGTCATCAAAGTATTCCATGCTGGACAAGCGTATGAAATCACACTCCAACAATGCTCAACTAATTGTCCTTGAAGGCGTTGATGGCGCCGGAAAAGGCGTGCAAAGCCGTATGCTGCTGTCTGCCATGAAAGACGCCGGCCTTGATGTGATTCTTACACGTGAACCTGGAGGCTCTCCTGGCGCAGAAGAAATAAGGCGGCTGATTGTAGAAGGGGAAACGAATCGCTGGGATGATATGACAGAGTTATTACTTATCTATGCAGCGCGTCGCTCTCACGTGATGGATACCATCAAGCCCGCATTAAAAAATGGCACCTGGGTCATTTCTGATCGTTTTGCTGATTCTTCAAGAGCTTTCCAGGGTGTTGCTGGAAATCTTGGCATAGATGTCGTCGATAGAATTCATCAGGAAACACTCGGTGATTTTAATCCGGATCTGACCCTTATTCTGGATCTGGATCCTGAGATTTCTCTTTCCCGCGCTGATGCCCGAGGCGGTGTCGAGGACCGCTTTGAGCAAAAAGGCATTGAATACCAGGCCAGGGTCAGACAGGGTTTCAGACAGCTGGCCCAAATGACGCCGCAATCGAGAAAACTGATTGATGCCTCCGGTACCATGGATGAAGTGAGTCAAAAAATTCTCGACTGTGTTAACGCCCATTTTAATTTAGCGCTGAGATTACCCGCATGAGTTATGCAGAGCATGCCACAGAACTGCTGCCATGGTTGCAGCCCGATTACGAGCGTCTGCTTGAACTTAAAGCAAGCCAAAAGCTTGCTCATGCCTATTTGTTTGGTGGTCAGCAGGGGCTGGGCAAGCTTGTTCTTGCGAAACATTTTTCCCATTATTTGCTGTGTAAAAGTCCGCAGAATAATCAGCCTTGCGGAGAATGCCGTGAATGTCAGTTACTGGCTTCGGGCACACACCCTGATCTGAAACTGATTCAACCTGAAGACTCCAGTGAGATAAAAATACAGCAGGTACGAGACTGTATTCATTTTATTTCACAGACCTCACAACGGGGTGGCTTTAAAATTATCATCATTGCGCCGGCTGAAGCACTTAATATCAATAGTGCCAATGCGCTGCTCAAAGTGCTTGAAGAGCCTTCAAATCACACCCTGTTAATTCTTGTTTCCCACCAGCCTGCATTGTTAATGGCGACTATTCGTAGCCGTTGTCATTTAATGAAATTTAATCGTCCTGCGCCAGACCTTGTCATCCCCTGGCTGGAGTCAAAAAATGTTCGCGCCTCGGCCACTGAGCTTTTACGTATGGCCAGCAATGTACCTCTGCGAGCACTTCATTATGCTGATGAAGATGCACTTCATGACAGGACGGTTCTGCATAGCGTGCTGGAAAAACTGCTGCTGGGTGAAATGGATATATCTGATGCAGCAGGACAGTGCGAACAATTCACTCTGGAAGATAATATTGAAGCCATGATGCTTTGTTCTTCCGATATTCTTGCAAGAAACCAGGTGTTCGACATTAATGCAGATCAGACCCTGCATGATCATGATCTGAAAAATTTATCAGCTTTTTTTCAGGATCGTACTAGACTGAAAGCGCTTCATGGTTTTTATCAGGAATTACTAAAAGCTCGCCGCGCCATTGCCAGCACCTCAAATCCGAACAGGCTGCTGGTACTTGAAGGCTTGTTTTTTAGCTGGTCCGCTACGATCAGGTAATTCTTTTTTTGAGCTAAATCTGAGATAAAAGAGAAGCCGTGGTTTAAACACCGACACAATAATAATATAGCGATAAAAAACACAGGGAGAGTGTTTGCGATGAATAATAGTTGTCCCGAAAAAGACCAGCATCAGAACCAGAACCATCATCGGGCATTGCAATCCGTTAAACAACACTCCAGTCTTTTTTTTCTCTCAATACCCAGTGCCGACACTTTACAGTCGATTTACCTGAGCTATATCAGAAATGGCGGCGTCTTTATTCCAACCGTTAATCCCTATGCATTGGGGGACCAGGTGTTTGTCCTGCTATCGCTTATTGAGGAAAATAGAAAAATTCCGTTATGCGCTGCAGTAGTATGGATAACGCCACTTCAATCCCAGGAAAACAAACGCCCAGGTATTGGGGTGCGATTTATTGACCCGGAAAACAGGGCTCGAGCACAGATAGAACGCTATTTACCTGAAACAAAAAATGATACGGATAAATTAACTGAAAACCGTTTTCATTTTGTGATGTGAGCGTTTCTGGAAATGAAACGAGCCAGTTATGCAGTTATTTACAGGCGGGAAAAAGTGACAAAACAGTTTCAACTAATATGATATCAGACAGAATAGGCAGTATTAATGACAAAGCAGGTCAGTCACTTTATCGGCAATCGCAAGGCTTGCTGTCAATCCTGGCGACTCAATACCAAATAATTGTACAAGCCCTTCGTAACCAAAACTTGATCCATCCTGAATAACAAAGTCTGCAACACCGTTTTCAGTTTTCAGTTTTGGTCTGATGCCTGTGTATGCCGGCAGCAGGTTTTTATTGCCAACGCCCGGATAGTAATGCGCGATAGCTTTCCTGAAAAAGGGTGCCTTTTTTGGATCAACAGAATAGTCGAGAGCGGAGACAGCTTCGGTATCCGGTCCAAACTTTACCTGCCCGGACATATCCAGTGTGACATGAACGCCAAGACCGCGAAGGTTTGGCTCGGGAAGAGGGTAGATAAGGTGCGTGAAGGGAGCCTTTCCCTGTAAAGAAAAATATGAGCCCTTAACCAGTTCCTGTTGCGGTATTCTCTGTGCGGGAAAATCCACAATACCCTGGGCAAGCGCTTGAGCAGACAGACCGGCAGCGTTGACCAGTTGGCTGCAGGTAAAACGATAATTCATATCCTGGCTCTTGCAGGTCAACAGAAAACCTTTAGCGCATCGTTCAACGCACATCAGCTGTGTTAGCGGAGCAAATAAAACGCCGGCATTTTCAGCATGATGTAACAGCGATTGCATATAAGCATGGCTGTCTATAATTCCGCTTGAAGGAGAAAGCAGGCCAATACAGGCATTGATTTCAGGTTCCAGGGCATTAATTGCTGCCTTTGTTAACGGCTGCAGATCATTAACACCATTCGCTATGGCTTGTTCATAGAGTGAGTTCAGTGCAGCTTCCTGATTTTGCCTGCCAATTATTAATTTCCCGGTATTAAGAAATGGCACATTATTGGCATTGCAATAGTGATAAAGTTGCTGACGTCCCTCTACACACAACAGGGCTTTCAGTGATCCGGTGCGATAATATATACCAGCATGAATCACCTCACTGTTACGACTGCTGGTTTCCTGGCCAAACTGCCTGTTTTTTTCAAGCAGTACTACAGATTGTTTGTGCAGGACTGGATGAGTTGAGATTTTTTGGGCGATAGCCAGGCCCACAACACCGGCACCAACGATACATATATCCTGATGATCCAGCTCTGGCATTTAGTCAGGACCAGTAAAGGAAGGTATAAATGGTCGAGCTCAACACTCAGTAACCGGCCACACCGCCAACAATTCTTGGGTCTGATACACCATCAATAAAACCATTTTCAAACATTACCGAGTTGGCTTCTCCGATGGTGCGACGCGATCCATTTAATCCCTGATGTCCCATGGCTTCAAGTTCGCCAGCGACTTCGTCACTGATGGCACCGATTTCATAGCGCACAACGTCGGGCATCCACTGATGATGAAAGCGCGGACTGGTAACGGCATCTTCCAGTGACATGTGGTGGTCAATGACATTCATTACTACCTGTAACACAGTATTGATAATAGTTGATCCGCCAGGGGAACCTGTCAGTAGCACAGGTTTGCCATTGCGGGTAATGATGGTGGGCGACATGGAGCTGAGCATACGTTTACCCGGCTGAATTTCATTGGCAGTACGGCCAATCAGACCATAGGAATTTGGTGAATTGGGCTTGCTGGAGAAATCATCCATTTCATTGTTTAACAAAAATCCTGCGCCGGGTACGACTATGTGATTGCCATAAGACCGGTTAAGAGTTGTTGTTACTGATACGGCATTACCTTCGTCATCGGCTACAGAATAATGAGTCGTTTGCGGGCTTTCTTCCCCCCAGCTTCCGGCCGTGATGTTTGCACTGTCTCCGGCAACTTGAGGATCAAAATTGGCAAAGCGCTGGCGGGCATAATCCTTGGAGGTCAGCATGGAAGAAGGAACCTCTACGTAGTCCGGGTCGCCAAGATGCTCTGCTCGATCCGCATAGGCTCTGCGCTGGGCTTCAATCATGAGATGGACAGTTTCCGTACTGCCCCAGCCCAATTCGGCAATATTATAAGGCTCAAGCATATTGAGCATCTGTACCAGCAGGACACCTCCTGAAGAAGGAGCCGGCATTGACCAGACATCATAGCCCCGGTAACTACCATGAACAGGGTCACGCCAGACGGGTCGATAATTAACCAGATCTTCGTGGCTGATCAAGCCATTATTAGCCTGCATATCTGCCACAATTAAATCGGCTACAGGGCCTTTGTAAAAACCGTCACGGCCCTTATCTGAAATGGCCATCAAGGTAGTAGCCAGGTCAGGTTGGCGCCAGAGCGCCCCGGCGTTCAGCGGTGATCCGTTGGCTGAAAATTTTGCCAGTGAAGCGGGGTAGTTTCTAAAGCTGTTGAAATGTCCCCTGAATTGCCCGGCAATTTCCTGGTTGAGAATAAATCCTTCTTCGGCAAGTCGAATGGCAGGGGCCAGCACCTCTTCACGGCTCAGGGTGCCATACTTATCCAGGGCTTCAAGTAATCCCGCCACAGATCCTGGAACTCCTGCCGACTGATGACTGTTTAGTGCAAGCTCCCTGTCCACATCGCCCTTGTCATCCAGAAACATATCCCGATGGGCGGCAGCAGGCGCTTTTTCTCGGTAGTCCAGAGTCAGCACTTCACCATTTGCCAGTGAGACCACCATAAATCCGCCTCCACCGAGGTTGCCGGCAGAGGGGTAGGTGACAGAAAGGGCAAATCCGGTTGCGACTGCAGCGTCTATGGCATTGCCCCCCAGTTCCAGTATTTCTTTACCGACTTCAGAGGCAATATCCGATCGTGATGACACCATGCCCTGAGTGGCGCGTTGATATTCGGCAAAAGCGAAAGAGGCTGGAAAGATGAATAATGAGAGCAGGAGTAGGAAGCGTTTCACTGTGTTTTCCCTATTTAGTGGTTAAAAATAGTTAGAGGTTAAGAATACTCAGGGGTGAGATAGCAAGGAGTTAAGGGTTTAGATTGAGTTTCCTGATCCGAAATGAGTGGCAATAGTCAGGCCTGCTCGCAAATGGAAATCTTATCAAAAAAATGATGACCTGTGTGAATGGCATTTACTCTCACTTACCCACTATCAGGGTGCAATAATTTTGCGAAAGGTAAGATTAATACGGCCACTTTCAATTTCGGGCTGCTTGGGCACCTGATGCCGCCAGTTTTGCTGTACCCCTTTTCCCATCACGATCAGGCTACCATGTGAAAGTTCACAGCATGATTTAATGCCTTTACGAAATCGGTGTTTAAACTCAAAGCGCCGCGTTACTCCCAGGCTAAGGGATGCTATTACGGGCTCGTTGCCAAGCTCTTTTTCATCGTCGCTGTGCCATGCCACGCTATCCTGGCCATGGCGGTAATAATTCAGCAGAACAGAGTTAAATTCGGCATTGCTGCATTGTTCTACACTGCCTTTCAATTCTTGCAGCAAGGGGGTCCAGGGCAGGGGGCGCAGTGCCAGGCCAGAGTAGCCATAATGACTGTCTTTATCGCCATACCAGGCTTGCAGACGCGGGATAGGGACGACTTTTCCGCCAAAATTCAGAGTATCCTGTTGCCAGGGTGTTTGTGTAAGCAGTGAGTCGAAATGCTGGTCAGCGCTAGTGACGGACAGAAATTTCGGCATGATGAAAATTTCAGCATCCGGAAAAGACAGCTTTTCCATCACCTCAGGTGAATTCCCGGATTCAAGAGAAAGTTGCAGGCTGCGCATAAGAAGTGGTTGCCAATAAACTGTGAGTAATGACTTAATGGCCGTCCCGGGAAGCTGGCAGCGATGTTCCCTGCAAAGAATTGGCCAGATAAAAAAGCTTTAGGAAAAATCTGTCATAGTGATATCAGGCCGCCTGTGCCAAATTTTTCAGACAGGTTGCCGCTAATATTCCTGGTATAGGAGAATCAACCTAACAGCTCAAGCAAGGCCTGTTTCTTTTCTTCAGGCAGGTTTTCAAGCCTTTTCGTCAACTCACTTTGGGTGGGTTTCTCCAAACCATAAGCTTCTTTTTCACCATCGCCACTGGCATCAGAGGCCCTGGCAGTTTCGGCAAACTCAGTATGATCCATCAGGTGTTGCTGTATATGTTGCTCCAGTACCATGATGATCTCGGAATTCATGCTACGACGGTTCTGTTCAGATAAATGCTTAATTTTCTTACGCAGTCCCTTGGGTAAGCGGATAACGAACTTTTCAATTAACGCTGGAGAAGGTCTGAAATCGGTTTGCTGATTGGCACCATCCGACATCATTTCCTTCAAAAATTCCTGGTTATCATCTTTGTAATCAGACATTGTTCAATCCCTTTCTGATATTCGCTAACATTTTTCACTAAATAGTGGTTAAAGTGTATAAAAAATGGCCACGTTTTAATATTAAACCTTTCCAAAACAAATAGGTATATTTTTAGTCACGGTACTATGGGAATTACCCTTAATTAAGGTTAGCCTTACGCGCTGCAAAGTGACCTGTGATGTACATAAAATAAGGGGTTTTGATGTTTGATTTTGACTTGTTTGTAATTGGTGCCGGTTCCGGGGGCGTCAGAACGGCCCGCATGTCTGCCAGCTATGGTGCACGGGTGGCAATTGCTGAAGATCGCTACATGGGAGGTACCTGTGTCAATGTAGGTTGTGTCCCCAAGAAACTGTATTCCTATGCCGCCCATTTTCGCTATGACTGCAGTGACAGCAAAGGCTTTGGTTGGCAGGGAAGTCTCCCCGCATTTGACTGGAATATTCTCAGGGATAACAAGACGGCAGAAATTAGTCGATTGAACGGAATTTACGACAAATTACTGGATGGTTCGGGCGTGACTTTATATAACGGACGCGCCAGCTTACTTGATAAACATACCGTGGCCATTGGTGACCAAAAGGTTACCAGTGAGAGAATACTCATTGCCACAGGTGGCTGGCCATTTGTTCCTGAATTTCCCGGTAGCGAACTGGCTGTTACTTCCAACGAAATTTTCGACCTGCCAAGTTTTCCCGAACGCATTCTGGTCGTCGGCGGAGGCTATATCGCTCTTGAATTTGCCGGCATATTTGCCGGTTTGGGCTCTGATACCACCTTATCCTACCGGGGAGACATTCCCCTGAAGCATTTTGACAAGGATTTAACTGAAAAGCTGTTTCTTGAAAGCCAGCGCCACATCAAAATGCTGATGAACAGTAACGTTCAGGAAATAGTTAAAAAAGACAATGAGTTACAGGTAGTATTTAAAGAAGGAAATACGATTTCTGTAGATTGTGTACTGTATGCCACAGGACGTAAACCGAACACTGAGAACCTTGGGCTGGAAAATACCAGGGTATCTCTTGCGCCCAGCGGTGCGATTGCGATAAATGACCAATTCGAGACCACTGAGCCTGGAATCTATGCGCTGGGGGATGTTGTGGGCAGAATCGCCCTGACACCCGTCGCTATCGCTGAAGGCATGGTTCTGGCGTCGAATTTGTTTAAAAATACAAATAAAACAATGGATTACAGTAATATTGCGACAGCGGTATTCAGTCATCCGAATGTGGGTACTGTAGGGTTAAGCGAAGAACAGGCAAGGGACAAGTACGGTGACATCGAGGTCTATGAAAGTGATTTTCGTCACCTCAAGCACACATTGTCCGGTAATCCTGAGCGAACCTATATGAAACTGATTGTTGATAAGGCCACAGACAAGGTGGTCGGCATGCATATGATGGGTGCCGATGCCGGTGAAATCATCCAGGGCCTGGCTGTTGCAATGCAATGTGGAGTAACAAAAGCGCAATTGGACAGTACCATTGGTATACATCCAACAGCAGCAGAAGAATTTGTCACAATGCGCCAGCCGAGAGCCTGATGACCAAAAGCATCGTGAGAGACTGTTATTCATTGGCAACGGTTTTTACTACAGGTCAGTATTTAAAATTCGTATTGATAAAAGGGTACTCTGGACCTGCCACACTATTTCCGGTAATCTTTATTACCGGAAATAGTGGAAGAAGCGATATAGGAGAGTCTCTAGAGACTTAATATTAATAAACAATTAGTTATGCTTATTTTGTAAAGTTAATTCTATATATTGATTTTACCCATCCAGAGC
>CBFICR010000059.1:0-17144 GCA_965661105.1 Pseudohongiellaceae bacterium | reverse complement strand
TCTCTTGTCTCTTGTCTCTTGTCTCGTGTCTCTTGTCTCTAATTTTCCAGCCGCCTACCTGCCCCGCCCACCCTTATCCTTTATCTTTTTTCTTGTGACTTGAGACTTGTGACTTTTATTTCTCAACCGTATACGTCAAATCCACACTCTGACTCACACCGGTTTCCACCTCAAGTTTTATGCGCTGGGTGAGAATATATTCCAGGGTAAGCGTGTTTTCCCTGTCAAACAGGCCAATGTCATAACGCATGAAAAGGTTTGGCCGCAGGTATTTGCCCAGACCAAGAGCACTGTCTCGGTAGTCATCACTGGTACTGATGTCCACCATGTCCAGACCCAGACCTCTTCTGACATTATTGGTCAGGCCATTGCCCTTTTCCAGACTTAACAGGGCAATGGCATTGAGCATATTTGTGCCCTCCTGGTTACCGGTATTCTGAAAAGACCGGCCTGTTACCAGCAATGAAAGGATTTCACTTTCAGGCAAGCCGGGAACAGAAAATAACTGTGCCTGCAGATTGCGAATGGTGCCATTCATTTGCAAACCCACCATGGCATTAGGCGTCTGTCGCTCCGCTCTGATATCCACAGCAGGATTCAGGGGATTACCCAGGAAAAGTAATTTACCGTTTTCAATAGTAAGACGCTGTCCATAGAGAGCATAGCTGCCACCGGGAATACCCAACTCTCCATAGGCCAGCAATGGTCTGTCGATACTTTGTTCCAACATCAATTCACCATTAAGGTTAAGGTCCAGTCCAAAGCCACGAAATCTCACCTCATCGCCTAGTCCCAGCATCACATTCCCGGTAATCGGAACAAGCCCCATCAGACCATCATCAGATGTATTCACGGAATCTTCCAGCTCGGGAGGCAGATTAACCACCACAACGTCTCTGGAAACACTGACTGAGCCATTGCCCACCAGAGCCAAATTACTGCTGATATCCAGATCAAATTGCGGCATCAACAATGAGCCATTGATATCAAGTATGTTGTTGTCATAATCAAAAGAAAGGTCAGGATCCACAGTCACCTGTGTGCCCGGAATGTTGATGATCTGAAAATCTTCACCGCCGACTTCCAGTTGCATTGTTCTGCTCTCCAAAAAAGGAGTGCTTATGTGACTGTTAAAGCTTATCTGGCCTTCACCGGATTTCGCCTGCCCTGCAATGGTCACGTCATTATTCTGCTCACTGTGAAGGGCCAGTTCAATATCACTTAGCAACAGACCGTATTCTGGCAATTCAAAACTGCCGTCAGCAAGAGTTGCATCAAAAGTCAGCAAGGGCCGCGTCAGATTTCCGCTTATTTGTCCGTTTGCCTGAAGCTCTCCCTGCGGATTGAGCAAATTGGGAACCAGAGCTTCCAACCAGGCAACATTATTGAACCCAAGTTCAAAATTTCCGCCCAGAGACTTATCATCATCAAGGCTGACGCGTCCATTAAAAGCGCCCTGAAAATCCAGCCCATCGGTTTCTGGCACAAAAACCTGGAAACTGCTATCCAGCGTCCACAGCGCTGATTCCCGTACCAGTTCCAACTGCACCTCATCCAGCCCGTAACTTTCAACCCGAAGTTCCGTGCTTGCTGAATCCTCCGTCGCCTGAATAACAACGCCAACAAGCAGGTCTCGGGGAGACAAAACAACCTTAAGACCGGTTTCTGCCCAATCTGCGCCGATGCCGGAAAATGAAGATTCCACATCCACCCTGCCATCAATAAAGCTGTTTTGCGGTAGAGAGATAGCATACTCACCCAACAGGTCTTCAAGTCCATTTGGCCTGGTGTTGAGAACATCCAGGATCTCATTCATCCCGGCTTCCTGAATAAGCTGACGATTATTGAGATAGGACAGAGGAAAATCATCGATGGCGACTTCCCCGCTGACCCCACTGTTAGTCTCCCAGTTAGCCTGTGCGCATGCGCTGAAGGAAGTCATCGCCCAACAGTGCCGGGACAGACTGACCTGATCTGCTGACGCCGCTATAGACAAAGGATCATTCAGCTGCCAATCGCCATAGATAGATTGAATTTGTGCTGATGAAATTACGCCATTCCAGCTTTGCAGCTGGTATCCGCCAACCCCTTCAAGCTGGACACTGGCCAGGGATGAGGTGGTTTCTATGCTGACTTGATGTGAAGGCAGAGTTCCGGAGGCCAATACCCCCCCTTCTGGAAAAACCAGGCTTTGCTCGCCTGCACCCCATACCAGATTGGCAAATTTCAGTTCCACGCGATTATCAGAACCATCGTAACGCGCTTCTGCCTGAACATTATCCAACTGTAACTGCATTGTTTCATCGCTGTAACGAATACCATTACCATTAAAAATGCCATTGAGCTGAGGTAATGCGGGCGTCCCAGTCAACCTGCCTTCACCCTTTGCCTGCCCTTGCAGGGTAGATAAAATTCGGTTCAAGGTCGGGGCCTGCAAATTCCATTGCAGATTCAACTCCGGCGTTATCAGTCCACTGAGCGCCAGGGAGTTCCCCCCCGCCGCCAGATCCACATCTACCTGCTCAATACTGTTGTCCAGCAAACTGATTTCTCCAGCACCCGAAAGAGGAAATGTGTTTATCTCGCCCGCAAGGTCAGCAATACTGACAAGGGTTTTACGCTGGCCGTTAACAAATTCCATTTCAATACTGCCGTCGCCCTCAATAGAGGTCAGTTCCAGATTTTCAAACAAATCACCATCGGTAAAGTTTTCAACAGTCCAGTCCAGAGACAGAGAGTTTTCAGGAGACAGGGCATACTGACCGGAAGCAGAAAGAGTCAATCTTTGGCTATCCAGAAGAATTCGCTGTAATCGAATTGCATCAGGCTGGTAGCTCACATCAAAGGTGGACGCCAGCTCGCCGAAATTACGGATACGGGCTTCCAGCTCGCCCTGCAAACCCAGCGCCTGGACAGTGCCCGCCGTGGTAAAGCGAGCCGTCAGATTCTCTATTTGATCCAGCCCCGGCTGAGCAAATCCGGCACCATTAAAATCGCGGATTTCATGCTGTAATTCTATTTCGGGCAAACTGCCATCCAGCAGCCCGGTTGTAATACGGCCATTGGAAGTCAAGCTGAAGGGAGTAACAAGGGCATGCTCAACTATCAATTCGTCCAGACTTCCGCCAAGTATCAAACTGCCGTTGAAAGCCATTTCAGCAAAAGTTGTGCGCCAGTCAGCTGTCCCTTCCAGCATATAGCCATTTGAGGTCAGAACCAGGTCTGCTGAAATCGAACTTGTTGGGTCTCTTTCCAGACTGGCCTGCAGGGCAAGGCTCTGTGAGTCCACTTTACCAGCCAACGAAAGTCTGGCAATACGCTGGGTCACACCATTCCTGATGCTTATGTTGGCAATCATCGCCTGATCAAGCTGAATCGTTACCGGCAGGGAAAAAACACTCTGTAATAAAGCGGCAATATCCTTTTCTGTCGCATCATTCTGCGAATCATTAACGTCTGGCAGATCGACCACTACCTGACTGGCCTGTAAATTTCTTATCTGGACAGCATGATTAAAAAGGGCAAGAGGACGCCATGTCATGGCAATATTACCCGCCACCATTGTCATGCCGGATTCGGTGTCACGGATGGAAAGGTTTACTAAGCTGATCTCATCCAGCAATACGCCATTCATTTCCTCGAAAGACAATTCATAAGCGCCGGAGTCTGAAACAAACTGCAAAGCCCGCTTTAGCGTCCAGGCTGAGCCGGCTTCTGTGCCCACCGCTATGAGCAACATGAAAATTGCCAGACCCAGAACAAAACCCAGGCTTTTAATGGCTTTTTTTGCCACACTCATAGCCACACTCATAATAGCGCCAGGTATCACAGGTCCGGCCCCATGGTGATATGAATACGGAAACCGCCCTCATCACTCATTGCATGGGCAAGATCAAGCCTGATCGGCCCTATGGGCGATAGCCAGCGCACACCAACACCGACACTTTGCTTCCAGTCAAATTCACTGTCAGAAAAGGCATTACCACCGTCAGCAAAAATTGCCGCACGCCAGTTGTTTTTAATGGGAAAGTCATATTCCAGGCTCCCTGTCAGCAAGTGAGTACCGCCGACAACTTCGTTGTTTTCATTCAAGGGACCCAGAGAATTGTAATTGTATCCTCTAAGACTCCGGTCTCCACCGGTAAAAAAGCGTATTGAAGCGGGCAGGTCTTCAGGAACATCAATCCAGGTTGAGCCTATTTCAAACCTGCTGACAATGCGACCGGGTCCGAAATTAATAATGCCTTTACCGCTGCCATATATCTGCAGAAATGTAGTATCGGAAAGCATCGTGTTACTGGCACCACGAATCTGGCCAAACAGCTTCCAGCCGCGGGTTGGGAAAATCAGGTCATCAGCTACTGTTTTGGAAAGACTGTAGCCAGGCATGGTAAGGGTCACGGTGTCCTGCTGCAGATCCACCGTATAATTATCCCGCAGATAATCAACCGAATACGTCTCCAGCCAAGCAGAGGAGGATTGACGATGATAGGCCATTTCAAGCTTGAAGCGGTCACTGTCATAGGTCTCGGCATTTTCTGTAACCAGGCCTGTAGCAAAACTCAGGTCCTCACGAACAGGATCTTGCAGCGGAATAATATAGGCCATATTTGCCTGGGATCTGACTGGTGATAAGCCCAAATCACTATCAACATGGTGCCCACGGGTATTGATATAGCGGTTTTCATAGGTTGCCCTGACTCGGGGCCCGGTATCGGTAGTAAAACCGACTCCGGTTGACCAGGCATTTCGAGCTCTGGGGACCAGAGAGATATCAATTGGCACCGCCCCCTGACTAACGCTCGATAACTGGGGAGACACATTTATCACATTGAAATAGCGGCTCTGATCAAAGTTGGTCCGCTGTTCGAGAAGACGTTCACTACTGTAGGGTTCTCCCGCCTCCAGGATTACCAGGCTATTGATAAATGTCTGCGAAAAACCTGGTACCGGCTCAATATTGATTTCGCCAAAGGTAAAGCGTGGGCCGGGCTCAAAATCAATAAGAATTTCAGCCACATAGGCCGCCATATCGACCTGTATTTCCGAGCGCAACAACCGCGCAGAAAAATACCCGTTCTCAATAGCTCTGGCACTTAAAGTACTCTTTATGGATTCGTATTTTCCATGATGCAGTGGTTCCTGCTCCAAAACAGGTAATTCATCAATAATTTCCTGGAACAACTCCTTTTCTTCTTCGCTGGCAGAGATGTGAATACTTACATTTTTTACCAGAATTTGCTCTCCCGGGACCACACTGACAGTCATTAACCAGCATTCTTCAAGTTTGCTGAAGGTCAACTCAAAAGTGCTTCGGTAATAGCCCAGCGCATTGGCAGCATTACGTATATTGGTTCTCACCTGGGGGGCCAAGCGATTAAGTCGGGTCAACGGAGTGTCGCAGGATTCAGCGCCGATACGCAGATGATTGCGAATATTGGCGATTAACTCCTCATCCCCCCCATCAATATGAATTTTTTCCATTTCGTCGGTTTGAGCAGACGCTGAACCGGCCAATGCAATGGCCAGGGAGAGGAAAATATAAATGCGAAATGCAGCGAACATGATCGTTTTGTTGGTAAATAACGGAAAAAGGCGCCAAAAGTCTGCAAAGTGTTGGAAAAAACTCAAAAAAGACTGATATAACCTGTTAAACCAACTATAACTCCTCACATTGTTCATTTATGTATAATTGACGAAATATGTTGCGATCTTGTAGGCATCATCGCCTAAAAATGCTAATCTGCACTTTTTCCAACGTCATTAGCAGAAAAAATCAGCTAAAATGGCGCTCTCCTACACATACGGTGACACAATGGCAGCCTTATTGGTAATTAATGGTCCAAACCTGAATTTGCTGGGTAGCAGGGAACCAGAAATTTATGGCTCCGATACCCTTGATGATATCAATGCAAAGTTATCCGATCTTTGCACAAAAACAGGCAACCAGATCGAGTTTCTGCAAAGCAACGCCGAAGCTGAAATCATTGAATGTGTCCACCGAGCAAAAAAAACCGGAATAAGCTTCATTATTATCAATCCGGCAGCGTTCACCCACACCAGTATCGCCCTTAGAGACGCCCTGCTAGCTGTGGAAATTCCGTTTATTGAAGTCCATCTCTCGAATGTACATGCTAGGGAGGAATTTCGAAAGCATTCCTTTTTAAGTGACATTGCTGTTGGCAGCATAGTAGGTCTGGGTCCGGCTGGCTACGAACTGGCCTTGCAGGCAGCTCTGGCACGAATTAAATAATTACAGGCACCTGAACAAGGGAAACAAAGCCCATATTACCCTCCCGTGATGTACAAAAGCTGAACAGCTTATCAGCCAGAGTCTGAGAAAAAAGACCCATATAACCAGCAACAAAACTTTAAAACCAGAAACAGGCAAACACAGGTAACTAAAGAGAAAAAAATGGATATCAGAAAAGTAAAAAAACTTATTGAATTACTTGAATCATCTGACGTAGCGGAAATAGAAATCAAGGAAGGTGAGGAAGCGGTGCGCATCACTCGCAACTCCCCCTATGCCGCGCCTGCACCTCAATATATTCATGCGCCTGCAGCGCCAGCGGTAGCCGCCGCGGCCCCGGCAGTGGCCACTGAAACAGCAGAAGCCCAGAGCAGCGCCACACAGCACAAAGGCGAGCCCGTTAAATCTCCCATGGTTGGCACATTCTATCGCTCACCCTCTCCCACCTCTCCGGCCTTTATAGAAGTGGGCAAACAGGTACAAGCCGGCGATGTCATCTGTATTATCGAAGCCATGAAAATGATGAACCAGATTGAAGCCGGCAAGGCTGGCACAATAGAAGCAATCCTGGTGCAAGACGGAGAGCCCGTCGAGTTTGATCAGCCACTGGTAACAATCGTCTAGTGACTCACAAACCCCCAGGAATTATTTACTCATGTTGAAAAAAGTATTAATAGCAAACCGCGGTGAAATTGCGCTGCGCGTTCTTAGAGCCTGCAAGGAAATGGGCATCAAAACTGTCGCTGTGCATTCAACGGCAGACCGGGACCTTATGCATGTGATGCTGTCGGATGAATCAGTCTGTATCGGCCCACCCTCGTCTACCGACAGCTACCTGAATGTTCCAGCCCTGATCAGCGCCATGGAACTTACCAATGCCGATGCTGTACACCCCGGATACGGTTTCCTTTCTGAAAATGCTGATTTTGCCGAACAGGTGGAGCAGTGCGGGTTTATCTTTATTGGGCCTACAGCTGAAACCATTCGCTCCATGGGAGACAAGGTCAGCGCTATTGAAGTCATGCGTAAAGCCGGCGTTCCCACAGTCCCTGGCTCGGACGGACCATTAGGTGAGGATGAACAGGAAATTCTCGCACTTGCTGAAAAAATTGGCTTCCCGGTAATGATCAAGGCTGCTGCCGGCGGTGGTGGCCGTGGCATGCGCGTTGTTGAAAAAGCCGAGGACCTGATCAAATCAATCCAGGTTACCAGGAGCGAAGCCAAATCCTATTTCGGCAGTGATGTTGTGTACCTGGAAAAATTTCTGGGCAATCCGCGCCATGTTGAAATTCAGATTATCGGTGACGGCAGAGGCAATGCCATTTGTCTTGGTGATCGTGACTGCTCCATGCAACGTCGCCATCAGAAAGTCGTTGAGGAAGCGCCAGCCCCGGGGATTGACGAGAAAACCCGGGCAGACATTATGGACACCTGCATCAAGGCCTGTGAGAAAATTAAATACCGGGGTGCCGGTACCCTGGAATTCCTCTACGAAGACGGTGAGTTTTATTTCATTGAAATGAACACTCGGGTGCAGGTGGAGCATCCGGTTACTGAACGTGTTACCGGCATTGATATTGTCAGGGAGCAATTGCGCATTGCCGCAGGTCTTGAGCTGTCAGTAAAGCAGGAAGACATCAGTATTATTGGGCACGCCATTGAATGCCGTATCAATGCTGAAGATCCGAAGACCTTCATGCCTAGCCCCGGGAAAGTAAAGCTTTTCCATTCGCCGGGGGGGAATGGCATCAGGGTGGATTCTCATATCTACAGCGGCTATACCGTACCGCCCTATTATGATTCGCTGATTGCCAAGCTGATTGCTTTTGGCCCAACCCGGGAAGTCGCCATTGGCAGAATGCAGAATGCCCTGGGCGAAATGCTGGTGGACGGAATCAAAACAAACATTCCGTTACAGGTCGACATCATGAAAGATGAAGGCTTCAGGAAAGGCGGCGCGAACATCCATTACCTGGAAGAAAAGCTCAAAAACCGCTAGAGCGTCAGTCTGTCAGATAAAGTCACATGCTGGCGTATTAACGCGCCAGGTTAATTGATAACCCATACTGGAAAGAGGTCTTAAACCATCTCCTGGCTACAAATACAGATTCCGGTGCAGGCAACGCAAGCTGACACAGTTGAGCAAGTACTGCTTGATGCCGGCGCCCTGTCTGTCACCCTCACCGACTCTGAAGATCAACCGATTTTCGAACCCGGTCCCGGGGAAACGCCGATCTGGGACCTGGTTACCGTGGTCGGGCTATTCTCCTCGGAGCTTGACAAAACTGCCTTACAGAAAACCCTCGATGAGGCACTTGCCACCTTGAATCTATCCTCCTGCCCCCTGACTCAACTTGAAGATCAGGATTGGGAGCGAGCCTGGCTCGCTGATTTTCAACCCATGTGTTTTGCCGACCACTTGTGGGTCTGTCCCTCCGGCATGAAACCCGACACTGACAATGAAAACAGGGTGATAATGGAACTGGACCCGGGACTGGCATTCGGCACAGGGACACATCCAACAACAGCCATGTGCCTGGAATGGCTGGCCGCAAACGATATTGCCAATAAAGATCTGATTGATTATGGATGTGGTTCCGGGATCCTTGGTATTGCGGCTCTGCTACTTGGAGCAGACAAGGTTCACGGGGTAGATAATGATCCACAGGCGCTCCAGGCCACGAGCGATAACTGCAAAAAGAACTCCCTGCCTATGACACGTTTTGAGCTATATTTGCCGGGTGATTTTGCCAATGCCCTGCGCCTTGAAAAATTGCAGCAGGTCGATATTGTGCTGGCCAACATCCTTGCTGGCCCGCTGGTAAACCTGGCCGAATACCTGACCGCCATGATAAAACCGGAAGGGATGATTGTGCTTTCCGGTATCTTGCGGGAACAGGCTGAAGAAGTCATGACAGCTTATGAAAAATGGATCAGTTTTTCACCCCCTCTTTACCAGGGAGACTGGGTTAGACTGGATGGCAAGCGTAATTCCTGTCACTAAAATTTATGCAGACGGGTTAGAATGACAGACAAACCTTAATTCTGATTTTCAATGGCCAACTTCCTCACTCAATGCCCATTCTGCCAGACCTCTTTCAAGGTCAGCGATGAACATATGCAGGCTGCCAATGGTGTCGTCAGATGCGGCTCGTGCATGGAATTTTTTCTGGCTGACCAGAACAGAATTTCGCTAAGGGAACACAGGGAGTACCGGAAAAATAATAATAAAGAGCATAAAGAACAAAGCGAGAGCACGGAAAGCCAAATCAGGGAACAGTCCCCAGCAGATAATTCATCACTTGAATCTGTAGCGCAGGACACCCCGGTTTCTGAAACTCAAGCACCAGAACAGGAAGGCATTCCTCTTTTTACCATGGAGCCTGATGTTGACGAGCTTTACGCTGCAAACAACCCGACGCTTAATGAAACAGCATTTGTTGCTGAAGATAGCGCTGATGACAATTCAGAACTTACAGAAACAAACTCATTTGAAGAACCATCAACACCTTTTATCTCCTGGGAAACCTTTGATACTGTTGAAGAGGGCACGCAACAATCCGAAAAAAATGACGTAACAGAATCCGCCCAGCAAGAGTCCACGGAAGAAACCGCAGTGTCATTTAAGGAGCAGGTTTTCTCGACGGAAATCGATGGAGAGAGCGCAGAGCAAGGGGAGGAGGACAAGGAAGGCAAGGAAGATACGAACGATGCGCAAACGCCACAGCAAACATCACCGTCATTAACCGAAGATATCCTCAGCCCACCAGTCACAGATCAGACAAAAGCTGACCCGGAACAGAAACGTCCAGGCGAATTCAGCGCCTTTCTCAATCCTGCTGCCTATAAAGTAAAAACCATCGATTTCAGTTTCAAACTGTCACCGGAAGATAATCGCTTTGTTGCGGATTCCCCTGAACAAACATTGGCGCAGGACGACTGCCAAACTGTAATTTTGGAAAATCCTGAACCAGATCAGGAAATGGATTTCACAGAAACGGCTGAAGTGCTGCCTGGCAGCGACCCGCAGCAAGGCTATGCTGATGATCAGCCCGCGACAGAGTACTCTGATTCGGACTCTATCCCGACACATCCTATTGATCCCGATACAGACACCGGGACTGACATCAGCCGGGAGGATGACGACCAGACTATTGAGGAAAAAGAACCAGCAACAAGCGCTTCCAGTATCGAAATGACTGCTGCGCAGGTTGCGGCGACTGCAGAAGAAAGCACTATTCCCACACTGGCACCTGACTTTGTAGCCAGTGAACACATCCCGGTAAGCCAGCAACGTCGTGCGGTTGCCTGGTCACCCGTGCTTACAAAAGCGCTACCTCCTCAGGACGGAACACCGCTGTTTGGAAACATCCCGTTTCAGGCTGATACTGAAAAAGCCTTTATTCACAACAATCTATCGACATTAAGAGATCACGATTCTCTCCTGCCACTGCCCCGGGAAAATCTGGAAGCTATTAATGAAGAGCCTGTGGAACTGACCAGCTCCCACGATCCCCTGAAGAAAATGAAAACCCTGGCCCTGGTAGTGGCCAGCCTGTTACTGATTTTAAGTCTTGCCGGGCAATATGCCTGGTTTAATCTCGAGTCGTTACTTGAGGATGAACGCTTCGATCCGTTTACGGCGCGTGTGTGCAATTTTGTAGATTGCCCCGACACATCCTTAATAGACCTTACCGCCCTGATTACGGAAGAGCTGCTGATCCGCTCTCATCCCAGCTTGCCAGATGCACTTTTGGTTAATTTTATTTTCCGTAATGATGCCGCCAGGGAACAGGAATTTCCGCTGGTAGAGCTGAACTTCACCAATAATAACGGCACTATCGTAGCAAACCGGGTATTTACTCCACTTGAGTACCTGCCATCAGAAATGCACCTGTTTACCCATATGCCGGCCCATTCCTCTATTCAGGTTTCGCTGGAACTGGTTGATCCCGGTGATGATGCTACAGGCTATTCCCTGGTGTTTCGTAATCCCTGATTAGCAACAACTTAAAGCCAGCGCGCTGGCCTGGATAAATTATCCTGCCACTGGTTCGTATCTGCCCCTAAATCTAGTAATATGAGCGGTCGTAAAGAACCCGTAGAGTCTGTGTTGTGATAAAAATCGGAAACTTTCCTTTGGCTTCACGTGTTGTGCTTGCACCAATGGCAGGAGTGACAGATCAGCCCTTTCGTCGTCTTTGCCGAAGCCATGGCGCAGCATTGACGCCATCGGAAATGATAAGCTCCAATATCAAACTCTGGGGACAGGAAAAATCCCGCCTGCGCCGCTGTCATGATGGCGAAGATGAGCCTCGGGTAGTCCAGATTGCCGGCGCTGATCCTGTGATGATGGCTGAGGCAGCACGCCTGAATGCTGAACAGGGTGCCCAGATCATCGACATCAACATGGGATGCCCGGCCAAAAAAGTCCTGAAGCGTTCTGCAGGTTCAGCACTGCTGCAATACCCCACCCAGGTCGAAGCTATCCTGAAAGCTGTCGTTGAGGCAGTCGATATACCGGTTACACTTAAAATCCGAACTGGCTGGAATCCGGAGAATCGTAATGGTGTGGCGATTGCCAGATTAGCCGAGGATTGTGGCATTGCGTCCCTGGCGGTTCATGGTAGAACACGAGCCTGCGCCTTCAGGGGGGCTGTGGAATACGACACCATCGCCGCTATCAAGGATGCTATTTCGATTCCTGTATTCGCCAATGGCGACATTCAGTCACCGCAACAGGCCGCGCAAGTACTCAGGCAAACCCGGGCAGATGGATTGATGATTGGTCGAGGCGCCCAGGGTAGACCCTGGATTTTCGATGCCATAAACTATTATCTGGAACACGGCACTTTAAAAAGAACAAAGACACTTGCGGAAATCCATGCCATCATGGAAGCTCACATACAAAATCTGCATGAATTTTATGGTCCGGTAAAAGGGGTGTTTTTTGCCCGCAAGCATACCGCCTGGTACCTTGGAAACCTGGCAGAAGCCGATGATCTGGAAATCAGCGCACAGCAACTCAATAGTCTGGTGCTTTCTTTCAGAAAACAATTTAACAGCCTTGAGGACTGTAGCGCCCAACTTGATACACTGGAATCGATATTTGAATTCTTGAAAAGTTCTGAAATAAAACAACAATTAAAAAAAAATCGACAATTCAAGGAACTGGCAGCATGAGTAATTTCTTTGACGAAGAAGAGAGATTCAATCTCCGCAGCACCAAAATAGCAGAACCTCTTGCTGATACCGACCAGGTCAGCATGCCAAAACAGGGGCAGACCCTGAGAGAGTGTGTCACCACTTCACTGAATGACTACCTTGCCAAAGTTGATAACGAACACATCAGCGAATTATATGAACTGGTGCTGTCTGAAGTAGAAGCACCGCTGCTGGAAAGTGTGATGCAATATACCCGCAGCAATCAGAGCAAGGCGTCTGCCATGCTGGGCTTGAATCGTGGAACATTACGCAAGAAATTAAAAAAGTATGGCATGCTTAATTAGCCTTTGATTTACAGCCAGTGTAAAACTGCAAGTAAGCCAGTAATCTTTAACTTATAGCCTATAATCAACAACCTGAACATTCCTGTCCCTCAACAAATAAAGAAGACCCAACTGCAATGAATGCGCAACCCCCCTCTCCCGTGAGCCGAGCGCTCATAAGTGTTTCTGATAAAACCGGCATAGCTGAATTTGCCCGTGCCTTGAATGACCTTGGTGTTGAACTGCTTTCTACTGGCGGCACCTATAAATTGCTTAGCGGCGAAGGCATCCCGGTCACCGAAATTTCTGAATATACCGGTTTCCCTGAAATGATGGATGGCCGGGTAAAAACACTGCATCCGAAAGTGCATGGCGGCATCCTGGCCCGACGTGGGCAGGATGATAGCGTCATGGCGGCCCATGATATTCCCCCCATCGATATGGTGGTGGTCAACCTTTATCCTTTTCAGGCAACCGTCGCCAATCCGGACTGTGATCTGCCCACTGCAATCGAGAATATTGATATTGGCGGTCCCACCATGCTCAGGGCAGCGGCCAAAAACCATGCCTGGGTCACCGTCGTCGTCAACCCCGTCGACTATGCACGCGTGATTGATGAAATGAAGAGCAACCAGGGCCGTATCAGTGATGACACACGCTTTGATCTTGCTGTAGCTACTTTTGAGCATACTGCGCAGTACGACGGCGCTATTGCCAACTATCTCGGCAGCCGCTCAATGGCAGGCAACACTGAGGAATTTCCCCGTACCTACAACATGCAGTTCATAAAGAAACAGGCAATGCGCTACGGCGAAAACCCGCATCAGCAAGCCGCGTTTTATGTGGAATCCGGAGATCTGGAAAACTCCATCTCTACCGCCGAACAACTGCAGGGAAAAGAGTTATCTTTTAATAATATCAATGATACTGACGCCGCCCTGGAATGCGTAAAAGGCTTTGTTGAACCCGCTTGCGTTATTGTAAAACATGCCAACCCCTGTGGAGTCGCCAGCGGTAGCACAATTCTGGAAGCCTACGAGAAGGCTTACCAGACAGATCCCACGTCAGCATTTGGAGGCATCATTGCTTTTAACCGCGAGCTTGATGCAGACACTGCCAAAGCCATTGTTGACCGGCAGTTTGCCGAAGTGGTGATTGCCCCCGGCGCTACTGATGCTTCAGCACAGGTTCTGGCAAGCAAGGAAAACCTGCGCCTGCTGGTGTGTGGCCAGTGGCCAGAGAGCCCGCGATCCTCCCTGGACATGAAACGGGTAAACGGGGGCTTACTGATACAAAATACCGACATGGGGATTATTACCGAAGCGGATCTCAAGATAGTAAGCAAACGCCAGCCCACTGCAGATGAAATTCGTGACCTGCTGTTCGCCTGGAAAGTGGTCAAATTTGTTAAATCCAATGCCATTGTTTATGTCAAAAACAATCAGACCATTGGCATTGGTGCCGGCCAGATGAGCCGCGTTTACAGTGCCAGAATTGCCAGCATCAAGGCCGCGGATGAAGGACTGGAGGTCACAGGTTCAGTAATGGCCTCGGATGCCTTCTTCCCCTTCCCCGATGGTGTTGAAGCCGCTGCCCAGGCCGGCATTACTGCAGTGATTCAACCCGGCGGCGCCATGCGCGATGACAATGTCATAGCGGCAGCAGATGAAGCGGGAATGGCGATGGTGTTTACCGGCATGCGCCATTTCAGGCATTAATATAACTGGATGCAGGATGCACAAAATTGTGACTCAGGTTTTTCGATTGAAAAATGACTTAATACATAAACCTACTAAATGGTGATTAAGAATCTGAAACTACCAGAATTCCTCTTGCATCCTGCATCCTGCCCCCTGCATCTGTACAAGATATTCAGTCTCTATCAGATAACAAGTTAGTCAGGATCAACTTTTTTAAATACAAGGTTAACTATGAACGTAATGATTATCGGCTCAGGTGGACGTGAACATGCCCTGGCCTGGAAGTGCTCGCAATCCAATCAAGTGGATAATGTTTTTGTTGTCCCGGGCAATGCCGGTACTGCCAATGAGCCGGGCATTAAAAATGTGGCACTGGATATAACGGATTTTGAAAGCCTGACCCGTTACGCCAAAGACAATGATGTTGGCCTCACCATTATTGGCCCGGAAGCGCCGCTGGTTGATGGCATTGTTGATTTTTTCCAGGCCGAAGGACTCGAGTGCTTTGGTCCCAGCAAAGGTGCTGCCCAACTTGAAGGCTCGAAGGCATTCAGCAAGGATTTTCTCGCCCGCCATCAAATTCCTACTGCGGCCTACCAGAATTTCACCGAGGTAGACCCTGCTATTGCCTACGTCAGGGAACAGGGTACACCGATAGTCATCAAGGCCGATGGGCTGGCTGCCGGCAAGGGCGTCATTATCGCCCAAAGTCAGGAAGAGGCTCAAAACACCATCCGCGATATGCTCTCGGGTAACAGTTTTGGAGACGCCGGACACCGGGTTGTTATTGAAGAATTCATGCAAGGTGAAGAAGCCAGTTTTATCGCCCTTGTCGATGGCACTCATGCCCTGCCCTTTGCCACGTCCCAGGATCACAAAGCCAGGGATGATGGTGATCTTGGACCCAATACCGGTGGTATGGGCGCCTATTCACCCGCTCCTGTTGTTACCCCAGAAGTTCATGATCGGGCCATGGCTGAGGTGATTCTTCCTACGGTGAAGGGCATGGCCGCGGAAGGTAATACCTATACCGGTTTTCTTTATGCTGGGCTGATGATCATGCCTGACGGTACGCCAAAGGTTGTGGAATTTAACTGCCGTTTTGGCGATCCCGAAGCTCAACCCATCATGATGCGGCTAAAGTCTGACCTGGTTGCCCTGTGCCAGTCCGCGTTAAATAAAACACTGGATCAGACCACGATAGAATTTGATGACAGGGCAGCACTGGGCGTAGTTCTGGCTGCCGGTGGCTACCCGAATACTTATGCCAAAGGCAAGAAAATCAGCGGACTGGAGTCAGACAGCGACTCCCCCCACAGCAAAATCTTTCATGCCGGCACCACCCTGGAAAACAAGGATGTCGTCACCAACGGTGGCAGGGTACTATGCGCCACAGCCCTCGGCGACAACGTCACCCAGGCACAGGCCCGCGCCTATCAATTGGCCAACCAGATTGACTGGGAAGAGGTCTATTACCGAACCGATATTGGTCACCGGGCAATAGCCCGCGAAAAAGCGTACTAGCGCTCACGCGCAAGTTGCAAGCACAAGTCACAAAAAGCAGATCAGAAATTCAGGAGTGAGAGAATACAAATCAGTTACATTGTTAAAAAGTTGCTATCTATGCAGTAATTTCTTCAGGAATTTTTTAATTTTTGTCAGGTAATACATGACATTGACTGGTGAGTTACTGCAGTAAATAGTGATCGTATAGAAGAACTGACCAGGAGTGCAAAATCCGCTCTTGTAGTTGCCAGTCAGACTTCCTTTCATAAAGTCATAAAATTTGGCCTTGCCGCAAAGCGAGGCAATGGCGAGTGTATGCAGCAAATTTCCAGGTGACAGATTTTGATGGCTGTCCTTGACGCTGCCAGCAAGATAAAAATACCGGACGCCTGCCCAATCATAGTAGTGGTTTATGGCAATCACTTCATTATTAAACGTGAGCCTGGAAAAATATTGTCTGACATAGGGATAATTTTCATGGAGGCTGCTGTGAAAGGCATTGAATTCATCCTCGTTCATGGCACCCGGCTTGCCACGTGCCTGCCAGTCCTTCTGATGTAATTCCCGCAACACCTGCCAGTTCCCTTTGAAATCCCCTTCATCTTCAGCATGAAATTGCAAACTGCTGTGATTGTTAAATCGGTTAACAAGTGATCTGCTTTTTTTTCGTTGATTAGTAGAGAATCTGCTGATTACTTTTTCAAAATTTGCATCAAGCATCATTCTGAAAATACGCCCTGTCTCCTCCCGGAATGTGTATTTAAAGCAATTGGACAGCGTGAAAATATGACTGTCCTCAATGCAATTCACAATGGTAATTGTGCTCCCTATGCTTGACTGCATATAGCGGGCAATGTGTAGATAGAACGGGTCTTTCAGATAATCATCGTGCACCAAAATATCCACATACTCGCTGCTCACTTCACAGCTTTCAGGTTCACCGGTACCCAGTAAAAATAAGGATTTTCGATCAGGGTTGAAATAGAGCGGAATGATGGCAACAGGCACGCCCTGTTCCTTAAACAGCAAAACCTGTAAGTCATAGTGTTGCTGCCAGAATATTGTTAGCCATGTACTGATCCACTCCCAGGAATTGCTCAAAGAAGCTTTACTGTCCTCTGAGTGCAAAACTTGCCATTGATCCTTTAGCCGGGAAAAGGACTCTATATCATGACAAATTTCCATATCCTGCATAAT
>CBFICR010000058.1:0-17749 GCA_965661105.1 Pseudohongiellaceae bacterium | reverse complement strand
AGGGCAGAAATGGGTTTTTGTAACAATAGAGGCTTAGGATTAAATTATTTCTTATGACTATCTTGCTTATATCTTGCCTCTTGCCTCTTGCCTCTGTTTAAGCACGTAGGTCGGAAAAGCGCAGCGTCTTCCGACATAAACCCAGGCAATCACCCATGCAGATTGATTACCCACTAACATAGAACCCCACGTCGGATGGCGGCTTGCAGCCTTATCCGACCTACGCCAGTTTCAGTAAATCCTCCCCTTAAGTTAAACCACCAGCCATCCTCTTGCATCCTGCATCCTGCATCTGGTCACCTTTATCCTTTATTCATTATCTTGTCTCCTGTCTCTTGTCTCTTGTCTCTTGCCTCTTGTCTCTTGCCTCCTGTCTCTTGCCTCTTGCCTCTTGCCTCCTGTCTCTTTTTTACCTTGTATCTTGTCTTCGTTTTAGTATTCTTGCCACGTGAATTAACCAAAGCAGGAATTTCTTATGAGTTGTAAAGTCGCTTTCATCGGTTTAGGGGTAATGGGCTTTCCCATGGCTGGCCATCTTGCCAACGCCGGACATTCTGTCACTGTTTATAATCGCACCGCAGAAAAAGCACAAAAATGGAAAGACACTTACCAAGGGGAAACTGCAGCAACGCCTGCCGAGGCTGCCGCTGATGCGGACTTTATTTTCACCTGCGTCGGAAATGATGACGACCTCAGAGCCGTCACCATCTCAGACAATGGTGCTTTTGAGACCGTTAAAGCCGGCGCCGTTTTTATTGATAACACCACCACCTCTGCTATTGTTGCCCGCGAACTTGAAGAGATTGCCCGCAGCAAGAGCTTTGCTTTCCTTGATGCGCCAGTATCTGGAGGCCAGGCAGGTGCGGAAAATGGCAAACTGACGGTGATGATGGGAGGAGACGAAAGCGCTTTTGAGAAAGCTCTCCCGGTAATCGAAAGCTTTGCGGCCAGCGTCAAATTATTGGGGCCTTCCGGTTATGGCCAGCTCACCAAGATGGTCAACCAGATTTGTATTGCCGGTCTGGTGCAGGCCCTTTCCGAAGGCATTCATTTCGCTCAACATGCCGGACTTGACGTGGAAAAAGTCATTGGCGTCATCAGCAAAGGCGCAGCGCAATCCTGGCAAATGGAAAACCGCTATAAGACCATGATGAATAATGAATTTGATTTTGGTTTTGCGGTGGACTGGATGCGCAAGGATCTGGGTATCGCCATGGAGGAAGCTGGAAAAAATGGCGCCTCACTGCCAGTCACCAAGATAGTGGACGGTTTTTATGAAGAGGTTCAGCAAATGGGTGGCAAGCGCTGGGACACTTCATCACTTATTGCGCGCCTGGAAAAATGACGCGATAAAATTTATATAAATATATTTAGTGCTTTTGATTAATTGCTATACAGAATATTGACGCCTAAATATTTTATCGCTACAGTCGCCTTTGCTTAAGTCCAACATGAAGTGATCTTATGGCTTTAGACGGTTATGGTTTCAGACGATAGTCACACCCATATTCTTCGACTTAATATTGCTGGTCATCCTGTAGAATGGTTGACCTGGCAGGAAGCCACTACCCTCTACGCCAGAGATCTTGTTACCTGGACTCTTGGCGACACTGTTAGAACCGTCATTGGCGGCATCTCAAGACTATCCGGCGAACGCTCAAAAATTCAACTCCATAGTATCGTGGCCTGTAACGGGGAACTCCACCACGGCCAGTCCAAAAAACCTACCCTGAATAATCGCATCCTGTTTCGCCGTGACCAGAACCTGTGTATGTATTGTGGCAAGGAGTTCATGGACAAGGATCTGAGCTGTGACCATATCCTGCCCACCTCCCGTGGCGGTGCCAATACCTGGGTCAATGTCGTTGCGGCCTGTAAACGCTGCAATCACTATAAACAGGACAGGACACCGGAAGAAGCACATATGGAACTGCTCGCCCTGCCTTTCGAACCCAACTCCGCCGAATACCTCGCGCTGGTCAACAGCAAACGTATCCGTTCCGATCAAATGGAATTCCTGAAATCACAGTTCTCCAAAAACTGCAGGCTGCAATAAAAGCGTTTCCAGCCTCTTCACACGACTTTCCACACTGAAAATATTTTTATTTTTAATTGTAGTTTAGATTTTGGTTTTTCTTCAAAAGCCAGAATTTAGGTAGCGTCACGAGCGATGCAAGTTCGAGGAAAAAATGCACGCAGGGAAGGAGCGTATATTAATACGTGACTGACTGAGTACATTTTTGACGAAGAAATTGTGAGCGCAGTAGCTACTGCAAACCAATGTCCACTAATTTCTTACTTAAGAAATTTATGGACTACAGCTTGAAACAATTCAGGTTGCTCGGCGTGCACCCAGTGCCCCGCACCCTCAATAGTCTGGAACTCTGCTTTGGGAAACAGGCTCAGGATCTCCTTTTCGTACTCCGGCAAGACATAGTTGGAATTACCACCCCTCACAAATAACACGTCTTTCGTAAAAGGTTTTTCCGCAACCAGTCCTTCAATCAGCTTGGGGTAGTCTTTCTGTATTACATCCAGATTCATGCGCCAGCTGTAATTTCCTTCTTCATCCTTGAGCATATTCGCTAGCAGAAAATCTCGCACACTCTTTTCAGCCAGATGTTCCGCCAAAATCTCATCAGCATCACTTCTGCTATCAACCATGTCCAGGTTTAGTTCATTCAGCCCGGCAAAAATTTCATTGTGATGGGGTTTGTAGGTCACCGGTGCAATGTCAACGATGACCAGTTTGTTCACCAGATGCGGCCAGGTCAGGGCAAGCTGCATGGCGGTTTTCCCGCCCATTGAATGGCCAATAAAGTGGGCATTGGCAATTTCATGGATTTTCATGGTTTCCCGTACATCATTGGCCATCTCTGCATAGGACATGGATTTCTGCCAATCGGAACGACCGTGATTGCGTTGATCCAGACCATAAACACTGAAAGTATTTGCGAAGATTTTGGCGTGTTGACTCCAGTTACCCTGGTTACCAAACAAGCCATGAAGAATGATGACAGGATCACCAGCATCTGAATAACGTTTACAAAAAAGATCCATACTCGGTTTTAATTCTACTCAACAATAAAACGGTTAAACGGGCCCTGTGTGGAAATCAGGATGACGGGAATTAATTCGATCGACTGGCATTAACAGCCTGTCTTTGAGGTGTTCCCGGAATTATATCGCCTTCAAAAGTACTCATCAGATTAAGGACATCACCCTCAAGTCTGCCCTTGTAAACGGCGATCATAGCGCCCTCCTGACTCTCCATGGTGACTTTAAAAGAAACATCCTTGCCAACCAGAGAACCATCGGAAATAGGCGCTATACCTACAAAAATATTCGACATGGTGCCGGTTATTCTATTTCCTTCAGAGGTCAAATTAAACACCATGGTCACCGGCCCATCCGGAGTGTCAATGGTGGCATTCCAGCTACCATCGATATCCTGTGCCAGAACTGACGGAGATATTATCAATACAAAAATAGATAACAGTATTGCTTTCATGTTGCCCTCCGTTACTTCGACTTGGTGATCTTTTTAATGGTTAAATACTAATTAATCAATGCTACAAGAAACAATAATGGCTAAAGCAGATTTTCGCTAATCCATGCCAGCACATCATCATGGTGTGTCTTGGTATTCACTTTTTCCATGATATGTTGCGTGCGGCCGTCCTTATCGATAATAAAGGTTGTTCGTTTCAAGCCCATGAATTCGCGGCCCATAAATTTCTTCAGACCCCACACACCGTATTTATCTGCGACGGCATGATCCTCGTCGGACAATAGAGTGAAATTCAGTTTGTCACGTTCTGCAAATTTCAGCAGTCTTGGATAGGCATCAATGCTAACACCCAAGACCTTGATACCGAGCTTTTTCAGGGTTTTTTCACTATCTCTGAGAGCGCAGGCCTGAACTGTACAGCCAGGAGTCATTGCTTTTGGATAGAAATACAGGACAACAATGCTGCCCAGGTAATCCTTCAGGCTGCACTTGTTACCGTGCTGGTCATAAAGGGTAAATGCGGGCGCTTTATTGCCGATTTTGGGTAATGCCATGAAGATCTCCGTTGTTAATGGCGAGAAGGATACTGCCACTTAATCTCGACTGTCAAAAAGGATTTTGTACGTGTTTTTTCTGTATTCAGACTGCCGGCAACGCTTACGAGGTTAAACAATTTAAGAAAGATATAAAGCAACAACATGCCAGTTTCAGACAAATTTCTCCACCAGTTTTTCAGGATAAAAAGGTCGACCTCGTTCATTCAGTGCGGTGGTAGTAATCCTGGCCTTCAACACGATCACCTTATCCAGCTGTCTGACTATTTCCTGAAAAAATACAAACTTCAAACGGCCGTCCTGTTCTACTCGGGTAAGAACGGTAAAACTGTCGCCACTGGTCAGTGATAGCTTGTACTCGAGTTCGGCTTTCACCACCACCAGATGAATACCGCTGGCCGTCACTTCGGCAAAATCCACACCCCGGGATTTCAGGTATTCATGTCGGGCATGCTCGAGATAATTCATATACACGGAATTATTGACCACACCCTGAAGGTCACATTCATAGTCTCTTACTGCAAGAGTTAACTCATGGTTCCCGGAAGTGCCCAGGTTATGATTGCTGGAGTTATTATTCATTCTCACAAACCTTTCTGCGGGGTGATTGCTTATGGTGGTTATGCTCAAGATCCCGGCGACATGAAATAGCACATTCTATTAGATGAGGCGCTTTTGCCCAAACCATACTGTTACAAATATGTAGAGGTTTTTGCACAGGGAAATCCCAGGCAAAACAAACCCTGGACAAAGTTATCCACAAGTCGCCACCAACCATCATTTCTGTGGATAATTCTGTGCAATATTTTTTGGGTAAATTAGGGCCTGTTACAGTCGAAATAATTTTTAACCAAGAGTTTTAAAAGAATAATTTATATTTCTCTTATTTATCAATAAGTTAAAAAACAGAGAGGGTTATTTGGAGAAGTTATCCTTTCTTCTTAATCGGTAATATCACAATGATTCGCTATGTGCATAAAATTACAGGATTTATTCGAAATCAGCACAAAAAACGCATCATTTTAGGTCGCCTGATAACCTGGTGCTGTGGCCTTTCCGCGCATATTTAAGCTGCTCCTCAAGCTATTTCCGTTACACTTGAAAGAAAATCAGGCCAGCCATGATCTGATGTGGTGATAGCCACAATAATTCAAACAATAACAAAGAGATATTATGAAACCTGTTATAAACCCTGTTATGCAAACCCTCACCCGAATCCTGCCTGTAATCGTGCTTTTGTCCTTTTTCTCACCACTTGGCATGGCCCAGGAATTCAACTGGGCACCGGACTACCCGGTTGGCGCCACTATCCCGCTACTGGAGGCACCGGATCAAAATGGCACTGTTCAGACTCTCAGCAGTCTGACAGGCGATAAAGGTCTGGTACTGGTATTTAATCGCTCTTTTGACTGGTGCCCCTACTGCAAGGCGCAATTGGTTGGCCTTCAGGAGGCCAGCGCCAATCTTGAAGCTGCCGGTCTCAGGATCGCCACCATTACCTACGATGCGGTGGACACGCTGAAACTGGTAGAAGAGGATCTCGACATCAGCTTTACCATGTTGCATGACGAAGCCATCAAACATGTGAATGCGTTTAACATTCTCAATACCAGTTATGAACCTGACAGTTTTGCCTATGGCGTACCGCAGCCAGGCATTATGCTGGTCAGTCCCCAGGGAGTGATTCAGGCCAAGTTTGCCGAGGAAAATTTTCGTATCAGACCGGACTGGTCAGATGTGATTGAGGCTGCTGCCAAGCTTTAATAAAGCGGCAGTCTGTATAGCAGGGAGTGCTTACAGGCCTACCGTGGCCAGCAGAGGATTATGATCAGACGCCTCCGAGAGAAGGGTGTGGGAGTCATGTACCGTCAGGCCACGCACAAACATATAATCCAGATGCCGTCCGAATACTCGTGAACGCCGGTCTTCCTCGAAAAGCACTTCCATCAAGCCATGACGATTGGAAATCTCATTCAGTAAGAGGGTGCGTTGCTGACGCCAGGCATTGAAGTCTCCGGCAAAAATCACCGGCCCTTTGTGGGCATCGATATGTTTGAGCAAATCCTTCAACTGACGCGTGTAGGCGTTCATCCCCAGGCTGAAATTCACCGCATGCAGATTGATAACCAGCAATGGGTCGGGGTGATCAGTGAGCCCATAGGTGGTGATATTGGCGGCCTTGGCGGTGCGAAAAACCGGCTCAGCATGCCTGAGCCCACTTTCAGAGCTGTGGCCCACATTGGACACCGTCATAACGCCGGTGGTTCTGCCGGGCAAAGAGAAGCCGGGGGCAAAGCTTCGATGCCAGTTATCACTGAAATGCTCCAGACACATCCCTTCCTTATGCACTTCCTGCAACAGGGCAAGATCTACAGAACTGCTAAAACCTGCAAGATCAGCCCCCATCTGGGCGCGTGACTGTTTCTTCACATTCCAGCTCAATACCCGGATGCTCTCGGGGTTAAGCCTTGATTCAGATGAAATATGCATAGTTATCAGTTAGTTGGCCTGTGCCATTGAAACGGTTTAATTACTGTCTGCAGCGCCTTAATATGGCTTCTGCAGGAAAAAAATCAAGCAGGTAATCTTTTCTACCTTTGCTAACATAGCGGTATGACTATGCCTGATAAACAATTCGGATGTGCCTGCATAAACCCGGATATATTTATTCCTAATCAATTACATAGTAGCAATTATACGTTGTGAACAACCTGACATTTATCAACCTATCACTAAATAAACTGTTTCCGGTGTTTCTGGCTGCAGGCCTGTTAAGTGCCTGCGCTACACAAGAAGCCCCCAGAATTTCAGAGGAAGTCACCTATGAGGTGGTTGATATGTCTGGAAACTGGGAAAAGGACTACCAACTCAGCGATGATTTCGAAACTGAATTCAATCTGTATATGTTTGATATTCAACGACGGCTGAATCCACAGAGTGACAATATCAATCGCAGGAGCACTTTTGGCAGTGGTGCTGCCATGGGGAACCGCGAATCGGTCATCGGACTGGCCCGTTTTACTGAAGAAATCACGCGCATGCCACTTATCCAGATTGAACAGGATCGCGCTCGCATGCGTATCAAACGCGAAGATGATTTTGCCCTGCTGTGCGAGTTTTTCAACCGGCAAACCTCCGTTACACAAACGCCTTTTGGTATAGAAGAATGCGGCTGGAACGGAGAGCAATTGTTGTTCAAACTCACACTGACGGATGGGCTGAATATTTTTTATCAGGTAACGCTTTCTCCCAATGGTCAACAGTTGAATATCACCACCACAGTAAGTTCAGCCACTGTGTCTACGCCACTGACAATCAGTAATTATTACCGGCGTTACGATGTCCCGGAAAGTGATATCGACTGTATTCTTACCCTGACCCGCAATAATGTTTGCCGACGGGTGGGCAATTGAATAACCGGAATAATAGAGTCAGTGTGCTGTTCTGTGTTTGCGGACTGCTGGTCTACTGTCTATTTAGCAGCCTGGCTCAGGCGCAGCCGACCAATGATGAACGGCCACTGCTGGATGTCAGTATCGAAATCTTCGCCATGAATCTGCCGGAAGACGCCCTCACGCAACAAACTGAAGGCGTCTATCCCGCAGTGCGCCAGGCCGAATCGCGTTACCTGCCTTCCTTCCTCAAACTGATCCTCCAGGAAAGCGGGTCATGGGGTGCGGTCAGATTACTGCCAGAGGAGGATAGCGGTGCTGAACTGCAAATCTCAGCCACCATCGTCAGTTCAAACGGTACACAACTGGAATTGGCACTCATCGCCCAAGATGCTACGGGACGGATCTGGGCAGATAAAATTTATACCGGCACTGCCGTGGAAAGTGTTTCCCTCAATCAACCCTTGTTGGGAACCGATCCTTTTTTGTACCTGTACCAGAACATTGCCAATGATCTGGCAGAAGTAGCTGTTAGTCTCAGCATTGCCCAGCTCAATGAAATCAAGTCGGTTGCCCTGCTGCAATACGCCAGCTTACTGGCACCGGCTGTTTTTACTCCTTACCTGGGCAGTGACGAAAACGGCATGATCTCCCTGGCCCGACTCCCTGCAGACAACGATCCTTTTCTGCTCAGGGTGAAACAGATTCGTGAACACGAATATGTGTTTATTGATGTGGTGGATGAGCAATACGACAGTTTCTTTGTCACTATCAAACCGGTTTATGATTTATGGCGCAGATACCGGCGCGAGCAGATTACCAGTGAAATCGACAAAATCAATCGCGAGGTGCAACAGGGGAATGATCTTCCTCGCGGCAGCTATATGTCATTACTGGAAAGCTATAACAATTTTCGCTGGGCGCGTATGCAGGATCAGTATCTGGATGAAATCAGTGAGGGCTTTACCAATGAAGTCCTCCCCACCGATATCAACCTTGAAGACTCCCTCTACCATCTTTCCGGTACCCTGGAAGAGCAGTATCAGGAATGGAAAACCATTCTGAAAGAGCTTTATGAACTCGATGCGCTGTCACAATAGAGACTTTGGCCCTTCAGTAATTGGTGTTTCATGAGAGAAGTCGGCAGAGTCGACTGTAACTGTAAACAGGTAAAACCATTAGACTTTTATTTCACTGACCGCTCGGTTGCGCTTTATATCCGATTTTATTGTTTCGTTTCACTACCACAGCGGTTATTTGCCATAATGGCTCAACGCTCGCACCAGCAGCGCAAATACAGATGGGTAAAATATGACTGAAGAATCCAAACACAACACGAATAACACGCCACACAATCTGGAAGATGTGATGGATAACCTGAGCCGGCAAATATCACCGGTGCCTGGGTTCACTCCGCCATCGGTCGGCAAAGATGCCCTGTATTGTCCTCTGCCAGCCAGTTGCAGTGCTGAGGAACAAAACGAGTTTCGCAGCGCCGCAGTATTTCTTGCCTCGCTGGCCACCGAAGTGAAAGCCTGGCGCATGCAACTACCTGAAAATTACCAGCCCGCGGTGATTGCCGTTTTACACGGCGGCGTTCAGATCAATGTCCTGAAACTGGCCCAGGTCAGCTTTGATGGTATTCGTATCGAAGGTCTGATCCAGGATAGCCCGGTGACCATGTTTGCCCACCAGTCCACCGTCCAGATGATGTGTTTTGCCACCGAAGTAAAAGAAGAAACCAAGCCCAACCCCATCGGCTTTATCTGGCCGGATCATAACGAGGAAGTTTAGTACTTTCTTCACACAAAATTCTAAAGCGCTATTTTATTGATAATTCTGAATTTATTGCTTTACTGAATAGAGACAACAGTAAAGCTTTGACTCATTGATTAGTGTTGTGCAATAGTAAACAATTGAGTTCGGAATGATAAAAAGTTTTCGCCATAAAGGGCTGGAAAGGTTTTTTACTACGGGGAGTACGGCTGGCATTCAGACCAGGCATGAGTCTCGCCTACAAGAACAATTACAGGCATTACACACTGCCGCAGTAATTGAAGATATGGCTATTCCTGGTTGGAACCTGCATCGTTTAAAAGGAAACTTTAAATCCCATTGGGCCATTAAAGTGAGCGGAAACTGGCGTATCGTATTCAAATTTTCAGACGGGCATGCCTACATTGTTAATTACGAGGATTACCACTGATGGACTTAGTACAACACAACCCCATGCATCCAGGGGAGTTTATAAAACGCGTCTACCTTGTCCCTCATGATATTGGCTCTAACGAGTTGTCCAGAAAATTACAGGTTAGTGCCGGACTGGTAAGCAGAATGCTCAATGGCAAAACCGATGTCTCGCCAGCGATGGCAATTAAATTATCAAAGGTGTTGGGAAGAACTGCCGAAAGCTGGCTTGCCATGCAGGATAACTACAATTTATGGATTGCCCGCAAATCCATAGATCTGGACAAATACGAAGCGATATCGTTTGCCTGAATAAACTGATTTACGTAAATCCTGTGTAGGTCGGAAAAGGCCTGCAAGGCCGTCTTCCGACATTACCAACAGCTTGCACCTGCGATACGATACGTAACATCATCCAAAAATATTACTTGCAGACAAAATCCCGACCACCCGCTGCCACACAAAAATCTCCCCAGTTGCCGGTAGCGCGCCAGTAATCCACCAGGCCCTTTTCCTGCACCAACTGATTAAAATCCGGCAGGCGACGCATATCGTCATACACGCCGTCCCAGATCGCCGGACTGGCCATTTCGCCGAACCAGTAATCCAGAGCAATTTCCGGCTGCCCCATTAGAGCGGCCAGTTTTGCCACGTAATCCATTTCCGGCCGGGTTACCAGAGGGTCCTTGATCAGCGCAATAATATCTTCACTGGCCTGACTCAAATCATTGATAGCAAGGATGTCTGCCATTTTTTCCATGAAGCGCCTGGAGATCCTTGCAGCGCTATTGTCCTGATCGCTGTTCTTATAAAAATTTCTTATCAATCGGGCAGCCTGCATAGTATCCCCGTTGCCCATGGCAATTTCCCAGGCAACCGCACTGACAAGAAATTCCCCTCCATCATGGGGCTGGCCAAGCTCTGCAATCTCACGTGCTGCCTCGACCTTACCCCGATACAGCTCATGCAGGGCAATCTCGTAACTAAAACGAGTTGCCATCGGCTCCTGCTGGCGTGCACGCTCAAACATGGCGATTGCTTCGTTAAACTGACCGGTGCGCGACAGCAGGTGGGCATAGGCTTCCATAGCGTCAGCATTGGTATAGCCGTTTTGACCAAAGTAGCGCTGATAATATTTTTCCGCTTCAAAAAACTGACCATCATTTCGCAGTCTGTTGGCATCAGAAATTAATTGATTGGCGAGCTCTGCAGCATTTTCGTTAACGACAGCACCTTGTTCATTGCCAGTCTCAGCAGTATTTACAGTTCGGGAAACTGCAGTAAACGAGCCCTCCTGGGCTTCCTCTATCAAAACACCCACGTCCGACTGGCCTTCAACGGGGCGACTATAGCCGGGTCTGAGAACAAAAATATCCACCAACATGATGGCAAGAGTCAGTATCACAATTGCAATAATGACACTGTAGAAAACATTCCCACTACCCGCATTTTTCAGATTCTGTGCTTCAGTCACTTGCCAGTCTCTGGTTTTATGGAGCATTTCATAGGCCAGTGTCATCAGCATGACAAAGGGATAACCCATGATCAGCATAAAGGCAAAACCACGTACCAGAATGCCAGGCCAATCGTAAATGGGAGACAAGGTACCGATTCCCTGGATCACCAGCCATGACCCTGCCAGGTAGGCGCACCCTACTTTGAAGATGGCGCGTTTTTTTAATTCTTTAAAATTCATGGATTCTCTTAAGTTAAAGCCGGCATAAGCTTTCACTGTTTAAGTTGGCATAAGTCCGTTTTATACAATTTTTCAACAAGTTAAGATAGTTATAGGGGGCTTGCAAGCCAATGAATCAGTCAAAGTTACAGCAAATGCTGATGCTTCTTGAGTTTTACTGCATTCATGGGAGACAATCGATAAAAATTAAAGCACTTTGGGGGAACCGTTCCATGCGCCACATTTCAATGTCACTTTCTATTCTCACTTTCTTTTTGATCAGTAGCTGCACCAGTGCCCAGCCTCCTGGTATCACCATGGATATGATCATGCGCACCCTGCCTTTGGAAGGCGCTCCCCTGGCTGAGCCCGGGCCATATGCGGTTACCCGGGAAGCGGCCTTTGATAATCCCGGCTTTATCGTGTTTCGTCCGATAGACCTGGGCGATTTCCCGGAACAGGATAAAATGCCCCTGTTAGTCTGGGGCGCCGGTGGCTGCAATATCGATGGCAGAAGTTACGGCGGCATTCTTTCCACCATTGCCTCCCACGGTTTCATAGCCATGGCGACTCTTCCTGTTGAACCTGAAGAAGGGGAAGAAGCAAGACGCAATGCTACGGCCGATGACATGCTCAATGCCATTAGCTGGGCAGAACAGGAAGCCATCCGTGATGGTTCCCATTTGAAGGGAAAAATTGATATCGAACAGATCGCTGCCATGGGCGTTTCCTGCGGTGGTTTCAGAATGGCGGCAGTGGCCGGACTGGATCCGCGTGTTGATAGCGTAGGCATTTTGAATTCCGGCGTTTCCGACACCGCCGAACTGGCTGGCCTGCATGGCCCTGTCTTACTGCTCAATGGTGGCGAAGTGGACTTTATGTACGACACCGCGCGCGAGAATTTTGAAGCGATTAACCATGTGCCGGTCTTTTTGGGAGCCCGTGAAAATGCCGGCCATTCAGCCACCTACCCGCATCCCGGCGGCGGCGAGTTTGCCAATGTCATCTCTGACTGGCTGATGTATCAGTTCAAGGGTGACGAGGAAGCCGGCAAAACGTTCAAGGGTAGCGATTGCAGGCTTTGCACCAATCCCAACTGGGAAACAGACTCTAAGGGCATTTGATAGTCTTTAAAAGGAGAGTTTTTTGAAACACCTTCAATTTTGGTTAATGACGCTGGTGACGTGCATGGCATTCATGAGTACGGCATGTACTTACACCGGCGGTGATGAGATTTCCAGTAATCGGGAATGCCGCACCTTTGAGACCGCAGCCAGCAAGATGCGCCGTTCCATCTGCATGAGCAAGGAGCAGTGGACTGCCTACGATGAAGAACAGGGCGAGAAGCAGGACGATGGTTCTCTCGCAGAGTTTTTCAGGGAACAGATGAACCGCGGTGCCACAGGTGCCACCACGGTTGAACTGAACTAGCCACCCTAGATCACCATCTGGTCTGTACCAACAATTATCTCGCCGTCGAAATGGCGGCGTATCCCTTCAAAATACACCTCATCAGTCAGCTCCATCAACGCTCCTGGCAGGACATGATTTAATACCAGGGTACTAACGCCAGCTTCCGCCGCCATGCGCCCTGCCTGTTCGGTGCTGGCATGGGTTTCAATAATGTGCTGCCAGATCCCTTCCCGGGCATCCTGGTAGAGACCGCCACCTCCGGTTACCTGATCAAACCATTCGCGGGTTTTTACCAACTCAATAGTTTCGCAGACAAAAATATCTGCGCCCTGAGCCAGCTTTACCAGATTTTCTGAATACGTGGTGTCACCTGAAAACACAATACTGCGATCATCAGTGTCAAAACGATAGGACAGCGCGCGATGCGGCATCTTCTCTTTGGCCCACTCGGGAAAGTGAGTATTCTCAATTGTCGTTACCAGCACACGGTCATCTTCATAGGCTTTATGGACTGTATTGGTGGCCGGAATCACCTGACCGCTGGTGACGGCGGTCGGATGCAATGTGCGTTGTTCATCAATGAAGCGGATGTCCGTATTGGCCTGATTGAACTGCAAAGCCGAGGCGACCAATGCTTCAGTGCCATAGGGCCCATAGACCATAGTGGGCTCCACCCTCCCCTGGGTCCATTGATGACTTAACAGAACAGGAAGATCCGCCACATGGTCATCATGCAAATGCGTTAAAAAAATATTGGGCAAAGACAGAAAATTGACATCGGCCTCAAGAAGAGCGCGAAACGTCCCGTAACCACAATCAATCAGATAGGGCCTGTCTCCGACCATAATCAGACTGGATGTTTCACCACGCATTAAATTAAAGTTGGGCCCCCCCTGGGTGCCCAGCAGAATCAGTTTCATGGCGTTGCGGTTTTGTGCCAATACAGAATTGGCAAATGGCAATTGTGAAATGACGCCTGCGCCAAGCAGTTGATTCAGAAAAGTTCGTCGTTTTAATGTGTTCATTATGTCTCCCTCTTTGAAAAGGAGACTACCATAAAAAGAGTAATCCAAAGCACTCTCAATAGTGATGTGTTCTCACTAATTCCTCATTGATGGAAATTCTTCCCTGTTTTTATAATAATCAAACAATCCATTTGCCAGGTGGTATTAATCGATGAACTTTCACGTTGCCGTAACGCCATTATTAAGGCTCTTTCTGCTGACACTGCCCGCCTGCCTGATTCCACCTGCGCAGGCGGCAGAAGAGGAATCAGGGCTCGCAACCTCAACACCTCCTGAAGAAATCGTCATCACTACCCAACGCACCAAACTGCAACTGCGCCTGCAGCTATGGGAAGCCGAGAAAAAAGCCTACGATGTGTTTAATAGCTTCAATGATGAAAAACGTTTCGATATTAAATGTTATTTACATGAGCCCACCGGCACACGCATCAAGCGCCAGGTATGCACGCCTGAGTTTCAATTGATTGCAACCCGGGAACATGCCCAGGATTTTATGAACGGAACCCAGCAACATGTCCCTGTGGAGTTCGCTATTGCCAGCCAACTGGGTGATTACCGCAACAAGATCAAACAGGTTGCAGAAGAACACCCCGAGTTTCTGCAAGCCGTCATTGAGTACACCGAGAAACGACAGGAATATATTGAAGCGACGGGCTGGCAATCAAAAGAGTCCGAGTGATTTTACCTTGGTAACCTTATAGGGCCACACTAGGTTTTAATGTATCTTTGTCTTTTAAACACTATCCAAACCTGGCCTCTCTCTATTAAGTAACAATTTAAACCCGGTACTCACCCCTATGAAAATATTTTTACTCCTGTTGGTTTCCCTGCCTTTCACTTCTTTTGCCAATGCCCAGGACTGTGAGCGTCAATGCCTGCAGGATCACCTGACTCATTATCTTGATGCCCAGTTAAAACATGACCCGGCCCTGTTACCTCTGGCAGAGAATGTCAGATTTACGGAAGATCATATTGAAATGCCATTGGGTGAAGGCCTTTGGAAAAGTATTGAAGGCTACGGCACTTTCCGTCAGGACGTTCTGGATGTCAGTACCTGCACCGCTGGCACCCATGTGCTGGCCATGGAAAATGGCGTGCCTGTCCTCCAGGCGATCAGACTGAAAGTGGCCAATGAAGAAATACATGAAGTGGAAACCACAGTAGTTCGTAGTCGAGAAGAAGGTATGCTGTTTCAGCCGCAAAACATAATTGCCGCCAACCCCGCCATGACTTACCGGCCAGACTCTTCACAGCGCAACTCTCGTCAGGAGATGATCAGCATTGCCCTGCAATATCCGCAAGGTCTGCGCATTGGCAGCTTTGTAGAAGCTAACCTGCAAGTGAGTCCCGAGGCCTACCGTTTTGAAAATGGCCAACTAATGGCCGGACCCGGCTGCACATTTTTCCCCGACTGTGAGGATATCCGCAGCCAGGGCATCCCGACACTTTCAGGCATTCAGGCCCGGGTTGCCGGCGTGGATGAGGAGCTTGGCATTGTCTGGTTACGCATGAACTTCGGTCCAGGCTCGCTGATGCGAGGTGAAGGCGAGTTATCGGTATGGGAGATGTTCAAGATCTATGACGGCCAGATTCAGGCCGTGGAGGCCTTTATGGAAGAAGTCCCGGCGAATACACCGTTTGGGTGGGAGTATTGATTTGTTGTTCCTTGATGGCCTTAACGACATGTAAACAGGAGAAACTGCTCTTTTGCAGAGCGTGAAAACAGCGGATACCTCAGATGAATATATGCAACCTGCTTTTAAACCGGGCATTCCTGCTAATACTGCTGTTATCCAGCACAGCATCTGCCCAGAACAATGAAGCTGGCGTGGCCGAAGTGCTGGACAAGTTTCACCAGACCGCCGCTACAGCTGACTGGCAAACCTATTTCGACTTGTTGAGTGAGGATGCGGTGTTTCTGGGAACCGATGTCACCGAGCGTTGGCCGAAAGCAGTATTCAGGGAATATGCCTCCAACAGCAATGGCTGGGTCTATGTGCCGCGAGAACGTCATATCAATATCACGCCAGATGGCAACTTGGCCTGGTTTGACGAGGTTCTGGACAGTGCCAGCTATGGCACCAGCCGCGGCACCGGTGTACTAATAAAGACCGATGACGGCTGGAAGATTTCCCAATATCATCTGACCTTCCCAATCCCCAATGCACTGGCAAAAAAATTTACCGAAGAAATTCAAACCTGGGAAGAAAGTAAGTGAAAGCGGATTTACAAAGAAAAGAGAGTCTTTTCGACAATTAACTATTGCATCACAATAGTGTCCGCTTTCGACCCAAAATGGACGATCCGGAATAAAGCTAAAGAGAGGTGTATATAAGGAAGTTAACAAAATAAATGATAAGGTTTAACTCTCAATTTGATTCAAAAATTTAATTTTAAAAGTGTCGCATCGAATATAGCTTTAGTGGAAAGGTAAAAACCAGAATGGAAAAGAAATCACCTATCACATCATCACGTGTCTCCTATGACTTTTTTCCATGGAACGATGCTTTCAAGGTTAATGTTCCTCTTATTGATGAGCAACATAAAAAGCTCGTAGAAATTTTAAACAATCTCTGCAGTGGTATTTTTAGGGAAATTACTTTAATTGAGCTGGAAGCAGCCTTTAAGGAATTATTGGATTATACGGTATATCACTTTGAGTCAGAGGAGAAAATATGGCGAAGCCATTTTAAGTCAGAAAAGGAATTTCTAAAACATGTGGAAGCACATAAAGACTTTATTGAAAAACTACATTCAAGAAAACGCAGCCTGGAATCAGAGCCTATTACTGAGGTTCTAGCCGATTTAATAAAGTATCTAGTAAATTGGCTAGCTTTTCATATTTTAGAAACAGATATGAAAGATTCAAAAATTATTTTGGAAATGGATAATGGTGCTGACTTTAATACTGCAGAAGGAATCGCCATTGAACATTCAAGGAAATCCAACACTTTAGTAAACGTAATTATGGGAATGTATGATCGCCTTACATCCAAAACTGTAGAATTAATATTGGAGAATAGGGAGGATAAGGCATATCTAGTACGGCTCGCTGAACAGCTAACTGAAGCTCAGAAATTAGGCAATATAGGAAGCTGGGAACTTGATCTGCTTAGTAAAGACCTTTTTTGGACTGATGAAGTTTATACAATTACTGAGCTTGCCAAAGATGATTTTAATGTAACGTTTCAAGACTATCTTGAGAAAAGGGTTCATCCAGATGATAGAGAACTGTTGTTAGATACCTATAATAAATCGGTAAAAGATAAAGAAACGTATTCTTTGAAGCACCGTCTTCTGCTCCCTGACAACCAGATAAAGGTTGTTCATGAAAGGGGGAAAACTTTTTATGCGGAAAATGGGATGCCCCTGCGATCAATGGGAACAATACAGGATATTACCCTGATAACAGAGAAAGATGAAAAGGTAAAAAGAACCCTCAGACAAATCATTTATGTTTTATCGGCAGCCTTGGAAACAAGGGATCCCTATACTACTGGACATGAGCAGAATGTTGCAAAAATAACCGTGGCGATCGCTAATAAGTTAGGCCTGAATTTTCATAGAGTTGAGGGGATTGAATTAGCTGCAACGATCCATGACATAGGAAAAATAGCTACGCCATCTGAAATTCTTAACAGACCCGGCAAATTATCGCCTGTTGAGTTTGATTTGATTAAATTGCATCCTGAGGTTGGTGCAAAATTGATTGAAGGTATCGAATTTGATTGGCCAATTTTCGATACAATCTTGCAACACCATGAGCGTTTGGATGGAAGTGGATATCCAAAAGGACTAAAAGGGGATGAAATTATAATTGAAGCGAGAATTCTCGCCGTTGCTGATACCGTTGAAGCAATGTCAAATCATCGGCCATATAGACCAGCCTTGGGAGTTGATAAGGCTTTGGAAGAAATAAAAACTAATGCGGGTATTCTCTACGACCCAGAAGTCGTCAATATTTGTGTAGAACTCTACAATTCAGGTGAATT
>CBFICR010000057.1:0-18101 GCA_965661105.1 Pseudohongiellaceae bacterium | reverse complement strand
AATATCATAGTCGTTATCCAGATAGGTAGGATAGGCGACAGTATAGGAGCCTGTGGCCAGCACTTCCGGATCCTCAATTACCATTTCAAATTCAATAGTGTCATCTGCAACACGGGTAAACCGTTCAACAATACGCTGATTGGTGGTGGTTGGCTGCAGAGGCCGCGGAGAGCCCGGATTTCCTGCGCTGGTTTTACCGGTCTTGCCATTAAAATTGGTGGTTTCGACAACCAGTGTATTGCCTTCCCAGTGTCCGCGCGACTCACCAAGCCATTGCTTGATGTTTGAATCAAGGGGCGGCATATCAGAGGTAGGAATTATGCGTGCCTCATGCGCCATCTCCAGCTGAATGACGACGTAACCGGGTGATTGAAAAATGCGTATTCCATTATTGTAGTTGCGCGCCTGCATCGAAACCGGCATACCACGAGTAATACAGCGATCCCAGGCACTGAAATCCTCAATAGAGTCAAATACCGTTTGTGTCGGATGGTAGGAACCGCGCATATTGGCCTGCAGTTGTTTCCCATATTCTGTCAGTTCCGGATACTGCCCATCTGGCGGATCAACAATCAATGACGTTTGTCGCATGGCTCTGCCGGCCGCATCTGCTGCCGGAATTGCGCCGGACTGGAAACGATCATCACGGGCTGCAACACTGGCTTGCTTCTCTGCAAATTCTTCATCCGACAAAAAAGCCTGTTCACCAAACTCAGGAGGCCTTACCAGAGGCACACCAATAAGGTGATTGATTGGCCAGGTGCCACGCAAGTCCGGCTCACCCCACGGAGTCATTGGTTGCACATAGTCTGCATCTCCCTGGGCAGCAAACACCGCTGAATGAATCATGAGCATGGCAAGACTGATAGTGAGACTGGTGCTTCGTAATGACAGAATCCGGCTTTTCATCTGGAGCTCCCTGAACAGATTTTCTAATTGTTCTTTATTGAACGTCTAATTTTTTTATAGAACGATAGTATCGTACAACATTTTTTCCAAGAATTGCATGGCATCATCATACCAACAGCAAATGACCCTGGGCAGTAAAATTGAAAGTTCCACTGTTCCCACTGTCCTGACGAGTGTGCTACTCTCAACCCGTCCATTCAAGATCAAATAATTTTAAAAGGAGTGGATTGATGCAAAATCGATTCATCACATTAGTTTCTTTGGGGGCTTTTCTAGGAGCTGTGCTGGTAACTGGCTGTAGCCAGGAAACACAGCAACAACAAATAGCTCAATCCAATGCTGCTGCAGATTCAAGCGCCGCAGAAGATACTTCCATGCTCGATGGCCGCCCCAATCTTAACGGCGTCTGGAAAGCCATCAATACCGCAAACTGGAACCTCGAAGCCCACTCGGCTGAGGCGCTTGATGACTTCTGGGAAATGGGCGCCATAGCCGCCATTCCTGCTGGCAAAAGTGTACTAAGTGACGGTGGCACTATTCCATATCTGCCTGAAGCTCTTGCACAACGTGACGAAAACCGTGCCAACTGGCCCATCAACGATCCGGAAGCCAAATGCTACATGCTCGGGATTCCCCGTGCCACTTATCACGATATACCCTTTTCAATATTTCAGGGTGGAAGTGATGATGATCTGATAATGGTGTATCCCTTCGCCGCTTCGCAGCGAGTGGTCCACATGAATGAGACCGGCGGGTTGCCACTGGATGCCTGGATGGGAAAATCTAACGGGCGCTGGGAAGGAGACACCCTGGTGATCACTACCCTGAACCAGAATGGTATGACCTGGCTTGATCGTGCCGGCAATCATTATAGTAATCAGCTGGTAGTTACTGAGCGCTTCCGCAAACTCGGGCCAGATCATATCTGGTATGAAGCCACACTGGAGGACCCACAGACTTACTCAGAGCCCTGGACAATCGAAATGCCTCTCTATCGACTGATTGAAGAGAATGCCCAAACACTTGAACACAAGTGTGTTCCTTTTGCAGACAAACTTCTTTATTGGGACTTACTTGGCCTTGATGACCCAGGTCAATAACCCAATATACGATTAAAAGGTAATATAAACTCACTGGTATAAATCGTATTTTTTCTGAATCGACTAGTAGAGTACCGGAATGATTCCGGGAATATTTGTGAGAAATATACAGAGGACGATGAAATGAAACTGAAACTTTTGCTTGCCTGCATACTTGGCATCGCTGCAATCCCGGCCCTGGCCCACCATTCTTTTTATGCAGAGTTCGACCCCAACAAGGAAGTATCACTGGAAGGTGAAGTTGTCGAAATGCACTGGGTTAACCCCCATTCATGGCTGAGCTTTGCCGTGGAAAATGAAGAAGGTGTTGTTGAAAACTGGCAGGTGGAAGGCGGATCTCCGAATGTACTAATGCGTCTTGGCTGGAACCGGGATTCACTCCCCCCGGGCACCCGCATCCGGGTCACCGGCTTTCAGGCTAAAGATGGCTCACTGCGCATGAATTCCAGAGGTATCGAATTCCCTGATGGCCGCACTCTGGAACTGGGTGGAAGCCGCCGCGACTAGCCTTCAAGATTTTTAGATTATAAACCCGGCCTGCTCGCGAGAACGCCCGTATGAAATTATTACCAGGCAAACAGTCTGTCAAATTATGCACTTTAATTGGTATGACCGCCTGCTCCACACTTGTGGCACAACCTCCCGGCTGGAATGATCCATTCCCTCCACATAAGGTTATGGACAATCTCTATTATGTTGGCACCGCACAATTAGGCTCGTTTCTAATCACGACACCAGAGGGACATATCCTTCATAGCAGCAATTACGAAAGCTCCGTTCCTGTCATTAAAGCAGCTGTAGAGCAGCTGGGCTTTGACTTTGCTGATATCAAAATTCTTATCAGTGGACATGCTCACCCGGATCATATCGAAGGCGACGCACTGGTTAAGGAAATTACCAATGCTGAAGTCGTTGTTGGTCGCCTTGAACTACCCTACCACCAGAGTTTCGACACTCCCGGAGGCAAGGAGCAGCCTATTGATATCATCGTTGATGAAGGTGACACTATTTCGTTGGGAGGTACTACACTCACTGCCCATGTTCAGGCGGGGCATACCAAAGGATGTCTGGCGTGGAGTCTCTCCCTTGAAGAAAATGGCCGTACCTATAATGGCTTTATCGAATGCAGTCTTAATGGACAGTTTCTGCGCTATGTAGGCAATGAAGAGTATCCAGCGATTGCCAGCGATATCCAGCAAACCTATAAAAAAGCCAAAGAAATACCTGCCGAAGTGTGGGTCAGTTCTCATGGTGTATTTTACGGCCTCAATGAAAAATATGAAAAACTGGAGAACTGGCAACCTAGTGAGCCGAATCCATTTTATGATCCTGAAGGCTACAAAGCTCACGTTGAAGAATTTGAACAAATTTTTGTGGATACACTGGTGCGTCAGGTCACTGAAGCTAACCACGGACAAACAGACTAATTGTACCGCCAGGCCAGGCAGGCTTTTTCACACTTATCCAGTACCGGCAACCTTCAATAATCAAAAATAAAAAGGAGGGGCACGATTTGAAACATACGGAAGTCATCCAACACTCTATTCGCTTTTGTGCCATGCTGGTTTTTTTAGTGTACCCAGCCATTCTTCAGGCTCAATTCGCGCCACCACCCATAGGTAGCGGTCCCTGGAATTTTGATACTTTTGAGCAGGAAAATATCCGCGTCTCTGTTGTGACTCGGGGTATGGACACCCCCTATGGCATGGTGTTTATCCCAGGCACACAGACTGATGCCAGCCCATTGGGTGATATTCTCGTCACAGAACGAACTAGCGGTAATGTGCGTTTAATACGCAATGGAGAATTGCAGGCAGCACCGGCAGCAAGTTTCAAGGAACATTTTCCCTTACTGCAACTGTTCGACATTAACCTGCACCCCCGCTTTGCTGATAATGGTTTGCTATATTTCGTCTGGATCAAGGAGGGAGATAATCCCGATGGATCTGATGGTTTGTGGTTTACTACTGCTGTTGCACGGGGACGCTGGAATGGTCAGCAAATAGTAGATTTAGAAGAAGTATTTGAGGCGGATGCATGGGCAGCACATCCTGGTGGAGCCTCCTCACGCGGAAAATTCCTGCCGGATGGAACATTTCTTTTTGGCGTCTCTCACCGTATTGAGCGACAGACACCACAAAGCCTCGATACCCATATTGGAAAAACCCTGCGCATAAACGATGATGGCAGCACACCGGCCAACAATCCTTTTTTTACTATAGAAGGCGCCTTGCCTGAAATTTTCACCTGGGGTAATCGCTCTGTCATGGACTTTGCGGTACATCCTGAGACCGGGGAAATCTGGGAACTGGAAAATGGTCCCCAGGGCGGCGACGAAGTAAATATTTTGAAGCCTGGTGCAAATTACGGCTGGCCACTGGCTACCTTTGGACGAGATTATGATGGTACCCGCTTCAATGACAGACCCTGGGTAGAAGACACCGAGCTTCCAGAAGTCTTCTGGGTCCCGGCAATTACCGTTGCTGGTATGACTTTTTATACCGGTGACAAATTTCCAGGGTGGAAAAATAATTTGTTTGTGACTTCCATGATGGTCGGCAGAATTCCCGGTACCGGACATCTGGAAAGAGTCGTCTTTAACGATAACGGTGAAGTAAGAAGAGAATCCATGCTGGAGGAGCTTGGCCAGCGCATTCGCTATGTTGAGCAGGGCCCTGACGGATTACTTTACCTCCTCACCGATCACAAGGATGGGGTGTTGTTGAAAATCGAGCCAGACCAGACAATGCAAAATGATCTTGAACTACAGCATGAGACGATGAGTCAGCAAGGGCTCTTGCAGCCTGAATTATTTACCAGTAGTGACTGTATGGTATGTCATCGTATAGCTGAAAACCTGGTGGGCCCTTCATTCGAGGCTATAGCGAGAAAATATAGCGCTACTGATGGCACTACTGAGGACAACATCAGACTTTTAATTGACAGCATCATTGACGGTGGTGAGGGTAACTGGGGTGATGTTCCAATGACATCGCATCCCAATCTGACCACAGAGACTGCCAGGCAGATGGTGAACCAGATTCTTGACCTGAACTCTGAATAGTTCACAATAGGTCACAAATATTGCGATGCTCTGCTGAGAAGTTTCAATAATCAGTTTTTTGAAATCTTCATGACTATCCTTGCCCTGGCATCAGTCACATAAACGGTGCCATCCACATCTACGCCCAGCCCATGGGGACGCATGTCCATCTTGATCGTATCCAGTAATTGTCCATCTTTAAGAATATTTACAGCCCCCGCATTAACATCACTCACGTACACAGTATCATCAGCCATCACAACTATTCCACCACGGGAAGGAACAGACCAGCTTTCTATAAAACCACCATCTGATGCGAAAACTGCCACCCGCTGGTTACCGCTATCATTGACCAATATCCTGCCGTGAGAATCAAGGGCTACGCCATGGGGCAGATCGAGCTGGCCATCACCAGCCCCCTGCTCTCCTCCTATAATGCGAACAAAATCACCCTTGGCGGTAAACTGAATCACTCTTGAGTTCACATATCCATCGGATACGTAAATATCGCCTGTATTTGAAACAAATACGTGGTTAGCCTGATTAAACAGGGTTTGATCTGTATTATCGCCAGCCTCATCTGCCCTGCCCAGGGTCATCAGTAAATCACCCTCTATGCTGTACTTGTAAACAACATGCCTGGCGGCATCCGTTGCCCAGACATTGCCTTGTGCATCAAAGCTGACACTGTGGGCATTATTCATAAGCGGAGAATCCCCCCAGGATCTGATAAATTCCCCCTCTCTTGTATAAAGTCTGAAATATGGCGCACTACGAACCATGATTAAAACATTACCCTTGCCATCAGCGGCAACCCATGAGGTAGATCCATCCCAGCTTTCACCGGATTTCAGCGCCCAATCAGAGTCAAGATTATATAGCGCTTGAGGCTGTCCAAAGCCAGTTTGATAGATAAAAGCCATGCATATTAATGCCAGAACCCTTTTTAAAGCCAATGCGTCTATATTCATGATTGTTTGCCTTTTTATTTTCCACGGAATAAAAGTATAGTAGCGCTTTATCCCACAGACCATGTCTTTGTACAATCAGGCAACGTTACTGTGTTTACTGACCAACACGATAGTAAAAATTAGATTTATGGCATTTTTTCAAATGCCAAAACAATTGAAGATTAAATACTGGTTAGCAGTGAACGCTTCCGGCTAGGGAATTCTTCTAACTGGTTTTGATTCGGAAATAGAATGGATGTTTGAAGACTATCTTGATGGATTGACCATACCTGATCAGGTGTTGCTCAATATTTCAAATCTGCCTCGAGGTATCGATAACTATCATATCGATGTAAAAATCAGTCCAAAGTTTTGCGCTGAATTCAAAAAGCTTCTTGCAGACTACCTATTCCTGGAAACATCTGAAAAACCCCAGCGTCTCAAAAATGACAAGCAAGTTGAAGAATTCCGGAACTGTTATATCGACATGATGACAGTCCTGATAAGCCGGGTAAAAACCGACTTAAATCCTGAGCAGATAAGTTTCCTGCAATTTGCCATCTACCGCTTCATTCTCGAAAGCACCAAAAATGCTCTTGATAAACATATCAAGGCACATCGTGACAAGCTTTCAGAATTACGTACCAGCGGTTCTGGCAAAGCGCTGAGCATTCAGGATCACCTCTTCTGGCTTCAAAAACACTACACCATGATTCTGTACTCCATCTACAGGCATTTCTATGTACTGTTGAAGCAAGTGGAAAGTAAAAACCTGCAATCTTTAAGAAGACAATACCTGGGAGGCAAAGACAGCATTTTTCTTGAGATACTTTTCAACCCAATGCTTCTTAGTGCCAATCTGGATTCCGGAAACTTTCTGATTGAACGTTATCTGCTTTGGAACAAAAGTAGAGATGAATCCGACTTTCCAGAAATAAATTCTGCAGTTGAATCAATGTTTCGTGAAGCTCTACCTGAACTGAACTTTCCCCCTTTGTATGAAGAAAAGGAAAACTCTGTTCAGCTTGAAATATATGATGAACTGGGGGGACTTGCTGCAGCAAAGCACCTGCTCGGCCCTTCAAAAGATATGAAAAATATTATTTCTGAAAGTTTTTCCTGCCTGGATTACCCTGAAAATTTTGAATATCTGTTTAGCAAAAAAGGACTTGATGAACTTCTCAGGACTGTCAAAAAAGAAAATGGTTTCAAAGCTGGCTGGAAAACCAGAGGAAACATTAAACGACTTAACAAACTTCTCAAGCAGCTAAAAAAGTTTCTGGAGAAAGAAAAGCTGTTAGTTCAGCTAACAGCCTCACACTATACGCATAAAATGTGGAGCCGCCATCTGGCTCAGATCATAGATCCATTAACACTCTGTCGTTATCTTTCAGGCGAGCTACTTTTCAAGGATTTCGAGAAACGTCTGAACAGGGAGTACAATTTTACATCTGCCGAAGTAAAGTCCATGAAGCAGGCAGCCAAAGACGTCCAGGATGAAGTTAGCAACAATTCATCTGATGTACTGATCAGATTTTTATCCGTCTTTGCGCAATATCGCCTGCATCTGAAATATTACCGATTTGCCCACCGTGTTTTTAACCGAATAAGTATCCAGACAGAGGAAGAGAATCTTCGTTTATCAAGCCAGGCAGGCACGCTATATCAATTGCCAATGGCCAGAGAAGTCATCGATGATGATAAACGTATTGTTCATCATTCTATCCTCAAGGCGGACGTGCGCGGCTCAACCACAGTCACCGATGAACTTGAGAAAAAGGATCTTAACCCGGCCTCCTACTTCAGCTTGCGTTTTTTCAGCCCAATAAACAAGGTATTAGAACTTTACGGCGCCAACAAAGTATTTATTGAAGGCGATGCCGTTATTCTGAGTTTTCTGGAATACGAAAATAACCCTCAGAACTGGCACTGCGTAGCACACGCCTGTGGCATGGCCAAGGCCATGCTTTCTGTTGTTAGCGCCAACAACAAATATTCCAGAGATATGGGCCTGCCCCCGCTGGAGCTGGGTATAGGCATTTGTTACGCTGACTACGCGCCTCGCTACCTTTATGATGATGACCATCCCATTATGATTTCTTCTGCCATTGGCGATGCTGATCGCATGTCTTCGTGTACCTGGAAACTACGTGATGTTATCCAGAAGCATCCTTTTAATGTCGAAGTGCTTGAGATTGCAAGAGATGACCACTCCCGCGGCGAAAAAGGGCAAAAACAGATTCGTTACAATGTGAATGGCATTTTGCTGGACAATGTAGGCTTTAGGAAACTTCAAAACGAAATCGAAATGACACGTTTGTCAGGCAAGGTCGAAGGGAAAACAACCGTGTTTTATTATGGTGAATACCTGGATACAGAAAGTAAAAAACGTAATCTTGTCATCCGTGAGGGGCGTGTGGGCCTATGGAAAGATGAAACGATTCAAGCACATACTATTGATGAGAAGTTTTATGAAGTAGTAACAAACCCCCAGATTACAGCCGGCATTCAGAAAAAAGTTCAGACCATGACCCCCGGTCAGCACGAAGATATCGAACCGGATCAATTGACTGATTGAAATCCCCCTTCCTGTTCCCGACGTATAACATAATAGAGCAGTCTATTGCCGCACATAATTTCCGGTTTGACAGCCTATTGAATCCTCAATTCTTTAGATATAGCTGTAATACCCAAGGCGCTAATGACTGATTCAGCTCTTGTGCATAAAATGTGGAACTTGATCTGGTTTTTAATTCGAAATACGAAAAAATGCTAAAATGGCTCCCATGAAAATTAACATGAAATACCGCCGTCGTTTTCTGCAGGCCCTGACAATTTCAGGCGCTCTTCCCCTCATTGGGTATCCGCTGGCAAGTCTTGCTGCGGGGGACTCACTGACAAGCGAAAAAATCACTGATCGTCTGATCAGGATCAGCGGGGCTGGTGGCAATATTGTCTTGTATCTCGGCGACGAAGGGGTAACCGTTATTGACAGCGGTAGCTCTGAATACGCCCACAGCGTGATTTCATTGATCAATGAGTTAACTGGCTCAAGACCAATCACAAACCTGTTTAATACCCATTGGCATGCTGACCACACCGGAGGAAATGAGACCTTTCACTCCCATGGTGTAAATATTATTGCCCACGAGAATACCCGTCTGTGGCTGGGTGCTGATTTTGATGTTGAATGGCGTAACTGGACTCATAAGCCTCGACCGGCGGAAGCCCTGCCAGATGAAACTTTCTACTTTTCCGGCACCAAGGATCTTGGTGGTGAAATCGTCCAATATCACCACTATCAGCAGGCCCATACCGATGGCGATATTGCACTGTATTTCCCTGACAGCAATATTCTGGTTGCAGGCGGCTTGCTCAGCGACGGTAGTTATCCAACACCGGATATCGCTACAGGCGGCTGGATTGGCGGACTTATCAGTGCCAATGAAGCCATGCTCGAACTGGTAAATGACAACACTGTGATTATTCCCGACCAGGGGAGTACAAAAACCAGAGCCGACCTGCTGGCACAACACGCCATGTTGACTGATCTCTATGAAAAAATGAAAACTCTGGCACGCCAGGGATATAGCGGTCAAAACATGCTGGAAGCCAAGGTTACCGAAGGCTATGACGAGACCTGGGGTGATCCTGAAGAATTTATTTTGGAAGCCTACCGAGGTATGTGGGCTCATTCCCGTGATATGGGAGGATTTATTTAAATGCGACTGGAAACAATGAAACCAAAAATACTGTGCTTGCTTTGCTCTCTGGCTATTACTCCGGTTTCTTTTGCCGCTGCGCAGGAAGCTCATACACAAGCCCTTGAAAATATTGAGCAACAATGGGAGCTGCTGAATGAATATTGTGTAGGTTGTCATAACTTTGAAGACTGGGCGGGCAGCCTGGCTTTTGACACCCTGTCTCCGCAATCCATTCATGACAATACCGATATTTTTGAAAAAGCTGTGCGGAAAATGCGCGGTCGACTCATGCCCCCCCCTGGCAATGAACGTCCCAGTGAAGCAAGGCTGGATGAATTTATTACTGAAATGGAAAGTTATCTGGACTCTGTATCAGAGGACGCCGGCCCCAATCCAGGCCATGTGGCGATCCACCGTTTAAACCGCAAAGAATATGCCAATGCCGTTGAAGAAATTCTGGCTGTGCAGGTCGATGCTGAAGCTTTGCTACCACCTGACTCAGTGAGCGACGGTTTTGACAATGTCGCGAATGTGCTACAGGTTTCTCCTTCGTTTCTGCAGCAGTACATGTCAGCAGCCCGCTCTGTCAGCATACTTGCTGTTGGTGAAGAAGATCCTGCTCCTGAGCTGGCCTCTTTTGAGGCCCCCAGCCTGGCTACCCAGTATCGTCATGTCGCCGGAATGCCTTTGGGTACTCGGGGCGGTTTTGTCGTTGAACAATATTTCCCGGCAGCGGGCGAATACGAATTCAATATCGAGATCGCTTCTCAGGAAGGCTCTCTGCAGCGCTCCTATCCCACCTGGTGGCTTGAGGACGAACATCGCTTCATTCTTACTATCGATGGTGAAGAAGTTTATACCACCAGCCTGGGTGGCTATGAGGACGCAGAGGCTGTTGATCGCCAGCAAACCCCTGCAATCACCGAGATTCAGAATCGTTTCAGAAATATTAGTGTGCCTGTTGAAGCTGGCGTGCACAAGATTGGCGCAGGCTTTGTGGCTCGTACCTTTGCCGAATCAGACCGCATCATTGATCATCTAAGCCCAGGTGAAGGTTTTGACAACATTCCCATCGTCGTCAGTATGAAAGCGCTGGGGCCATTCAATGCCACCGGTTTGCCGGATGTTCCCAGTAGAGAAAAAATATTTTCCTGCTATCCCGCCAATAATGATGAAGAACGCGGTTGTGCCGAGCAAATTTTTAGCAATCTTGCCCGCCTGGCATACAGACGCCCGGTCAATGAGGAGGATTTGTCCCCTCTGATGGCTTTTTATGAAAATGGCCTGGCTGAAGGTGGTTTTGAAACCGGTATACAAAAGGGCATCATGGCGATGCTGGCGTCTACCAAATTTCTCTATCGGGCTGAACCGTTGCCCGATGATGCTCAGCCCGGTGAAGCATATCCGGTCTCTGATCTGGAGCTTGCTTCACGGCTGTCATTTTTCCTGTGGAGCAGTAATCCGGATGATGAGTTACTCTCTGCAGCCGAACGCGGTGAACTGAGGAATCCTGAAATTCTAGGCGCCCAGGTTCGCCGCATGTTGAGAGATCCACGCGCCAGCTCACTTACTGAAAATTTTGCCTTTCAGTGGCTCAATATTGACGGTGTAGATGATATCGATCCCGATCCCCGTGTTTTCCCGGATTTCGATGATGATCTGAGGACGGCATTCAAACAGGAACTGGCTCTTTTTGTTGACAGTATTCTGAGGGGCGGGCGGCCGGTTATTGATCTGCTTGATGCAAAGCACACCTATGTCGATGAACGACTGGCCCGGCATTACGGGATTAATGATGTACGCGGCTCACAGTTCCGTCGCATAGAGCTGGATGACCAGCGTCGCTGGGGGCTTTTAGGCAAGGGCGGTCTGCTGATGCTAACCTCTTACCCCAACCGTACTTCGCCAGTAGTACGTGGAGCCTATATTCTGGAAACGCTGATCGGTACTCCTCCTTCAGCCCCACCACCGGGAGTAGAAACGGATCTGGATACCCTTGACCCGGGTTCCCAGGTAACTACCATCAGGTCCAGACTGGAAAGTCATCGTGAACAACCCTCCTGTAACCAGTGTCATGGTGTTATTGACCCATTGGGTTTGGCCCTGGAAAACTTCAATGCCATTGGACAGTGGCGTGATATGGATCGCTTTGCCCAGTCACCAATTGATGCCAATGGCCGTCTTGCCAGTGGTCAGCCGGTGACAGGACCCAGTGACCTGCGCGAAGCTTTACTTGACCGACCAGATCAGTTTGTACAAGCTATCACCGAAAAGTTAATGACTTTTGCACTGGGACGCACAGTAGAACACTTTGATATGCCTACAGTGCGCAGGATAGTAAAGCAGGTTGCTGCGAATAATTATCAGTTTGAAAACATTGTGCTGGGTATAGTGGACAGTGATGCTTTTCGCATGAAATCGCTGCCCACTGAAGAACACGGTACTGAAACAGTTGCCATTAATGAATAGGATCTAAAAAGGTCACTTATTAGATTGAGAGTGGAGTAATAACCATGTTTATTACCAAGAAGTATTTATCAAGACGCAAAGTATTAAGAGGCCTGGGGACATCAGTTGCCCTGCCTTTTCTGGATGCCATGGTGCCTGCAGCGACAGCACTAGCACAGACGGCAGCAGCTCCCAAGCCACTGATGGGTTATTTTTATCTGCCTCACGGCGCCATCATGAATGATTGGACCCCGGATGCTGCAGGCAGGGATTTTGAATTAAAGCCTATCCTTAAACCTTTTGAAGCTTACCGGGACTACCTGACTATCGTTTCCGGGCTGGACAACAAGCCCGCTCAAAGTTCAGCAGTACACGCCATTACCCCTGGTACCTGGCTTACCTGTGCCGCTCCCCGTCGTAGTCATGCACCTTTCGTTGGCATTTCAGCGGACCAGATTGCCGCCAAATATATCGGCCAGGACACTCCCCTGCCTTCTATCGAAGTTGCCACCGAAGAAAAAGGTGGCGCCTCAGCCTGTGATGGCACTTATGGCTGTACAATTGGCACGACGATCTCCTTTAGCAGTGCGACCACTCCGCTACCTATGGAGTACAACCCGAAGAAATTTTTAACCAAATTATTTGGCGAAGGTGATACCGAAGAAGAACGCTCAATGATCGCCAATGACTACAAGAGTCTGCTGGATATGGTAGCGGACGAAACCAACTCCCTGAAGAAAAGCCTGGGCGCATCAGACAAAGCCATGCTGGATAATTATCTCACCAGTGTGCGTGAAATCGAGCGGCGTGTTGAGAAACTGGAAAATCAGGACATGTCTCAATATGAGATGCCCGAGATGCCAGTAGGTATTCCGAATTTTGATGAACATATTGAATTGATGCTGGACATGATTACCCTGGCTTATCAGGCTGGTATGACACGGGTAGTCTCATTCATGTTGGCAGCAGAAGTCAGCCAGCAGGCCTATCCGCATATTGGCATACCTGATGCATTTCATCCTCTGTCACATCACAACAACAATGCAGTCAGTCTGCAGAAACTGTCGCAGTTACAAACCTGGCATAGCGATGTGCTGGCAAAATTTGTCGGCAAACTGAAGGATATTCCGGATGGGGAAAACTCACTGTTGGATAACGCTATTCTTACTTATGGCAGTAACATGAGTAACAGTAATGCGCATAACAATTTCCCGTTACCAATGGCTGTGATTGGCAAGGGTGCAGGGACCATCAAGGGCAACCAGCATTTGAAAGTCGAAGATCACACACCTATCGCGAATCTTCACCTGACCTTGCTGCAGCGCGCAGGCATTCCCATTGATTCCCATGGTGATAGTAATGGCACTTTCGCTGAAGTATAAGATCGGTTTATCCAGACAGGCGGAAAATTTGAAATGAAAAGACTCGTTTTAACAACCCTGATTACGGGATTGATGTCCGGGACGACAATCGCTTCACCTTTGCTGGACAGCATTCATGCCGGAAATTTTGACCAGGCATTAAAGTTGGCTAACGCCGGTACCGACGTTACCACACCCGAATCCAATGGCACCACTGCCTTGCACTGGGCTGTTCATCATGGCGACATTGCCCTGGTAAAGGCATTGATTGCTGCTGGCGCAGAAGTAAATACAGAAAACAACTATGGCGCCAGCCCGGTCTCTGAAGCCGCCTTGTTAGGTGATTATGAAATCATGAAAGCCTTACTGGAAGCCGGAGCAGACCCTGACTCAGCTAATGCAGACAATCAGACAGCACTGATGATCGTTGCCCGCTCGGCCAATCTGGAGACCGCTCGGTTATTGCTTGAGCATGGCGCCAATGTCAATGCCACGGAAAAATGGCAGGGACAAAATGCGGTGATATGGGCCGCGGCACAATCTCAGCCAGAAATGTTGAAGCTCTTGATAGACGCAGGTGGAGATCCCGATTCCAGGTCACTTCCGAACCAGCGTGATCGGCAGATCAGTGCCGAACGACGCTTTCAATGGCGTCCGGCTGGAGGTATTACTGCCCTGGGGTACGCTGCTCGTGAAGGCTGTCTTGCCTGCACTGAAATACTGGTGGAGGCAGGAGCCGACCTGGATCAGGGTGATGCTGAAAATGTCACTCCCCTGCTTCTGGCGGTAATGAACATGCGTTTTGATACAGCCAAATTTCTGGTGGAAGCCGGCGCAAACGTAAACAAATGGAGCTGGCGTGGGGAAAACCCCATCTACTCTGCCGTTGACGTAAATACTCTTCCACATGGTGGCTACCCTGATCGCCCCGCCACTAGCCAGACAAGTAGCCTGGAGATGATTCAAATTTTACTGGAAGCGGGCGCCAATCCAAACCTGCAAATCAAGTTGCAACCCACCTATCGTCACATCAAAGATGACCGCGGCGCCGACTCCATGCTGGTGGATGGTGCGACCCCTCTGCTGCGTGCAGCAAAGGGGCATGATGTAGCAGCTATAAAGTTACTTTTGCAACATGGTGCCCATATAGACCTCCCTAATCGTGAAGGTATTTCACCCTTAATGGCAGCAGCAGGATTAGGTGCCAACACAATCGATACTCGTGGTAATTACCTCACTCCATTGGCAGGCCAGAATGCAAGAGATACTATTGCGGTCTTACTGGAGCAAGGTGCGAATATTAATCAGAAAGATCGCTTTGGTCGAACAGCCCTGCATGGCGCTGCAAGCTGGGGATGGAATGAGGCGGTTGAATTTCTCGCCAATCAGGGAGCTGATCTAAAAGCAGAAGATGCTGGCGGATTGACCGCTTTTAATTATGCAATGGGTGAAAGATCCAGGGGTACTGGTCGTGGGGTCAGTGGTGACGTCAAAGAGGAAACGGCAAAGTTGATACAGAAATTATCATTAAGATAATTCTTCTCATTTGAGTTGTTTTCAGAATACAAACACCAATTCACATTCTTTTATTCTTTACTAATAAAAAAGCCCCGATAATTTCCATTAGCGGGGCTTTTTTACAACTTTACAACATTAGATATTACTTTTTGGCATTTGCCGCCTTTCTTTCTTTCTCTGCTTCAACAACTGCCTCTGAAACAGTATTTGGGCAAGGCAGGTAATGGGCAAACTCCATTGAGAATTGACCACGACCAGAAGTCATTGTGCGCAGACTGCCAATATAACCAAACATTTCTGAAAGCGGCACATCGGCTTTAATTCGAACACCTGTTGGACCTGGATCCTGATCCTTGATCATGCCTCTGCGACGATTTAAATCACCGATCACATCACCAACATGATCTTCCGGTGTAAATACATCTACTTTCATGATTGGCTCGATTAGCTGCGGACCCGCTTTGGACATTGATTGGCGATAAGCGCCTCTTGCTGCCAGTTCGAATGCTACTGCAGATGAATCCACTGAATGGAAACCACCATCATATAATTCTATCTCAACATCAAGAACCGGGAAGCCTGCAACCGGGCCTTCATCCATCATTCCCTTAAAGCCTTTTTCAATAGCCGGGAAGAATTCCTTCGGTACATTACCACCCACAACCGTTGAGGAAAAAACAAAACCAGTGCCTGGTTCACCTGGCTTGATACGATAATCGATCTTACCAAATTGACCGGATCCGCCTGATTGTTTCTTATGGGTATAAGAGTCTTCGATTTCCTGGGTAATAGTTTCGCGGTAAGCCACCTGTGGTGCACCTACATCCAATTCAACACCGTAGGTACGTTTCAGAATATCGACTTTAATATCAAGGTGAAGCTCTCCCATTCCCTTAAGAATGGTTTCCCCTGAGTCTTCATCTGTTTCAACACGGAAGGAAGGGTCTTCTGCCACCATTTTACCAATGGCAATACTCATTTTTTCAACGCTACTCTTGTCTTTTGGAGCGACTGCAAGTGAGATAACTGGCTCAGGGAAAACCATAGCTTCCAATGTACAAGGGTGTTTTGGATCACATAAGGTATGACCCGTTTGCACATTTTTCATACCAACGATTGCGATGATGTCCCCTGCCTGAGCAGTATCAATCTCGTTACGGTCATTGGCATGCATTTCAACCATACGGCCGATGCGTTCAGTTTTACCGGTAAACGAGTTCAAAATGGTATCGCCTTTATTCAACACACCTGAATAGATTCGAGTAAAGGTCAATGCGCCGAAACGGTCATCCATAATCTTGAAGGCAAGTGCGCGTAGTGGCTCATCAACAGATACCAGGGCAACTTCACCAGTAGGCTCGCCTTCTTCAGTGGTCAGATCCTGAGGCTCTACTTCTGTGGGGCATGGCAAGTAGTCAACAACAGCATCCAGAACTAATTGGATACCTTTATCCTTGAATGCAGAACCGCAATATGTGGGGAAGAAATCAAGTGCTATGGTACCTTTACGAATACAGCGTTTAATATCTTCAATGGACGGCTCGTTACCTTCCAAATAGGCTTCCATTACCTCATCATCCTGCTCAACTGCAGTTTCAATTAATTTTTCACGGTATTCTTCTACCAGATCAACCATGTCTTCCGGGACATCACCAATCTCGAATTTTTCACGGTCATTTGGATCCGGCCAAATATGCGATTTACGCGTCAGCAGGTCAACAATCCCCATAAAGCCCTCTTCACGGCCGATGGGTAACACCATGACCAAGGGGTTAGCAGCCAGTATTGTCTCTACCTGGCCAACAACTCTGAGAAAGTCTGCACCGATACGGTCAAGCTTGTTGACAAAAATAATACGCGAAACTTCTGAGTCATTGGCATAACGCCAGTTAGTTTCTGATTGAGGCTCAACACCACCAGAACCACAAAAGACACCAACTCCGCCGTCCAGTACTTTAAGCGAACGATACACTTCAACAGTGAAATCAACGTGTCCCGGCGTATCAATAATGTTTAAACGATGATCTTTCCAGAAACATGTGGTGGCAGCAGACTGAATTGTGATCCCACGTTCCTGCTCCTGAGCCATGAAGTCAGTTGTAGCAGCACCATCATGTACTTCCCCAGTTTTATGAATTTTACCGGTTAGCTTTAGAATACGCTCTGTAGTTGTAGTTTTCCCCGCATCAACGTGGGCAAAAATTCCTATGTTTCTATATTTTGATAAATCATTCATTGTGCTGCTCTTGGGTTAATTGTCTGTTTCGGAAAAAATGGTGCGGCATGATACTAAATTTCTGGCTTAAAGAATAGGAGTTAAGCACTTATTAAAGCCACGTAATATCTATAAATTTGGAGGAATACCTGACCTATTTATATGACTCGAGTTCAGCTGTACTCTGGCACTCCAGCTGCTAAAAATTGATGAGTGTTTTATGGAGAAACCCAGCCTCAAATCAGAAAATCTGACAAATAAAAAAGGCCCACCTCGTTTGAGATGGGCCTTTGGTATTTAAAGCCTGACGATGTCCTACTCTCACATGGGGAAACCCCACACTACCATCGGCGCTGAGTGGTTTCACTTCTGAGTTCGGGATGGGATCAGGTGGTTCACACTCGCTATCTTCGTCAGGCAAAACTGTTAACAAAGCGGAGAATCTAAAAATCAGAGAAGTACTTCTGTTACCGTCTATATGTAATACATCCAGCAACAGGCGCGTACATTATGCTTGTTTTGTCTATTGGTTGTTGCTTTGACATATAACCTTAACCTTTGAATTATTAATTTCAAAAGCTTGTGATTATATGGTCAAGCCTCACGTGCAATTAGTACTGGTTAGCTCAACACATCGCTGTGCTTACACACCCAGCCTATCAACGTCCTAGTCTTGAACGGCACTTTAGGGAGCTTAAAGCTCCAGGGATATCTAATCTTGAAGGAGGCTTCCCGCTTAGATGCTTTCAGCGGTTATCCTTGCCGAACATAGCTACCGGGCAATGCGTCTGGCGACACAACCCGAACACCAGAGGTTCGTTCACTCCGGTCCTCTCGTACTAGGAGCAACTCT
>CBFICR010000056.1:0-18449 GCA_965661105.1 Pseudohongiellaceae bacterium | reverse complement strand
ACGAAATGCAATGCAGGCCCTGATGGAAGCTGATCCTGGTGAGACAAAGCCAAAAATTATTCTCAGAACTCGGACCGTTAACCACGTCACTATTGGCGCCGTCATGCACAAGATGGTAGCGAGAATCGAAATTATCGATAACGGCCCTGGAATCAAACAGGAGCTTTTTGAAAGCATTTTTTATCCACTGATCAGTGGCAGAGCCAATGGCACCGGACTGGGTTTATCGCTTTCGCAAAATATACTGAAAAATCATAACGGACTCATAGAGTGCGACAGTCATGAGGGCAGAACATGCTTCACTATTTCCCTGCCCCTGTCGAATGAAAATGTACTTGATGATATTGAGGAAGAATCGTAATGCCAGGTAAAAATCTTTTATGGATTATTGATGATGACCGGTCTATTAGATGGGTACTGGAAAAATCTCTTGAAAAAGCCGGCTTCAATAGTGAGAGCTTTGAAAGCGGCAATGGCTTACTGGAAAAACTCAAAGACACCCAGCCTGACGCGATAATCAGCGATATACGCATGCCCGGCATTGACGGACTCGAGTTACTGGATCAGATCCAGGAGGCTTTTCCGCAAATTCCGGTGATTATCATGACCGCTCATTCTGATCTGAGCAGTGCGGTCAAATCCTACAAGCGCGGCGCATTCGAATACCTGCCGAAACCTTTTGATGTGAATGATGCCGTCGCAGTTGCGCAGCGTGCGGTCAAGCATGCCAGCGAATACAAAACCACCTCCACTGAAAAACCCAAGATTGAAGCAAAGGAAATTATTGGTGAAGCCCCGGCCATGCAGGAAGTGTTTCGCGCCATTGGCCGGCTTGCACATTCCAATATCACAGTGCTCATCAAAGGCGAATCAGGTACCGGTAAAGAACTGGTTGCCCAGGCCCTGCACAAACACAGTCCTCGGGCAGACAAACCCTATATTCCGTTAAATGTGGCGGCAATTCCCAAAGACCTGATCGAGTCAGAATTATTTGGTCACGAGAAAGGCGCATTTACCGGCGCCACCCAAATGCGGGTTGGTCGCTTCGAGCAGGCTGATGGCGGAACACTTTTCCTCGATGAAATTGGTGACATGCCAATGGAAACACAGACCCGACTGCTGCGAGTATTATCCGATGGTGAATTTTACCGGGTCGGTGGTTTAACCCCGATCAAGGCTGATGTCCGCGTTATAGCAGCCACTCACCAGACTCTGGAAGAAAGGGTTAAAGAACACCTTTTCCGCGAAGACCTTTACCACCGGTTGAATGTAATTCCTATACACCTGCCCAAGCTCTCGGATCGCAGAGAGGATATTCCTGCCCTGATGGAACATTTTCTTGGCAGGGCCGCTCAGCAAATGGGCGTTGAAAAGAAAGAACTGCGGGCAGAAACCACGCAGTATCTGACCAGTCTGCCCTGGCAGGGAAATGTTCGCCAACTGGAAAACTTTTGCAGCTGGATTACGGTAATGGCCTCCGGCCGTGAAATATATATCAATGACTTGCCAGAAGAATTCCTCAATCCAAGTGACGAAGAAACTGTCACCGGCAACTGGGTCCTTAGCCTGAAAAGTTGGGCCGATCAGGAGCTCAGTCTTGGCCACTCCGGCATTCTGCAACAGGCAACCCCACTGTTTGAAAAGTGCATGATTGACGTTGCTCTCAAGCACAGTGGTGGCCGCAAGCGCGATGCCTCTGAACTCCTTGGCTGGGGCAGGAATACCCTGACCCGCAAAATCAAGGAACTTGGTTTGGAGAACAATAGCCCGGAACCCGTCGAATAATTATCTAACCAATCCGGTTGCCCCCCGCCCCATTATTATCAATGGGGCTTTAACAGAACCCTGCTTATTCACAAGTCGGATTGCCTGGGCTATGCTCGTGGTTTTCTTCCATAGTTTCAGCACAAGTAAAAAATCATATAACTTATGAATACCTGCCTGGTTCAATCATGAATAAAACCTATATTGCACTGTTTGCCGTTTTTCTCAGTATTGTTGCTGGTTTTATTGCCACCAGCCTTTATTTCAAAGAGCAGGATGAGACAACAACAGCGGAAATAGTCGAATTTGTCCAGGTTACAATGAATAGTTTTCTATCAAACCATGACCAAGACTATTTTCGACAACACTGCTCGCAGCAGTATAACGCTATACTCAAAGACTCAGACCTGGCTCAATATCTGAATCTGCTGGATTACATGGGCTCTTATAGGCAAATCGTTGCTATTCGCTCAGATTCAGAAAATTTAATTCCCCGATCAGGCCCTGATGATGAAGGCTTTTACCTTGTCGTGGAAACTGCGTTTGAAGCTGGCACAGCAAATGTGTTGCTGGAATTGGTTAAGGAAGGTGAACACTGGAAAATAAACAGCTTTGGCGTGCAGGCTCAATCTCTGACAATCTGAAAACGCTTCTTATTGCCAGCGCTTCCAGTTTTCTCCCGTCTTATTATTGATAATCAATGAAAGCCCGGACACCTGAAGAATTAATACTGTTATTCCAGAAATAATTCCTGCCAGTTGATAATACGCTCATCGGACTGCAACACACCGAATTCAATTAACGCCCGCGGATTGTCATCAAAACTGCTGTCCTGAAGATCGTCTTCTATTTCGCCAACACCGCGCCATTCGTGTTGCAGAAACCCCAGCCCCAAGGCATCCAGATCCAGCTCAATCAGCATCGTACCATCGTTGCCTTCACCTGGAGCCTGTAGAAACAGCGGTCGATTATTCACATTCTGTTCTTCCGTCACGCCCTGGAAGATCACCCCGTTCCCTACCGTGATGGTGCTGGACGCATTAGTGGCATTCAGATTGTCGGTGAAGCTGCCAGGCACCAGGGACAGATTCGCACTGGAATAGGGCGTAGCAATATCATCGGTATTTACCACAAAATCAGTACCATCAAAATATTCGGCGATGATATAAATTGGAATGTCTTCACCGGTAATATTCTGGTCCTGGCCATCGCTTTCCTGCTCTTCCGGAATTTCCGAGCCATAGGCATTTTCCAGACGAATGCGACCATAACGAAATTCCTGAATCCCGATCAGGTTATATAAAAAGGTATCCGTTTCGACACTACCGTCGTCATCATCCACATTACGTCCGGTATCAATGACGCTATCCTCATCAATCGCGGTCACCGCGATCTGCAGGGAGGTGATCGGCGCCTCTTCCTGACGTAACCCCAGATCATAATCCACTTGTGAGGGCGCATCCTGTCGGTTGAAAATCAGGTTGCCGCTCAAGGGCACCACACCCGCCACCCAGTCAGCAGAAAAATCGGCAGGAAAGGCGTTGGTGCTGGATGTCTGTAAACGAACGGTATAATCGATATCGTCGCCGGCACCGGTCAAATCTTCAATGGCAAAGAAACTGAGTTCGCCCGGCGTATCCAGCTTGGCAAAATCACCAATATAGTTTTGCGTGGTGGTGGGTGAACCCAGCGCATTGATCGCAGTCAGCGTAAACTCGCCAGTGAAGTCTTCGCCCATATAGGTAAAGTTTGCGGCCGATGGCGTGAAAAGGGGACGATCTATCAGGTTGGTCATGGTGACGGTAAAGTTGGCCGGGATAAAACGCCCCAGATTAAACAGATCGCCTGTCACGCCTTCGCCCGATCCCAGATAACTGCCAGAGTCCAGCGTCGCCGTCAGGTCAATGATACCTACCTCATCCCATACCAGGGCATTGGTTTGGCTGCCGTTGTTGGCATTAAAATCAGTATAGGCAGTATTGGTCAACGTGCCTGTCACCGCGCCCACCGGCATCACGGCATTGAGAGACTGCACAATGGTCATGTTATTTTGCACAGGGTCAGCTTCATTGCCGTAGTTGGGCGTGGGATCATTATCAAACAAATCGCTACCCGCATCGGGAATACCGTCGTTGGCAACGCCAACCGGCAAACCATTGACCAAACCGTCATCATCCAGGGGATCCCAGGCAATGGCAGTGACTATGGTATTGAAGCCTTCGCCAGCAACGAAGGTGCCGTTATCATCGGCATCATCGGCCCAGGAATAAGCGTCGGTGTCGTTACCGCCTCCGAGTCGACGGTCAGCCTGCGGACCACTACCGGTATCAACAATGACATCAATGTCATAACCAAAAGGACGCACAACAAAGTTGTTGTCGCCACTGCCTTCCATGTAATTGCCTGACTGGGCGCCGGCACCGTCCAGGAAAGGAATATTGTAACGGCCATGAATCTGCAGAGACCCGGCATCGGCATAGTTCAGATCAATACGGGCGCCGGTATAGCTGAAATCAGTACCGGCACCAGGGTCCTGATCAAAATCCCCGTTGTTAAAGGTTTCAAAGCGCAGGGTAATCGGGTCATAACCACCGGGATTGGGCCCAGCGCCGGCATTATTGTCCGTAGGTTCAATAACCGTGGTATTACTGTTATTGGTCACCTCGACCGGAATAGTCGCAGCGGAACATACCGCCGGATCGGCGCACTCAAAGGCCAGCTCAATCTGCACATCGGTGCCTGCTGCAAAAATATCTTCGCACACCGCCGGATTATCATTGCTGGCCTGGATCGCCTGCACCGTCAGAATCTGGTTGGTATAGAGGAAGGAGTTCATACCCGCCACCAGGGTGGGATAAGTCATGTTGCCTGCCGTGTCATTATAGAACCGTAAACCCGCACGTGACACAGACAGGGTCTGGTTTTCCAGCTGGGTCTTCGATGGAATATTGCTGTCCAGCAGGGAAAAGCTCACTGCTTCAGGGTCAGTGGTCGGGTTGGTGTAATTAAACGGGAATACCAGAACATCTTCCCCGGCCGCATAGGTGTACTGGGCAAAGCCGTTGCCCGGGGTGCTGTTAAATACTCCGGCACCTCCCACTGGAGGAAACCAGGTCCCTTTCATGGTACCGGTGTTCAGCGTAATCGTGACACCGGGGCCGGGCTGCGTGATCAGGTCGGCAGTCGTGTGAGGAGCAATGGTGATATTTTCCACCAGGCAGGAGATCCCGAACCCCGTGTTGCTAATCGCATAGTGATCCACAGTACCGCCAACATTACAGTCATTGGTGGCAGTGGTGAGTTCAATATTATCCAGATTGAAACTTTGTATCTGGTAGCCCGCATTCACGACAAACTTGATCTGCACTGTGGCTGTTGGCGTAATGCCAGCCGCCGTCATATCAAGGGAAACGCTATTGCCCGCCACAGCGCCGGTAAGGCCGTTTATAGTGGTCAGGGTTGTCCATGCGCCCCCGGATGAATTATTACGAGCCTGTACCTGGAAGCTGTCAACGCCAACACCACCCGTGCGGCTCCAGTCAAAATTAAGCGTCAACGGATCAGTACCGGTATTCGGGGTATAACCACTGAAATCAATTTCACGCAGGATTTCCGGAAAAGTATTCCCCCCCGGGTTGGTTAAATTGAGCTTGTTACTGACAATTTTTATTGCTCCTGAAGCCGGATTCGTTACTCCATCATTGATTTCAACCCAGTTGTCAGCAAAAGAAGCTATGCCATCATTATTGTTATAGCTCACGGAACTAAAGGTATCCAGATAGCTGACACTGGTTATCACATCACTGACCAGAATGTCGTTGTCCTCATTTGGATCTTCCACGTTGAAGAAATTGGTAACATCGATATTGAGACTGACCGGACCGGTGTTTTTCAGGAACAGCGTCACCTCGCCATTATCGGCGGCATCAAAGGTATAGATGGCTTCACCATCGCTGGTATTGCTGTCAATCAACATGCCATTGGCAGAAACATCGGTCTGCCACTCACCAGCACCGGAGTCATTACTGAGTCTGATGGACCCGGCATAGTTGGTGTCGGTGACATGGCTGAGCCCCACATGCCGGCGTATGGTGATGGAAGTGGGTGTACAGGTATTACCGGAGCCATTACTGATTATCGCAAAGTGACCATAATAACCATCCTCAATAACATGCACCGCATCCAGTTTACGGGTACCACTGGCAGGCAGGAAAACTCCATTGGCGACATCCCCCAGGAAAACGTTGGTAGCGACAGATACAGTCGGAGTGGTCAGGTTCAGTTGCACCAGATCATCCTGGGTATAGGTATCCTGGGTTCCACTAATACCGATGGTGACAGAACCGGGATCATCGGTTGACAGGGTATAGATATTTTCATCTTCGAAATCGATATACATGGCATCAATGTCACCGCTATCAGCACCAAACACATCATTGCTGGCGCCATCCACCAATAAAGTTGCGGTGGGGGTTGCCGGACTTAAATCAAATTGAATAAGATCATTGTCGTCATAGGGAACAGCCGCAATCAGCTCATCATCCTGTGTGGATACCACCAGGTCCCAATCAGAGGGGTTGTAGCTGTCGTTATATTTAACATAAATGGCATCAATATTTGCTGCATTATCAAATATCCCGGTACCGGAAAAGACCACTGTCGCGGTCTGCAGGATCGGATCGTAAAGCACCACATCCTCGGCGTTAAAGGTAACACCGGCAATGCTGCTGCCATCAGTATCAGTGGACATCAATATTTGACCGTTGGGTAACAAATGCACCGCATTGATATTATTCAGGTTGGTCACCCCGGGAATATCGGCTTCCGCCAGGAACATGGTCGCCACATCAGTCTGCGGGTCATACAAGACCAGATCACCATCCTCAAAATCCAGCAACTCACCTGCCCCGGTGCCCAGATCAGACAGTTCATTGACAGAAATCAGGAATTTCCTGTTTGAGGCCACCGGTGCACCTACCACCTGGGTATTTGTAGTACTGGTGTTATTACCATTGACCGGATCGAAGTTGAAAGTCCCTGCCTGCACCAGGGCGGTATTACTGACAAAGGCGCCTTCAAAGGCTGGCGCCACTACACTCACCGTGGTGATATTGACAACAGAACTGGCACCAACACCCAGGGCAGCTGATCGGGTACAGGTCACTGTTTGACTGGCAATATTGCAAGCCCAGCCGGTACCAATGGCAGTACTGGGGACCAGTCCATCAGGCAAGGTATCTGTAATAGTCATGGTCTTGGTGGTGATGTCCGGCCCGAGATTGGTGACAGTCAACTGGAACTGGGCCGGCTGATTTTCTTCCAGTACGCCAACGACAGACTTCACCATTCTCAAATCAGTGACAATGCCCAGCACATTGGTGTCCTGCTGCACAACATTGTTATTGTTGGCCGTTTTCTCATCCAGATCATCAACATCAATTATGTTTTTATTCAGATCATTGACGTTGTCAAATTGCGGCGGTAACTCACAGAGGGTTGGGTCAGGTTGGACACCGGGCACTTCTACCACACAGGTACCGGGATAATTCTCGGTGTGGGCAATTCGCGCCGACTGCGATACAGAATTGCTTATCAAGGGATAGGAACTTTCATCATCCAGATTCACCGTCACCACTACATCAGGCAGGGATTCACCTGCCCACAACTGCGAATTCACGGCGCCGCTCGTATAGTCGGTACCGATATCAAAATGACAGGTGAACGCAGTGGCATCCGGCACAGGGACATCGGCGACACAGGTCCAGCCGTTCTCGGTCACGGAGGCTGCTGTCATTCCCACCGGTAAATTAATCGTGAGAATTACGTCGCCATCAGCATAATTAAACGGCGGCCCCGGTGGCGTCGCGCCGGTACCATTGCCATTGTTGGTGACGGTATAGCTATAGATTCCCGTGCCCGCACTGCCCACCTTGAAGGTGCCGCTTTGATTAATAAACACTTCGAGATCTGCTATGGGCGCGTTGTTGACCGAAATAAACTCACCCACCAGAAACACGCCATCCTGGCCGGTGCCGTATAAGGTGGTTATCTGTTCCGCACCGGAAAGACCAAACGGATAGAGGATTTCCTCCTGGGTCGTTCCCGGCACGGCGCCCTGAATATAATAGGTATCAACATCGGTACCATAGCTTGTCGTGCTGACAATGTTGTAACCATTCCCGTCACCGCCGGTCGGGTCAAAATCCAGGTTACCGTCATACACCGGGTAGGTAATGGTGTCGTTGTACTGGGCATCAACACCGCCATTGGCAATGGTGAAATTCTCGGAATTGACGAGCGGTGTAAACGTCAATGTCGAGGTGGAATTCTGTAACTCAAAAAGCTCACCCGGTTCATTCAGGGAATCGTCACCCTCAAAGGTAAGATGCGTAATCTGACCATTAGGAATACTGACACCATCTGGACTGCCCATTCTGAAATTTCGAGGTGTCAGGGTAAAACTGGTAAACCTGAATGGCTGGAAACCATCAAACAAATTAATCACATTAAGATCTTCCAGCGGATTCTCATAGACAACCACCATACCCCAACCACCTGAACAACCCTGGATATCCTGCCAGTCAATCCCCCCACCTGGCTCGGTAATTCTCACGGTCAAGTCTTTAAAGCGGTAGGTTTCTCCGGGGGTGGTTGTAATAAGCCCGGTAACATTTTTATACCCGGCAAAATACTCCAGATTAAAGCCGTAAGGATTATCGATCAGGTATATACCGTCTGCCGTAAATGAGACTTCCGAACCGTCTACCCCAAAGCTGACAGCATTATCAATATCCGCATCCCTGCCGGAACCAGCCCAGTACAGATAGGCATCGACAACAGTAGATCCAGGAGGAATATCGAGTGTTGCCGTGGTTCCCGTTGTATTGTTAACTATCTGATCTCCAAAAGGCCCCGTAGGTGGATCAAAAAACAAACAGGACGCCGCATTACTGGTATTGGGTGAACTTCTTAGTGTATTACCAGTAGCTCGATAATTGACATTACCCGAATAGGTCTGGAACAGGGTGACCGGTACATAGCCTTCCACTATCGGATCGCCACTAAAAAATGGCGCCAGAGCCAGCGCGATATGGGTTTCCGCGTTAGGCGTAGCATTATTGGGTTGCGTGACAGTAATAGAAGTTGCTGTGGCCTGGAAATCAGAAAACCCGGCCCAGTCAGCGCCTGCCGCATCAGTAGCACCGGTAATCCATTCGCTAGTACCCAGGTTCGAGGTATAAGTCGTTCCACCCTGCCCATTGGCCGCCACACTAAGCAGGATGGAATTGTTTTCGTTGACCGTGATATCGGTAGCGGCATTACCGGTACCCGGTGGAGGGTAGTTGGTACCATTGAGCTGGCCATTTGCGCCATTTTGAACAGGAAAGCTTTGCTTCACGCCCTCCACAGCCACAAGACACATGGCCGAAGCAGCATTACCATCATGGGCCGCGGAATAGGCGCCTGCACCCGTCGGTAAAGCCGCATCAAGAATGGCAAATACCTGTAATACATTGGTCGTGCCGCCATTAGTTGCTGTTTCCGTGCGCAGTAGTGTCATGGCCGCACCGTTAATAGTAGCCGCCGTCGACGCCGCCTGACTTTCCACATTGGTATACATCAACACCATACGTGAACCACCAGTTTCTGATGACGATGGCAGGGTAATGGCCGATACCTCACTTTCCGTGGTGTAGCACTGGGTATCACTAATAGAAGCAAGGCACTGGGTAATTTCCAGCGCTGGATCAAACAAGGGATCTACCTCACTGCCATTGAATTCTGCCTCAAGATTCAAGGTCTCCACTGTCTCACTGGAGAATTCAAAAATAACACTGGCCCCGTCACCGTCCACAAAGGTGTAACTGGCAATGCCATCATTAGGGTTTGTATCAGTCAGCGTACCCAAGCCGTTGGTGGTGGTCAGCCAGTTACCGTTGCTGGTGCTGGTGGTAAGATTAACCGTGCCTATAAAATCCGCTGCCGGATTACCCAGACTGTCGCGTACTTCAAGAGTCGCTTCGATAAACGAACAGGCATTGATGGAGGCACTGCTCAGCAGGAAGCGAAAACTGCAATCATCCACAATCAAATCCGGATCGGCACTGGCATTTTCTGTCAGGGAACCCGCGACAATATCCACATTCACCAGGCCCGGTGTCGGATGTCTAAACTCAAATACTGCTACTCCACCGTCACCTGCGACATAGGTATAACTGGCAGCGCCATCTTCAGGGGAAGGATCGTTGAAGGTACCGGCGCCGGTATCCAGGCTCCAGGTACCATCACCGGTAGTGAGAGCGGTAGAAAGGTTAATAGTTCCAACATATGAAAATGGTGCACCGCTACCATCAACAGCCCTGACCTCTACCAGTTTCAGAGAACACACATCGGAGTTATTACCACCGACAAAAGAAATTTCGAAGCCGCAATCCACAATAGTCAGCGTGGGATCCGCGCCAGCATCCACCGCGAAGCCTCCTCCGGTTACATTGAAATTAACCGGAGAACCGTTCAGCGTGGCAAAATTGAGTATCACCTCACCAGCATCTGCTGCGGTAAAGTTATAGGTGGCCTGGCCATCGTTGGCAGTGGCATCTGAAAAAACACCGGCCCCGGTATTCAACGTCCAGGTACCATCATTATTGGAGGTATTAAGAGTTATCTGCCCGACAAATCTATTGCCGGGATTACCATCACCATCCACCAGATTGATAGTAATAGGTTCTGCGGTACAGGTGTCTCCCGGGCCCACAAAACTGATCTGGAACTCACAGGTATTGAGCACATTAATATCAGGGTCAAAGGCACTGTCTTCTGAATAGGTGCCATCAAAAACATTAATACTCAGGGCACCATTGGGCGACGCGTGATGCAGGTTCAACGTCACCTGTCCATTGTCACCGGGGTTAAAGGTATAGCTTGCCAGCCCATCATTGGGACCAAAAGTGTCAGTCAGGCCAACACCGCTATAATTCCACGCACCTAGACCCGTACTGGTACTAAGAGAAATCGTGCCTGCGTAACTGGTCAGAGTATTGCCCCCACCGTCCACGGCGGTAATGGTGATGGCTTCATCTGAGCAGGTATAGGCATTACCAGTGTTGGAAATACGAAATGCGCAGTCACCGACAAATAAATCATTATCAAAAAATAGCGTTTCATTGATAGAACCATCAGTCACATTGAAGTTAACTGTGTTGGAGCTGGTCAAGGTATAACCCAGGTCCACAGAGCCGCCATCACCCGGGGCAAGCACATAGGTCGCCGTGCCATCATTAAGCGATCCATTATTAACAGCATTAACACCGGCATTTACACCAGTCACATCTGACCAGTCACCCAGTCCGGGAGTGGTGGTAATTGTCAAGGTGCCGACATAATTGGTGTCAATAGTGCCATTGGCCCGCAGCGCAGAAATGGTGACCCGATTGACTGCACAGGTACCGCCTACATTATTGTGGGTAATACTGAACTGGGTAGCGACCGAGGGAGCCGGAGAAAACGCCGTACCAATATGACCAACCCGGTTAAAGTTTCCGCCAGTCTCGGCAGTATCAGTGATAGTTACCAGTCCGGCAGTTGGAATAAGCGCCGAAAACCCTCCAAAGGTCTGCTGCCCCCCGGCTGTTACACTCCATAGTGGCGCCCCACCAAGGGTCGACGTTAACCACTGTCTGGCTCCCCCATTACCCACATGACTGATAACCAGTGCATTGTCTTCCTGGGTAGTTATCTGGGTCGTCACCTGGTTTTGGGGGGGATTATCGATATTGGTGAAATTCACCGGGTTGGTATTTAACTGAACACCCAGTCCTGGAGGAATAATCTGTTCGGCATCAATCAGGGTAATCAGGCAAACAGTGGTATCATTACCTCCGCCACTGCCTCCAAAAGCCACATTATAATTTCCTCCGGTAGCGGGCAAAGCAGAATCAAGTAGTCCCCAAACCTCTGTCAGCATGTCAAAATTACCATCATCCAGATATGAACTTCCTATGGGGAGCATCGCTACCGGTGGGCCTGCAATAGCTCCCGTATCAAAAGTGGCACTGGTCGGAAACGCAGGGTTACCCTCGTTATTCATAGAGAGCAGAACGACTCTATTGCTGTTGCTTGCCCGCGATGGAATTGTCACATTGCCAGTGACCGAATTCGGAAAACACTGTAAATAGGATATTGAGGGAATAAGCGTGGCGCAGGCTGTAATTACCAGCTCATTATCAACACCCTCGCTGAAAGCCCCGTCAGTCACATCGAAATTAACCGTAGGATCGGCCACTGATGAATAAAAACCTAACGAAACTACACTGAGATCGGCGCTGTCAAAAGTGTAACTCGCTGATCCATCGCCGGTCCCTTTCACCAAAGTACCGCTACTTGACCCCGGAGCCCAGAAACCAGCGCCAATATCATTGCTGATGGTGATAGTACCGGTATAACCAAACAAGGTAGGCCCGCCCCCCAATTGCGCCACCCGAAAATTTACCGTGGCAGGGGTGCAGGTATCGGTGGGGCCACTATTGGAAATGGCAAACTCATAATTCGGACAGAAAGCAATATTCAGATCAGGATCAAAACTCCCACTTTCAAAAATACCCGGGTGATCGGTATCGACAATATCAAAATTATGCAATCCAGCCAGTGACGATGAAAATGTCAGAATAACGACTCCGTTATCAGCAGGGTCGAAGGTATAGCTCGCTGTTCCGTCTCCCACCCCGCTGCCATTGATACCTTCCTGGGTAAAAGTGCCCGCACCCGCTGACAGCTCCCAATCGCCAAATCCGGTATTGGTAGTGATATCAATCGTTCCTGCGTAAGTGGTAATCGGGTTGCCACTGTCATCTGTCGCCTGAATAGTGACGGAAATCGGCGCGGCGCAATTATTGGTGGAGGTACTGCTGAGCGAGGTACGGAACTGTGTTGGTAGTGGCTCCAGCGCCATGGATACCGTGACCCAGCGCTCACCCTGATCAAATGGCAAAAAGTCTTCCGGCCCATAAATTGCTGGTGAAGACCCGATCAGGTAGGCAGCACCGCCCGATACACTTTCTCCATCATTATTGATAAAGCCATCATCATGACTGTCTTCCATAGTAATGGTTTTATAGTTGCTATCCGTAGCAATCAAGGGATCTACATTAGCCCCGTTAGTTCTTACGATATCAAAATCATCAAAACCGCCAGTCAACAGAATAAGGTTATTATTGGAAAGTGAAGTGACGGTTGGAGCAATGGCCGGAGTTGTCTGCCCGGTATTAATCGTTCCAGCCGAATCAACAATACCGGAGACCCCGGTAAAATGCATAATCCAGCCGTACTTGGCAGCCTGAACCGGAGTGCTGCCTGCTCCACCCCCAATTGGGATATCATCAAAAGTATAGGTAGCCGGCTCACTGGCGGTGGCTACTCTGGAGTAAACATTGAAAGAAGCAGCCTGTCCTCCACCACCAGCATTGCCCTGAAAGACCAGGTTCCAGGCCACTGATGTGGTGTCGACCAGATGCGATTCATCAATGGCAATAGCGGCAATTAATAAATCTCCTTCGGCTACACCTGGAGGCTGATCTATAGTGATTGATTGCGAAATATTTGGTCCCGGAATTTTCGTCTCGGTACAGCTGACAAACACCACCGGTGATGAGGAGCCGTCAAATCCAGGACAACCCACCAGGGGCAGGATGATATTGATAATTGCGGAGTCTACTGTGATACCAAAAACGGGAGCTGTAAAACGCAGTGTGTGGTTACCAGATCCAGTAATAGAAAGATTGGAAAAAGTAGCCAAACCGCTACCATCCGTAAGAATACTGGTAGAGCCTCCCAGACTACCTCCCCCAGTCTGAATAGTAGCCGTCATCGTAGTCCCTGAGACGGGCGATCCATTGAACAGTAATTCAACAATGGGCTGAAACGGAAAGACCCCGGCACTGGGAGCAGAGGCTGGGGGCTGTTGAAGAATACTGATGGACGCCACTCCCACATTGATAGGCGCTGAATCTACTGTGACGCCAGAGCCGGCGGCAGTAAAGCGCAGCACAAAGATATCGGCCGCATCAATTTCCAGATCGGTAAAAACAGCCTGACCACTGCCATTGGTTGCCACAGTGACCGTACCAACGAGATTTCCGGTACCACTAAATATGCTGGCAGTGATATTAATACCACTAAGTGGAGAGGCACCGCCATCCACCAATTCAATAATCGGCTGTTGGGTAAATAACGTGGAAACCCCATTGAATTCGGACGGCTGCTGGAGAATGGTTATAACCGGAGGCACCACATTCACGACGTTGGAGTCCACAAAAACACCGGAACCGGCAGCGATGAAGCGTATTGTGTGATTACCAGTGCCGTCGATGGTCAGGTCAGTAAAAACCGCCAGGCCGCTACCATTGGTAGCGACAGTATTCGTTCCCAGCAGGGTGCCAGTACCACTGGTGATAAGCGCCGTAATATTAATACCACTGATTGGCGCCGCACTATTATCCAGTAATTCAACCGCAGGCTGCTGGGCAAAAACAATATTGCTGGTTGCGCTTGCTGAGGGTTGGGTATTAATGGAAATGGTAGGAGGCACTACATTAACAACGTTCGAATCCACCGTAACGCCAAACCCTGCTGCGGTGAAACGAATAGTGTGATTGCCTGAACCATTGATGCGCAGGTTTGGAAATAGCGCCTGGCCACTGCCATTGGTTACCACCGTTAGTGTACCCGTCAGAGTCCCGCTACCGCTGGCAATACTGGCGGTGATATTAATGCCGCTCAGCGGTGCAGCTGTACCATCCAGCAGTTCGACTATTGGCTGTTGTGGAAAATCGACGGAGCCGGTGACAAGTGCCGAAGGCTGCTGCAAAATGCTTATGGTCGGAGGAGAAGCAATAATATCAATAGTGTTTGATACCAGTTGCTGGCTTGCACCCGCCGCAACAAAACGAATGCTGTGATTACCGGAACCAATTATGCGCAAGTCAGGAAAAGTTGCCAGACCTGCTGCATCAGTGGTCACAGTCAACGTTCCACTCAGAGTACCAGTACCGCTAAAGATACTGGCAGTCACATTGACACCACTGACCCCGGTGCCTGCACCATTAAGCAAGCGAATTACCGGTTGCTGGGCAAATGGTACAGTGGTTGTAGCATTTATCGAAGGTTGCTGGGTAATGGTAAGAGTAGGCACCGTGTAACGCACAATAACAATGCCGGAGCCACCGGCTGCACCGGCAACCGCATCATTACCGCCACCGCCACCGCCACCGGTATTTGGTGACCCTGGCACTGGAGGCGTACTGTCATTGCCACCATTACCGCCACCGCCAAGCCCGCCCGCGCCCTGTAAGGGATCATTATTGGCATTTCCGCCGCCACCGCCACCGGCATAAAATGTCGGCGTACCAGTGATTGAATACTGCAATCCAACCCCGCCGTCACTTGCCTGTCCACCGTTACCTGGCAGATCCTCGCCGGCGCCACCGGCGCCACCGCCCCCAGACGCGCCGGTGCCACCGGGAGAGCCTGGAAAGTTGCCGCCGCGATTACCAAAGCCGCCAGATGCAGAGCCCGGTTGCGTTGCAACACCACCAGGGTTACCCCGCGAGCCTCCACCAGAGCCACCTGGCTGCCCCTGCTCATTATTACCACTGCCGCCCCCACCACCCAGCGCGGTTATCGCGCCGAAAGTGGAATTACTGCCATTATTACCGGTCCAGAAGCCATTGCTTGAAGGAGTAGGGCCACCACCGGCCCCCACTGTAATCGTGACAGGACTGCCTCCGGTAACGGCGAATGCGGGATTATAGACCAACCCGCCGGCACCGCCGCCACCACCGCCGGCAGTACCAAACTGGATAGGTGCCCCACCGCCGCCGCCACCACCAACTACCAGCACCTCAACATTGGAAACCCCAACGGGAGGGGTAAAGGTACCTCCAGCAGTGAAGGTATGAACGCGGTCTGCCCCCTGAGTGGTAACAGTGCCACCGGTCCCCACCAGAGGAACAGGACCCGGCACCTGGGCCAGGGCAGTTTCAAGCTGAAAAAAAGACACGCAAAAAGTCAGGGTCAGAAATAACCCCCTGGAGATCTTTTTGGCTTTAAACTGCGATATCATAAGTGAAAGGTAACTCTTTGATTTTCAATATAATAGCGCCAAGCAAAGCGCAATGATATTGAATTGACCTGACATTTTATCTGTAAGCTTATGATTATAAACCGGGAAAAATTCATAACCTGTGAAAATAGTCGTGGAATACATAAAAAGACTCCATTAAACCGTTGAATTGTAATTGGAATCTCTATTTTCCTGTTGCAAATTCGCTTATTTCACGGAAAATGAACACCATTCCAGCAAGACAGCATTGAACGAGGAATTTTTTGTGGATAATCGAGAATACAAAGTAATCACCTCCAACACCCCTTCTTTTGCCAGCACAGAAAAAATGCAACAGGTTCTCGCTGAAGAAGCGCAGGCCGGATGGGAACTGGAAGAAAAGTACGATAGTTACAAAATCCGTGTCGGTCGCGATAAAAACGCCAGGGCTAATGACAGCAGCCTTTCAATAGACCCCTATCGAACCAGTGTTGGTGTTAATAATGCTCTTTATCTGGCTGGTGCTGCCATCGTTACCATCATTGTAATTTATGCCATCATCCAGGCTGCAGCCATGTCAGTAGTCTAGGACAGTTATATATAATTCTACTGAATTGACACCATAGATCCTTCCGTCAACAGGATCATAAATCATCACTGAGCACGTACCTGAATGGTCCGGTTTACTTCACCACAGGTGCCAGTACTGGTGATGGTGTAATAATCCACAGCACTCACTGTTACGCTTTCACAAAACACATCCGCCTCACAGCGGCTAAAGCCCCCTTCAGTCAGATCATAATTCACCGGTCCGGCCGGGCATGCACTTGGCGTCACCCCATCGGGTGGAAATAATCTGTTCAAGCCAAACTGGATACCGGATTCTGCGCTGTAAAAGGCCCTGATCAGTTCAATTTCTTCCTGGGTAGTTTCAGCGTTATTCGTCACCAGTTGCGCAATAAGCGTAGCCAGCACAGCCATTACCGTAATGACAAAAATGGCCGTTGCCAGACCAAGGCCTTTTTGCCTTCTGAAGAATAGTGGTTTTGTCTTATTGTTAAAGTTACGGCGCACTGTGCAAAAGTACCTCATGGTTCAGTAACACTTCATCACCATCCTGATTAAAATTTAACTCAATCTGAACCACTGAATTCCTGCGCCGGTTTGCATTGAGCTGATCAAAAGCCGTGATCCCGGCATTATCAAGGAAGGACGTCATCAGCACTCTGTTCGGTGTCGTTCCTGGCAAGCACATACCGGGACCGGCAGCACAGGTGGCTCCGTCAAGATTTAGCGGCCTCATCTGGGTTGATGAAAATCCGTAATTGGAATATTTATACAAGCGGTCACCCTGAACGCAGTAACTGATCGGAGGGTCCGTTAGAAATGCGCGCATTGATGGCGAGCTTCGTCTGAAGCGGTGGTTGGTTGTGGTGGTTATTTCATTAATGCCATCCCCCGTGTTCGCATCTGCCACCGAAGCTTCTGCTATATCAGCCTGGGTATTGGGCCCCACAAAAGTCTGGCTATAAATATTGTTGGTTCTGGGATAGATAGAAATATATTTACCGCTTGCGCCGTCCTGGTCAGGTACAAAATCCACCACGGTAAACGTTGTCGTTCTTGGATCCGGACGGATAGCAGGATCAATATAGGTGGTAGCAGCCAGAATAGGCATGAATTCTATGCACTGATCCCCTTGAAAGCCGACGGCATTATCTGCGGGATGAACCGCGCTGATCCTGACACTGTTAGGCAAGGCATTATGTAATTCCATGGAGATACGATCGATAACCACACGTCCGGCGGCACTGAGCTCGCTGCGGTTTGCTGTTCTGGCATAGCCAGCTGCAGAATCAATGATGTATTGCACAATGCCAATGGAAATAATCGACATGACGACAATGACAACAACCATTTCTATCAAACTGAACCCTTTGCTGTGCTTATTCATTCCTTTACAAGGGAAACTTATGCGGGCCTGCATCAGAAATTCCCTCGATAGGCACTGAATTCCCAGCTCAGATTTAATTGCGTATGTTCCACGGTAACAGTAATCAATTTTGCATCCGTTTCATCAAGCCCGAGCACGGTATCATCTCCGGCATACCGAACGGTTACAGCGACTCTGAAATTTTCATATCCAGGGCGAGGATTACCTTCTGCATCTTCAAGGGGGCCTGATTCTCCCGCACCTTCCTGCAAATCGTGGAAATCATCTACATCATCGAAGGTTCTTCGAACCTCACCACCATCAGATCCAAAAGAAACTTCATCCGTACAGCGTCCTACTCCGACCAAACCAAAACATGGAGGCACACGACTTTGTGGTGTTCGCTCATCAAAACGCCTGCCCAGTATCTCATCAATATAGGAATAACCAAGCGCCACAGCGCGGGTTTCAATCAAGGTGTTGGAACTCTGGCTTAGACCAAGACCAACCATACCAGCGACAGCAGCCAGAGCGATGCCCAAAATAACGATGGTGACTACAATCTCCACAATAGTCAGACCAGACTGGAAGTTGCGATTATGATAGTGACTAGACATCACAATCGCCTTCATAGGCATAGCCCGCCGGGGAGATGCA
>CBFICR010000055.1:0-18826 GCA_965661105.1 Pseudohongiellaceae bacterium | reverse complement strand
AAACGTATTGAGGAAGATCCGACTGAGTTTGATTTTACCGTGGACGAGTTCATTATCGTTGATCGTGCTGAAGCCTCCTGGCCTGCAGACGAAGCTGAACTGACTGACTTGTGGCGCAAGCGCATCAAAAGCAGTGTGTTGTCGATGAAACTGGACGAGAAAGACAAAACCATGCCGGATATTCGCGAAGAACTAAGCAAGCGCTATCGTTCCCAGTTAAGCCAGGTACTCAAAACCAATGGTCTGGATGTATACCAGCGCTATATGGATGCCATGACCATGACGGTTGATCCGCACACCCAGTATTACGCCCCCAGAGCCGCTGAAAACTTCAATATGAGCATGCGTCTGTCACTTGAGGGCATCGGTGCTGTACTGACCACAGAAGACGAATATACAAAAGTGGTCAGTATTGTCAGTGGCGGCCCGGCTGATCTGGCAGGAGAACTGCAACCGTCTGATCGTATCGTCGGTGTTGCCCAGGGCGATATGCCTTATGTTGATGTGCTGGGATGGCGCGTCGATGATGTGGTGCAACTGATCCGCGGTGAAAAAGGTTCTGTGGTGCGCCTTTCAGTATTGCCAACAGGATCGTCCCTGGAACGCAAGGAAATCAGAATTACCCGCGATACGGTAAAACTGGAAGACCAGTCTGCGAAAAAAGAAATTGTTGAAGTCCAGTATGATGGTGAAACCCATAAAATTGGTATCATTGAGCTCCCTACTTTCTACATAGACTTTGAGGCACTGCAGCGCCGTGACCCCAATTATCGCAGCAGTACCCGTGATGTCCGTAATCTGCTGGAAGAGCTAAAAGCAGAAGGTGTTGAAGGCGTAGTTGTTGACCTGCGCCGCAATGGCGGTGGCTCCCTGTCAGAAGCCAACTCTTTGGTAGGCTTGTTTATCCGCCGCGGGCCTACGGTTCAGGTGCGCGATGCTGATGGCAATAACATTGTTCAGGGCGATTCGGATCCTGAGCTGGTTTATGATGGTCCTTTGGCGGTGTTGGTGAATCGACTGAGTGCTTCTGCTTCGGAGATTTTTGCTGGCGCTATTCAGGATTACCAGCGTGGCATCGTGCTTGGCAGTCAGACCTTTGGCAAGGGCACAGTCCAGGAGTTGATACCCCTGGGTGAAGGCCAGATGAAGATTACCCGAGCCAAGTTTTATCGTATTTCAGGCGAGAGCACCCAGCATAAGGGCGTGATGCCGGATATTATGATGCCTGATCTCTATGATACAGCCGATGGAATTGGCGAGAGCGCATTACCCACGGCCCTGCCCTGGGATACTATCGATCCGAATTACTACCGCCCCTATTCCGATCTGAAAACCATGCTGCCGGAATTAATCAGCGCCCATGAAAATCGTCGCATGTCTGATCCGGACTTCACTTTCATTGAGGCTCAGATAACGCGGGCCCTGGAAAATAAAGAGAAAAATCAACTGACTCTTAACGAAGCTGATTTGATTGCCGAGCGTGAAGAGTCTGATCAATGGCGCTTACAGATCACCAATACTCGGCGTATTGCCAAAGGTCAGGAACCGTTTGAATCCGTTGACGCAATGGATGAAGGTGCTGATGATGAAGAGGAAGTCATTGCTAATATGGCAGGAATCGATCCTGTGACGCCAGATGAGCTCATCAGTGAAGATGACGAGGATGCCGACCCTTATCTACTGGAGAGCGGGAAAATACTGCTTGATATGCTGAGCCTGCAAGAAGGCGATATATCCCTGGCACTGAGAAACCAGTAAGCGCGTTGGATAGTTTATAAGCTGGTCCATAAGCGAGTTCATAAGGTAGCCCATAAAAAATACAGGGCAATAAAAAACCCGGCTAAAAAGCCGGGTTTTGTATTTATGGCGGAGGAGGAGAGATTCGAACTCTCGATAGGCTATTAACCTATGCCGGTTTTCAAGACCGGTGCATTCAACCGCTCTGCCACCCCTCCGCGAAAGGGGTGAATCTTACCTTAATCATTGTTTCAGTCAACCAGAAACTGGCTGAAAACACGAATATCTACTAACTTGAAACTTCTTGCTTTTAAACCCGGTCTAAGTATGATGAATCCATTGATTTTTGGGGATTTATCCCCATTTTAAGTAAGTGAATCAAGTCAAAATCCTACTATTTACGGAGTTAAAAAATGAGTGATTATGGTTACAGGGCAGACAACCAGATTGGTGCTGGCTATAAAAGTCAGGAGGCAATTCTTGCTACAAACAAGGTACTAAAGAATACCTATTTGCTGCTTTCCATGACCCTGTTTTTCAGTGCCGTAACGGCAGCCATTTCCATGGCCATGAATATTCCACAGGGCGCAGCTCTTATTCTCATGCTGGTCAGTTTTGGTCTGTTATTCTGGGTGCACAAGTCCGCAGATTCTTCCACGGGCCTGATTGCTATTTTTGCCTTTACTGGCTGTCTTGGCGCCTCTCTGGGGCCCATGCTTAATTACTATGTAGCAGCCTTCTCCAATGGACCGATGTTGATAATGCAGGCCATGGGCGGAACCGGCCTGATCTTCCTTACCCTGTCAGGCTATGCCCTGACCACGCGTAAGGATTTCAGCTTTATGCGCGGCTTCCTTTTTACCGGTTTGATCGTTGTTGTCGTTGCCATGCTGGCAAATTTATTTCTGCAAATTCCAGCTCTTTCCCTGGCGATTTCTTCAGCAGTCATCATGATCATGTCCGCATTGATTCTGTTTGATACCAGCAGAATCATTCATGGTGGAGAAACAAACTATATTCGCGCTACTGTGGGGCTGTATTTGAATATTTATAATATTTTCATCCATCTGCTGCATTTGCTGGCGGTATTGTCAGGTAGCAGGGACTGAATAAGTCCGCTAAAAGTTATTTAGACGTTACACGATCACCGAAAAGCCCTGCCTCTCATGCAGGGCTTTTTAACTCCAGTTACCGTTGATTATTTTATACGTTTACTTACCTGGCATTAATGTAAAGAATCTTTGTTATAGCCAGTAATAGCTTATAGCCGCTAAACTCTTCGACCAATGAAATTTTCTATAGTTATCCATGGCGCGCCCTGGTCTGCAAATGCCGCGCTTTCAGCTCTTCGCTTTACAGAAGCTGCCCTTGATTGTGGTCATGAAATAGTACGTTTGTTTTTTTACCAGGATGGCGCCAGCAATGGCTCTTCCCTTTGCGTACCACCGCAGGATGAAATGGATATCCCCGGGCAATGGCAGGCACTGATCAAAAAACATGAGATTGATGCGGTGGTCTGCGCGGCTTCTGCACTTAAACGTGGCATCCTTGATAAAGCCGAAGCTGATCGCTATGAAAAAAATGCGGAGAGTCTGTTGCCTGGTTTTTCCGTTAGCGGGCTCGGCCAGTTGATTGATGCCTGCGGGCAGTCAGATCGCGTCGTCAGTTTTGTAATATAGGCTAAAATCCGTGCCCTCTTCTTCTCAAACCCACCCCTCCCAGTCCTATCTCATCATAGCCCGCTCATCACCCTATGGCAGCCAGCAGGCGCGTGCAGCCCTGGACATAGCACTGACTGCCGCCGCTTTCGAGCAGACAGTGTCAATTGTCTTTATGGACGCAGGGCTTATGCAACTTCTGAAAGGCCAGCAGACTGATGCCGGGGATAGGAAAAATATTGGCAAGATTATCACTGCGCTCAAGCTTTATGAGGTTAACCGGATTATGGTGCACCAGGAATCTGTCGATAAACATGATCTTGATCCGGCTGAGTTTGTCGAAGCCGTTGAAGTAGTTACCAGTGATGATATAAAAAGATTGATTGCTGGTGCTGATCAGGTAATGGTGTTTTGATGATTCTGCATACCATCAACAAGAATAATGAAGCCCTGGAACGCTGCCTGTCACTGTTGAGTCCTGAGGATGCCGTCTTGTTAATTGAAGACGGGGTATATGCCGCGTTGGACAGTAAAGAAAATGAAACAGTCTGGAACAGCTTGTCGCCCGGGATCAAAAAATATGCCATGGTCAATGATTTGGCAGTCCGGGGTATTTCTGACAGAATGCTGCCCTTTTTCAAGACAATTGACTGGCCAGATTTCGTTTCACTGTCACTTGAATACGAGAAAGTTATTAGCTGGGGCTGAGACTGGAATAGTTGCACTATGCCTGACGAACTTGAACTTGCCGGCAAGCGAATAGCTCTGGATAAACAGGGCTATCTTGTTAATCTTGCTGATTGGACAGTTGATGTGGCCGTCGCAATAGCGGCAAGGGAAAAGATAGATCTTTCTGATGAGCATTGGGAAGTGATTACCCTGTTGAGAGATTTTTATGCGCAACATGACCTGTCACCGATGATGAGAATTCTGGTCAAGCAGATGAAAGAACATTATGGTCCGGATAAGGGCAGCAGCCTTTATCTGATGAGGCTTTTTCCAGAGTATCCGGCCCTCATTGCCTGTAAAATTGCCGGCTTGCCCAGACCGACGAATTGCCCTTGAAAAAAAACTCCCTGACAATGGCTGCAGATCAATATTATTCAGTAACATCCCTGCCCTACGAAATTACCCCGTACCCGGTTTTCAAAAAAATCCGGCATCTCCCTCTTCCTGTCCTGCTGGCTAGTGGAGACGACAGAAAAAGAAAAGACAGTCGTTTTGAATTTATCAGCGCAGCCCCTGACAAGGTGTTGCGCACTCGTGGAGAAACGACGTTAATCGAAGAGCCCGGAAAAGACAGTGTCACGAGAACCGGCAACCCCCTGGATGTACTTTGTCAGGAATTTCCCCTGGAAAGTAGTGGCCGGCGTACTGAGGATCTGCCTTTTACCGGTGGCGCCATTGGCTATTTTGGCTATGAATTGTTGCATCCATGGATTCCGATTAATGACGCTCGACCCCGTGACATTAATTTACCGGATATGCTGATTGGAATTTACTCCTGGGCCATTGTTATCGATCATCTCAAGCAGCTAACACACCTTGTGATCCGTGATAGCTGTCCGCAGACCACCCGCACAGCAGTGATTGAGGCGCTGGAGAAAAATAGCGAAAACCCGTCGGGGACTTTTTCTCTTCTCGGAGAATTTATCTCCAACTTTTCCCGTGATGAGTATCAGGCCGCCTACCAGCGGGTAATCGATTACATTCTCGCAGGCGATTGTTATCAGGTTAATCTTACCCAGCGTTTCACAGCATCCTGTTCAGGGGATCCCTATACTGCGTTCACACGGCTTCAGACAATTGCCAAAGCGCCTTTTGCTGCGTTTATGGAAGATGATAATCAGGCCGTTATGTCGTTTTCGCCAGAGAGATTCATCCAGGTAAAGAACCGGCAGGTGATGACCCAGCCTATTAAAGGGACGCGCCCGAGGAGCAAGGATGCTGCAACTGATTTGCTCAATCGCGAAGACCTGGAAAGCAGCCTCAAGGACAAAGCTGAAAACCTTATGATTGTTGATCTGTTGCGCAATGATCTTGGCAGAATTTGTGAAACTGGCAGCATAAACGTATCTGATCTTTTTGAGACACAGAGTTTTACCAATGTGCATCATCTGGTCAGCACGATTACCGGGACCCTGACAGAGGTAGAAGATGTCTTTGCGCTGTTAAAGGCAGGCTTTCCTGGTGGTTCGATTACCGGTACACCAAAAATTCGTGCCATGGAAATCATCAACGAACTTGAAAGTGTTATGCGTTCGGTTTATTGCGGCGCTTTTTCCTGGATTGATTTCTCCGGTAACATGGACAGTAATATTTGCATTCGAACGCTGGTCAAGGAAGATGAAAAGATACATTGTTGGGGTGGAGGTGGAGTGGTCGCAGACTCTGTGGGCGAACAGGAGTACCAGGAAAGCCTCGATAAAATCAACCTTTTCATGGATGCACTAAGCACTGATTTCTGACCTGCAGACACTCCCGGTTTCACAGGAACAAAATACTTGCCATGACAGTATTATCCATCGCCGAGCTGAAACGCCTGACCCTTGATCTCGGAAGTGATCATACTCTTGAGCAATATCGTGACAGACACCGTTTGGCGGCAGTTCTGATTCTTGTTTACCAGGGAATTTATGAGCCCGAGATAATTCTGACTCGCCGCAGTCGCACTTTGGTAAACCATGCCGGGCAGATCAGCTTTCCCGGCGGTACCGTGGACGAGTTCGACACCGATCCTGTTTATACTGCGTTGCGAGAAGCACGCGAAGAAATTGATCTTCAGGAAAATGAGGTAGAAGTTCTGGGGATACTGGAAACAACTACCCTGCCCTCCGGCTTTGCTATTGCTCCGGTGGTTGGCGTGGTGGAAAGCATGCCTGCACTGACAGCAAACCCCGCCGAGGTGGAGGAAATCTTTTCCATCCCCCTGTCGCTGGCTAACAACCTATCCTGTTACCAAACGGATTTTCTGGAAAAAGACGGTTTACGCCGCGACTTTTATTACCTTCAGCACAAAGACTATTACATCTGGGGCGCCACCGCGAAGATGTTACGTGGGCTCGCAGTACACCTTAACTCCTGCTCAGAGCCCTAGGTTTCGTTCACTGGCCTTGATAAATTCCTTTTTCAGGTCTGTGTAGGAAAACACTGCAGGGAACTGGGGAAACTCGTCCACTACGTTGTCTGGTGCCATGAACAGTATGCCCTGATCGGCTTCTGCCAGCATGGTGGTGTCATTGTAGGAATCACCGGCAGCAATGACGCGATAGTTAAGTCCATGGAAAGCCTTGACGGATTCACGCTTGGGATCTTTTTGGCGAATTTTATAGCCTTCTACGCGTCCGTCTGCCCCAATATCGAGTCTATGGCAAAGCAGCGTCGGAAATCCCAGGTGACGCATGAGCGGCTGTGAAAACTCATAGAAAGTGTCTGACAGGATGACCACCTGAAAGCGTTCCTTGAGCCAGTTAATGAATTCAACGGCTCCTTCAAGGGGTTCAAGGGTGGTAATCACTTCCTGAATTTGCTGATAACCCAGCTTATGTTGGTCAAGCAGGCGCAGGCGTTGTTGCATCAACTGATCGTAATCAGGCACATCCCGGGTAGTCGCACGAAGCGCCTCGATGCCGGTTTTTTCAGCAAACGCTATCCAGATTTCAGGAATCAGGACCCCTTCCAGATCCAGGCAGGCTATTTCCAATGAAAACTCCTTATTTTATTTGGTTAATTGCGAATAAATTGAGGGGGGGTGAAAAAGAAAGGCGCCATTCTCTCTGTTTCATCGAATTCATGCAATCAGCAAGGTCTTACTTTTTAAGAAAAACCACCACATGTAGTGGCCTTGTCAGTAAATAGCACTATATTTTGCGATAAAATCTAAAAGCTCGCTTCTAACTCATTAATTTTTAACACTTTTTTCCACGTGGAACCATGGTTAAGAAGAGTATAAGGTTTGTTAGCTAAGTGATTGTAAAAATTGCGGTTTCAAGTACTATCGCCAAATTGTACAATGCCTGACTTTTCCAGCTAGCGTGGTGAATACTTAAAATGGCTTTAGCGAGTAACAAAATTAACGAACTGGCTTCTGAGTACGCAGACAGAGAACCCAGAGATATTATTAATTTTGCTTTGCAACAATTTGATCATATCGGGATATCTTTCAGTGGTGCTGAGGATGTTGTGCTCATTGATATGGCAACAAAGGTGGCTAAAAAGCTGGGCAAAAAAATTCAGGTTTTTACCCTGGATACCGGGCGTTTGCACCCGGAAACCTATGAATTTATTGAAAAGGTCCGCAAACACTACAATATCAATATAGAGATCATGTTTCCGGATAAAGAGAAACTGGAGGCTTTCGTTGCAAGCAAAGGTCTGTTCAGCTTTTATGACAGCGATCACCACGAATGCTGCGGTATCCGTAAAATCGAACCTCTCAGGCGCAAACTGGCTTCTCTGGATGCCTGGATAACCGGGCAGCGCCGCGATCAGAGCCCTGACACTCGAAACCAGGTTCCCGTCCTGGAGCTGGATACTGCCTTTTCCAGCGCAGATAAAGCGCTAAGCAAATTCAACCCCCTGGCCAACTGGACTTCAGAGCAGGTCTGGCAATATATCCGTATGTTTGATGTTCCCTACAATGCCTTGCATGATCGTGGTTACATAAGCATTGGCTGCGAGCCCTGCACAAGGCCTGTCAGGCCTAACCAGCATGAACGTGAAGGCCGCTGGTGGTGGGAAGAGGCAACGGCGAAAGAATGCGGTTTGCATCAGGGTAATCTCATTGCCAAAACCTCTGATTAAACTGGTTTAGTGCCGCCTAGCTAGATAACCGGAATATCCAGATCCGCAAACAGTTTTTCCCCCGCTGGCTTGCCTTGCAAGCGGATCGCCTGTTCAATTTTGTCGCGTCCCAGGTGTGGAGCAAACATTTCGATAAAGTCATACATATAGGTCCGCATATAGGTTTCACGCCTAAAGCCTATGCTGGTGGTGCTATAGTCAAACAGATGACTTGCATCAAGAGCCACCAGATCATTATCGCGCTCCTCGATAGCCATACTCGCCACAATACCGATCCCCAGTCCCAGCCGAACATAGGTCTTTATCACGTCTGCATCCACTGCCGTAAAGACCACTTTGGGTTCCAGATTTTGTTTACGAAAAGCATCATCCAACTTTGACCTGCCGGTAAATCCGTAGACATAGGTCACTATAGGATAGGCAGCAATTTGCTTGAGGCTTAATCGGCTTTTATGGCACAGGGGATGGTCTTTAGGTACCAGAATACAACGGTTCCACTTGAAACAGGGCATCATGACCAGGTTGCTGAAGAGTTCAAGGGCTTCTGTGGCGATAGCAAAATCCGCGGTACCATCTGCAGCCATTTGTGAAATCTGCATGGGTGAACCCTGGTGCATGTGCAGACTGACTTCCGGATAACGATAGATAAAGCCTTTGATAACCTCCGGAAGAATATAGCGTGACTGGGTATGTGTGGTGGCGATTTCAAGGCTGCCTTTGTCCTGCGCTGTATATTCCTGCGCTACTGACTGAATAGCATGAACTTTTTGCAGGACCTCTGCCGCCATTTCAATGATTTTGTGCCCTGCCGGAGTCAGGTTGCTTAGATGCTTGCCATTTCTTACAAAAATATCAGTACCGAGTTCGAGTTCCAGGGCGCGAATCTGCTTGCTGATTCCGGGTTGGGATGTGTAAAGACTTTGCGCGGCACGACTAATATTACAATCGGCACGGGCGACTTCCAGAGCATAGCGTAGTTGCTGAATTTTCATAAGGTATGGTGATACCAACAGTTATAATAAAAAGTTATAAAAATATAGCAAAATAATATTATTATGAATATTGATTTTCCTCTACAGTGTCTTCTTTTTTGCTGATTCAGGCGTGCGGTACAAACAATGACAGACTTTATTATCCTGGTATTTTCCGGCGCTGTGGTGGGCTTCGCCATTGGCCTGACCGGTGTTGGGGGTGGCTCTCTGATGACCCCAATTTTGCTATTACTGGGCTATCCAGCACCGGTGGCTATCGGTACTGACCTGCTTTATGCCGCTTTAACCAAAGGTAGCGGTATTTACTTCCATCAGCGTAAAAAGAACATTAACTGGCAGGTTATGGCATTACTGGCTGCAGGCAGTATTCCTGTTTCCATAGGTATCTCTCTTTTTGTCATAGACGACGAGCTGCGTGCTTCAGAAGACTATGAAAACGTGATGACGGCTTTTCTGGGGGCGATGCTGATACTCACATCCATGGTTATTACCTTTCAAAAGCAGATACAGTACCGTTTGCTGCCTGCCCAGCTATCCAGTGGTTCTTCAGGGGAAAGGCTTCAGCACAGAACGACCCTGATAATGACTGTAGTGCTGGGCCTGGTGCTCGGGGTGTGCGTGACATTAACTTCCGTGGGTGCTGGCGCCATCGGAGCCGCAATATTGTTCCTGTTTTATCCGGGCTGGAAAGCAACAACTGTGGTTGGAACTGATATTGCCCATGCTGTTCCCCTGACACTGGTAGCCGGCCTGGGTTACCTGTTTAATGACCTGGTGGATCTCACCTTGCTGTTTTCTCTGCTCGCCGGCTCGTTACCTGGTATCTACCTGGGCACACACGTGGGGTCACTGTTTCCAGACAAGGTGATGCGGGGAATATTGATTACTGCCCTGATGGCGTTGGGAGTTTACTTCACTTTCCTGCATTAGACGGGATAGCCCAGATCAGGACTTGTCAGCGATCACGTTGGCAATACCATGGGGAACGTGACCGGTAGCCACATGTTCGCGGGCGGACTCACAATGGCCCTGCTGATCATCAAAGAACACATCGGCATCATAGGCCCGCAGAAAAGCCCCCTTATCCTGACCACCCAGGAACAGCGATTCATCAATATTGATATTCCACTGACGCAGGGTTCTGACCACCCGTTCGTGGGCAGGGGCGGCTCTTGCTGTCACCAGGCAGGTGCGGATAGGTGAATTATCAAGGCCGAATTCCTGCTGCAACATATGTAATGCAGACAGGAACTTCTTGAATGGTCCGCCACTTAGAGGCTCTTTTGCCGCCGCTCTCTCACTGCGGGCGAACTCTTCCAGTCCACGGGTTTTATAGATTTTCTCTGCTTCATCAGAGAACAACACGGCATCACCATCAAAAGCAAAACGCAGTTTGTAGTCATCCATATTGGCTTGCTTGGAATTGAGAATCGTTGCTGCCGCTATGCCGTTTTCCAGCGCCTGTCGAACATCCTGGCCATCTGTGGATAGAAACAGATGAGAGTTAAAGGCGCTGATATAGCGATAAGGACTGGAGCCGCCGCAAAAAGCGGCTTTTTGAATATCCAGCTTGTGCTGTTCAATGGAGTTAAAAATACGCAAGCCGGTATCAGCAGAGTTTCTCGACAACAGAATGACTTCTACCCGCGATTTACCAATGAGCGTATTCAGGTTCAGGAGTTTTTTCACCAGGCTAAAAGCATCGCCCGGTTCAAGGACTTTATCCTCCCGATCAATCTGATACTGACGGTACGCCTCCACGCCCTCTTTGACATAGATTTCGTGACTGTCATCCAGGTTGAACAGAGCCCGGGAGGAAATGGCAACAACAAGTTTTTCGGCTAAGGCATCGGACATGGGGTTATTTTATCTTAAATGTGTAAGTAGATGTTGACCCGGGTTTTCAGGCACAGCTGACACCAGTGCCGGCAAGACCACAATAGCCCTGGGGGTTTTTGGCCAGATATTGCTGATGATATTCCTCGGCATAATAAAACTCATCAAGGGATTTGATTTCTGTAGTCACTGAACCAAAACCCGCCTGTTCCAGCGCCGTCTGATAGTTGTTCTTGCTCTCTATCACACTCCTTAACTGCGCATCATCAAAAGTATAGACACATGATCGATACTGCGAGCCCCGATCATTGCCTTGACGCATCCCCTGGGTTGGATCATGGGATTCCCAGAAAGTTTTCAACAATGACGCCAAACTGATTTGTGCCGGGTCAAAAACCACCAGTACTACCTCGCTGTGACCAGTCTGACCACTACACACTTCCTGATAGGTGGGATTCGGGGTATAGCCCCCGGCATAGCCGACAGCGGTCGAATACACGCCTGCAAGCTCCCAGAACCTCCTCTCTGCGCCCCAGAAGCAGCCCATCCCTAACACAACGCGTGACAGGTGTTGTGCAAACGGCTCCTGCAAGGGATTACCTGTCACAATATGAGATGCGGGTACCGTTAATTTCTGTTGTCGTCCCGGTAGCGATTGCTCGCGTGTTACCATGGCTGATTTATCCAGAAAAGACATAACTAACTCCCATACTTTCACCTAGACTTTTACCCATATTTTTACCCATGTTTTTAGTGATAATCTACTTGTACTCTTTTCGCTCTAACTCCCGTAATATGTTGAATAACAGGAATTTTTCCTATTGTGAGCAGAATGCGCAACCAGCATAGTGTCTGCCACTTAATAAGCAAGTGTTTTATTGAAAAGACCGTGGTGGTGATTTATTCTTCGCCTCGTTTTCCTGGCAGGATTACAATGAACCTGTCGCAGATACAGGAAGTTATTAAACAAGATGTATCTTGAATTTTTTGGCATGCGTGAGTTGCCTTTTACCCTGACCCCCAACACAGATTTTTTTCTGGATCTGGACGGTCATCACCAGGCGTTGGAAGTTGTTCAGCTTGCCCTGGAAAGTGGTGAAGGTTTTATCATGATCACTGGCGAGGTGGGAACAGGTAAAACCCTGCTTTGCCGCCGTTTGCTAAATACGGTTAGTGATGATTTTGTTACCGCCTATATTCCCAATCCTTTCCTGACTCCGGATGGTCTACTGCTGGCCCTGGCTGAAGAACTGGGCCTGGATGTTGAGCATGAAAAAGGCCGTCATCATGTACTGGGTGAAATTAACAAGAAATTGATGGCAATCAAGAATTCCGGAAAGCAGGTGGTATTCCTGCTGGACGAAGCTCAGGCAATGCCGGAAGAAAGTATTGAGGTACTGCGACTGTTGACCAATCTTGAGACAGAGACTGAAAAACTTCTTCAGGTTGTGTTATTTGGTCAGCCGGAATTGAATGATGTACTGGCACGTGATTCGCTGCGCCAGTTGAGGCAAAGAATTACCTTTTCCTACACCCTGCCCACACTTACCCTGGAAGAAGTTAACAGCTATATCAACCATCGTTTGAATCGATCAGGCTTTCCCGGTGTCAACCTCTTCAATTCCAAGGCTATCCAGGCGCTTGCTGAAGCGAGCGCAGGTATTCCCCGTCTGATTAACATTCTGTGCCACAAATCCCTGCTGGTTGCTTATGGCCGCGGAGACACCAAGATAAATAATATACATGTGCAAAGAGCCGTCCTGGATACTGAAGATGCCCGTATCAAGAAGAACTTTTCCAAGGACACCAGTAAAAACAGGCCAGGTTGGCTTGCTCTGGGTATAACCGCTGTTGTTGCCAGTTTGCTTACTTTTCTAGCTGTATATTTTCTCGATATTTAATAGAATACAGCACTTATCAGAGCCTCATGGCGGGGTTCCCCTGAAGTGTTGCCGAGGAGTCTTTTCTTCCCCCGGCGCTATATATTAAGCATAATCAATTAATGGCGTTGCCCCCCGAAAATTATTTCAAAATCGGCCCTTACCTTGATGTGTTTCAGGGGATTCATACTGCGCTGGATATCAACGAAGGCATAATCAAGGTGGTTGGCCCGGATGGTGCAGGCAAGTCCAGCTTTTGCCTTAAACTGGTCGAGGAACTGCAGGCCAGGGGCCAGGAAGTCATTTATTTTGAACAGCCCCCTGAATCTTCAGATTATCTTTACCAGTTAATTCAAAGCGCTCTGGGTCTCGACAAAAACAAGGATTTTAACCGGGCATTAACGCGTTATCTTCAGGAAACTTCAGCCACTCATAAGCTGGTAATCATTTATAACGATGCTGAAAAGATCAGTAAGGATCTTTTCATTCTCATCCGACTGCTGAACAACATACACGATCATTCCGCCACGCTGGTATCACAAATTATCGTTGGCACAAGCAAACTCGATGAATTGTTTGATGACCCTGCCCTGCGCTCTCTGACCCAGTACCTGAATCAAAGTTTTACCCTGCCACCGATGTCTCGAATTGACCTGGATGATTTTTATACCAGCTATAAGAATGCCCATGGGATTACCGGCAAAGACATGACCAACAAGGAGCTGACTGACCTGTTTATACGCAGCAAAGGCTTGCCAGGTAAAACAGCAAAAATACTGGATAATTTCTTTCGCCCTGAAGAAGTTAGTCAGAAAAAGACTATTCCCGTACTTACTAATACAGAGAAGCCCGTCGAGACTGTCGAGCATGACACTTCATCGCAAACATCTGTTGAACCTGTCAGAGTAAGCGTTAAGGAGTCCCAGACCAGTAAACCGTCTCGCGAAGAACCTGATTTTTTACAGAATTTATCGTTACTTCCGGATGCCGAGCCGGAAGCGAAATCTGATGATGAATCGGTAGCACTTTCTGCAGCTGATAAAACTCATGCCAGAGAAAAAGCTCAAACCAAAGGCCGCCATTTAGAGGAAGAACGAAAGAAGCAGAAGCAGAAAGAAACGTCGGCTTCTGCAGCGATTACAGAGACTGTCATAATGCATGACACTGTGTTGCCACCGCTTGGAGCATCAGAGACTGCGCAGTCTCCTGCTATCAGCGGGCATCATGCCAGGGAACTGGATGAAATTCTCCAGAGAGCTTCCACGACTCCCATTGCTCGCGGGCCGCTGTATTTTAAAGTTAGCCTCTCTGTTGTCGTTATTATCACCAGCATGATACTTGCGTTTGTGTTGTCGGGTGAGAGTGATGCGGTGAATAACAAGGTTGCCAAAATACTGGCCATTGATGCTCCGTTATATCTGGACGAGGTTAGCAATAATACCGCCAGTACAGCACCGGTCACTCCTCCCAATCTCGCTACCAATCCTGTAGGCGATCAGAACAATACTGCTGTAGTTACAGATGATGTTACAGATGATGTGACAGATGTAGGTACTGATGGAGTTACTATGGCAATTCCCCCGAACAAAAGCAGCGTGCCCGTGACCACTGGTGGCGTAAATGATGACGGGAATAACAGGGCTGCAGATAATGACACTGAAGAGCTTCCCGCCGCTTTCTCTGCAACCGCCACTATTGCTTCTAGCGCTACTACCGATGATGCGCCATTAATTCCTGCAAACAGCCAACAGACAGTTGCGCAGGAATTGCCTGAAAGTGAGCCAGTTAGACAAAACGACTCCCAGGCATCAGCGCTAATCCAAAACGCTGCCAATGGGGTGCTTGAGACACCAATTGGCACTGGAGAGGCTGGCGATCCCACTGAAAATCCCGCTATCAATGAAACTATTGATTCAGCCATCAATGACTGGCTGGCAGCCTGGCAGGAAGGACGCTTTGAAGATTATCTGGCCGCGTACCATGACGAGTTCATTCCCTCATACCATGAGTCTTATGGTTTATGGCTGGAACAGAGGCGCGCTAGAATTCAGGGGGTGACAGGAATAAGTCTGAGTTTTGACAGGCTCGAATATATTGATAGCTCGGCAACTGAAGCGACGGTTGAATTCTGGTTGCAGTACACTCGGGGTAGTTATGCTGATGACACGCACAAACAGCTTATGCTTAAACAGGAAGGCGATGGCTGGCTTATCGTGGCTGAACGAAATATAGAAGTTATTCGGCGAAATTAATTAATCTGCCGGCAAACAGCTATCTGCCAAATACTCAATCCAGTGACGTACCTTTTTTTCTGTCCCACCAGATAAATGACACTGACAGCCAATATTGGCTGTTGCTATGCTATCGGTACTTATTTGCGCCAGTGCATGCAACTTATTGTCACGTAATTTGGTGGCCATTGCCGGTTGAAACAGCGAGTAGGTTCCCGCAGACCCACAGCACAAGTGGGTATTGTTGATCACCGGTACATGGTACCCGAGCTGCTCAAGTACTTTTTCTGGCATGCCAGCCAGTTTCTGACCATGCTGCAAGGTGCAGGGGCTGTGGAAGGCAAGAGTCTGTCCTGTGGCTGTTTGAAGTACACTGAGATCCTCGCCAGCAAGAAACTCACTGATGTCCCTGGTCGCACCCGCAACTCGAGCCGCTTTTACCCTGTATTTTTCATCCTCTAAAAATATTCCGGGATAGTCTTTAATAAAATTACCACAGCCACTGGCGGTAGAAATTACTGCTTCAGCTCCAGCTTCCAATGCCTGAAACAGTTGGTCTGTCAACTGTTTCGCACGGTCCAGACCTCTTGCCTGACTGTTGGTATGGAAATGCATTGCCCCACAACAACTTTCCCTGCGGATAGTGATCGTGTCTATGCCGAGCTTCTCAAGAACTCTGGCAGTGGCTTGATTGGTATTCGGGGAAAGACTGCCCTGCACGCAACCGTCGAGCAAAACGACGCGTCGTTTTAATGGTTTGGAAACTTTTCGGGCAACAGGACGTTTACTTTTATGAGGTAATTGCCGCGCCAGTGAGGTTGGCAAGGCAAAGCGGAAAACACTGCCAAGCCAGAGCAGTAAGCGGAATAAGTTTTTTGAACCCAGCACCCCCAGTACTAGCACCCTTTTGCTTTTGACGAACCAGGCTTCCGGGCTTGCCGATTGCAATGCTGCACGACCAATGTTGAGCAGTTGATGGTATTCAACATTTGATGGGCATGTGCTTTCACATGCCTGACAACTCAGGCAACGATCAAGGTGTGTGCGCGTTATATTGCTTGCCTTGCCGGACTCGAGCAGTTCTTTCACCAGATAGATGCGCCCTCTTGGACTGTCCAGTTCATTGCCGGTTTCCAGGTATGTTGGACAGGTTGCTGTACAAAAACCGCAATGCACACAGGAACGTAATATTCTGTCAGCCTGCTTTCCAACAGGAGTGTCCAGCAGACTATTTGGAAGATTGGTTTGCATAGGTATTATTTAGTCTGGTGTGTACATTTTGCCGGGATTAAAAATACCCAATGGGTCAAAAGCGGCTTTAAGGCTTTTGTGCCACTGTTTGAGGGCTGGCGCTAATGGCTGAAAAATAGTGGCTGGCTGCTGTGCTGCCGGATACCGAAACAAGGTGGCTTGTCCGTTATTGGCCGCAGCATGATTGAATATCTCATCCGCGCTTTTTGTGGTTTTAAGCCAGTGCAGACTTCCCCCCCACTCAGTTAAAACATCTTCCGGCTTATCTGCAATGCCATAGACATCGGCATCTGCGGGCAATGATAAACGCCAGAGCGTTGAGGCCTGATCAAAAAATGGATGTTTGTGCTCGCGCAGTTGTTCCCAGAACAGGGGGTCATCGGATTCAAGCCATTCAATAAAGCTGTAATGTTCCCTGAGCCTGTTCTCCAATTCGGCTATTTCCGTATTGCCTGCTGAAAATCTTACCATTAGCTGCGCGCACAGCTGGCAGGTTGCGCTGACAGGCAGACCGCGCTTGCGCAAATCATTGATAAAGGCGAGGCTGTTCTCGGGCTCAATAGTAAAAACAACACTTTTTTCAGCCCTGGTTGACGGAATGACTTTCAGTGTGACATCGAGAATAACCCCAAGGCAGCCCATAGAGCCTGCCATGAGGCGCGACACATCATAACCGGCAACATTCTTCATGACCTTGCCCCCAAAACCAAGTATCTGCGCCTGGCCATTGAGGATAGTGCAGCCAAGCACGGTATCCTGGATGCTCGCCCGATATGGTCTGGCAGGACCAGACAGCCCAGCTGCCACAGCGCCACCCAGGGTTGCGGTTTGCGAAAAACAGGGGGGTTCGCAGGCAAGCATTTGTTGATGTTGTTTTAATGCGGATTTTATCTCGCTCAGGGGAGTTCCGGCTCTTGCACGCAACACCAGTTCGGTGGGTTCGTATTCCATGATGCCGCTATGACCCGAGGTGTCCAGAATGTCTCCCTGCACCGCAAAGCCATAGAAGGCCTTGCTGTTGCCCCCTTGAATAGAAAGCGGTTGTTGATCGGTGATGGCTTGCTGCACCTGATCCTGCAATATGGGGGTATTATCTTGCATGTTAGTCGCGTCGTATTCCCTGCTTATGCTGTTGGCTCGTGCTGTATGAGTAGTTGATTGGGTTGCAGATTTTTTGCCAGTGCCCGGTATTCCTGACAATGCTTGAGCAATGGAATATTTTTTCCGGGATTAAGAAGATTGTCAGGGTCCAGGGCTGCTTTAATGCTGTGAAACTGACTGATCTCATCATCGCTGAATTGCAGAGGCATTTGCCGGATTTTCTCCAGCCCAACGCCATGTTCACCGGTGATGGTGCCTCCCACCTCAATGCATTTTTCCAGTATTTTTGCGCCCATCGATTCAACACTTTCGAGCTGTCCTGGCTGGTTCGCATCAAACAGAATCAAAGGGTGCAGGTTACCATCACCGGCATGGAAGACATTGGCCACCGCAAAGCCATATTGTTCAGATAAGGTATGGATATAGCCAAGCACCTCGGCCAGGGACTTGCGTGGAATAGTGCCATCCATACAGTAATAATCAGGGGAGAGTCGGCCAACAGCAGGAAAAGCGCTTTTTCTGCCCTTCCAGAACAAGGCTTTTTCAGTGTCTGTTTTGGCTATCTTGACTGAACTTACCCCTGAATCCTGGAGTACCTTGCGAGTACTTTGCAATTGTTCACTGACATTCACAGCACTGCCATCGATTTCAATCAATAAAATGGCAGCCGCATCTCTTGGGTAACCTGCATGGGCATAATCCTCCGCAGCACGAATGGCATTGTTATCCATCATTTCCAGCCCGCCTGGAATCACTCCCTGGGCAATGATATTACTAACCGCCTGCCCCGCTTTTTCTATACTGTCGAAAGCAGCCAGCAGAACCTCGACCTGACTGGGTAGCGGTAATAATTTCACCGTGATTTCGGTCACTACCATCAGCATGCCTTCAGAACCAATGATCAGAGGCAGTAAATTCAAGCCGGCATTATCGAGCCCTCCATTGCCGATGGCGACGGGTTCTCCTGCCATGGTGAAACCTGATACCTGGAGTACATTGTGAACAGTAAGGCCGTACTTGAGACAGTGCACACCACCGGCATTCTCAGCGATATTGCCACCTATCGAACAGGCAATCTGGGATGATGGATCTGGCGCATAAAACAAGCCATGCTGTTTTACTGCTTCGGAAATGGCGAGATTTCTTACCCCGGGCTGAAGGCGGGCAGTTTGCGTTGCACTATTGATATCTAGAATATTACTCAGGCGCGTCATCACCAGAAGCAGTCCTTCCGGATCAGGTTTTGCCCCTGCCGAGAGTCCGGTTCCTGCTCCCCGGGTGACCAGGGGGACTTTCATCTGATGGCAAAGACGAATAACCTCCTGAACTTCCGTAAC
>CBFICR010000054.1:0-18884 GCA_965661105.1 Pseudohongiellaceae bacterium | reverse complement strand
GGGGCATCGGCATAGGGAGCATAGAGCCATTGCGCTTTTGGCTGGTTAATATCCTCTATGACAAGTGAACCATTGCAATAGAGAGTGCGTGCAGCCTGAATATCATCCGCGCGCGGATGCAGCAGTTGATTATAGGGATTGGCATACATTATCGATGCCGGGTTATCGGAATGACCCAGCCCCATAAGATGACCCAGTTCATGGACCAATACCCCAACAAGTTCAGCTGATGATTTCAGAATATCAGGGTTCTGATTCAACTCTACGGCACCATCGATATAGGGAAAATACCCCACATCCGAGTCATAAAAATCCGCATCCGGGCCGGCACGCCCTGCCGCCCCACCGGCACTTCCCCAGAAAACACGCACCAGGCCATCAAGGTTATCCGGACCTGCGCCATCATCATCGGGCACATCAGGATCTGTACCAAGCACATTAAACTCGATACCGCTGACCAGTTCCCACTCAGCTGTAGCCTCGGCGAGCAGGGCCAGAAACTCATCTGCGTCGGAAAACAGCTCAGGCGCACCATCAGGGTCATAAACCAGGTTTATCGCACCATCCCAACGTCCCAGCTGCACACTGATACCAAGGGCAGGATCAACAGCCCTGAAAAAATCATTGTGTCCTTCAATGACTCCATGGGCGGGAGCAATAAAAATAAGCAAGACACTGAAAAGCAGTGACTTCACAGCTAAGTTAAGTTTATGCATGATAGCTTTCCTGTATTCCGGATTAATGAATCCGCACACCCTGTTAAGTTTCTGCCCCGTTGGCAAGCCATTTTTTTGAAGGCCTGGCCATGATGCCTTTTATTACATCAAGGCATTTGTAAAACCGGTTTGATAACCTGCCCTGCTGACATCTCGGCAACCGCCCTGTTAATCTCTGCAAGCGGATAAAAACTGAGTAACTGATCAAAGGGAAATAAACCGTCACGGTAGTAGTTGAGCAACTGCGGAATAAAAACCCGGGGATTACTGTCACCCTGTATAACTCCCTGTACTGACCTGCCATGGAGTAAATGACTGCCCGGAAATGACAGATCCTTTCCGCCACCACCACTGTGAATACAACTACCGCGGTTGGCCAGGGCCTCAAATGCCTGTCTGACCAGAGCAGGACTATTGGTGGTATCCAGGGAGTAATTTACCCCGACATTGCCCGTGATACGATGTATCTGCGCCACTATATCAGCTTCATTTCCTGCATCTATCCCATGGCTAGCCCCCAGCTTTTGTGCCATGGCCAGCCTGCCAACATTATTATCCACCACAATAATCGGATCCAGCCCGGCAATAACTGCGGCCATAACCGCACTGAGCCCCACATTCCCGGCACCAAAAATTGCCAGCGACTGAGCTGATGATGGTTGCAGAACATTCAGTATTGCGCCGGCCCCGGTCTGAAAACCACAACCCAGAGGACCCAGCTTTTCCAGTGGAAATTCATCACCCACCTTCACTGTATTGCGTTCATTACTGATGACGTGGGATGCGAAAGATGACTGGCCAAAAAAATTGCCAAAAACCGGTTTTGAATTCAGCGTTAGTGGTGAAATACGATGCCGGCCAAGACAGGAAAATGAGAGTGTTTGCCCGTTATCACAGTAGGCTGGATGGTCGGTACTGCACTGAGAGCAACTGCCACAGGAATCAAAAGTCAGCAGCACATGATCACCAGGGACAAGCGTCATTACCCCCTTGCCTGTTTTCTCTACGATACCGGCACCTTCATGCCCAAGCACCACAGGCAGAGGCACACCGGCATAGCCTTTACTTACCTTGATATCAGTATGACAAATACCGGCGCTGATTATTCTGACCAGAATTTCATCATCGCCAGGATCTTCGAGGCTGAGCGTTTCCAGCCTGAACGGCGCTGACAATTCATGCAACACCGCGGCTGAAATACTATGGGACATGATGGTCTGGCCCACTCAGGGGATTATCGTGAAATGAAAGTAACTTTCCGGGACCAAAGTCCCGGGCAAAGCTATTAAAAAGACTCTTCAGCTCATTCAAAATTTACTTCAATTTCACCCGCGGCATTGACTTCAAAACGGTTGCCGGCCTGGCAGGCATATTCCTGAACAAATTCCCCGGCGGGCAGTCTTGTGTAATATTTGGTAGTGGTCCAGGGCTGTGTAAATACCACCGGATCCACCAGCTCGATATCCACTTCAAAATAATCCGGGGTCACTTTTGTCATGCGCATGTTTACTGTCAGCTGATCACTATGGGGGACACCGGTAGTATCAACCAGGGTATCTCCACGCAGACCAATAGTTTTTACCACAAGGGTATTGCCTTCCCAGTGTCCGGTGGAAAATCCGTTAAAGCTGGGCACCAGGTCCCGGGGAGGTTCACGTCCATCCAGATAGACTCGAACTGTTGCTTCGGCAAATTCTGCATACCAGTTGAGCTGATGTTCCGCCTGCAGGATTTCTCCTGGCAATACCATTGTCAGGAAGCGCGGAAATCCTGGAGGAATGCATTGGGCTGTTGGGTCGGCGGTTGCTTTCCCGGCATCGGCATCAGCCCAGCGCTGATCCAGCATTGCCTGGTACTCAGGTCTCAACGGTGGGGTCTGACCACGGCGCGAGGGAGAATTCAGTGTATCAAAATGAATGCCACCGCTGGCATTGGCCCAGACGCCATTAAAGTTGCGTGCCACCGCATCACTCATGGCAACAGTTTGCGGGCGTTCCCCACGCAGAATGGTTCCTGCTCCTGTCATTTCTACCTTGGTCTCATTGGTAAACTCCCAGCTTTGTAACAAGCCACCTGACTGACCGCTGTGAAGCGGATCAAATTCAACGGTAATCCTGTCTCCGGGCTTCAGGGTATCGCGGGTCCAGCCCTGACGTGACAGCATATTGACCGGCCCCTGATCGAGCACCCAATCGGTCTCATTACCGTCATCACCTGTCACTATGAGGACTACGGCTGCGTGAGGATTGGTCCAGCGATGCTCCCGGACGACACCACTCATGGTGACCGGATTTTCCGAATCATAAATGGCAAAAGAATGGTGTGCCTGGGAAGTCAGCGTCAGGCTAAAACCCAGTAATAACGCAGTAATCAAGGCCAGTTTTTTAAATAAACGTTTTTCTAATAATTGAGTCTGAAATCCCATAATGAAACCCTTTAATTCGTTAATCACCAAACCATGAAAGAGTAAAACAACAGGATAATTGCGTCTAGTAAAAGATGCGCTGCAGCGATCGCTTACCAAGTAATCAATAAAGCGAAGGCTTACAATTTTAGATTGTTTTTCACACTGCCTCTGACAGCGCTGACCACTTCACGGACTGTCTCCAGACGAGTATAGTTTTGACGAATCAACAGAACGATTCTTCTGGTAGGCGCAGGTTGCTGAAAGGGTATATAGACAATATCACTGTTTTCACGTTGATCAACCACAGAAAGTTTAGGCAGCAGCGTTATTCCAATACCAGAGGCCACCATGTAACGCAGGGTCTCCAGACTGGTCGCCTGAAATCGCTTGTCCTCGTCAGCGCCAGCGCTAAAACAATAGCCCAGCGCCTGATCGCGCAAACAATGACCGTCTTCCAGGGTCAGTACATGACAGCCTTTTATATCGGTGAGTTTTACACGTTTCTTTTTCGCCAGGGGATGACTCTTGTTAACAGCCAGAACAAACGGCTCCTCAAATAAATCATAGGCTTCAAAATCAGTCATATCATCCAGCCAGGGCAGAATCAGGGCATCCAGCTTCCCCTGATCCAGAGCCTGCACCAGGTCGGATGTTTGCTGTTCATGGAGAAAAAAATTCACTTTCGGAAGCCCGGTAATCAGACCCGGCATAATATGAGGTAGCAGATAGGGCGCAAGCGTCGGGATCAGCCCCAGATGAAGCTCACCTGATAACGGGTCACCCAGATTTTTTGCAGTGACCTCCAGGTCGTGAGCAGCATTGAGCACAGTACGCGCCTTGGCCAACAGCTGGTTACCTGCAGGGGTCAACATGATATTTCGACGATGGCGCTCAATCAGCGTGACCCCCAACTGCTCTTCCAGCTTGATGATCTGACCACTAAGCGTTGGCTGACTGACATGACAGGCTTCGGCTGCCTTGCCGAAATGCTTGTAACGCTCGATGGCATCCAGGTATTCAAGCTCTCTGATTTTTATCATATGTGCTCCCTATCGTTAATTAATATTCTATTTGTTTTAACGATGGTATATATTGACATAAATCAATATCCAAAAATAGTGCGGGGCGATATTTAACGAAAGGTTAAACCTGAGAAATTCTCAAACAGCTAAATTGAAAATTAACCTGCATGTCTTGATCAAGACCTGGCGCTATCAAGTATTTTAATCAGATCCCCTGAATTCGACGTGATATCTGCCAGTGAATACTCCTCCAGAGTTGCCAGAAACGCGTCAAGCGCCTCTTTTAAGATAGACTTTAGCTTACAGACTTTGGTAATCACACATTTATTCTTTTCCCTGTCAAAGCACTCAACAATAGTAAATGCCGGTTCTGTGCACCTGACTACGTCAGCCAGACCTATTTGGGATGCCGCTTTTGCCAGAGATATACCCCCTCCTACTCCGCGCTTGGTATGAACAAAACCATTTTTTTCAAGCACGTTCACGGTTTTGATCAAGTGATTCCTGGAAATTCCATAGGCTTGCGAAATCTCATTCAAGGAGCCCGGGACATTTTTTGCCGCCAAATAAACAAGCACTCTAAAAGCGTAATCACTGAAGGTTGTCAGATGCATAATATTTTCTCATTTCAAGTCTTGCCAAATAGGCAATTATACTTCATCTTTATTGTTGTATTATTTATACAACAATAAGAGCATCAATTCACATTTATTATTTAAGGGAGCATATATGAAAACATTATTTGAAAAAATTGGCGGTACTGATGCAGTGAATACCGCGGTAGAAATTTTTTATCGAAAAATGCTGGCTGATGAGCGAGTGAATTATTTTTTTGATAATACCGATATGGACAAACAAATAGCCAAACAAAAATCTTTTCTTACCATGGTGTTCGGAGGACCTAACAACTATACCGGCAAAGATATGCGCGATGGACACAAACATCTGGTTGCACGCGGCCTGAATGACGAACACGTTGACATCGTGATTGAACACCTTGGCGGTACGCTCAAGGAGCTCGGTGTAGCTGATGAGGAAATAAGCCAGGTTGCAGAATTGGCTAACAGCGTCCGTGATGATGTGCTGAACCGATAACATCCATGCCTTCACTTACTTACAAAGGCCGCGCTTTTACCCTCCAGGATCAGCAAAGTATTCTGGAGGGCCTGGAGAATCAGGGAGAGGTCATACCGAATTCATGCCGTTCCGGCGTTTGCCAAAGCTGTCTTATGCAGGCAGTTTCAGGTACTCCTACCTCCGAAAGTCAGCAGGGCCTGAAAGAAACGCTGGTCTCTCAAAATTACTTTCTTGCCTGCAAATGTATAGCAACGGAAGATATGGGCGTTACCCTGCCCGCTGATTCCGCTGTTTCCATTCAGACAACAGTGCTGGGCAAAGAGTTACTGGCCCAGGATGTCCTTTGTCTGAGACTCTTACCTCAAGAAACATTTTCATGTTCTGCCGGGCAATATATTAATGTGGTGAAGGATGACCTGATTCGTAGTTATTCAGTGGCCAATCTCCCGGAAATAGATGGTTATCTTGAGCTACATATCAAGCGTCTGCCGGAAGGGCGCATGAGTAACTGGCTCCATGACAGTATAGCTATTAATGACCCTGTCACTATACGGGGCCCTGCAGGAAACTGCTTTTACAGCGCTATGGAAGACAGGAATTTTCCAATAGTACTGGCGGGAACCGGTACCGGGTTGGCACCTCTGGAAGGCATCGTCAGTGATGCACTTGATAAGGGACATTACGGTGAAATCACGTTGATTCATGGGGCAATGAACAAGACCGGAATTTACCATGAAGAGAAATTAAATGAGCTGGCTGACACTCATCATCAATTTACCTATATTCAATCATTGATGGACAGTGCTGATACGGTTAATTCAGACCTTAACGCAGTAGTAAAAGCAGAACTTGAAAATCTTGATCTTTCCCGGGTAAAAGTTTACTTATGCGGCGCCCCCGGTCTTGTTAACAGGCTGAAGACCCAGGTTTTCCTGCAGGGAGTTCCTTCATGCAATATTTTCAGTGACCCCTTCATCACAGCAACAACCGGTTCCTGAGATGCCTGTCCCCCGGCCCAGCGTATTGGATAACACACACAGCTTGATAGCGTATCAGTATGTCTTGGCAATTGTTCGCGCTCAGGTATAATACGCGCCTTCCCGGTCACCCGGGATTCCCCTCTCAATGCGGACGTGGCGGAATTGGTAGACGCGCTAGATTTAGGTTCTAGTATCGAAAGGTGTGGGAGTTCAAGTCTCCCCGTCCGCACCAAATACCTTATAAAAAACACCTGTTACTGAAAGAAAGAACTAAAAAAATATCGCCGAGAGGTTACACACAGCCGGTAGGGAGAGCGCAGCTCTCCTGAATCACAAATAGCCAATCAGAGACAGAAACCCTACCCTCCAAATTCTGAACGAGTTCTAACGAAGCAAATACACACAGCCGACCGGAACACGCAGTGTTCCTGAATCACCAATGTGAAAATAATAAACCTAGGGAGCTCACTGGATAGTTGATTATTAGCTCCGACCCTCAGGTCTTAAAACGGTACCCAGTCGGTCATGTACCAACGACGTACACTCCCTCCCTGCGCATCTGGCGCCTCCCCTGCTGAAAAAATTGCGGCGTCAGTTTTTGCAAAGACAAGTCCTTAACCTTCATGTAAATAATCCCTATTACCTCTATGTTTTTTTATTGGCATACTACGTTCAGCCGGTCATATACCAACCAAATTCACTCCTTTCCTGCGTATCAGGTGCTGGCGCTGTTGGATAATGGTTGAGATGGTTTGAAAACATTTGCCCTTAAGTATTCCCTGATTAGTTCAACGTACTGGATTGAATTGACACAAGGAATTAAAAACAAGTGTAATGGCCATATCACATAAAGGGATATAAAGATGAATACTACTAAGCCATTGAACTTATTGGCCCTTGGTCTGCTTGCGTTTTTGCCAGTTTCCTATGTTTCTGCCCAGCCTTTCTCCGAGGCCTCTGATTCGCTTTCAGACTATACAAGAGCCGATTTTCATCCCAGCCTTGCCTGTGCTGATTTGTCCGGCCTTGAACTCCAGGACCTGGTCAGTATTTCCAGTGAGCAAATTCCGGCACAGAATAATATTCCTGCCCATTGCCGGGTTAGCGGCATGCTGGAGCCGGAAATAGCATTTGTGGTGGATTTACCGTCAGACTGGAATGGCCGTTTTTACATGATTGGTAATGGCGGGCATGCAGGTCAGCGCCCGGACGACGGTTTTCAAATTGCTTCACGTTATGCCGGCTTGCAAGCTGGCTTTGCCACCGCCAGCACGAATACTGGTCACAATGCTGACGAAGAACCAGGGGCCAGCTTCGTCATGAGTAATCCGCAGAAAGCCATCGACTATGCTTATCGCGCAGTTCATCTTACTGCGGTTACAGCCAAGGCAATCGCCTCTTTATACTATGGGCAAATTGTTTCCTATTCATACTGGAATTCCTGCTCCAATGGCGGCCGACAGGGATTGATTGAAGCACAACGTTACCCCGGGGACTTTGATGGTATCGTCGCTGTAGCTCCGTGGGTCGACCAGACCGGATTTACCGTTGGAGCTCTGTGGAATCAGCAGGCGCTTGATGAGGCTCCAGTGACAGCTGGCAAAATGGCAATGCTTGCTTCAGTAGTAATGAACAAATGTGACGCCATCGATGGTCTGGCCGATGGATTGATTGATGATCCCCGCAATTGTCCATTAAATATAAAGGAAGATGCCCCAATCTGTCCGACCGGGACTGACAATGATTCATGCCTTACCCCGGCTCAGGCTAGTGCCATTCAAAAGATTTATGATGGTCCCTATAACACCCAGGGACAGCCAATATTTCCCGGATTCATGCCTGGCAGCGAAGCTGTCAGCACAGGCTTTAACGGGACTGTCAGCAGCGCCTGGATGAACCTTATTGTGCCATCAGCCCCCGGAGCTGGTTCAGCAGATTTTGGCCTCGCCAACGATACTATGCGCTATCTGGCATTCCAGCCACCACAACCGGATTATGACTACCGCAGTTTTGACTTCAACAGTGATCCGGAATTATTGCATCGCTGGAGCCGACTGGCTGATGCCAAAGATATCAATCTACGTGATTTTCGCAGAAATGGTGGCAAACTGATCATGACTTATGGCTGGGCTGACACTATTTTGCAGCCCATGATGGGCGTCAATTATTATGAACAGGCTGTGACTGCCAATGGGCCTGATGGCACTGATTTCATGCGTTTGTTCATGATTCCCGGCATGGCACATTGTGCCGGTGGCGTCGGTCCTGACCAGAACGATGCAATCACGGCAGTGATTGACTGGGTGGAACACGGCCTTGCGCCGGACAGCATCGAAGCGCGAAAAATAGTGAATGGTGAAGTCACCCGCTCCCGGCCTCTTTGTCCTTATCCGGAAGTAGCGCGTTATGATGGCAGCGGCAGTATTGATGAAGCGGAGAACTTCCAGTGCGCGGCACCATAACGCTTCTGATTTGCGCAGGCACTTTCATACTGACGCCACTTCCCTCTCTGGCTGAAGGTGCGATGCGGATACTTGAATGTTCCATTGAAAAGCAGTGTGATTCTTCAGTTGCCTGCACTCCTGACTCAGGAGACCAGGTATTCAATATGGAGCCAATAATGCTGGATGAGACTGGAGCAGGAAGCTATCAAGTCAGCTATGCCAACAACCGCTATGAAATGAAAGCCATGTCTTATGCCGGGCCTTTCACCTGGGATACGGGTGGAGAAATACACACCTTGCTGGCAAATTCAGAAACAAAATTCCTCTGGCATCGACTTAAGCTCTCAGCCAAACCAGAAGCCAGCATGCAATTTCTCAACTGCGCTTTCACACAATAAAGTGTCAGATTTTCTTAAGTACAGGTAGCGTCGAGAGCGAAGGCCAGGCGAGGCAAAAATATTTTTAACGAAGCATGGCCGAGGCCAACAGCTACAACTAACCCGAAGTAACCCTCAAATGTGCCTAAGGTCCGACGCGCTGCTGCAATTCGGAAATACGACCCTGAATCAAATCCAGTGTCTGATTGAGCTGAAGGCGATAAACATTGATTGACTCAATGTCCTGCTCTGTTGAATTTACCCTGCTTACCAGGCCATTCTGCAAGCTGGCAACTGAGGATTTCACGGTATTGAGGTCTCGCTGAATACCGGACAATTGTGTATCCAGGTTATCCATACCGGCAATATTTGAGCTAATGGTTTCCATCCGTGTCTGCAAGCTGCCTATCAAGGCACTGGAATCATTCAAGGACTTGCTATGGGTGGACAGGACACCATCCATTGCTGACATGGTTTCCTTGGCCTGCTCAACGAATCGATTAATCTCGGCCAGACTGGCAGTATGATTTCGATAGTTGGCCCACAACAGGTCGATCTGGGAAAAATTGGTATCTACTCTTTCAAGCAGTCCCATTGAGGATTGTTCTGCCGATTCATCGACAAGATTGAGACGATTCTGAAGCTGAAGAATCCGGCCCTCGGCAGCAGTCAGTGATTCCTGCATAGCCATGCCCTGGCTATAAAAGTAATACCCGGCGCCTCCAGTCAGCAACAGACCAATAGTCAGTACCGTCAGAAAAAACTGAACAGCTCCACTGGTTTTTACTTCAATGACATCATCAAGCACAGGCACTGAAGTGCCGCGCTTCATTTTTCGATGGGAAGCCAGTTCATCACGCTCTGGCACGATGCTCGGAATATCTTCTATATTATCTTTATCGCGCATGCCGGGTATTATAGGAGCTTTTCCCCAAAGAAAAAATCCAATTTACCATTTCGGCAAATTAATTTTCCAAGAAACCAGACTAAAAATAGATTAATAGAGGCTTAAGCTGGAGAAGTTTCGATGCTTCAGATGAGCCAGGAGAAACATGGCCGGCTATCTTTGCCAGCATTCATCCTGTGAACCCCCTGATGCAGCCCTGACACCGGTGTTGGTAAGGGTGAGATTGCCACAGGTATCTTCTGCCTGACCTCCCTGGGGAGTCGCTGTAGCAATAAAACAATTGGCAATGGTGCCTGTTCCGCAGGCAGCGACGGTCACTGCATAATCATTATTAGGTGAAAAAACCGTGGCAATGACCGGGGAGCTCAAAGGGTTGGCATTGGTCGAATAGGTGTTATTGGCCGAATAGAACTGCTCCTGCCATGATGCCACCTGCATCAGCGCGCTTTTTCCATCTGTTCGGCTCGAACGCATAATTGAATCACGGTAAGTCGGCAAGGCAATGGCAGCTATAATGCCAATGATTGCGATGGTGATCATTAACTCAATAAGAGAAAAGCCTTTCACGGTAAATCCCTTCATTTTTTCCTCGGCGTCAAAAAGATTTCCATGAATATTAAAACACTGCACCTGCAAGGTGAACACTTATCTGACGATTTAGATCAGATTGCTTTCACAACACTAAAGCAATTTCAGGAATTCACGCGATAATGCTTAATGGGTCAACATCTGCTCAATAATATTCGAAGGGGACAACAGATTCACCACAGACAGGTAGCCTTCATTATCAACACTGTACCTGACCCTGAGACCCGGTATCAACATACGCTTATTGACCGCTTCCCCACGATAGAAAACGCGAATTCTTTCCCGGTCAAAAATGATATTTCTGTTACCAATGACAATCAGGTCCTTGAATTCATTGATCTCTTCCACACGGGCAATTTGATCCTGAACCGCTACACTATTGCGCTGCTGGGCCTGAACCGGTAACTGGACAGAAAGTGCCAGCAGCACAACACAGGTCAGTAATTTGACCCATTTTCCAACAACTGTTTTCTTAAACATTAATTTATCCATGAGCAATACCATAGTAATTACCTTAGCTGTCGCCACGACTGTCTGCCAAAGGCCAGAGCCCCCGGATTAAGATCAATAACATCGATATCACCACTACTACCACTACCATAAGCAACTTCGGTTTCGTCATCAAGCAAGATACTTAATGTAGGTACGATACCTACATCCGATTGTTTACCTGATGCCAGCGTATCAGTATCGTTAAATTCACCGTCGCCATTGAGGTCGAAGGCCGGGAATGGCAAGGCGCCACCAGTGCGGAAATCCACCTGCATGACAAAACTGGAACCACCAAAATCACACAGTCCCTGGGAAGGTAGCAGTGTGGTGAAAATGACCCTGCCATCGCGTACCAGGGCATTACTGACCTGTTTTTCCCCAAAATTACTGCTATTGGCAGTACCGTCAACCTTGTCCGGTATCAGGTCGATATACCAGCCCATCTGGGTGGAGAAATCAATGGCATTGTCGGACATGTCACGCAGGTTAAAAAAGGTATCTTCCGTGGCATCGCCGGTAGTATCAAAGCCCTGGCCAAACTGGTTAAGAATGGACTGCTCCAGCAGATTGCTTCGGGTAAACGGTGTCAGCGGGTCGAGGTCCTTGTCCCAGATACCATAAAAACTCTGGGTAGTTGCCCCGGTGGGATCATCGTCATTGATTTCCAGGTACTTTCCGGTGCCAAAGTAAACCATGTAGCCATCAAGGTTGTCCGGATGGAAAGCAATCTGTGGTCGAGTCGTAATTGGCTGATCAGGCAAAGTTGTGAAAAGCGGTTGTGGATTGCCAGCGTTTTCCCAGGCAACGTCCCAGTTTGCAGGAACAGGGTCACTTAAATCAAACTTCCACAGGTTACCTTCCATATCACCGGCATAGGCATAATCCACTACAAAATCACCGTCTGTATCAATCAGGGCCGGTGAAGAAAGACCGTTTGGTGTCCCGGTACTACCAGCTTCTGTGTCAATTTTTCTGATGATAGAGCCATCTTCCATATCAACGATATATAACACCGCATGTCCGGTTGTACTGGCATTACCATCGGCCTCGGTATTGTTATAGCCATTACCGAAAATTGCCGCCCAGGAACCATCTGCCATTTTGGCCATACTCGGAACACTATAGGTATAACCCAGGTCCGCATCATCGCTGTCGTTGAACTCCCAAAGCACCAGTGAGTCGGCATTGGACTCATCAAAATCATCGGGATCGGTGACGTTGAGCGCATAGTAGCCCTGACCTCCGCCGCCCAGCCCGCCAACCATGGCGGTAATCCATAGCCCATTGGAACTGGTACCGGGATCAAAAGTGTTGGCGAGGAATACATCGACAACTGTCGGTGCTTCGTTCACAAAATATTCATGGGTATAACTGTTTCTGGCCAGTGTTGGCAGGTTTTCGTATACCGCGCTGGGCACATAAGCCAGAATTTCTTCGCCAGTGTCCTCCAGAAACGCATGCAACATGCCATCGTTGGCACCAACATAGACTACGGGCTCACGGGTAGAGTTGGCAGTCCTGAATGCGGAATAGGGTTTGCCTTCCAGATTATCAGGATAACGTCCGCGCGGGACACCGACAAACTGTGGATCGGAATCAACGATATCACCCAAAGCGAAGTTACGAATTCTGAACTTCCCCACGGACTCATTGTCCCGCTCCCCCCTGAAATAGTTCAGGATATCTTCACCATAGACCTGATTTGCTGTTTTTTCGCTGGCGCTAGCGGTACCAAAGGCATAGGGCGCATCAGTCAACAAATCCTGCAGTTGTCCAGTATTAAGGTCATCATCGGCATCGGGAGAGCGATAATCTGTAGGAAAGCGGAATGGTATCCCCCCCCCTGCACCGGAATTAGCGGCAGGATTGTAGGTAATAATTTCACGGCCAGTATCGGGATTCTGGGTTTCCAGTTCATCGCGCGCATCCCAGTCCGGAATTGGATCCAGAGAGCCGTCTGCGTTCAAGGCAAAGGCCAGCAATTGTCCACTCCAGCGATCACTGTCAAAACGCGCCTGAAACAAATGACTGCCCGCATTCAGGGAGCCCGAGTTGGTGGCAACAGAAGCTGATGAGCCTACCCGGTCAGCAATTTCAGACAGGGTTTCCGACACCGCCTGAGTGACTTCAGCCGGATAACGGGCCTCAACAAAGATGCCCTTGCTGTTATAGGCGGCATGCCATAAATCATCTATTTTGGCCTGATCATTATTAAAGGGATTACCCCAGTCATCATCTTCGGCCAGCTCGGGGTCGGGATAACCATCATCATCAGTATCCACCAGGTTACCCTTGACCCCATAGGCAACACCAAAGGTCACCATATGCTGCTGATTATTTGGATCAATCAATGAGGTCGGCACATTGTTCGAAAGAGGGCTGAGATCCCTGTCATAATAATACTTTGCCACGTCTGACAGGGTGCGCGAATGTCCATCGCCGTCCGCATCACCAATGGCTGAAGCAGGATTGTTCCCATTCCAGTAACCATCGGTAAACAGAATGGTGAAATTCTGCTGACACTGGGACACGATCGGATCATCCTTTCCACTCATGTTATCGTCAAAATATTTACCGGCGACTTCAAGCCCGGTTCTCAAGGGCGTGGAATCCGCGGGCCAGTCATAGGTATATAGGGTATTCAGCAAGCTGGCATTATGACTGGCGTAGTTTGTAATGGCCTGATCAGGCACTTCAATAAAGAAGTCATCCCAGTTTTTAGTCACGGTCATGCCATAACGAAAATCATTCTGATCGGTGATTACCGCAGAAATTGCGCCCTTGGCCACAAAGGAGCGCTTGCGGGCAAATTCATACCAGTTGGCGATATTCTGTTTTTCCTCGATAAGGGTTCTGCCAAAGGGATTCACCCCGGTATAACTGGTTACTGTCTGGTTGGTGCCGTAGCAATCGGCAAAAGGGACAGGGTCATCAATGTCGTCAATATCACAATCCTGTCCAAGGGCTTCCATGGTCGCTGCATCAGGAACTGTACGGACGGTTTCTATCAGTGCGGTCGAGGTCATCTGATACCGTATATGGCTGTCCCAGTGATCCACCTCGCCATTGGGGCCGTCAGTGGCATCATCAGGTCCATCAGGGTAATTGCCAGTATAGCCATGGTCATCTTCCCAGACGGTATAAACGAACCCGGTTAAATCCTTGTTACGGCCATAACCGTCGGACCCAGGTTGTGGGTCACTGTCCACGTTGGTGAACACGGCATTGTTCAGCCCTATCCAGGGCTCGTAATCCACTTCCGGATTGTAATAAAGCACGTTAAAGTCTGAAGACACACCGCGCCAGTCCGAGTCCACTGTTTCCGGGTCGTTTTCAACGGTGGTACTACCAAACTGGGAATAAAGATTATCACTGTTGGAATACATGTAATAAACAGATTCAATACCGGCAGAGGGGTAACAGGGAGGGCCCCCGAACCAGCCGTAACACACTTGATTACTGGTGGCTGAATACCACAGGCCATCGGTAATGCGCACGCTTGAATCACTGGTGTTTTCCCAATAGGAATCGAAGCGGTTATGGGCAATAGTCAAAACCCCCCAGTCCATGGAGCCGGAGTCATCCAGCAGGAAAAACACATTGGGATCCACGCTGGTGCCCAGAAACAGGGGCGACGTAGCCAGATTCAAGTCTGCCGCATTGGCAGGTGCCCAGTAAGAAAACAGCAAGGCACTGGCGAGCCAGATTTTGAGTATTTTCAACTGTATTCCAAATTGAGTTTTCATTTCTTCGCGTCTCTTCTCCTGAGTATCAGAAGCAATAGATTAATCGTATGGTCGTATATAGGTTGACTGCATCATCACTGTCGCTGCGTCATTACCGCCAACCCCCCGGGCAGTAATCCTGTGCATAATTCTTTGTGCCGGCGCCTCACCTGTGCCAATGGCAAGGCTCTGTCCCTGCAAGCTGGTGAAGTGTTGCTCAATCACATATTGCGGCTGGCTTGCCACACCGGTAAGCCCGGCAATTGAATCGCCATTGCTGGCCCACCAGGCATCGGTGCGCTCCTGCCACCAGGATGCAGTATCAGCCATATTGGCCGGACCTTCTGGCTCCCAAACCACTGTAGAGGCTCCGTCAGGGCTGGTCACTGGCAATAAAATCTGGTCTGACAACCAGTTCTCCCCTACTTCCAGGGAAGCTTCGGCTGCCTGAAAGGCAAGGTTGTAATCCTGAATATTACCGGCCATACGTTCTTCCAGAATTGATGTTTCCATGTTAGTGGTCGCTATCAAAGTCACTACCAATAATATGATGAGGCTAACAATAAGAATGGCACCATTCTGTGATGCAACCTGCAATCCGGTGTGAGGAATTTTTGAGGGTTTCCAGCCCCTGTTGCTAGTCTTTTTAATCTGTTTCATGTCTTTTCATACCCTGTAATCGGGGAATTTTTTGGTTTTGTCCGTTTTATCCTGATGCGTATTTTCTATAACACCCTGTTACGAATACCGATGGTGGTACTAAAAACCCTGCGTAGCCGGTTATCTGCCGGTAACTCACCATTCAAACCTGCGCCGTCATAAGTGACACCATTGTAGGTATAAGCCAGTGGCGACTGGGCCAGGTTGTCCTCTATAGACTGGACCAGGAAAGAGATTCTTACAGCGACGACATCTGACCAGTCTGAAACCTGATCAGCCGGAACAAACGTGTCCACAGAATTTTCCGCATCATTATTGTTATTCTCACCATAGAGAACCTGCATATTGGCAACGCCTTCAATGAGTTCCACTGCCGGCCCAAGCCCGCCATTGCTTCCCAAAGAACGCCTGAACAGGGAGGGAGGGTTCGTCGCGATGTCACCGCGCTTGCCTATGTAATACAGGTTGCCACTCAGGATATTGACCGAGCCTCCGGCTAAGGTTTGCAAAGGCGCCGCTGTATTCCCCGGAGAACAGGTGTTGGTTAAACCGATATTCTGTGAAGTAATGGGGGGACCGCCTACTCCGCTTACTGTGCATGCCTGCACGATGTCAGCCTGCTCACAATCACTGAGCAACAGAATATCGCCGGCACTGACATCCATTACCGAGGTGTTGATGACGTTAAATAACGGCGGTGGTGTAATGGAATTAATGGTGCCTTCCTGGGCAATACCAGGGGTAGTCAGGCTGTCTCCGCCTCCCCAAACCCGAATAATATCGGTACCGGGTAGTACATTAATATTTTCAAGTACATTACCTCCCGTGGTTCCCCAACCGGCACTGGTACTGGTAACAGCCACATTGGCCGCATGATTGTTGATCGTGCCAGGATCAGTGTTATTGGCTTCCCAGCCCTGAATTCCCTGCAAAGGCTGAAAGGAAGCGGGAGGCGCAACAAGCATATTATTGATCTGGGCTGTATTCAGGGTACTGGAACAACCCAGATAACCTGCCATGCGAATATCTTCCCCCAGGAAAGTAATCGCAAATTGACCGGCTTCCTGCATGCGGGAATTACCTTCCTGGTTTCGGTCACTCACCCTCAGGGCATACAGAACCTCGGTCAGTCCCGCCATCAAGGTAGCACTGAGCGCCAGTGATACCAGCAATTCAGTCAGCGTCAATCCGGCTTGCAGTCTTGCGGCAAAAAAGCGGGATTTTGGTTTTGGGTAAACACGCATGGTTATTGCCTAGAGCCTGAAAGTCATAATGTAATTTCGGTTAGCCGCTCCGGTACGGTTCGCATCCCACCAGATTTTTACTGCATAGGTACTTCCCGACCCATCACAGGCTGGTGAAGCTGGCGTTCCGTCGTCGGGCGACGCATCCAGACAAATGACGCCACTGCCCAATGGCAGATTGGAGGAAACCAGTGTTTCCCATTCAGACACATCGTGAGCGGCCATTTGCGCAGCGGAACACCCCGTAGTATTCAGACAATTGCTATTCAGTATTGGCGTGGGGTTGTTATAGCTCCCCAGTCTTGCACCGGTACTGTTGGCACGGACGCGCTCTACCATGTCCAGCGCATAGGTATTGGCAAGCACGCGCATATAGGAATTCTGATTGCTTTTCAGACTGCTGGTTTGCAGTGCATTCATGCCCAGTATGCCACCAGCCAGAATCAGCATGGATACCAGCACCTCAATCATTGATGAGCCGCGGCAGACTTTTTTCGCAGGTCTGTGTTTAGCAGGTCTATGAATTACGGGCATGCCAGATCATCCTCATCATTGGAGTCGCCATCCACGCCATCGCCATCATCGTCATAGCCCACGACACGTGCTCTGCCTGAAATACCGAGAATAACTGCACGTGCATATCGAGGGTCATTATCAACGGGACATATTTTCAGTGTCTCGGCACTTGCGGCAAGCCCCATACCTCTGCCACCGTACTGAAATAAATCTGCAGTGAAGGTCACATTGGTGTCTGCCAGTGGATCAAACACCTGGATCACTTCATCGCCAACATCAACAGAGCCTGTATCACCATCTGCATCAGTATTGTTATCTATAAAAATCATCCAGCCTGAATTCCAGGCACCCTGCTCACAATCAGTGCCATTGGAGGTAGCACAAAAGGTAATGGTCTGCCCCCTTTTGATGGCTTCACTTCTTGCAAGACTCAGGGAGTTAAGCACTGTTTTGGCACTGCTGTTGGCGCTGATCCTGCCAATAGTACTCATCATGCTGGGCAATGAAACTGCGGCAAGAATTCCAAGAATGGCAACAATTATCATCAGTTCAAGCAGGTTGAAACCTGCCTGTTGCGATAATCCGTTTGCTTGCATCATTTTCACTATTTCACCCCCAAAGAGGTCTTTAGTATACCAATTCTGTGGTTCTGTCGAGATTGCCAGAGGCTAGTTCGCCAAAATGCTTTAATATTACTCTTATATATTAAATATTTCAGAAAACTGCCTGATTTGTAAGACTTTTTTATGAAATATTGCCTTTGGTGGTGAAGTATAATCCCATTCATCAAAAAAATTGTGAATCAATTCTCACAAAATCCGCATAACTCTGGTGAAATGGTCAAAACAGGAATAATTCCTGATACCAAATACCCTGGAGCGAGCCCTGTCAGTAATCGTCAGGTTTGCGGCGATGAGTTAAGCTATTGGCATATATCCGCTAAATCCCATGATGCTGCAAGGCTGTAATGAATATAATAAGGAACTGAAAAAACCATGAAAAGAATGCTTTCATTGCCAACGTCTTCAGCGCTTATTTGCCTTTTTACAGGATTGCAGTTATTGCTGCTTGCCGCACCGGTTTTTGCCCAATATGACTCATGGGCAGCTCCCAGGCTGTTAGCAGAATATCGGCAAATGCTGGTCAACATGGACAGTACCATCAAGGCGCTGGACAGGAATATTGCCCTGGCAGAAGAATTAACCGAGGAAAAATCAGCTCTTGAACGGTTATCTGCTGAAATAACAGAATTGAGGACTATTCAGGATGAATCCGGCGCAATGCATAACGCAGAAGTCCTGCGCTTTAATTCACAATGTCTTGATAGTCCGGTAACCACGCAAGAAGCCAGTCAAGCCTGTAACACCTGGTCAGATACTCTGAATTCAAAAAATGCCGAGCTTACCAGCAGTCAGGAAACTCTCATTACCATGGTGGATGAATACAATTCCAGGGTAGCAAGCTACAACAGCCGCGAAACTGCCCGTGCAGAAGAAGCACTGGAACTTGACCAGAATTATGATGAGTACGAACAAAACGCCAATCTTATAGAAGCAAGACTGTCGCGCATGGATGAAACCAGTGATATCTATAGCCGCTGCGCACGCTACAGCGAAGCCGAAACCCGTCAAACCTGCATGCAGGATATCTGGAATCGCGAAGGTAACAGCACCCGGCCGTATACGCGGACCCAGGCGTTGTAGAGGAAAGTTACAAGTCTCAAGTCTCA
>CBFICR010000053.1:0-20982 GCA_965661105.1 Pseudohongiellaceae bacterium | reverse complement strand
CTCTTTGCGAATCAGTCTCGTGGTCGCGGCCCGTAGTGAGGCATTTCCTGTCCATATTCATAGGCACCCAGATCAGGCGCCCGACCGTTAAAGCCATCATTGATATTGGGCAGGGCAACGCCGGCATCTACTGCGTCACTGCCCCGGCGCAGACGTAAATCGACGACTTCAGGATCATATAAACGGGTTGGATCATCCAGATCCGGCATTTGAGCATTGACAAAAATATCGAAATCCACCAGTACGCTGTTGGCGTCCTGACCGCTGCCCTGCTGGTATTCCTCAAAGCTGGCATATTCCCGGCTAACCAGGGGGGCGCCATACTGTCTGGCCATTTCCCGGGGCGGTGAGCTCCAGCTGAAAGCGATATCGGAGCCTGGATTGACACGATAACCGTTGTAGTCACTGGAGGAGTAGTTGGTATAGGTGCGAATCGCCATGGTAGCCGGTTGCCTGCCCTGGCCAAAAATCAGGTTGTTGCGAAAATGCAGGTTGGAGGCCGGTGTGATCTGTCTTACTTCGCCAATAAAGGTGTTGTGATAATAAAGCACACCAGCAGGGTCGGCATGGATTTTTACCGGGCCATAGGGACTATGATAGACCACATTGCGGATGAAGTAGACCGGCCCACCAAAGACAGGCTGAGGGCTCATACCGCCCACGGCAACATTGAAGCAGCGGTTATCGAAGATGCGCATATTGTGCATTGAGCCATCTGCTTCAAAGCAGTTGTCATCCAGATTCGACACATCATTGCCATAGATGTCGATGGAGACGGGCATACGATCCCGCGGGATATTGGGATAGCCATCGGGCATGCCGTAGGTGGCGTGATCCAGGGCATCATGAAAGCCGGTCACCTTGTTGTAGGCAATGACATGGCCGGCACCATAGATGGCGACCGCGTAGTAGGAATCCAGCAGGCGCTTTTCCTCGAAGTCAGGGTCTTCATTCCAGGGTGGAATGTTGTACCAGCCCATCAGTTCCTGAGGGCGTCTTCCCACCATGACATTATCAGCGATATAAAACTTGTTGGAACCTGACCAGTCGCTGTGAATGGCAGTGGAGACATCCTCAAAACGGCTGTGTTTGACCATGATGCCCTCGGCACCGGTAATGCCTTTGATACCCGCTTCAATGGCAATGGAGGTATTGCGGAAGGTGATTCCTTCAAACAAATGCCAGTCACCGCCCATCATATTGAACAGCACATAGTTATCGGCGCCATCAAAAATAACCTCACCATCGCCGGCGGCCTTGATGGTAATGGGCATTTCTTCGGTACCGTCAGCGGTCAGGTAATAGGTGCCATCCCAGGTAGTACCACAGCAGGTGGTATAGCCGGAATCAATTTCATGGGTGTAACTGCGACGGTTGAACTCCTGATAGACACCGGCATGAACCAGCAGTGTGTCGCCGGCTCTGACCCGGGGCGCTGAAGCACGACTCCAGTCACCGCCAAGTCCTGCCATGTAATAGGCACCCAATAATCCATGGTAGGCAGGTTGCTCTTCCGGGCCAGTATGGTCCAGAGGATAAACATGAAGTACCCGGCCACCGGAAAAGGCTTCGGGTTCTGCACGGGTATGCATGGTGACAGTGCGTTGGGCTCTGCCAATCACGCCGTCGGGGTCAGTCATGGTTAACTGGACTTCGTAATCGGTATCCGGTTCCAGATAAAAAATACTGCCGGCAAACATGTTGGGCGCCGTGTAATCCAGAGTCTGGTCAAAAACAGAGCGTTCATTTTGCACGCGAATTAAAGGCAAGCCTTCATTCCAGCGCCGTTCGCCACTTTTGCGATAGGCCACTGCGGCAATGGCATCGCGGTTATTATCGCCCTCGATATACCACTCCAGCCCCAATGAAATAAGCGTTGGCGGTTCCAGTACCAATTCCCCGGCAGTCACGCTGTTCTGGTTTTCCGCTGCCAGAGCTGAGTTCAGAAAGGCTGCAAGGATAATTACCGATGCAAGAAAAGTCTTCGCATTGATAATAGACGGTGTATTGGCATGGATACTGGAAGACATAGGATTACCCTTTACTCGAAATTATTTTAAGTGAGCACTAAAAGTAATTATAGAGAGTAAAGGGCTTAGTTCCAGCTAAATGTGTTTGTGTGACGAAGGCAAGGGTGTCAGTGCACCTTTTTTGCAACATTCCTATTTTTAATAGTGCTATAGCCGGAATTAATCCTGCTATTGGTCTTGCTGGAGCCGATACATCAACAATGCTGCCCGTTTTGCCTGTTGTGGCAGGGCGATCAGAATCCCGTCTTCCTCGACGGTATGACCTGCGGAACCTGACATGCCCAGACCGTCGATGGCCATATCCACATGCTCGGCGCTAAACGACACATCCGCAGCGCCCGCCATCAGGGGATTCACGGCTCGAACAACACCGAGTCCCAGATCCTGCGAAGCCTGACTGTAAATGGAGAGCAACTGACGATTGCCATCAGTAGGAGCCATCGGCGGATAACCATCACCAAAATTGATAGTGGCACTGGTATGGGGAAGGTTTTCAGATATCAGGGCCTGCATGGTTTGTTGCACGCGCTGCAGTTGCTCCGGTGAAATGGCACGGATATCGCCGGTCACGATAGCACTTTCGGCAACAACATTGTTTTTACCAAAGGTAGTGCCGCTGTTGCCTGCCGGGTCATGGTTTACCGTGGTGCCACCCATGATGCGTCCGGGATTAAAGGTCAGCAGCTCTTCCTTGCGCAATTCAGTATAAAAAGACATCAGTATTCTGGCGGCCTCATAAATGGCACCGGAGCCGATGTCTTCCCTGAACACCTGGGAAGAGTGGGCTGGTTTTCCGGTCACCTCGAGAGTCCAGCCGCTGGATGAACGCCGGGAAATATTCGCGGTTTCCCAATTACCATCGCCGTTTTCAAAGCCCAGGGCTATGTCGGCATACTTTGCGGCTTCAATCAGGTCACCCTTGGACAAACTCAGGGGCCTGCCGCTGAGCTCTTCATCCCCGGTCATAATAACTGTCACATCCATACTGGCCAGCTCGCCAACGCTATCCAGTGCACGCAGGGCCTGCAGCATGATGACGTCGCCGCCTTTCATATCCGAGATGCCTGGTCCTCTGGCAATACCGCCGCCAAGGTCTTCATAAACCTGGAAGGGGCTATCCGCCTCGAAAACAGTGTCCAGATGACCGATTAACAGGAGTTTGGGGCCATTGCCCGATCCCCGGTGTTCTGCAATCAAGTGACCAGCACGTCCCCATTCACTGCCATCTTTCCACCAGGCGTTAAATCCCAGGGCGGTAAACTCCGGTATCAGTCTGTCGGCCACTGCCTTGACGCCAGCAAAGTTCATGCTGCCACTATTAATATTGACCAGCTCAACCAGCAATGCCGTGGCTTGGGCATTGGATGCATCAATATAGTCCACCATAGCCTGCTCAGTGGTATCGAGCTGCGCTGCCGATAGTGGCGATGTAAAAAACAAGGTCGATGTTAAAGACAGTGAGCAGAGAATTAATAATCGCTTCATCTGATGAAAAACCTTCATGGTATAGCTCCTATTGCCAGAACCCTTGTCTCTGTCATGACCCGGAATCGGGCAGTTAATTCTTACGCTCGCACAGGAAGGGTGCGAACAGCGAACTGTTACATTCAGCAGGCCCTATATTTAGCGGCTTGTCTGGATAATGCACCTGATTATGGTTTTTTATACAAAACCCTTGCCAAGTTTTTGTAAGCCCCTGCCAAAGTTTGTACAGAAAAGATAAATTTGCGGAAAATGCAGTGTCCTGGCCAGGAGAACAACAGTAACTATTACTTGTAACGATATGGCTTTGAGGTGACGTATGGACGCTTAATCGGTGTTCGTTTGCTTGTCACTTTCCTTATCGCCGTCAGGGATAACGGCTCCCACGGCAGCACCGGTAGTTTTTACAGCGACCCCGGTAACTGCTACTGCAGCACCCACCGTTGCCCCTGCTACGCTGACGGCTGTGCAGGCTGTCAGCAACAGTGTTGAAATAATCAATGCCATGGCAACACAGGCTAAGTGATTATTTGCTGGATGGTGGGACGGCCCCTTACTGCAACAGACTTTTTTGCTTGCGGCTCTAGATAGCGGCATTCTGTAATCTGCGCAGGATAAGACTGATCAGCTCACGACGAATTTCTGTTTCCATCAATTCCCGTTCTTCCGCTTTGGCGACAGCGCTATTGGGATCCGCCAGATAGACTTTTTCGATGGTCAGGACTTCCGGTTCCAGGGCGACAGTATTGCTTGAGCGCAACTGGTAGGGCACGCTAATGGAGAGCTCAAATTCACCGGCCCGGGCATTGGAGTTGACGGAAAGGATGCGTTCCTGAATGTCTGCTTCACCAATTAAAAGCTGATAACTCCCCACGCTGGCAGTGTCCAGTATGGTGACATTGTTGGCCTGCAGGGCGCGCCGCAGATCCTGCATGATATCGCTGTTTTGATTGGCACTGACCAGCACAAGATTTTGCAACTCAGGCGGAATGTTGGCGCTGCCTCGCAGGGTAAAGCCGCAGCCAGCGAGCGCCAGCAGCGTCAATAGGACAACAAGTTTTTTGGCTTTTATATGCATGGGTAGATTATAGCGGGTTGTTGGCGCTCAGTCTCAAGTCTCAAGTCTCAAGAAGAAAAGACGAGTCCTATCGAAGCCCTCTTGTGACTTGTGACTTGCGACTAGTAACTTGTAACTTGAATCTCGAGCAAACCTAGTTGGCGACCACATTAACCAGTTTTCCCGGTATCACGATAACCTTGCGCACTGTGAGTCCGTCTGTGAATTTTTTCACGTTCGCATCATCAAGGGCGGCGGCTTCCATATCCTGTTTACTGATATCCGCATCCACATCCAGCTTGGCGCGTAATTTTCCATTTACTTGCACCACGATCTGGATAGTGTCCTGAACCAGGGCGCTTTCATCATGGGCGGGCCAGCTGGCATCGATGATCGCATCGCTGTTGCCCAGATGATTCCATAACACATGGCTCATGTGGGGCACGATAGGTGCCAGCAGTAACACGATGGCTTCTGCCGCTTCCTGGAATACGGCCTGGTTCTGTGCGCCATCATGGATATCATTGGCGTTGGCAAAACTGCTGAGCTCGTTGTACAGCTCCATTACTGCCGCAATGGCAGTGTTGAAAATCTGGCGACGGTCATAATCATCAGTGACTTTCCTGATGGTGCTGTGGGTTTTCAGGCGCATGGCTTTTTGGGCATCATTCAGGTTTTCATGATCAATGCCGAGATCGGCTTCCTGATAGTTACCCAGCAGATTCCACAGACGTTTCAGAAAGCGATAGGCGCCTTCGACACCGGAATCAGACCATTCCAGACTCTGGTCAGGCGGCGAGGTAAACATCATGTACATGCGCACGGTGTCAGCGCCGTACTGTTCAATCATGCTTTCCGGGTCAACGGTGTTGCCCAGGGATTTGGACATCTTGGCGCCATCTTTTAATACCATGCCCTGGGTCAGCAGACGGGTGAAGGGTTCATCCGTTGAGACCAGGCCTTCATCACGCAGCAGCTTGTGGAAAAAGCGGGCATACAACAGATGCAGAATGGCATGTTCAATTCCGCCAATGTACTGGTCCACATCAAGCCAGTAATCCATTGCTTCCCTGTTGAGCATGGCACCTTCTTCGCGCGGTGAGGCGAAGCGTGCGTAATACCAGGAGCTTTCCATAAAGGTATCAAAGGTATCGGTCTCGCGTTCCGCCTTGCCTCCACACTGGGGACAGCTGGTTTCATAAAATTCGGGCATTTTCTTGATGGGAGAACCAGTCCCGTCGAAATCCACGTCGGTAGGCAGCACAACCGGCAGGTCTTTTTCTGGCACAGGCACGCTGCCACATGACTCACAGTTGATCATGGGAATAGGCGTGCCCCAGTAGCGCTGACGACTTACGCCCCAGTCACGCAGGCGGAAGTTGATGGTTTTGCGGCCGGTGCCTTTTTCTTCGAAAAAGCTCACCATGTGGGCAAAGGCATCCTTGAAGGCCATACCATCCATATTGCCGGAATTGATACAGATACCTTTTTCGGTAAAGGCTTCTTTTTCCAGATCACATGGGGTGTTGTCATCAGCTGGCTTGATTACCTGCTTGATGGCCAGACCATATTTTTTGGCAAATTCATAATCACGCTGGTCATGGCCGGGAACCGACATAACGGCGCCGGAACCATAACTCATGAGAACAAAATTACCGGCCCAGATCGGGACTTCTTCACCGCTCAGCGGATGCACTGCTTTATAACCGGTATCGACGCCGGCTTTTTCAATGGTGGCCATATCCGCTTCAGATACACCGCCAACTTCCAGCGCCGCAATCTTTTCTGCCAGTGCCGGATCATTCTCTGCAGCCTTCAGCGCCAATGGATGTTCCGGCGCCACCGCACAGTAAGTAACCCCCATAATGGTATCGGGGCGGGTGGTATAGACCTGCAATGGTTCGGACTCGCCGGTTACCTGGAATTCAAACTCCAGGCCTTCACTGCGACCAATCCAGTTTTGCTGCATTACCCGCACCCGCTCTGGCCAACCGTCGAGCTTGCCCAGATCGTCCAGCAGTTCCTGGGCATAGTCGGTAATCTTGATAAACCATTGCGGAATCTTGCGGCGTTCAACGGGAGCACCGGAACGCCAGCCTTTGCCATCTATTACCTGTTCGTTGGCCAACACCGTCTGGTCGACAGGATCCCAGTTCACTTCAGATTCTTTTTTATACACCAGGCCTTTTTTATACAACTGGACAAAAAACCATTGTTCCCAGCGGTAGTAATCCACATGGCAGGTTGCTACTTCCCGCTGCCAGTCATAGGCATAACCCAGTTGCTGCAGCTGACCGCGCATGTCATCAATATTGGCATAGGTCCATTGCGCCGGCGGCACCTTGTTCTTCATGGCGGCATTTTCAGCGGGCAGACCAAAGGCATCCCAGCCCATGGGCTGCAGTACGTTTTTGCCGCGCATACGTTGAAAGCGGCTGACCACATCACCGATGGTGTAGTTACGCACATGCCCCATATGCAGCCTGCCGCTGGGGTAGGGGAACATGGCCAGGCAGTAGAACTTTTCCTTGCTGTGATCAATTTCTACGCGAAAGCTGTCATTGCTGTTCCAAAAGCGCTGGGCTTCGCTTTCTACCGCTGCGGGATTGTACTCATCTGAAAATATGATACTCATTGGGCTTTTCGTTGTTCCTGATTTATTGACTTAATGCCAGCTTAATAAGTGACTGTTTTCCAGGCTCAGGCCGGCAATAACAACTCCGTCGCTCTGGTCTAATATTTTGAGTTTTGCGTATCTATGACAGCGCTTTAAAAAAGGCGCATAGGATAACAGAGAAGGCGACAAAGAAGGAGAGGCAAGGCGCTATTTGAAATGGCTATTGGTGGAAACAATATGAATACATCGGTTAACACAGCAAAAGGCATGCAACGCGAAAGCGCCATGGCTTATATCGCAGAAATCCTGTCTGACGATGTGATCTGGCTGATCAATGAAAACCGCCGTCTCATTTCCATCCACCAAACCATGGACGAAGCCATGTATTACTGTCAAAAGCACTTTCAGGCGACTCCCGTGGTAATCGACAGGCGAGCTTCTTCAGACAGTTCACTACAGTCACAAAACAACTGACAGGCAACAGCGTATTTGAGCGCGCCATAGCTTCTGGCGCTTTAGCCCTCTTGCTTAAGAGGGCTTTTTTTTGGTCCTGCGAAAGTCTTTCCTTATGTTTTAATAGGCGCATCGGTTTAACCTTTTAAAGCTTAAGTGAGAAACTATTATGGAACATAAGACTGCGCTCATTACCGGCGCCGGCAGCGGCATAGGGCGTACGGTAGCCATCGCCCTGGCGGAAAAACACTACCAGTTGATTCTCGCTGGGCGCAATGACGACTCACTGCAGGAAACGGTATCCCTGCTGGCGCCCGGCTCCAGCAAGGTTTCCTGTGTCGTGACTGACGTTACAGACAATCGCTCTGTTGATGCCCTGTTCGACACTATTGCCAGGGACTTTGGACGCCTTGACCTGTTATTCAATAATGCAGGGATAGGCCTTGGCGCGCCGATTGAGGATTTGTCTACTGATGACTGGTCCAGGGTGATGGCAACCAATGTGAATGGGGCATTCTATTGTCTGCAGGGGGCGTTCAGAATGATGAAGCAGCAACAGCCCATGGGCGGCAGAATTATTAACAATGGTTCCATTTCTGCAGATCGGCCGCGTCCCAATTCCATTGCCTATACCGCCAGTAAACATGCCGTGACTGGCATGACCAAGTCCGCCTCGCTGGAAGGCCGTCAATACAATATTGCCTGTGGGCAAATTGATATTGGCAATGCACAAACAGCCATGGGCAAGGCCGTGTCGAAGGGGGCGCCACAGGCCGATGGCTCGTTGAAAAACGAAGCCATGATGGATGTGAAACATGTGGGCGATGCGATTGTTTATATGGACAGTTTGCCCCTTGAGGCCAATGTCCAGTTTATGACAGTGATGGCCACCAAAATGCCATATATAGGGCGGGGCTAGCAGCGCAATAATACTGTTCTTTTGTCAGGGAGTGAGTTTCAGGGTGACGGGGTAAAGCCCAGGGCGCTGATGAAAGCTTTTTTGTGTTTCGGTGAAACCATGATGGTTCTGCCTTCACCATAGTGAATGGCCAGTCTGTCCAGTGACAGGGCGGGACTGGAAAGTAACGATCGGCTGGGTCTGATGTCCTTGATCTCAGAGCGTTTGATATGCCACTTGATTGGCCCGCAGCGGATCAGCAGGGTGTCATGACTGACCGAGTAATCCGTTGTTTTCAACAACCACAGCATGAGACCTGCACTGAGCAGTGCCGAAAAAATGAATACTGGAAACTCCGGTGATTTCGGTGTCAGACCTTCCTCAATGTAGGCATAGCTTAAGGTGCCCAACACGAACAACAGCGCAGCGTAATACCAGCCATCCACTTTTGATTTGAATGTGCGGTTCATGTCACCTTGACCAGGTTTTTACAGGCTTTTTTCATCCAGCAGGGCTTCCATTTCATCCATGATGGCATTCATGCGATCCACCACGGCGCGGTAAGGTTCCGGTGTGGCCATATCAACACCGGCTGCCTTCAGTAATTCATAGGGATAATCCGAGCCACCGGCGCGCAACAGGTTTTTGTAATTATCGACACCGGACTGGCCTTCTTCAACGATCTTCGCATAAAGCGCCGTGCCAGCGGTCAGAGATGTCGCATACTGAAACACATACATGTTGTAGTAGAAATGCGGCACAAACATCCACTCGTTGGTGTAAAGATCATCAATAATGACGACGCCTTCATCGTGTCCATGGTAGCGGCGTAAAATATCACCATACATTTGAGTGATGCGGGCACCACTTAAGGCTTCGCCCCGTTCTACGGCTTCATATAAAGCCAGTTCAAATTCGGCAAACATGGTCTGGCGGAAAAAAGTCCCGCGCAGGCTTTCCAGCCCCTGGCCCAGATAAAACAGCTTTTCATCCACGGATTGTGCATTTTCCACCATGTACTGCTCCAGAATCAGCTCAAGAGAAGTGGAAGGAATCTCTGCAATAAAGGTGGAATAGTCAGCGGTTTCAAAGGGTTGTACCTGTTTCGCATACAGGGTATGCATGGCATGGCCCCACTCATGGGCAAACGTCGAAAGCGAATCGTAGTCATCATTGTGATTCAGCAGCAGGTAAGGGTGCACATCATAAGCCGAGCCATTCATATAGGCGCCGCTGCGTTTACCCTGTCCCGGATAGACATGCATCCAGCGCTCGGCGATTGCAGCGCGCTGCATATCCACCCAGTCCTGACCAAGAATTGCCATGGCATCCAGGGTAATTTCCTTGGTGGTTTCAATATCAAAGACCTTGTCCATGGACACCAGGGGCGGATAGATATCGTAGTAATGCATCTGTTCCACGCCCAGCATTCTGCCGCGTAATTTAAAGTAGCGATGCAGGGTTGGCAGCGCCTTGTTCACTTCTTCCACAAGGCTGTGGTAAACCGTTTCCGGCAGGTTGTCGTTAAATAATTCGCGCTGTAAAACGCTGTCAAACTTTCGTGCCTTGGCCAGGGCAACCTGCATCTGCACATGAGAGTTAAGCACCATACCGACGCTGGAATTGTATTCGGCCCATTTGCTCCAGTAAGCATCAAACGCCAGTTTACGGTCATCGCGGTTTTCACTGCCGCGCCAGAAACTGTAACCCTGGGCGTTGATCATTGCCTCGTCCCCGCTAGACATTGTAATGGTTGGAAACGGGATATCGGAGTTGGCGATGAGAGAATAAATATTGGAGGGCGCATCAAAAGACTGTGAAAAATAGGACAGGGCCTGTTCGGTTTCATCGCTGAGGGTATGTTCGCCCTGTCGAATGGTGTCTTCCAGACTAAAGCTAAAATCAGCCAGTTCCTCGTTATCTTCCAGAAAGCTGTTTATGCGCTCTTCACCCACGGCAATGAGTTCGGGATCCATCCAGGCAGTGGCCTGGGTAAAGCTGGCAAACAGTCCTTCGCCCAGCTGGTTACGTTCCTGGGCATTGGTGACGCGAAGATCTTCATCCTGCTCCATGCTGGCATAGGAATATACCTTCAATACATCCCGGTAAATATCGGAGACAAAACGCAGGGCGGCATAAAGCGAGTCAGCATCATCGCCAAGGGTGCCGCGAAAGGCTTCGATATTATCGATCTGCTGCAAAATGCGCTGGCGCTCGGCTTCCCAGGCTTCCAGACTTGGGTAGAGTTCTGTCAGGTCCCATTCGTAAGGTTCAAAGGCGTTATCCTGAGCCTGTAGCGATGAGACAGAAACGGGCGATACAGAAATGATTGAAGCAGCCAGGAGCAAGCGTAATGTATACAGGGCGCGAGTCTTCATAATTCCTCAATTAAAATAGGGTTATAGCGTTAACAGATAGGACAGTTTAAATGAGCACACATCAGTGTCCAAATTTTTAGCGATGGCTATTGTGTTAGGGAGGGCTTTTGCGGATCATAGGTTCCCTGAATTCTTAAGCAAATGGAGTAAGACATGACAATTCAAACAGGCGATAAAATCCCTTCGGTTACATTAAAAGTGATGAGCGCAGATGGGCCCAAGGATGTTACCACTGATGATTTATTTGGCGGAAAAAAAGTTGTGATGTTTGCCGTTCCCGGCGCCTTCACACCTGGATGCTCCATGACACACCTGCCCGGTTATGTCGTGAATGCTGATGCCATTTTGGAAAAAGCGGACAGCATCATTTGCCTGTCTGTAAATGACGCCTTTGTTATGGGCGCCTGGGGTGAAGCACAGAATGCCGAGAAAATTACCATGCTGGCAGATGGCAATGCGGAATTAACGACAGCTATGGGCACAGAGCTTGATGGCAGTGGTTTTGGACTTGGTACCCGTTGCAAGCGCCTGGCCATGATCGTTGATGATGGCACGGTTACTCACCTGGCTATCGAACCTCCCGGTGAAATGGGTATCAGCACCGCCGAAGCTATCCTCGAAAAACTATAATATTTTCAATTTCGATTCTGATCTGGAATTGAATCGTCATTTAGGCTGAGCCAGTGAAATTATTCAGTGAAATAGCGTCACTGGCTCCGATTACTTGGGAACCTCTGATTAAGTCTAGTATGTCTCTGCGAGGATCTGAACCGCTACGATGCCAGGCGCAGTCCGCCGCTCATAGCGTCACTATTAGCAAGGGCTGCAACAACGCAGCGTGGCGGTTCATGCCCCGCACTGCCTGAAGGCCAGAGACACACTAGACTTAATCAGAGGTTCCCTTACTTTTTTCTCAGGATGCAGCATGAACAGTCTTGACCAACAGGTCGTGGAACAACTTAGTGAGTGGCTGGAATCCGGCAAGCAGTGCTGGCTGTGTACGATTATTGACACCTTTGGCTCCTCTCCCCGTCCCGTTGGTTCATTGCTGGCCTGCAATGAAGACGGACTTTACTGCGGCTCCCTTTCCGGTGGTTGTGTTGAAGACGACCTCAGGGAAAGTATTAACAAGCGCGAACTGGCTACCAGCAAGCCGGAAAAGATTACCTATGGTGTCACTGTGGAGGATGTGCAGCGGCTGGGATTGCCCTGTGGCGGCACTCTGGAAGTGGTTATTGAACCCATTGATCCGGCTCAGAAAGCGCTTTATCGCAGCCTTGCTGACAAGATCTCAGCACGCGAGCTGGTTACCCGTACGGTAAATATTGAGACTGGCGAAACCGCCCTGCACAGCGCCACAAGTTATCAATCCCTGTCTATAGAAGATGGCGTGCTTTACCACACCTATGGCCCTTCCTTTCAATTGCTGCTGATAGGGGCAGTCCAGGTCGCTTACTATCTGGCCAATATGGCTCCGGCGCTGGATTACCAGGTTGAAATCTGTGACCCGAGAGCGGAATTGGTGGAAAACTCGCCCATCAGCAACGTACCGGTTATCAATGCCATGCCCGATGACTGGTTACGCAGCAAGACCCTGGATCAGCAAACTGCCATTATCGCCCTTTGCCATGATCCGCGCATTGACGATATGGCCTTGATGGAAGCGCTGCAGGATAGCCAGGCCTTCTATATTGGCGCCATGGGATCGCAACGCACTTCTGCCCAGCGCAGGGAGCGACTCGCCTTAATCGATATTACCCAGGACGAAATAGATAAGCTGCATGCGCCGGTGGGACTCTCCATTGGCAGCAAAACACCGCCAGAAATAGCCATTGCCATTCTCGCCGAACTGACCAGTTTGCGCGCAGCTGCCCGGAAGAAAACCAGCAAACCCAAGTCCGAAAAGGGATGAATTCGCCCATTCCAAACGCCACCGAAATCGGCATCATCGTGCTGGCCGCAGGCAGCAGCAGGCGCTTTGGCGCAGATAAACGCCTGGCGAGCTTTGATCAGCAAACGTCTTTGCTTGAAAAAACACTGACCACCATTCCCGATACTTTCACGCGCAAGATTCTTGTCCTGAAAAAAGAAGATGACGCCCTTGCTGAACAGTTCGGCAAGGCGTGGAAAATCTGCCGGGCCGAAGCTCCCGAATCAGGCATGGCCAACAGTCTTGCCAGTGCCATTGCCCAGGCTGAGTCATGGCAAGGTGCCGTGATCGCTTTGGGGGATATGCCTTATATCGCCTCGCAAACCTACATTCAGATTCAGCAGGCGCTTTCGCAAAATAATATTGTCATCCCCGTGTATAAAGGACAGCGGGGCAATCCGGTCGGTTTTCGCAGGCAATACTTTGCCGAGATAGGAAAACTGCAAGGTGACAAGGGAGCAAAGCCCCTGCTGGAGAAATACCAGGAGCAATGTGTGGAACTGGAAACTGATGATAGAGGAATTCTAAAGGATATAGACCGGCCGGATATGCTTACTTGAAACAGGTGTCAAGCACCTTGCCTGAGCCATGACAGGTCAGACAATCCTGTCCACTTTTGACAAAACCCAATCCATTGCAGGTATCGCAGGACGTCTGAAAAGGATTTTTCAGCACATTAATTATCTCCTGCAGAGCCTGGGAGTCCGCAGTGACGGTATCGGACCGTTCCCCTGAAGCCCCGCATTTACTGGATGTCTTCTTGTCGAAATAAAAAGTATTCATAGGTCAAATCCAGGAAAAATCATAACTCGCAGAAGATTATAGGGATTAGCCCGGGTAATTATTGATAGCAAGGTCACAGAATTTTCATTTATAGCGCCGAAGAAACTGATTTCAGTGGAAATAATTCAAATTTCCCCTTCCCGGACCTGCTCAACGGCCCACATGCCCTGGATTTGTTCTGTATCAGATAGATAGTGATTTTTCACGATTGTGTATAGATACTCGCTACCTGATCGGTAATAATGGCGCCAAATAAAAACACCGGAAAACCCATGTCAAATCCCATATTTTCGCTGTTTGCCAGCTCTCCTTTTCTTCCCATGCAGGAACACATGAAAAAGGTTCTGGAGTGTGTCCAGACACTGGAAAACTTCATGTTGGCGGTCTTTGCCGAGGACTGGGAGCAAGCCAGACAGCATCAGGAAACCATCAACAATCTGGAAGAAATCGCTGACGATCTGAAACGCGAAATACGCCTGAAACTCCCCGATGGCCTGTTCATGCCAGTGTCGCGCACTGACCTTATCGACCTTATCGGACTGCAGGACCGCATCGCCAATAAATCCAAGGATATTGCCAACATTATGCTGGGACGTCAGATGATAGTTCCAGAGTCTATGCATAGTGCTTTTAGCGAGTTTCTGGAAAGCTCAATGAAGGTTTGTGGCAAGGCCAATCAGGTCATACAGGAGCTTGATGAACTGCTGGAAACCGGTTTCAGGGGATTTGAAGTAAAAAAAGTCGAAGCACTGATCTTTGAACTTGATGATCTTGAAGATATTACAGACTCCCATGAACGCGATGTGCGTCAGCAATTATTCTCACTGGAAGGGGATATTGATGCTGTACAGGTCATGTTTCTCTATAAAGTAATCGACTGGATTGGTGAAGTTGCCAATCGTGCCCAGGCTGTCGCCCATCGACTGCATCTTATGCTAGCTCGCTAGCGTTGTTTTCCCGAGCAAGCAGAGACTGAATTATGGAAATAATTGATAACAGTGGCATGATTTTGCTTTGGCTGACTATTGCCTTCGGTTTTTTTATGGCCTGGGGTGTTGGCGCCAATGACGTGGCCAATGCCATGGGGACTTCGGTCGGTGCCGGTGCATTAACTATCAAACAGGCAGTGATGATAGCGGCGATATTTGAATTTGCCGGCGCCTACCTTGCGGGCGGTCAGGTCACATCCACTATCAGACGAGGCATCATTGACCCCGTGCTGTTTACCGAAACACCCGAATTACTGGTGTACGGAATGGTTGCCTCCTTGCTGGCAGCAGGAATCTGGTTACTGATTGCATCACTCAATGGATGGCCCGTTTCCACTACCCACACAATTGTGGGTGCCATCGTGGGTTTTGGCGCTGTCGGGATAGGTGTCGATGCTGTGAGCTGGGGGCGGGTAGGAACGATCGTATTAAGCTGGCTTACCTCGCCTCTATGTGCCGGTATTCTTTCATTTATGCTGTTCCGCTCGGTTCAGATACTTATTCTTGATACCGACGAACCTTTCAAACGAGCCAAAAAGTTCATCCCCTATTATATGTTCATGGTTGGGTTCGTAATGTCCATGGTGACTTTCCTGAAGGGGCTGTCTCATGTGGGACTGGACCTGAGCTTTATGGAATCCTCACTCTATTCAGTTTTGATAGGCCTGGTTGTCGTGGCTATCGGTGTTACCCTGCAACGCAAAATTATTGTCGATGAAAATGCAGACAAGGATTTTCATTACGCCAGTGTTGAAAAAGTGTTTGCTGTGCTGATGATTTTTACCGCCTGTGGAATGGCATTTGCCCATGGTTCCAATGACGTTGCCAATGCCATCGGCCCTCTGGCAGCGGTTAACTCCGTCATCATGTCTGGTGGTCAGATTGCCTCTGCAGCAGCCATTCCGGTTTGGATTCTTTTCCTGGGGGGAGCAGGTATTGCCGCCGGGCTAATCATGTATGGTCACAAGGTGATTGCCACTATCGGTAAGGGCATTACTCACCTGACCCCGAGCCGCGGGTTTGCCGCAGAACTGGCTGCCGGCACTACGGTAGTACTGGCTTCGGCCACAGGAATGCCGATTTCTACCACCCATACACTGGTCGGCGCTGTTCTGGGGGTAGGGTTTGCCAGAGGAATCGCTGCCATTAACCTTAAAGTGATCAGAACTATTTTTATTTCCTGGGTAATAACCCTGCCGGCCGGGGCTTTCCTGGCAATACTGTTTTTCTATATCCTGAAAGGGATTTTTGGGTAATAGCCACAGGCAAGCAAGGCCATGGATCCAGCTCCCCCCCCTGATTTCATCTTCCCCGCAACTGTTCAATTAGCCCTAACTCGCTGAAATAAAAGCAAAAAAAATGCCCGCTATTAACGGGCATTCTAAATTTCTCAAGGAGAGTGTACATCGATCAAAAAGGGGATTTTGTCTTTACACACCTATTTAGTAAGCCCAATTCAATAAAAGTTCCCCGTTGCTGATAAATTATTTTTAAAATTGTGAGGCGGGTAATTTAACCACCAGACCGTCCAGCTCATCAGTCACCGTAATCTGGCAACTGAGCCGACTATTGTCTTCAGGTTCCAGCACACACTCCAGCATATCCTTTTCCATTTCACTGGCAGGGGGCACTTTATCCAGCCATGCTTCATCTATATAGCAGTGGCAGGTAGCACAACTGCAGGAGCCGCCACATTCGGCAACTATGCCATCAATCATGTTATCCACTGCACCCTGCATGACTGAGGTGCCGCTGGCGACTTCTATCTCGTTAATGGCGCCGTCATGGCTTATATAAGTTACTACTGGCATAAGTTCTTTCTTCCTCTTGCTCTGGGGTAATGAAAAATCAAAACTGCAGATGCGTTTTAGATAGTTCAATTACGTTGTTGGAAAATCCTTCAGTGTCATTATTTATTCAGGAAATCTTTTAATGAAATCCCCGCATCACTCAAGCCGGCTTTATCGACCAGCAGTTTTCGCGTGATGATCTGTTTACCAAACATGAAATCCTGGGGACTGTTAATGGCATCTATGGCGATGACCCTGCCCTTGCTCAAATAAAAAGCACTGAATTTCCTGCTGCTGGTATGGTCTCCCCTGATAACCAGTTCATCATAACCTGATGAAAGTCCGGCTATCTGTAGCTTGATGTCATACTGATCTGACCAGAACCACGGCAGGGCATTATACTGAATTGGTTTGCCACATAAAGCCGCCGCGGCAACCTTGGCCTGTTCCATGGCATTTTGCACACTTTCGAGGCGCAGATTGCATTGGTAAAAGCCATTGAAATGATTGGTACAATCCCCGGCGGCAGTAATGTCGGGATCGCTGGTCTGGCAAAAATCATTTACTTTTATGCCATTATCAACCTCCAGTCCCGCCGCTTGCGCCAGTTCAGTATTGGGGATGACGCCAATACCAATGATAACCAGATCGGCCTCATGGACAGTGCCATCGCCGCACTGAACCTGTTCAACCCTGCCGCGTCCGGAAAAACCCTGAATTTCAACACCGGTTTCAAGCTGAACACCTTCCTCCCGGTGTACACGAGTATAAAACTCCGACACTTGCGGGGCGGTGACCCGGTTCAAAATACGTTGAGCTGCTTCCAGCACGGTAACCTGCAAGCCAAGCCTGTTCAGCATGGCGGCGGTTTCCAGGCCAATATAGCCACCCCCAATAATGACAGCTTTTTTACCCTTGCCGGTGAACTGCCTGATGTTTTCCACGTCACTGATATCACGCAGGTACATCACTCCTTTTAATTCAGAGCCGGTAATCTTGAGAGGGCGCACCCTTGCTCCGGTTGTCAGCGCCAGCTTGTCATAAGTAAAGGTTTCGTCCCTGGAAAGGGTTACCGTTTTGCTGCTACGATCAATGGCCTTGACGTGCTGACCCAGCAGAAATTCAATCCCTACTTTTTCATATTGAGCTTCCGGCCGAATCAGCAGGTCTTCGATATGTTTTTCTCCTGAAAGGAAGGTCTTGGAAAGTGGTGGCCGGTTATAGGGCAAATAAGGTTCATCGCCAATCACCAGGATACGGCCTTGCCAGCCTTGCTGGCGCAAACTTACAGCAAGCTGGCCACCGGCGTGACTTGCCCCCACAACGATACAACATGGCTCAGTCATGATGTTTTAGTAATTTCCTTTCTATTTGCACGGTCTTGAACAATCAAAATGCCCTCATAGACTACACATCCTGACTGCAACCGGATATATTTGGTTTCCCAGTTTAACCCAAATAAACACCAAGAATCAGGATCAATAATCCTGATGAATAATTAGAAATAAAGAAAAGGATATGTCCCATGAAAACAAGAGCTGCTGTTGCCTTTGGAGCAGGAAAACCACTGGAAATTTGTGAAGTCGATCTCGAAGGACCGAAAGCGGGAGAGGTTCTGGTAGAACTCAAGGCAACCGGTGTGTGTCATACCGATGCCTTTACCCTCAGTGGCGATGACCCTGAAGGTGCGTTTCCAGCAATCCTGGGCCATGAAGGCGCCGGTGTCGTTGTTGAAGTCGGGCCCGGGGTTAAATCCCTGAAACCTGGTGATCATGTGATTCCTCTGTATACCGCTGAATGCCGTGAATGTGACTACTGTCTGCACCCGAAAACCAACCTCTGTCAGGCCGTGCGCTCCACCCAGGGTCAGGGCCTGATGCCCGATGGAACCAGCCGTTTTTCACTGGATGGCAAGCCCATTCTGCATTACATGGGCTGTTCAACATTTTCAAATTACACCGTGCTTCCTGAAATTTCGCTGGCCAAGGTTCGCGAAGACGCCCCATTTGAAACTATTTGCTATATCGGTTGTGGTGTTACTACCGGTGTAGGCGCTGTGGTATTCCAGGCAAAAGTGGAAATTGGCTCCACGGTCGCAGTGTTTGGTCTTGGCGGCATCGGACTGAATGTTATTCAGGGCGCCAAACTGGCAGGTGCCAGTAAAATTATCGGAATCGACCTGAACCCTGCCCGCGAGGCGCTGGGCAAGCAGTTCGGTATGACTGATTTTATTAATCCTAAAGATGTCGACAATGTCGTTGATCATATTGTGCAAATGACTGGCGGCGTCGATTACAGCTTTGAGTGTATCGGTAACGTTAACGTCATGCGTCAGGCCCTTGAATGCTGTCATAAGGGCTGGGGTGAATCCTACATCATCGGTGTAGCCGGAGCCGGGCAGGAAATTTCTACCCGTCCTTTCCAGCTGGTCACCGGACGCTCCTGGAAAGGCACCGCCTTTGGTGGTGCCCGCGGTCGTACCGACGTACCCAAAATCGTGGACTGGTATATGGACAAAAAGATCAACATTGATGATCTGATTACCCATACCATGCCGCTGGAAGACATTAACAAGGCATTCGATCTTATGCATGCGGGCGAAAGTATTCGTTCCGTCGTGTTATATTGATGCTTAATTAGTATTGTCGAACAAGGACTAAACTAAATAAGGGGTCAGGGTTTTTGCCCTGGCCCCTTTTTTCTTTCATCACGTGCCGGGTAACAAGCCCGGCATTGAAAATTCCAAAATTTAAAACAAGAGGACAGACCCAATGAGTCTTGAACAAGTCAGTGCCAATGCCATGTTTGGCGGCAAGCAGCTAAAACTGAAACACCATTCCAGCACCCTTAACTGTGAAATGATTTTTTCTGTTTATCTGCCGCCACAGGCAGACTCGGTCAATGTCCCGGTTATCTACTGGCTATCCGGGCTGACCTGTACCGATGATAATTTTGTGCAGAAAGCCGGTGCCCAACAATATGCGGCCGAAGCCGGTGTTGCCATCGTTTGTCCTGACACCAGTCCTCGTGGTGAAGCGGTTCCCGATGACCCTGATGGCGCCTACGATTTTGGTCTGGGTGCAGGTTTTTATGTCAATGCCACTCAGGCACCGTGGTCTGAGCATTACCATATGTATGATTACGTCACGCAGGAATTGCCGCAAGTATTGTCCAGTAGTGACTTGCCTCTGGATACTGACAATTGTTCCATCATGGGCCATTCCATGGGTGGGCATGGCGCGTTAACTATCGCGCTGAAGAATGCTGGAAAATATAAGGCAGTATCCGCATTTTCACCCATTTGCTCGCCACTGAACTGTCCCTGGGGTGAAAAGGCGCTGGGTAATTATATCGGTGATAACAAAGAGGATTGGGCCCAGTATGATGCCTGCGCACTGATCAAGGGCGCTGACGAAAAACTCCATATCCTGGTAGACCAGGGTCAAAATGATGATTTCCTCAGTGGCCAGCTGAAGCCAGAATTACTGCAACAGGCCTGTCAGGATGCCAAACATCCCCTGACACTGCGTTACCAGGCCGGTTACGACCACAGCTATTTCTTTATCGCGACGTTTATTGAGGATCATATTACCCATCATGCGTCGGCGCTTTGGGGATAGGCGGATAAACCCGGATAAAGGAAAAAAGATAAAGGATAAAAGGGGGTAACTTTTTATACCCTCCTGAGTGATCAAATTCCGAGGCCAGGCATCAGGGTTATTCAATGAAAATCACGCTGGTACAGTCAAATCTGGAATGGCAGCAGGCCGAGGCGAATCGGGAAATTCTGGCGGGGATGCTGGGGCAGTCTGTTACTGAAACAGACCTGATCATTCTCCCGGAGATGTTTACCAGTGCTTTTTCAGTTGGCACTGGTGCGATACCTGAAGCATGGCCAGGCGACAGCGTCGACTGGATGCAGTCAGTGGCGCTTAATTTTGATGCCGCTGTCTGCGGCAGTATCGCCGTTGAGGAAGACGGGCTACGCTACAATCGGCTGGTTTTTATCAGCCCGGAAGGCAATCTGGCCTATTACGACAAGCGCCATATGTTTCGCATGCTTGGCGAGCATAAGCGCTACCAGGCCGGGGAAGAACGTGCAGTGCTGAGCTGGCGAGGCTGGCGGATATTGCCACTAATCTGCTACGACCTGCGCTTTCCGGTCTGGAGTCGCAATACCCCTGATCTGGCCTATGACCTGCTCCTGTATGTGGCGAACTGGCCAGGCGAGAGAAATTATCACTGGCAAACATTACTCAAAGCCCGCGCCATTGAAAACCTCGCCTATGTGGCCGGCGTTAACCGTATTGGCAAGGATGGCAATGACATTGATTACATCGGCCACAGCATGCTCATCGACCCCGCCGGTGAAGTGCTGCTGGATGCCGGTGAAAACGCCGGCACCTTCACCCTGACCATCGACAAGCCAGCTCTGGAAGACTACCGCGAATCATTTCCGGCCCATCTGGATGCGGATGAGTTTGAATTGAAATAGTTACAAGTCTCAAGTCTCAAGTCTCAAGTCGGCGACCAACGGTCGCCCCGTCGGATGGCGCTGCGCTTATCCGACCTACA
>CBFICR010000052.1:0-21051 GCA_965661105.1 Pseudohongiellaceae bacterium | reverse complement strand
TATAAGTGAGCGGATAGTTTGCATATTAAAAGGGGGATCAGGTATTTAATCCTGCGTCTGCAATAACAAACATTGCTGCAGAAAAAAGATCATCAAAAACCGGTATTTTTAAAAGCTTGTGCGGATTAATAGTGGATTTTGTTAATGAGCCTTTGCCGGTAAGGACGAGAATCGGTTTGCACTGTTTTGAGATTGCGGCATCAATATCTTTTTCTGTGTCCCCAATAAACCAGGCATTTTTTACTGACTGGGAAAATTGAGTTTCCATCTGCTCTAAAAGGCCTGTAGCAGGTTTGCGGCATTTACAACCATCATCAGGGCCGTGGGGACAATAAAAGATCGCCTCAATTTTACCTCCCTGCTCTTCCACTTGAGTACGCATGGTTTCGTGCATTCTTGCCAAATCAAATTCGTTGAACAAGCCTCTGGCCAAACCTGATTGGTTAGTGGCGATACAGACAGTAAAGCCGGCTTTGGTCAGATGGCTAATAGCTTCTATACTGCCGGGAAGAGGAATCCATTCATCTTCGTTCTTGATGTAATTATCAGAGTCATAGTTAATAACCCCATCACGATCCAGAATTATAAGTTTCAGGGTCATGTAAATATTACCAACTATGTATTTTGTAAAAGGGAAATATCTGCAATTTGAAGAAACAGATGACGTAATTTTTGTAGCAGGGATTGGCGGTTATTTCTGACCTTTTCATCATCAGTATTCACCATAACCTGATCAAAAAAAGCATCGACGTCTTTTTGTAATGTAGCCATGGAAGAAAGTGCTTTTGTGTAATCCTGACTGGCTAATAAAGGTTTAACTACTTTTAATAATTCGTCCAGTTTTGCAGCAAGTTGGCGTTCTGCTGTTTCAGTGAGAAGATTATCATCAACCTCCAGGGAAGGTTGTTGATCAAGCTTGGATAGAATATTGGAGACGCGTTTATTGGCCATGGAAAGCGCAGCGGATTCATTTAACATGGAAAATTCTTTAACGGCTTTGATGCGAAGATCAAAGTCCATCGGACTTGTTGGCCTGACAGCATCTACAGCCTGAAATATATTTACTGAAATGCCTTCATCTGCGTACCAGGCTCGTAATCTTTCAAAGATAAAATCCTGAACAGAATCGTGTAATCCATCTGTCACTGTTAGAACGGAATATTGCTCTATGGCTTTGCTTATGCAGTCAGACAAATCAATATCAAGTTTCTTTTCTACAATGATGCGTAATATTCCAAGGGCAGCACGTCTGAGCGCATAAGGATCCTTGGAGCCAGTGGGAGGTTGGCCAATGCCAAATAAACCAACAATAGTATCCAGACGTTCAGCCAGAGCAAGAGCCATACCTGTTGCAGTACCTGGTAAATTATCACCAGCGAAGCGGGGCATGTATTGTTCATGCATTGCCATGGCGACATCTTCAGGTTCGCCATCATGGCAAGCATAGTAATAGCCCATAATGCCCTGTAAATCGGCAAACTCTCCTACCATGCCAGTTAACAAATCGCATTTTGCAATTTCGGCAGCTCTGACGACACTGGCCTGATCTGTACCCATAGCTTTTGCAATATGAGAAGCAAGTTTGGAAACTCGTAGTGTTTTATCAAACAGCGTACCAAGGGTCTGCTCAAAGATAACAGTTTTGAGTTTGTCTCTTCTTGACGCAAGACTGAACTTTTTGTCCTGTTCAAAAAAGAAATCCGCATCAGCCAGCCGAGGCCGTATAACTCTTTCATTTCCGTTTATTACGACATCAGGTTCCAGGCTTTGGATATTACTTACGGTAATAAAATTGGGTTTGATGTTGCCAGCCTCATCTTCCAGATAAAAGCATTTCTGGTGTTTCTTCATTGACGAGACAAGGGCTTCTTTAGGTACTGACAGAAAACGCTTATCAAAGCTGCCGGTTAAAGCAACAGGCCATTCAACCAGTGCGGTAACTTCATTAAGTAATTCTTCATCGATAACAACATGGGCATCGAGGGTTTGTGCCTGGGATTGAATCTGGGTTCGAATCATTTCTTTTCTGGTATTGAAATCAGGGATTACAAACCCGGTTTCTGATAATAATGTTTCGTAATCAGCCGGCACACCTATAGTGAGGTTCTCAGGATGATGAAATCTGTGCCCACGAGTAATATTGCCTGACTCGATTCCAAGAATAATTGCTGGAACAATTTCGTTACCAAGAAGGACAACGGCCCAGTGCACGGGACGCACAAATTCATTTCTTGAGCTACCCCAGCGCATACGTTTTGGAATAGGCAATGCGGCGAGGGCGTCGTTTATGATTTCGGGTAGTAATTTATGGGCGGACTCCCCTGCTCTTGATGTTTTGTAATAAAGCTTGTTTACCTTGCCATCATCTTTTTCTGTTAATTCGGATACCTCAACACCACAGGAACGGGCGAAACCTTCCGCGGCTTTACTGGGGTTGCCCTGGTCATCAAATGCAGCTTTTAGCGCTGGCCCAAAGCGCTCAATAGTTACATCATCCTGCATTGTCTGAAGGTTTTTAACCAAAACTGCCAGCCTTCTTGGTGTCGCATAGGCTTTGGCAGTATCAAATGCCAGGGTATTTTTTTGCAGTCCTTTTTCAATTTCCTGCTGGAATGACCGGGATAAAGAAAGCAACGCTTTAGGCGGCAGTTCTTCAGTCCCTATTTCGATGAGTAAATCCTGATTATTCATTATTTGTCAGCTTCCCATTGAAATCTTTCAGGGCCGTTTGTCTTAATGCTTCCGGCGCAAGTGGAAAACCGAGTCTGGCTCGAGAGTCAAAATAGGCTTGAGCTACATTACGGGCCAATGTGCGCACCCTTAAAATATATCGTTGGCGTTCTGTTACCGAAATTGCTGATCTGGCATCAAGCAAATTGAAATAGTGTGAGGCTTTCAGGACCATTTCATAGGCGGGTAAGACTAGCTTGTTATCGATAAGGTACTGACACTGGGTTTCACTAGCGTCGAAACCCTGGAACATATTGTCCACATTGGCAAACTCAAAATTATAGCCGGACATTTCCACTTCATTCTGATGGAAAACATCGCCGTAGGTGACAGTACCATTGGGGGTTTCTGCCCAGACAATATCAAAAATACTGTCAACACCCTGCAAATACATGGCGATTCTTTCAATACCATAAGTGATTTCACCGCTCACAGGAAAACATTCCAGGCCACCCACCTGTTGGAAATAAGTGAACTGAGTTACTTCCATTCCATTGAGCCAGACTTCCCAGCCGAGACCCCAGGCTCCCAGAGTGGGAGATTCCCAGTTATCTTCTACAAATCGAATATCGTGAACTTTAGTGTCAATTCCCAGGTATTTAAGCGATTTTAGATACAATTCCTGAATGTTGTCAGGGGAAGGCTTTAATATAACCTGAAATTGGTAATAATGCTGAAGCCGCATCGGATTTTCTCCGTAGCGACTGTCAGTGGGTCTTCTACAGGGTTGAAGATAGGCACTATTCCAGCTTTCTGGTCCAATAGCCCGCAGAAAAGTCGCCGGATGAAAAGTACCTGCACCCACTTCCATATCCAGAGGCTGGATAATCACGCAGCCATGGTCGGCCCAGAACTGCTGGAGGGCGAGGATGAGTCCCTGGAAAGTTGACACATCAATGGATGCCGAATTATTCAAAAATGGCTCCTGAAGACAGTAAATTCAGATAAAATTGCGCTAGATTTAAAAAGCGCTAATTATGCTAAAAACCAGCCTTGATAGCGAGAATTAACTGTATTGTGGCCTATGGGAATTATAGAAATGAATGCTCTGCCGGGCCCTGACAATTGAAAACGATAATTCTGATTTTTTTCCTGCGCAGCCTTTCCCTGCTGCCTTTGGCGCTAGCCAGGAAAGTTGGTGTATTTATGGGCAATGTCAGTTGTTGGCTGTCATCAAGGATGGCCGAAACTACCCGGACAAACCTGGCCATATGTTTTCCTGAACTTAGTGAAAGTAAGCGCCTGCTACTAACCAGAGCCAGTATAATAAATACATTTCAGACTCTAACAGAGTGTGGTTCTGCCTGGTTATGGCCTGCAGAGAAAGTAATGGCACATATTCTTGAGGTTGAGGGACTTGAATTGTTGCAGCGCTCCCAGGCTGCAGGGAAAGGGACAGTTGTATTGGCTCCTCACCTGGGAAACTGGGAGGTGTTCGGCTTGTTTTTGAATATCTGCGGATGCGGACAAAGCAGCCAGTTATACCAGGCTCCCAGCGACAAGCGTCTGGATAGACTAATCTATGATGCACGCAGCAGAGCGGGTGCAAAAATGCTGGCTACTGACACTCGTGGTGTTGCAATGTTGCTAAAAGCGCTTAAAAGTGGAGAAATTGTAGGAATCCTGCCAGATCAAGTGCCTCCGGAAACAGGAGGAGACTTTGCCCCATTTTTTGGTAAACAGGTCCTCACCATGTCGTTGGTATCACGCCTGCTGGAAAAGACCGGTGCAAGGGCCGTAGTCGGATTTGCTGTCAGGACCAGGGTTGGAAATAGATCTGGCTGGAAAATAATATTCAGGGAGCCAGACAATCGTGTATATGCCAAGCATATACAAACATCATTGACAGGGCTTAATGCCAGTATCGAAGAAGTGGTGGAAGAATTTCCCGAACAGTATCAGTGGGAATACAAACGATATAAGAGAGTACCGCCAGGGGAAAAACGACCGTATTGACCATGGGCGGGTTTAATAATTTGCTTAAGTGATTTGAGCATTGGATATAACAATCAACAGATAAGTGCCTGGATCTGTGGATATAAACGACCAGGTTTAGTTAATAGTAATTGAATCAATGGCCGACAAACGGAATAATTTGGCCCAGGTTAATAGGAAAAATAGTTAACGAAATTATATTAGTTAACAGAGAAAATAAATGAGCAGACTATTAGATCTTAAAGCAGTCTCTGATGCCGAAATCAATGAAGCCCCCTACCCCTACTTTACTGTAGAGCGTTCGGTCACTGATGAATTTGTGAAAGAAGTTTTGAATGACTTTCCCAGCATTACTTCAGGTGGAAGTTTTGCCCTGAGTGAAGTGAGCCCTGGAGCGCGATTTAATGAGCTGCTGGAAGAGCTAAATGGTAACGAGTTCAGGGATATTATTTCAGAAAAGCTTCAACTGGATTTGCATGACAGACCAATGGTAATAACCCTGCGAGGGATTTCCAGGGCCAAGGATGGTCGTATTCATACTGATTCAAAATCAAAAATGGCAACGATTCTGATTTACTTTAATGAGCCCTGGACAGTAGAAACCGGAAAACTTCGTGTTTTGAAAAGTGAAAACATGGATGATTATGTTGCAGAAATTAGTCCTGATGCTGGTGCCATGATTGCCTTTAAAGTGACAGAAAATTGCTGGCACGGTTACCCGGCTTTTGAAGGGACCAGGCAGTCCATTCAGATCAATTTTGTTGAAGATGATAAAGCGGCCAATAAGCATGGCAAGCGTCATGGCTGGACCGCAAAATTAAAGAAACTATTATCCTGAAATTTATTTATCAGTCACTACGACTGGAATTTGAACTGGCATAATAATCAATATTATTATCAGAATTACTATCGGTATAAGCAGTATTATAGCAACCGGTATAACTATTTATATAACGACCGATATAAAGACAAAGAGGCAAAGCTATCATTAAGCGTGTACTGGTTATCAAGTTGACCTCAATGGGCGATTTGATGCATGCCCTCCCGGCTTTGACCGATGCCTGTGAACAATATCCCGAAATTAAATTTGACTGGGTAGTTGATGAAGCTTTTGCGGAAGTTCCTTCATGGCATCCTGCAGTAAAAAATATCTATAAAAGTGCCCACAGACGCTGGAAGAAAAGTTTTAGGTCATCCTGGCAGCAGGGTGAGTTTTCCGGTTTTTGGAAGGATTTGAATATAAATGACTATGATGTTGTTATTGATGCACAGAATAATGTTAAAAGTTCATTCATAAGCTTCCTTCGAAAAGGTCATGTGCATGGCATGGACGTTCACAGTGTTGCAGAACAACCGGCATTTCTAGCCTATAAATACAGACATTCTATCGATAAAAACCAGCATGCTATTGCGCGTCAACGACAATTGTTCGCCAAGGCTCTGGGTTATGAAATGCCCGATACAAAAGTAAATTATGGAATAAAGCAGGACGCTTTTATTTTGCCTGAAATGGAAGTTGAAACCCCTTTTCTGTTTTTTGTTCACAATGCCAGCTGGACCACAAAATTGTGGCCGGAAAAGTACTGGTTTGAATTAATAGGGCTGGCTAAAGAAGAAAATTATAATGTTGTTTTGCCTGGTGGAAACCAGGAAGAGCTGGAAAGGGCCGCGCTGTTTGCTTCGAAAAATGATAATGCTTATGCATTGCCCAGGATGTCGTTATCAGAACTTGGTGGAATTATCAGCGAAGCAGAAGGTGCTGTTTGTTGTGATACAGGGTTGGCACATTTGACGGCAATTACCGGGACTCCGTCAGTGACAATGTATGGGCCAACCAGTGTCGAACTTATCGGAACCTATGGCGCAGGACAGAAACATCTTGATGCTGAAAACCCGGCTTTTTCATGCAGTCCATGTTACAAAAGAAGTTGTACATATCATGATAAATCAACAGCAATGTCAGCTTGCATGGATTCTTTCAAGCCTCTAAAAGTATGGGATATGTTGCGTGATCAAATAAATAAAACGCAAAGCTGAAACCAGAAAAAAATTAATTACGCCAGAAGTGAGGTGAAAGCAGTACCAGTAAAGTAAAGACTTCAAGTCTGCCCAATAACATGCCAAGACACAGGATCCATTTAGCGGCGTCAGGCACACTGCCATAATTTTCCGCAACGCCACCAAGTCCAGGTCCCAGATTATTGATACTTGCGCCAACGGCCGTAAAAGCAGTCGTAATATCAAGATCTACGGCAAGAAGGGCCAGCAACATAACCATATAAGCCATGACATAAACAGAGAAAAACCCCCACACTGATTCAATGACACGTTCCGGGACACGTTGGCGGCCTAACTTGATTGGAATCACCGCATTTGGATGAATCAGCTTTTCAATTTCTCTAAAGCCCTGCTTAATAATAAGTAAAACCCTAATGACCTTCATGCCGCCACCGGTAGATCCCGCGCAACAGCCAATAATGGCCATATAAAATAATAAAAAGGGCAGGAAAGTTGGCCAGGAACTAAAATCCGCGGTACTGAAACCTGTGGTCGTTGTTATGGATACAACTTCAAAAATGCCTTTGAAAAAAGCATCTTCCAAATCATAAGTCCCGGAAAAATACAGAAAAGGGACTGAAATCAGGGCAACCACCAACAACATGCCAATATAAAATATGAATTCTGAATCTTCAAAGTAGTGTTTAATGCTTTTATGTTCCCAGGCAAAAAAGTGTAAAGCAAAATTTATCCCGGAAACCAGCATAAATACTGTGGCGATCATTTCAATCACTGCGCTGTCAAAATAGGCAATACTGGCATCATGAGTGGAGAACCCGCCGATGGCAGTTGTTGCGAAACTGTGTCCAATTGCATCGAAAAGGGTCATTCCTGCAATGAAATAAGATAAAGCGCATAGCATGGTCAGGCTTATATAGATAAGCAAAAGTGCTTTGGCTGTCTCGGTCACTCGCGGCAGTAGCTTGTTGTCCTTGACCGGCCCCGGACTTTCGGCGCGATATAACTGCATCCCACCTATGCCAAGCATGGGTAGAATGGCGACAGCTATTGCGATAATACCCATCCCGCCAAGCCACTGTAGCTGTTGCCGGTAATACAAAATAGAACGGGGTAGCTGGTCAAGACCTGAAAGTACGGTGGCACCGGTGGTGGTAAGTCCGGATATGGATTCAAAAAAAGAGTCGGTGACCGACATTTGCAGGGATTCAGTAAGCATAAAGGGAAAGCTACCGAACGATCCAAGAACGGTCCAGAACAGGGTAACCACAAGAAAGCAGTCCCGGGTTTTTAGATCCTTATGGTTATGCATCACCGGTGCCCAGAGTACAAAACCGGAAAGTAAAGTAATAAAGAATGTCGTCAGGAAAGAGTAGATGACGCCGTCATCGTAATACAAGGAAACCAGCATGGGCGGAATCTGGGTGCAACTGAAGATCATCAGCAACACACCTAATATGCGAAAAATAACCGGCAGATTCATTGTATTTCCGTGTTAAAGCCTGGTTTGAAATGTATTCAGAGTGCTTTTCTGCCCGTTAAAAAAATGTCAGTCCGACCTGGAATAAACGCTCCAGTTCAGAAATCCGCTTTTTGTCTACCAGGAACATGATTACATGGTCATCGGTTTCGATGACAAAATCATCATGGGCAATAAAGACCTTGTTGTCCCTGACGATGGCGCCAATTGTTGTACCCTCGGGCAAACCAATATCCTGAATCTGCTTGCCGACCACTTTTGATGTGTGTTTGTCTCCATGGGCGATAGCCTCCATGGCTTCAGCAGCACCGCGACGCAGAGAGTAAACATTTACTACATCCCCTTTGCGCACATGGGTTAACAGGCTACCTATAGTGGCTTGCTGGGGAGAAATCGCAATATCAATTTCACCGCTCTGGATCAAGTCTACATAGGCCGGGTTGGCAATCAGCGTCATAACGCGACCTGCCCCCATGCGCTTGGCCAACAGGGAGGACATGATGTTGGCATCATCGTTATTGGTGAGTGCCAGAAAGATATCGGTATCTTCGATATTTTCACCCACCAGCATTTCCATATCCGAGGCATCACCGTGTAATACTGTGGTGGATTTAAGTTTTTCGGTCAGGTCCTTACAGCGTTCGTAATCCATTTCAATGACTTTGACGCGATAGGTTTTTTCCAGTAATTCGGCCAGGCGTTCTCCGATATTGCCACCCCCGGCTATCATGATTTTTTTATAGGGCTTGTCTACGCGGCGTAGCTCACTCATTACATCACGGATATTTTCCCTGGCGGCAATGAAGAAAACTTCATCGCCTTCTTCAATTACTGTATCGCCTTGCGGCATGATAGGGCGATTGCGACGAAAAATAGCCGCCACTCGAGTATCAACATTGGGCATGTGTTCACGCAGGGCTGAAATTTCCTGATTTATAAGGAGCCCTCCCTGGGTCGCCTTTACGCCAACCAGTTGCACCAGACCATCTGAAAAATCCAGCACCTGCAGGGCTCCGGGCAGGTCTATCAACTTCTTGATGTACAGTGAAACTTCCTGCTCCGGACTGATTACAACATCAATGGGGATGGCTTCCGGGCTAAAAAGCTTGGGAACAGCAACATAGGAATTTGAGCGCAGACGGCAAATCTTTTTCGGTGTACGAAACAGGGAATAGGCTATCTGACAGGCGACCAGGTTGACTTCATCGCTATCCGTAATCGCAATCAGCATATCGGCATCACGAGCACCGGCATTTTCAAGAACATCAGGATAAGACACCTGACCTTCAACAGTTGCAATGTCGAGACGGTCTTTTAACTCTCTGAGTTTAACGGCACTGGGGTCAACGACAGTGATGTCATTGGCTTCCTTGGCAAGGTTCTCGGCCAGCGCTGCACCGACCTTATTTGCGCCAAGTATTATAATTTTCATGAGTCGAGAAAGCTCCTGCCGACTTCAGATAACTGGTCTGAATGATTATAGACAATTAGCGCAAATGGCTGAAATCGCCTTGTGAATGAAGAAGGGGCGCAATTGTTCAATATTTTTCGAGTAAAGCATAGTAAAAACCATCAAGCTTATCTGTCCCGGGCAAAAACTGTATGCCAAAGGGGCAATTAATGGCCTTGTGATTAACCAGTGAGATTGACCTGGCATTGTTGGTTTTGGCAATAAACGCTTCTATATTAAGCTCATTTTCCTTACGCAACACTGAACAGGTGGAATAAAGCAATTTACCTCCCTGCTTCAGGCATGGCCACAAGGTATCCAGTAGCTGCTGCTGAATCTGTATTAACCGCTCAATATCGGTCTTTTGGCGCAACACCTTGATATCCGGGTGGCGGCGTATGACGCCAGTACCAGAGCAGGGCGCATCAAGCAGAATGGCATCGAAAGGGTTGCCATCCCACCAGCTGTTGGTATCAATAGCATCTGCACATATGACAGAAGCCCTGAGGTTCAGGCGTTCCAGGTTTTCATTGACGCGCTGCAAGCGTTGATTACTGTTGTCCAAAGCGATCATATCAAGTTGGCCCGCCTGATATTCAAGCAAAGCGCAGGTTTTGCCCCCAGGTGCAGCACAGGCATCCAGAACTCTCGAGCCCGCTGCGGGAGCCAGCAAGTGAGCTGACATCTGTGAGGCTTCGTCCTGAACACTGACCAGACCTTCATAAAAACCTGGCAATTCACTTACATCAATTGGACTTTCAAGAATCACTGATGAGTTGCTGTGGTTACCGGCACTGGCGTTAATGCCAGCTTGCTGCAATTGTTCCAGATAATTTTGCCTGTTTATAGCGCCACTATTTACCCGCAATGTCATTGGGGCCTGAAGATTATTCTGTTCCAATATAAGCTCAAATGAATCTGGCCAGTCTTCTTTCAAGGCGTCTATCAACCAGCGCGGATGAGAATAGCGGGCGTCATTGTCAGACTGTATGGCGAGTGCCAGTTGATCCTCTTCGCGTTGCGCCCTGCGCAGTACGGCATTAACCAACTTGCTTGCCCAGTTTTTCTTTAGTAAACGAGTAAGGGAGACCGTTTCGTTGATGGCAGCATGAGCGGGGGTGCGCATAAACTTAAGCTGATATAGGCCCAGCAGGATCAGGCAATAAATATCATTGTCCTTTTTACGTAGTGGCTTATCCATTATTGATTGGGCAATGAAATCCAGGCGCTGATACCAGCGACACACACCAAAGGTATATTCACGGATTAATGGCAGGTTTGCAGCCGGATTTTCCCGAGCCAGCGTTACCAGTAGAGAGGACAAGGATCCCTGCTGGGACGTCAGCGAAATTAAAACTTTTGTTGCAAGTAAGCGGTTACTTATGGCGCTCACGTCAGAGGCTCGTTAGTATCATCTGGCGCCAGATTTTCTCCGGCTTGAAAAAGATCGGGGTTTCCATTGAAGACATCTTTGATAGCGGTGGGCGCTTTGCCCGGAAACTGGACTTTCCGGATTTCCAGAACGCCCTGCCCACAAATAACACGAAAGCTGTCCCGGGTTTTTTCTAAAATAGTGCCGGCAATGCCTTGATCAGGAGCAATGTAGCTTTTGGCCTGAATAATCCGCAAGCGATCATTTTTATAGTGACACCAGGCCGGTGAGCGTGGATAAAACGCCTGGACCTGGTGCGCTATGGATTGAGCTGAATGTTGCCAATGGATGAACGCTTCATCCTTGTTAAGCTTTTTCGCATAGGTGGCCAGGGAATTGTCCTGCGGCCGGGCTTTTGCCTGAAATCCCCGAAGGTCTTCCAGTACCGTCGACAGACCTTGCTGACCAAGGCGGAGCAAGCGGCTGGTCAAGGTTTCGGCATTGTCCTCATCAGTAATCGGGGTAGCCAGCTGCATTAATACTGGACCGGTATCCAGACCTTGTGCCATTTGCATAATTGAGACTCCGCTGTGGCTGTCACCCGCCAGAATAGCTCTTTCAATAGGCGCCGCGCCGCGCCAACGTGGAAGCAGGGAAGCATGAACGTTTATGCAACCATAGCGGGGCGTATCTAAAATTTCCTGATTGAGGATCTGGCCATAAGCTACCACTACCATAACATCGGCGGCCAGGTCGGCAAGTTGTGCTGCTTCCTGATTCAGGCTTTCCGGTTGCAGGATATGGATATTATTCGCTGCCGCGATTTCTTTGACCGGCGTCGAGTGTAAATGCTTACCTCGGCCGACGCGACGGTCCGGCTGGCTGTAAGCTGCAACCACATTGAAGCCCCTTTGCATAAGGTCTTGTAGATGACCAGCAGCAAAATCGGGAGTACCGGCGAAAACAATACGCAGGGATTTATCTATCATGGTGAATAAGCCAGGGAATCAGGCCGGGGTAGGCGATTTTTGCTGGCGATGTTCCTTCTCCAGCTTGGATTTGATGCGCTGACGTTTCAGGGAGGACAGGTAGTCCACAAAAAGTTTGCCATCCAGGTGATCAATCTCATGCTGAATACATACCGCCAGAATACCTTCCGCTTCAAGCTCAAAGGGATCGCCATTTCTGTCCAGGGCGTTGATCATCACCTTGCGAGGCCTGGTGACCAGTTCGTAAAAGCCCGGGACAGACAGACAACCTTCTTCATAACCCATGGGCTCCGGGTCCAACACGGTGATTTCAGGGTTGATGAAAATCTTCGGGTCGCCATGGTCTTCAGAAATATCCATCACCAGCATGCGCTTGTGAACATTGACCTGGGTTGCTGCAAGACCGATCCCTTCTGCCTCATACATGGTTTCGATCATGTTATCGAGAATCTCCCGAATTGAATCATCAACGACCTCTACAGGCGCGGCAACTTTGCGCAGCCTTGGGTCAGGAAATTCCAGTATCGTCATCAGGCTCATAGTAGATCAGCAGGTTAGCAGGTAATAGGTAGATAGTAGTTTGGGCAATGCCTTCATAAATGTTGGGTAATTGTTGATCCTGGCGGCTGCAATGATACGCGATTATTACAAATAATTTTATATCTGTGTTCCACTCTTCTGCGGATTTATCCAGTTAATGGGGTTGAATGAACAGAATGAAAGTCCTATGTGCGTCACAATTTACCTAAAATAACCTTGCTAACTGTATAAAATCTCGAAACTTATTGTTACTATTGCCGCAATTATTATAGCTTGCCGGCCTGTTTAGTCTGCCTGACGAGGATTACCATGACTAACTCCCTGAAAAAGTTTCTCCCGGTTTTTTTGCTTTTACAAGCCGTGTCTTTTATGGTGTTTTCTGCCGATCAGGTTCAGATACGTGATGATGCCCCTGACCGTTATGAAGTCGTTGTCGGGGATACCCTATGGGATATCTCGGGAAGATTTCTGGAAGACCCCTGGCTCTGGCCCGAAGTGTGGGAGCTTAACCCACAGATTGAAAACCCCCATCTTATCTATCCAGGTGACGTGATTGCCCTGGAATACTCAGCAGATGGACCGATGCTGACACTGACCCGTGGTGGCGCTGAAACTACCGGTCTGCGTACCATTCGTCTATCGCCGACGGTCAGGAGAGAGCCACTTAACAGTGCTATCCCCGCCATTCCACTGGACCGAATCAGTGCCTTCCTGAAAGGCACCATTATAGTTTCAGAATCTGAACTGGAAAACTCACCCTATTTGCTGGGAAACCGGTCAGGTACCCTTTTAACGGACAACAACGAAGAGGTTTTTGCCAAAGGAAATTGGGACGACGAAATTAACCAATACAATATCGTCAGAGGCGGGCAGATATACAGAGATCCGGAAACTGGCGAAGTCGTTGGAGTGGAAGGAAAGCATATCGGTACGGCTACTATAGTCAGTCGGGATGGCAGTAATGCCACCCTGCTGACGGCAAATATAGAAGAAGAAGTAAGAAAGGGTGACCGTTTCATTGCCAGTTCGGGCAGCAGAATAGATTCCAATTATTTTCCGCGTCCACCTTCCGCCACTATTGAAGGCAGTATTATCGATATTAGTTTTGGTCGCACAGTGGGCAATCTTTACGACACAATTGTCATTAACCGCGGTAGTAGAAACAGGTTAAGAGTGGGTAACCTGCTGGCCTTGCAGAAGCCCGATATCGAGATTGAAGATGATATCGGCAGCGCGAATCTGGGCCAGCAAGTAAAGCAGTCCCTTGGCTTCAGTAATGACAATATTGAAACCTTCAGTGGCGAAAAGTACGCAACAGTACTAATCTACAGAGTATTCGAAGAAGCCAGTCTCGGCATTATTCTTAGCGCAGATCAGGCAGTTCGGCTGAAAGATAAAGTCGTTTCTCCCTGAACGAAAACGTTGGTCATGGATGACCTGTTAACGACTGATATAAGTCTTATATAGTTTTATGTACATCTTGTATCAGACCGGGTTGGTCTAAGCTGCTGGCCTGAAACACTCAATTACGACTGGTTACCATGGAAGGCAACCCCATTTCATTTCCCAAAAATAATTTCAAGGCCCTTATTCCGTGGTTGAAAATCAGTCACGTCAGGGGGATGCACTCACGTCTTTTTAATAGTTTGCTGGAACAGTTTTCATCTCCGGAAAATATTCTTGCCTGTGATTTGCCGACCTTAAGATCATCCGGCCTGAACAGTAGTGTAGCCACAGAACTCAGCCAAATCGGCAGGGGTAAACAGTCAGATGAAATAAAGGTGGCGCTGGACAGATGTCTTGCCTGGCTGGATTGTCCGGGTAATTTTCTGATTACCAGTCAGTCGCCTTATTATCCTTCATTGTTAACCTGTATTCCTGATCCGCCACCAATGCTTTATGTGAAAGGCAAGCTCGAGACCCTGCACCTGCCTGTGATAGCGATGGTAGGTAGCAGGAAACCCAGTGCCGGGGGAAGACGGGATGCCAGGCGCTTTGCCAGGGAGTTGGCCGGTAACGGGCTGGGCGTTGTAAGCGGTCTGGCGATGGGCATTGATATAGAAAGTCACCGGGGATCCATTGAAGGGGGGATGCCTACCATTGCTGTATTAGGGACCGGGATCGATATTATTTATCCGGTCGTGAATCGGGCCATGTTTGAAGAAGTGTCAGAAAATGGCGTTCTTGTTAGTGAGTTCAATCCCGGCACACCTGCGCGTCCGCAAAATTTCCCTCAGCGTAATCGTATAATAAGTGGCATGAGTCAGGGCGTTCTGGTGGTGGAAGCCGGGGTCAGGAGTGGCTCGATGATTACCGCACGCTTTGCCCTCGAGCAGGGTCGAGAAGTATTTGCCATTCCTGGCTCGATCCATAATCCGATGGCACGCGGGTGCCATAAACTTATAGCTGAGGGGGCCAAGCTGGTTCAATGCGTTGAGGATATCCTGGATGAAAAACTGGTTCTTGTAGAACAGCACACCGCACAAAATAGTGAGAATCCGATCAGCAATGAAAGCCGGGCGTGTCATTTACCTGAGCCATTACTAACAGTAAAAAGGGCAATTGGCTTTGATACGGTTTCTGTTGACCAGCTTGTTCTTGAAACAGAGTTGAACGTTAATGATGTAACGGTGGCCCTGGTAGAGCTTGAACTCAGAGGCATAGTGAGGAGAGAAAATAATGGTTATGTATTGATGGGCAGTTAATTATGCGAGACTGGGAAAAAGTGCGAGAATGTGCGCTTGAAATTGATGATTGGTCTTCCTGATAACTTTTTACTGTTAATTTGCCAGACGCAGAAAAGTGCAATTAATCGGCAATTATTTAAAGTAATTAAAGCAAGGTATTTATACGCAAGTATGATATCGATCAAAGGCAGAAGTTTTTGATTAAAGGACAATTGAGCCATTAATAAAAATATTGTTTTGCATAAAATAAGCAGTAGATGGAGCGGTTCGTGGCAACAATAAACAGTGACGCAGTTAAAGAATTTTTACTGACTCTTCAGGACAATATTTGTAAGGGTCTTGAGGAGGCAGACGGCAGCGCAAGTTTCAGGGAAGACAAATGGGAGCGCGACAAGGGAGGTATAGGCAGAACTCGGGTAATCACTGGCGAGGTACTGCAAAAAGGCGGTGTTGCTTTTTCCCATGTTTATGGTGACGCCATGCCAGCATCTGCAACAGCTAATCGTCCTGAGTTGGCTGGCAGTGCTTTTCAGGCAATGGGCGTATCACTGGTTATTCATCCTGATAATCCCTATGTCCCGACATCTCATGCCAATGTCAGGTTTTTTATTGCCGAGCAGGAAGGCAAGGAGCCGGTGTGGTGGTTTGGGGGGGGCTATGACCTCACGCCTTACTACGGGTTTGAAGAAGACTGTGTGCACTGGCATCAGGTTGCCAGAAAAGCCTGTGACAAGTTTGGTGATGATGTCTATCCACGCTATAAATCCTGGTGTGATGAATATTTCTTTATGCCCCATCGCCAGGAACCACGAGGTATTGGAGGACTGTTTTTTGATGACCTCAATGAATGGGGTTTCGAAAAATGTTTCTCGTTTATGCAATCAGTAGGCAACAGTTATCTTGATGCCTATGTCCCTATCATAGAAAAACGCAAAGACACCCCGTTTGGCGAACGTGAAAAATGGTTCCAGGAATATCGTCGCGGACGCTATGCGGAATTTAACCTGGTATATGACCGGGGAACTGTTTTTGGCTTGCGTTCCGGAGTGGGCAGGACCGAATCTATCCTGATGTCATTACCACCCCAGGTACGCTGGGAATATGACTGGCATCCTCAGCCCGATACTCAGGAGGCGCGCTTGTACACAGACTTTCTGACAGACAGAGACTGGCTGGCCTGAGATTCGGCGTCCCTGTTGGCAAGGGTATGCCAGCAAGAGGCCAGAGTATAATTTCTATTCAATACTAAAAACATGAGGATGAATATTTGGATCGCTATGTTGTTATCGGCAACCCGGTCAGCCACAGCAAATCGCCCCTGATTCACACCCGCTTTGCCCTGCAAACAGGCCAGGCTCTTCAATATGATGCCTTGCTGGCAGAGCAGGGAGCATTTCGAGAGAGTGTCACCGGTTTTTTTGCTGAAGGCGGGAAAGGAGCCAATGTCACGGTTCCTTTCAAACTGGAGGCATTTGATCTGTCAGAGCATTTGTCAAAAGAAGCACTGACCGCCGGTGCGGTAAATACCCTTTATATGAATAGCAGGCGACAGTTGTGTGGTCATAATACCGATGGCATCGGGCTGGTGACTGACCTGATCGATAATTATCACGGGGTATTGTCTGGCAAACGTCTGCTTGTTCTTGGCGCCGGCGGTGCTACCCGGGGCATACTCCAGCCCTTGATTGACCAGCAGCCAGCCCGGATATGCATTGCCAACAGAACTGTAGCTAAAGCAGAAGCACTGGCAGAGTATTTTTCCAGGCTATCCATGGAGGTGGAGGACAAACAAAGCAGTAAAGCCATGGTCAGTATTTCCGGTTGTGGTTTTAGCGAGATTGCCAATAACCGTCCTTTTGACTGGATTATCAATGCAACTTCAGCCAGCCTGCAGGGTGAAATGCCGGTACTGCCAGCAGGTCTGGTGAACGCCGATACCTGGTGTTATGACTTGATGTATGCTTCCGGACTGACGCCTTTTGGGGTCTGGGCTCAGGCAGCTGGTGCCGGAAAAATAATGGATGGTCTGGGTATGCTGGTAGAACAGGCCGCTGAATCTTTTCAACTGTGGCGGGGCATCAGGCCCCAAACAAAGGACGTGATTGCCTTGCTCAGAGAGTCAGCAAGTCAGGCTTAAACAAAATGAGTTTGTGTCTTTAGTCTGAATAGTGCGGCAGTTGTTATTTCAGTACTTCAGATGAATTGTGATGCAGGTCTTTCAGTTTTACATAATGCTTAGCGCTGTAAAGCAGGAAATCAATTTCTTCCTGGCGCAAATCACGCACCCGCTGGGCTGGTGAGCCAACATAGAGCCCGCCACTGGTCAGTGTCTTGCCGGGAGACACTACGCTACCTCCACCCAGAATAATATCTGATTCTATGACAGCCCCATCCATAACAATTGCTCCCATCCCGATCAGCACCCGGTCATGAATTTTACAGCCATGAAGAACAGCCCTGTGGCCTATGGTCACGTCATTGCCTATAGTCAGCGGGAAGCCATCAGGCCCGAATGACTCGGGAGAGGTGCAGTGCAGTACGGAGCCATCCTGAATATTGGTGCGGTCACCAATACGAATAGTATGCACATCACCACGAATGACCGTGAGTGGCCAAACCGAGGCGTCTACCCCAAGCACCACTTTGCCGATAACGACAGCACTGTTGTCAATATAGGCCCGGTCGCCAATTTTGGGGTTGAACTCCATGTAACTTCTTACTGTCATTGGATTTTCCTGAAGAATTAGCCATTGTTTCCTGCAAATTGATTATTTTCCAATTTTCAACTTTAAACAAGGGAAGCCGGTTGGTAAAAGCAAAAAAATTGCTGGTATAATGCGCGCCCCTTAACCGGCCAGCTGGACTTAAGGTTAAGGGTGTTCATAACCCGGTGTTGCCAGCTTCTTATCCGCCGGGAAAGCATCCATTCAGACAGAACGTGGAAACTTGGAAAGCATGCAAGGCATTGACATGAACGTGATGATCTTTTGGGTGTGCGTTGCCGTAGGTACAGTTGTCTATGGGGCTATTATCTGGTCACTGATTGCATACAGAAAAACCAAAAAACAGGAAGCCTCTTTTCACAAAAGCACGGCAGCCGAGATTGCCTGGACCGTTATACCGCTTTTGATCATCATTGCCATGACGATTCCGGCGGCAAAATTACTGATTCGTCTATACCAGAGTGATAGTAGTGAAGCCGAAGGCAGGGTGGTGGAGCAAGGCCAAACACAGCTGGTTTTGAAAACCCCGGACGACCATTTATTAATTGAAGTAATACAGGGCAGTTAAGCCAGCTTCCGAGCTGAATTTAATGAGAAATCACATGAAAAGCGGAAAGCCATCCTATTCACTGGTTTTATTTGCCACCTTTTTTGCGGTGGTAGTTGTAATACTTGGCGCCTGGACCCGACTGGAAGACGCAGGATTGGGATGTCCTGACTGGCCGGGATGTTACGGGTTTATAACGGTGCCGGAAACTGCCGAGGAAATTGCCCAGGCAGAAGCTGCCTATCCTGATGCGCCGTTTGAGGCTCATAAGGCCTGGCCGGAAGTAATCCACCGTTATTTCGCCAGCACCCTTGGGCTGCTTATTGTGATTATTAATGTGATCGCCTGGAAAAACCGGAAGACACCGGATCAGCCCTTCAAGCTGCCTCTATTTCTGTTGTTCATGGTCATTGCCCAGGGTCTTTTTGGTATGTGGACCGTCACATTAAAATTATGGCCGCAAGTGGTAACGACGCATTTGCTGGGTGGTTTCACTACTTTAAGTTTGCTTTGGCTGCTGAGTTTGCGACTTAATAACAGTCCCTGGCAGCAACCCAACATTCCTGTGCGACAGTGGACCAGCCTTAAACCCCTCGCTGTTACTGCCTTGATATTATTGATTCTTCAGATTTTTCTGGGTGGTTGGACCAGCTCAAATTATGCCGCGCTGGCCTGTCCGGATCTGCCAACTTGTCAGGGCCGCTGGTGGCCACCAATGGATTTTGGCAATGGATTTCATGTCACGCAGGAAATAGGTCCGAATTATCTCGGCGGCCAAATGGATGGCGAGGCGAGAGTTGCAATCCATATGATGCATCGTATTGGCGCTCTGCTGGTAACCCTGGTTATCGGTTTTCTGGTATTCAAGCTTTTCAAGAATGCCGGCGGCAGTGAGATGAAGAGGCTTGCTTCAGTGCTATTGGGACTTCTGGTACTTCAAGTAAGCCTGGGAGTAAGCAATATTGTTTTTGCCTTGCCGCTGTGGGTTGCGGTTGCACACAATGCCGGGGGTGCTTTACTATTGCTCACCCTTGTCACCCTCAATTACCGATTAAACAAAGCGTCCACCTTCTAGATCATGAGCCAAGCCACTTTTTTCAAACCTGCCAATAAAGATGCAGGAAACAAAGCTGCCAGCTGGCGGGATTACTACGAAATGTGTAAGCCCCGAGTGGTCATGATGATGATCCTGACATCATTGATTGGGATGTTCCTTGCCGTCCCCGGCATGGTTGCCATTGATATCCTTATCTGGGGTAATTTAGGTATAGCTCTCGTTGCCAGTGCCGGTGCGGTGGTAAATCATCTTATAGACCACCAGGTCGACACCATCATGCAGAGGACCATCAAGCGTCCCATTCCACAAGGCAAGGTCAGCCCCGTGCAGGCTTTGCTGTTTGCGATGGGTATTTGTGTGTTGGGAATGCTTATTCTGATTTTCCTGGTTAATCCCCTCAGTGCCTGGCTCACCCTGGCCTCATTCGTCGGGTATGCCATTATTTATACGGGTTTTCTGAAACGGGCGACGCCACAAAATATTGTTATTGGCGGTCTTTCCGGTGCCATGCCGCCCTTGCTTGGATGGACTGCTGTCACTGGCACTATAGATCCCAATGGTTTGCTACTGGTACTGATAATTTTTGCCTGGACCCCTCCGCATTTCTGGCCATTGGCGATTCATCGTAAAAGTGATTATGCCAAGACAGATATTCCGATGTTGCCTGTTACCCATGGCGACCCGTTGACCAAACTGCATACGCTGCTTTACACCATTATCATGTGCCTTGTCACCATCCTGCCTTACCTTACCGGGATGAGCGGGCCGCTATATCTGTCAGCTGCCATATTACTGGGTGGAGGGTTTCTGTATCACTCAATTCGCTTGCTGGTAACCGATAATCCCCGTGCAGCCTTAACGACCTTTCGTTATTCGATTGTCTACCTGATTGCACTATTTATAGCCTTGCTGATAGATCACTATCTGTAATCGTTCCGTAATCGCAAGCCCCTTTTAGTTTCATTATTATTCTGGATTCTTAAAGCAACCGGCATGGAAAATAACCGTTTGAAAATAATGATGTCATTGTTGGCCGGTATATCAGTGCTGACTGGTGGCTTGTTGGTTTATCTTTTTATCGCGACAAATCAGGTAAGCAAAGAGTCACTTCGTAATGACAGTTTTTTTGTTTACGATGCCCCAATAGCGCTTGATGAATTCAGCCTGACGGATCACAACAACGAACCATTTGCCCGGGACTCGCTTAAAGATAAATGGACCCTGGTTTTTTTTGGCTATACTTTTTGTCCGGATATTTGCCCAATCACGATGGCGGCGATAAGACAGTTTTATGACCTGTTGGCAGTCGAAGGTATGGAATCAGATGTGCAGGTGGTCATGATCAGTGTTGACCCAAACCGCGATACTCCGGAAAAATTGTCAGAATATGTCAGCTTCTTCAATCCTGAATTTATCGGACTGACAGGTGATTACAACAATCTTTATTCTATGGCGCGAAAAATGAACGTGGCATTTTCCTATTTACGGGTAGATGATGATAATTACCTGGTGACTCATAACGGAG
>CBFICR010000051.1:0-21306 GCA_965661105.1 Pseudohongiellaceae bacterium | reverse complement strand
GGGGAGCCTACTACCCGGCTACAGTTTTAACCAATGTGCAACCGGGCATGCCAGCCTATGACGAGGAACTGTTGGGGCCGGTTGCCGCAATTATTGCGGCCAAAGACGAAGAAGATGCGCTACGTATTGCCAATGATACGGCTTATGGTCTCGGCGCAGCGATCTTCACCCGTAACACCGGTAAGGGGCAGGATATTGCCGAAAACAGGTTGCAGGCAGGAGCATGCTTTGTCAATGGCCTGGTGAAATCCGATCCGAGGCTGCCATTTGGTGGTATCAAGGAATCGGGTTATGGCAGGGACTTGAGCCAACTGGGCATTCGGGAGTTTGTGAATGCAAAGACTGTGTATGTAGCCTGATAGTCCTGGGCGAATTTTAAAATTAAAGGGAAAATTAAAAGAGATACCCACTTTTTTGCCCCCCTAAAAAAATCATAAATAACATAAATAAATAGTGGGATCTCCATGAGCTTTACTATTAACTTATATGGACTATAACCACACCAGAACCCCATCAGTTTACTTCATTCAAACATTTCAAAACTTATGCTTTTTAATTTCACGGGAAATATTTTAATATAGTACAGATGCTTCTTTTTAATCATCTTTCGAGAATATTTAGAATATTAGGAATATTAAGAATTTTTGCTTATATCCTGCAAAATAATTATCCCCTTTAAAATACGCGAATTTTTTGTTGCAACCCAAAACACATTATCGATATCTTCCTGAAACCCCTCAAATTTAACCGCTTGTTAAATCCATGAGGGATAAAATTTCGTCGATTATCAGTTGAATTACCAGCTCAGAAAAAACATCTGAAAAAATCTTCACACACCCACACTACCCTTTCGATTTTTTCCAAATAGTTTAGAGCTCTACGTTTGCAGGTAAGTAGCCACTATATCAAGAGTAAATATCTGTCTTCATAATAGCGCCACTTACATCTCTTCCCTTGAAATATATAGATATCACGCAATAATAGGTGGCATGCGTTTCTTATTTTACATAACGCAATACGGAATATTTAGTTATAGAACGTAATTTTTTATAAAAATATAGAGGTACAATAAATGGTTATCTTCGATTTCATTATAGCGATTATTTTTAGCTTTATTGCGGTCGCAGGATTTGTAATGGCCGGAAGCAAAGGCCCTTGGAATAATCTGGGCACCCTGTTTCTGGTTATTTTTCTTATTACCTGGGCGGGTGGATTATGGATAACACCTATGGGGCCAATGATGTTTGGAGGCTACTGGCTTCCCTCCATGATCATAGCTGGCTTGTTTGCCTTATTGCTTGCCAACTTCATCTCTCACAAAAGCACCGAGATAATGGAGCCACCGGAAGATAAACTGACAGAATCCGACTCAGAAGAAGTTGCCAACATTGCAACACTGGGTGTCGCTTTCTGGATATTCGTTTGTGCTCTTATTCTGAGTATTGGTTTGGCATACCTTTTATAGAATAATTAGGGTCAGAGTAGAATCATCCATTTATTAACGCTAAAACTAGAATCGGCAATAGTTTTTACTCTGAGCCTGAATATTTCAATTATTTCCATGCTATACCGCGCGTCAATTTACTGCTTTGATGTAGCAATCAGGTAATCCAGGGACAGATTCCCACCCCCATTTTTGAAGACATACAGAAGAATTGCAAACCACAAGATATGGGTCGGCCATGCGTCTGGAAAAACCAGAAACTGAATGACCGCTGTTACTCCCAGTAACCCCAGAGCGCTGTAGCGGGTTGCCAAACCCAGGGCCAGAAACAGGGCAAAGAAATACTCGGCAAAGGTGCCCGCATAGGCAGCCCACTGGTAGGGCACCAACGGTAGCTGATATTCGTAACGAAATAACATTATTGTCGAGGGAGAAAGGTCAAAAAACTTGAAAGACTGACCTGCAACTTCCCAGCCTGTGATCTTGGTCTGCACAGATCGCCAGAACACACTGGCAATTGCCAGGCGGCCAACCAGAATGATGAAGGATTCCGGCACTTTATTCGCCAGGTTTTTCACGGTTGAATCTATCGATGTTATTATCTTCATCTTCTTACCCTTTTATGCTTATGTATTAACAATCATCAGGCCGCTGAAAACCTGCAGACTCATCAGAAATCCAAATAGTTTGGGAAACTCCTCATCGGCCATGGCGTACTTACTGGAGATGCTTTCCCAGCTCTGCGAAATACTTGCTCCCTTTTTGGTGACCTGCAGAAAATCAAAAGCCGGTTGCGCAAGAGTGACGACATTGACAACAAATCCTTTTCGGTAAATCAATGCATGTGTCGAGGGCGCATTTACCAAATCGATAGGAGACGGGTTGTCGCCTGAATGTTCTTGCCAGATCAGGGAAACCGGGAAATCGGACTGAAGTAGTATCGCCGAGTCGTGCAGCGTCAATATCTGGTCACCCAGTAGCTCGGGGTCTATATTGGCAAGCTCTTCAGGCGCCAGTACAGGATCATCGACACTGTGCAGGGCTCTCTGGCAATGCCATTCCAACCTGGCGAGATCAGCAAGATAAGGCAATTGTTCACAGTGCGGATGGCTTGTTATGAATTCAGGAAATGTCTGACCAATAAACGTCAGCTCTGGCTCTTCAGGAGGATGCGCCTGAAGATAATCTCTTGCCAGTGCAAGAAAGAATTTCTCACCTACCACAGTTGCTACGACCGGAAACTGCTTCGTCATTGCCTGAGTCAGGGAAAACATGACGTTATTGCGATAGACATTCATTCGCGCGACGGCCTGGTCATTGCGCATTATCGGCGCAATATTCGTTAAATCCATTTGTTCGGCAAGCCAGTTCTGATGTACATGCGAACCCCTTGAGGCGCGCAACAATTCTCTTGCCATTTCAGTCTGCACTTTTCCGAGAGTGGGGCTTGCGTCTTTGATCATTGGATAATCCGCTTAACTGGCAAGGACGTTTGTTTGAACATTATTCAGAATACGCTCTGCACTGCTGGCTTCGCAGAGCAACTCTGATAAACCAGGAATATCGGTATCCCACTCAATAAGCGTTGGATATACCCCTATCTCCCTGATTACCTGTTGATAGAGAGCCCAGACATCATCACAAACCCTGGAGCCATGGTCGTCTATCAATATCTGACCAGAGTTTGTAGTTTCCACTTTATGCCCGGCCAGGTGGATTTCGCTGACCAGGTGGGCGGGGATCTGCGCCAGATATTCCCTGGCATCCCAGCCATGATTTTTGGCGCTGACAAACACATTATTAATATCCAGCAGAATGGTGGCACCACTACGTGTGGCCAGCGCCACCAGAAATTCTGCTTCGGTCATATCAGCGCCGGCAAAATTGAAATAACTGGAAGGATTTTCAATGGCTATGGATCTACCCAGAATGTCATGGATATGCAGAACATTACTGACCATAATTTCAAGGGCTTCGGTGGTATAGGGAACAGGCAAGAGGTCATTGAGGGAATAATTATTCCAGCGGCACCATGAAAGGTGGTCTGAGACTATTGCTGGCTGATATCTGTCTATGAGTGTCTTGAGCTTGTTGAGATGAGACTCATTAACACCATCCGCAGAGCCTAACGACATGGCGATGCTGTGAAAAGATAGGGGATAGTGCGCTCTGATTTTCTCCAGGTAATCCAGCATCGGACCGCCTGGCACCATATAATTTTCCGGATGGACTTCAAACCAACCCAGATTCGGTAATGTGCCAAGAATTTCTTCAAAATGCTGGGGTTTCAACCCGATCCCTGCGCGAACAGGGATCGGATCTATTCCCGATTGAACTGATTGTTTTATCAGTTGGGTGCTCATCTGGCATTAGCCTTCAGTCAGGCTGCCGCCGACGATTTTCTCGCATGAGCCAGACAGGACATACATCCAGGCATTATCCTGACCATCCACAGTAGAGGTTCCTGCACAAGATGTACCTGGACCTGCAGCACAGTCATTGAGTCCTGCCTTCGCAACGCCATAGCATTTTTCCGGGGCCTGGTCCTGGGCAGTAGCTGAGTGAATTATGGAGCCGGAAGTCGCTCCGACAGTGATTGCCGCAGCAACGGCGGCGCCAAGGAGTGCTTTATTAATCATAATATCTCTATCCTTATTCAGGTTAATTGTTTAAATAAATTGCGTTTCCGCGATAAGGTAGAGATCAGCCTTTCCGAATTGTTACAAATTTGAAAGAAATTATTTCAAACTCAGGTTTTATTGTTCATGAAGATATTAATGAACTATCCTGATGATCTGCAGAATACATGGCCTGGCGGTAAATGACCCATACAGAAATAGTGACTGAAGATTTATTGCTCAGATTAAGAGCTCAGCAACATGATGCGTTTAATTTTCTGGTCAAGAATTTTCACAATCGCCTTGTATCTTTTGCTGCTACTGTCGCAGGTAACACACAGGCGGAAGAGATTGTTCAGGATGCCTGGATTTCCATATACAAGGCATTGCCCGGCTTTGAGTCACGATCCTCGCTCAAGACCTGGCTTTACACTATTGTCAGAAATGAATGTTATAAGAGGATCAAAAAAGAAAGCCGCAAGCCGGATAGAATCCGGACCAATGGCGATGACGCAGACCCTCTGGATAGCTGGTTTGCCTCAAGCTTTGTCGAAGATGGTCACTGGAGTGGCGAGTTGTCCGAATGGAATATTAATACGCCAGAAGCACTACTACAGGAGCAGCAGTTACAGAAATGTATTGATCATACATTGAAGTTGTTAAAACCCGATCAAAAGGCTGTCTTTGAATTAAGACAACTGCAACAGGAAACAATGGAAGAGGTATGTAACATCCTGAACATTTCACACTCTAATGCCAGAGTACTGCTACACCGCGCCAGATTGATATTGATGCAGGTGATTAATAATTATCAGGAGACTGGAGAATGTTGAAATGTAAGGAAGTCGCAGAACTTTCCAGTGATTACCTTGAGAAAGACCTGTCTCTGTATAAAAGGTTTATGTTTTCTGTTCATCTGTTTTTATGTGGTAAGTGTCGGAAATTTATTCGTCATCTGAAACTCAGTATTGCCCTGTTCGACTCCATGCCGGAGAAATCCGTGAGTGATGAGGATGCGCAGCGTATTGCCAGGCTGGCTATTGGAAAAAGCAGGCAGACTGAATAGCTGTCCTGTTAGCGATCTTCTGACTGATTATTAACGCTTACTGAAAAACTGGCACTATATTCCTTTTCCCATGAAGAAAAAAAGTGGGACCTGCCCCTATATTCTTTTTGATTTCACATCCTGATCACAGTAGCCTAAGTCGTAGTCGAAGATACAAAGTCGAGGACACCGATTAGCCAGACCAGGTAATTGACTTTATGGATACCGAAGCAACTGGACTTCGGAAATACACGATAAGGAAAAACAAGCATGAGAAAAGATACCCTGCTGCTAACCGTGTCAGCCTTAATGACATTCTCGATGAGCGCCACATTCGCACAGACTGTAGCGGAGATTGATTTCGAGAGTGTCGGACGGGCGTGGCCCCTTGAAGCCGATTTGAATGAGTATCACATGACCGGTGCCACAACCCGTCAGGGACTTGGTAATCCGGCCTACCGTACACAGATTCCCTTTGATCCGCGGCGCGATCCAGAAACCGGATTTGTCGGTTCGGCCCGCGACGGTGAGACACCGTCCGGTATCGAGCCACTTGAGGTGGACCTGTTCACCAGCACTGACTTTTATAAGGATGTTGAGCTGTGGAGTGATCCTCGCTACTTTCGCTGCAACAGCTCCGCCGCCCTTGAGGATTTCTGGGGCGAGGACGAATTGATTGGCGACAATCCCCCGGTGTCGGCGCCATGGGGTTATTGCGACCGCGACTACCCGCGTGAGTCAATCGTAAGCCCCTACCCTTTCAGCACTGCCCAGGCACATTACGAGGCATTGCTTGCGGAAACGCGCGGACGAGGCGGCCCCACCCAACACACTTACGCCACCGTGCCAGGCGAATGGACGGGGCGATACCAGCATCCTGCAAGTGCGGAAAATCAGTACTGGATACGTATGCGGCACGTGCAGATTCCCACAATCCTGTCGCTGCTGACGCCGGACTCGCAACTGCGCATGGTGCAGGAGGCCTATCACCATGGTCACACCAATGCGCCTCAATGGCCCTCGCAATACTGTTGGCCGGAAGGCTTTCTGCGCCGCTGGCATGAATCAGCGCTCTGGGACCAGTCCATCATGGTGACGCCGAACATGGTGCAGATTCTGGCCGGCGTCGCGCGTAACTTTATTACCAATATCCACATTGGCCGCGAATTCAACATGGATGGTGAGGTACCCCGCCTGGGTGAAGACGTGCCACGCTGGTACGGCGAGACCATCGGTTTCTGGGACGGTGATACACTGATCACCTGGACCTCAAACATTCAGGCCTGGTCCAGCCATGCAGCGTTCGAGCACTCGAACCGCATGCAGACCATCGAGATCTACACCCCGAACCGGGACGACAACGGCAATTTCCTTGGCCTCAATCATGAGTCGATCCTTTATGATCCCGAAGTACTGGTGGAACCGGTACGTATCATTCGCAATATCGTCAGGGAGAGCGGATTCGAAGAGGGCAACCCGCAGCCATTCGTGGAATGCGTGCAGACAATCTTTCCTATTGAAGGTTCTCCAACACCGGTCTCTCCAGGTGACGTGATCGAGTACGAAATACCGGACATGTACGGGCGACCCTGGGCACACATCTGGGAGAAATACTGGGAAGAAGGCATGGACCGGCCGGAAGAGGAAGATATTTTCAGTTTTGAATAGAGTGACTTGCGCTTCTCCCAATAAAAAACCCGGCTTAAGCCGGGTTTTTTATTCATACACTAAGCTGAAACTATCTATTGACGTCGACACTATCAGGCTCGTCGGCATTATCGACCACAAGCTTCACCCACAGGGAGTCTTCCCCCTTGAAGTACGACGTGTTATTGGCGCTTTTCAAGGCAGCAAGGCTGTTTTGTTGCACGCCTGTAGCAGCGGCGTTGAAGCCTGGTAGTTCAAAAATTAACGAAGAGCCGTTGTCCATTTGACTCAGGGAAAGGGACAAAGAATCCCTGCCTGTTTCCACCCTGACCTCGGCGCCACTGCGAATCGTGGTTTGTCCGGTGTACTCCCAGCGCCTGTCATTCCGGCTGAGCATGATTGGCTCGGTAATAGGCCCACCGCCAAATCCCATACTGGTGCCAAGCCCGAAGTAACCGAAATCACCCTCGCACACGGCAGCTCCCCATTCCGGTCTGATCTCACAGGCCTCCTCATCGGAAGCGATACCGTTGTCCAGAACAATGTAGGAATCAGGGACACCGCTGACCGAACCGTCCCGGTCATGGATCGCCGCGCCCCGCCAGGCATTGCCGCGGCCAAAATCCGACGCCCAGCGGCGTACGACCGGCGGAAAACTGACCGGCTTGGCGTTGGTGAATTTTGCACCCTCAATAGCATTCTCCGTGCTCATCCCGAAGCTGGTATACATCAGGTAAGAGATCGCACCGGCATCGCGAAGTTCATTGGGCTCGTAATTAAGGAAGCTGGTATTCACCACATCATGACGCATATCGTAATACTCATAGCCACGGATCGGAAAGTCCGGGATGCCGTTTGGCAAGCTGCGTCCGGAAGCAATTTCCTGCGGTGTTTCGGGATTACCGATATTGTCGGACTCCCCGACAAAAATCGAATCTATAACCTTTGAGGTATAGGGGGCCTGACCAACGGCGGAAGCCGCATGGGTAAAGCCGATAGCATTGTCGGCTACCCTCAGGTTTTCAAACAGGTGCAGTTCGCCACGGCCCCAGACGGCGCCATTACGGTTCTTGTAGCTGGTGAAATTCTTGAACTCCGACACCAGCATCTCGCTATTGGTATCAGCCGGATCGGCGTAGCTGACATGGTAGTTGCTGCCGGCCACACTGAATGTGTTATCAGGTCTGGGGCCACGGTCAAACATGAAGCCGTCAAAATTCGAGTGGGCGGTGTTGCCGCTGAACTCGCGAACCCTGGTCCGGCGCGGCCAGGTATTGGCACTTCTCTCGGTGCCTTCAAACGCCCCGATGGGATGCACAGGCAAAGCGAACCAGTACCCTACCGCGTCGGAACCCGCCGCCACATTGTCGATGTAACTATTATCCGGATTGGTGATCCAGAAAGTCGATGCGGTGTTGTCCGAGGGCAACAGCACATGCTCGGAGCTCTGGCCATTGGAGGCAGGCCGGCCCGGACCAAGGTGGGTCGAATCACACGGCAGGGTCGGGTGGCACTTGGTCTGTATGCCGAGGTTTTTAACAAGCATGTTGCCTGTTTCGACCGCGTCTTCCATGAAGAAGCAGTGCCCCGTGGTGTTATAGGTGACATTATTTTCAACAAGCAGATTATCGGTACCATGAATGGTGACGCAGCGATTGTAGGTGTCGTGAATCGCAGAATTTTTAATGTATTGCCCGGCCACATCGCCATTGATATGCCAGTGGATCGGGTAGCGGGCCAGCGTCAGGTGCTGGCCCATGCGATTGAGCTCGATGCCGGAAACCTTCATTTCACTGCCCGCCATCGCCATGATATGCCCGCCAAAGTAGGTCTCCAGGTTTGAATCGGAGGCCTGCACCTTGATATTGCGCGTCAGCATACCGACTTCGCCGCGCTCATCCACGCCATAGGTGATTTCACCGTAATGCATGTACTCCAGCGGCTCATCCAGCGTGATGCGGTTGCGTCTTATGCGGGTGATATGGCGCCTTTCAGCCTGCCGGGGATTGAAATCCGTAGAGGCCAGGACAATTTCATCACCGATACGCCAGCCGCTGGCATCAAGAACTTCGATGCGGTTGCTGCCAGCTTCAGCAGTTTCAACCAGCTTGGTCCAGGAATTTTCCCGATCACCGTGCAGGCTCAAAATCCCGGGTGCCATCAGGATGCCGCGATCGCCCATGCCATTGATATTTTCACCCTGGATATTGTCGGTCAGCGTAATCGTCGCCTTTCCTGTGAAGGGGTCGCTTGGGGTGCCAATCTCCAGTGTGCCGCGATTCAGAATCCACTCGGTGGTGAGCTCAAGCTCCTCGCCATCGGCAAAGGTAAGCGTACCGTTCAGGTTAATCCCATTCAGTGCTGGTGGACTGACGTCGAGAATGATGTCCATGCCTGCGCCAATAGTAACTATGTCACCCTGCCCTGGCAGCGCACCGCCGGACCATGTAGATGCATCAGACCACATCCCGTCCTTAACCGCAGATGCACCTGGCACCTGTGCTGCGAGGCTGAAACTGGCCGTAACAAGTAATGAAAGAAGGAAGAAATAACTGTGTTTACGCATGGAACAAGACTCCCCCGTACTCAGGATTTGTATATTAATTTTTTAGCAACGGAACATTAGCATTATTTTCAATGTAATTGGATAGTAAGAGGGGATGAATACACCACTATTAAAAAGGAGATAGAATTTTTGACCACGAATAAAAACCCGATCTGAGCCGGGTTAATTTTATGGATGCAGCAAGACTGAACTTATCTGCAGGCCTGCATAATGATTCACCCTACCCGAGCCATCAGGGCGCCGGCCCGGAATCGACTGGTTTTATCACGCGAATCAGGGCAAGTGCCGTAAACAACGCGGCGACTGTCCCGGCCGCACCCGCCGAGGGCACCACACCCAGCCCCAGCATCATGGCGGCACCATTGAGCAGCAACGCAGCAAATCCGGCAAGCGCGACCAGCAAACCTGCATTGCGCCACACTCCACCGTCAGGTGTCTGCCACAGTTCCATGCCCAGAGTGATAGCTGCCACACCCAGGGCTGCTTTGGCCGCAAAGTAAAGAAAAAAGGACATTCGCAGCACCGGGAAAAAGACATCATTGGGCGGCGTTTCACCACCATAACCCAGCTGGTAGAACATGGTCAGACCCATGCCAGTCTGAATCACATTAAATATGCCGGCCACGGCCAGGCAGCCCCCGACCAGCGCATTGCGCTTAAGGATAACGAAGGAAAACAGCGCTACGACCAGAGCTGACAGCGTCTCGATGCGCCAGATAGGATAGGCGATATGCGAGTTTCCCCCGCCGCCAAGAATGACATAGACCAACTGCGTTATAGCCGTCACGACGAGGGCAGCCGCGATTAGTTGAGCCGCGTGATTGGTTTCAAACTTCATCTTGCGCTCTCCTTATAAAGAGATAATCCAACAGAAAAGGAAGGTAAAGGGGATAAAAGGCAAAGGGGACAGATTTATTTGTTGTACATTTTGTAGAACAAATAAATCTGTCCCCTTTTTTCATTTGTGCATTATCAGGACCAAATAAACTGCAGAATGAAGAGACTAGTCTTCAGGATACAAAGCCGGGCAAGTGTAGCCAGCCTCCACTTTTAATACGCTGCCATCTCTGTATGTACAAACAATTCTCCCTCGACGATTGGCATTGGAATCGAAATACATTTCACGGCCCCGGTCTGTCAGCACGTTGTCAGTATCACTGTAGAGTCCGGATTTATCGGTGACACTAGAGCAGGAAAACAAGGCCGATACCAGGGCCAGCAGGACTAAACGCGACATAAATATTCTCCCGTAAGAATGAAAATGTAAAAATAAATACAATGAATGGGGCCAGATTAACTTGATTTGGCAACCTAAATCAAAAGAAATGAAATGGGCCAGAAAAATTTCATTCCACAGCCTACTAAAATAAATAAACCCCGGTTGGCGCCGGGGTTTATTTGTTCATTCAGGGAGGCTGAACTTACCTGCTGACGTCGATACAGATTCCTCTACAGGGTCCACTGGGACTACCAGCAGCAAAGGGATTAAAAGGCGCTGCAGGACCAGCAGGCGCTTCAATATCCGCAGCCACAAGCTTCACCCACAGTCCATTGTCATCGCGAAAGTATGAGGTCTCACTGGCAGCCTTCAGAGCGGCCAGGCTACTTTGTTCCTTACCATTGTCGGCAGTAGTGAACTCGGGAAGTTCGAAAATCACGAAGGAGCCCTTGTCCATTTCCGACAGGGTCAGGGCCAGAGACTCCCTGGCTGTTTCGACACTTATCTGCGCACCACTTCCGATTGTGGTCTGTCCGACGTATTCGAACCGCTTCATATTGCGCTCGAGGATGATCGGCTCGGTAATGGGGCTATTCTGGAACCCCCCGAAATTACCGGAGATGCTAAGACGTCCCATGTCTCCCTCGCACACTGCAGCGTTCCAGGCCTGCTTCATGTGACAGGTTTCTTCATCGGCTGCGATACCGTTATCGATGACTATGTAAGCACCGGGAATACCGCCGACCGAACCGTCCAGATCCTGGAAGGCTGCACTCTTATAAGCGGAACTGCGCCCTAAATCAGCCGCCCAGCGGCTTTGGATCGGCGGAAAGCTGACCGGCTTGGCATTCTCGAATGTCAGGTCCTTAACCCAGTTTGAGGTGCTCATGCCGAAGCTGGTAAACAGCAGGTAGGATAGCGCGCCCGCATCGCGAAGCTCGTTGGCTTCGTAGTTTACGAAGGTGACATTTTCCACTTCGTGGTGAAAATCATAATATTCGTAACCGCGGATCGGGTAATCCGGGGCTTCGGCTGGCAGGCTGCGGCCGTAAGCGATTTCCTCAGGTCTTGTAGGGTTGCCGATATTGTCGCTCTCCCCCACGAACAGCGAGTCAACGACCCGTGACGTGTAGGGCGCAGCACCGGGCGATCCAGAGGCATGCGTGAAGCCGATGGCGTTATCGGCCAGTTTCAAATTGGTGTACAGGTGCATCTCTCCGCGACCCCAGATGGCGTTATTGCTGTTCTTGTAGCCGGTGAAATTGTCGAAATGCGCTACCACTATTTCGCTGTCCCCATCAGCAGGATCAGCGCGGCTGATCAGGTTGGGGCCGGCGATACCGAAGGTATTGTCGGGTCTGGGGCCACGGTCGAGCATGAAACCGTCGAAATTCGAGTGGGCGACATTACCGCTGAACTCGCGCAGGTGGCTACGTCCGGGCCAGGTATTTTCGCCTTTCTCGGTGCCCAGAAACGCCCCTATACCATTGGTAGGAAAGGCCATCCAGAAGCCCGTGGAATCAGACCCGGCCGCCACATTATCCCGGTAGGTATTATCCGGGTTGGTGATCCAGAATGTCGCCGCGGTGTTATCCGAAGGTAGCAGGATATGGTCGGCTTTCTGGCCATCTTCATTCTGGATAGGCAAAAACAGGCCTGTCGGCTGACACGGCAGGGTCGGATGACATTTGGTTTGAATGCCCAGGTTTTTAACAACCATATTACCCGTCTCGACAGCGTCTTCCATGAAGAAGCAGTGTCCGACAGTGTTGTAGGTGACATTATTTTCCACCAGCAGATTATCCGTAGCATGAATGGTAACGCAGCGGTTGTAGGTGTCGTGGATTGCAGAGTTTTTGATGTACTGCCCCGCCACGTCGCCGTTGATATGCCAGTGGATCGGGTAACGGGCGAGCTCCATGTGCTGGCCCATGCGATTCAGCTCTATACCGGAAACCGTCATGGTGCTGCCGTCCATCGCCATCATGTGCCCGCCGAAGTAGTCTTCATCGGCATCTTCGGAGGCCTGAACCTTGATATTGCGCGTCAGCATGCCGACTTCACCGCGCTCATCGACGCCATAGGTGATTTCGCCGAAATGCATGTATTCAAGCGGCTCATCCAGCGTAATGCGGTTACGTCTAATGCGGGTGATATGGCGCCTTTCGGCCTGGCGGGGATTGAAATCCGTCGAGGCCAGAACGATTTCGTCACCGACGCGCCAGCCGCTGGCATCAAGCACCTCGATGCGGGTAGCGCCAGCTTCAGCGGTTTCCGACAGCTTGGTCCAGGAATTTTCCCGGTCACCGTGCAGGCTTAAAATCCCCGGTGCCATCAGAATACCGCGATCGCCCATACCGTTGATGTTTTCACCCTCGACATTATTGGTCAGCGTGATTGTCGCCTTGCCAGTGAAGGGCTCACTTTCTGTGCCAATCTCCAGCTTGCCGCGATTCAGTATCCACTCGGTAGTAAGTTCCAGTTGCTCGCCATCAGCAAAAGTCAGCGTGCCGTTGAGGTTAATGCCATGCAATGCCGGTGGACTAACGTTCAGGATCACGTCCATGCCTGCACCAATGGTGACTATATCGCCCTCGCCTGGCAGCGCCCCGCCGGACCAGGTGGATGAATCAGACCACATCCCGTCTTTGACCGCAGAAGGACCCTGCGCCTGTGCCTGGGTGGTAAAGCAGGCTGTGACAAATATTAGTAGAAGAAATAAACGACTGTGAATTCGCATGGAACCAAACCCCTTGTTTTCGCGTTAATTTTTTAAGAATTTGTGTGATTAAGAAACAACAGCATAGCCTGATTGTCCAATATTTAGTGCATACAAGGCAAACCAGTAAATGAGCTTCCCTAATTTTTGTCATTTGTTGCCAGGGCACGAATCCACTGCTGATGGACAAGAGCAGTAAACCGGCAAAGCCCACCCCAGGCGCCGGTGCGATAGTCCAACCGGACGCGATACGTTATAATTACGCCGCTCTAAACAAAGGATCAGTAGCATGCACGCCCCATACAAACCCTCTTTCGCGTTCGCCAACTTCATGCCCATCCTCGGCGTGCTCGTATGCGTGACTTTTACGCCGAACACGCTGGCAGCGTCAGAAGGATCAGGTGCATCTGTTTCAAGTGCTGAAGCGGAAACCACGGCGATGACCGGAGAACAGGTCTACAACAACGTCTGTATCGCCTGCCACTACCCACCCGGTGTCGGCGGCGCACCCGGCCTTGGCGATGCCGAGGCCTGGGCACCACGCATTGCCCAGGGCATTGAAATTCTGGTCTATCATGCCTTGAACGGCTTCACCGGCAGCACCGGCGTCATGCCAAAGAAAGGTGAGCGACTGGACATCTCTGATGAGGAAATCATTGAGGCGGTGAAATATATGGTTGGGCAGGTTCAGAAAGAATAGGGAATAATTTTTTAGTCTGACCCCAAATATTCCCAAATATTAACATAACGATTTATTGCCATGCTCCGTACCCTGCTGCTCTTGTTCGTCCTTATCTCTTTTCCTGCACACGCCGCCATCGTGGACGTCCAGGATCAGTTTTTTTCCAACCCGGAGAGCAATGTGTTTTCCGTCTTTGATCTGGACCTTGCCGGCGCCTCTGGCAACAAGGATCAGAAAAGCTTCACTTTCGCTGCACACAACATTTTGCGGCGCGGACCATCCACCTGGCTGTTCGTGGCTCAACTGGCGAATTCTGAAGTCAACAACGTGGAAAACGCGGACAATCGTTTCGCCCATTTACGATATACCAGGGATCTTGCCGGGCCCCATGGCGTAGAGGTGCTGGCACAGTACTCGGATGACAAGTTCGCAAATATTGCCAGCCGTGACGTCTATGGCGGGGGCTATCGCTACCAGTGGATTCAGGGATCCAGTACACGAAGAGGCCTCATGGGACTGGGCATCATTCGTGAAATTGAGCAGTATGTGGGCCAACCCGGGGAGCGCAAGCGCTGGCGAGCCAATCTTTATATGACTGTGGCCAGGCCGTTTGACGAGGCGCGTAATTCCAGCATTGGCCTGACAACCTATCTGCAACCTGCCATTGCCGGTGGCTCCGATGTGCGCGGCATTGCCGCCCTTACCTTCAAGTCGGCCCTGACCGACCGCCTGCAAATCAATATCGGCATCAATTACAACTACGAAAGCAATCCCTCACCCGGCCTCAGTAATTACTCGCTGAGTTATTCATCGGGTTTCAGTTATACCTTCAGGTAAGCAGCGATAATAAGAATTTCAAACACTCTGACCCTTTGATTACTGATTCGCTGATCAGACAATCATCGAAGCAATCGAAGAGATGGTCGAGCAGATTGATCAGGAGACAGCTGTGAAGCCAGGTTCAGGACTATTCCATCAAGGAATGTCCCCAGTCTTTTCTTATTTACATTAGCCCTTGATTTAAAAGAGCGGTTACAATTGGTTTAAATCGCTATCAATAAATAGCTTTCGATTTTGGGAATTACCGTTTATGAATGACAAGGGTTTTACGCGCCGCGCGCTACTGCGCAGTATGGCTATGTTTGGTGCAGCGGCAGGTCCAGGCAGGGCTCTCGCCGCGAGGAAGACACACCGGTTTTCCACGGTGAAGCGCAGTTTCGACGATCCTTATCTCGAGCTTATACGGCTCTTGAAGGAAGGTTCCGAGATAGAACATGATCTCATGGTTCAGTACCTCTACAGTGCTTATGCGCTCAAGCCCGAGTATGCTGGAATCGTCGGTGGTCCGGCGCCAAATTCGACTTCTCTCATGGGCGTCATCATTGAGGAGATGCAACATCTGCGAGGTGTAAACCGGCTGCTTGTTGAACTGGGCGCCTCACCGGTGCTCACGCGCCAGGACTTTCCTTACGAGACCGACCTCTATCCATTTCCGTTTGAGCTTGCACCGCTGAACTCGGTCAGACTGGCGAAATACACCTATTGCGAAGCCGATCCGGTTCGCCTTGGGCGTGTGAGGTCAATGGAAAACGACTCGGTTTACCTGAGCGACAAGTTGAAGGATACCCTCGGTGGCGAAATCACAGCCAATCATGTCGGAAAACTTTACGATGCCGTTATCACGACGCTTGCTGAACTCAAGGAAGTTGGTGACCTGAATCTGGATTTCAACGCCTGGTTTCAGGAAATCGGCGACGTCAAAGCGGAAGGAGAGTTCGGCCACTTCAAGTTCTTTCATTCCCTCTATGAAGCGTCCCATCCACTGATCGAGAACACTCCCAACATCTGGTCGCTTCCCGCTTCCGATGCGCGCTATCCGAGCTATGATGTGCCCATAAATCCGACCGCCTATGATGGGCGTCCGACCAGCATCGAGGATACTGATCTGAGGGCCCTGGCCTGGCTAGGTAATATGAATTACTGGAGTATGCTGTTGATGCTGGACTCGGCCTACAGAAGCAGTTCTGCCCCTGAAGTCGCATTGGCACAGGCCATCATGATGGGGCCACTCAACTCAATTGCCCGCTACCTGCCGACCAAAGGTTCCGCAGTGCCGTTTGATCCGCTGAGTCTGGGCTTCAATCCAGGACTCAACGCTGCTGCAAATAAACGCGTTACTCATTTAATGCTGCAAGAGACCCGTGACTTTGCCCGCTCGATCGAGAACCTTCTGCCGGCCGATTTCAATATGGATATCTACGACCAGCTGCTGAATGAAGTGTGATTTCGTCCGGGATGCAATTGCTAAATCGCGCAGATCTAGTTTTTAAGCGTCGCGAGATAGGCAATCACATCCGCCCGGGTCTTGTCGTCACGAATCAACATCGGCATCAAGGTACCGGGCACCATTTCCATGGGGTTCACCAGAAAACGGTCCAGGGTCTCTGTACTCCAGGTGAGATTGGAGGTCTTGAGCGCCGCTGAGTACTTGGCAAAATCAGCTTGACTGGCTGCCTCGCGGCCGACAAGCCCAAGCAGATTGGGCCCCTCTACAGGACCACCTGTCTTCTGCACTGAATGGCAGACGCCGCACATGGTGTTGAAAGTTGCCTTGCCGTTTTCAATATCCGGCGTAATGGAAGTGTCAGCTACACAGCTGACCGAGGCTAAAACTGCAGTGCCAACGACGAAAAAACGGAGAAAATTGGACATGATGGGAATTATGCACATTGATATTAAAGATATTGGTTCCATAGGGCTCCAGGCTGCTGCAACAGTGCAATCCAGAACCAGCAGGTTTCAGGGCGCAGTGTACCAAAATCTGCTTCAGGTTGGGATTTTTCCTGTTTTTCCTTTTTATTCACAAATTTCAGTTATACCATCATGCACCATTAGTAATGAGGATGGTTCATCCTTGGTTATTCGACACTAAAAAATAAAGAAAAATTAAGAAAAATAAGGGAAAAAATTATGACAAACAATTCTCGCGCATCCTTACTAATGCGTTTACTTACCAGGGTCCTACCAGTCTTTTTCCTGCTAGGCGGCTACCACAATGCCCTGGGCCAGGAAACACGCTGGTCCGATCCTGCCACATGGCCAGGAAACAAGGTGCCAGCGGCAGGCGAGAAGGTAGTCATTGCGAGCGACAAGGAAGTGATTCTTGATGTCAGCCCGCCGGCACTGGGCGGTTTGACCATCAACGGCAAGCTGGTTTTTTCTGATAACACAGACCTTGAACTGACCACCGAGTGGATTATGGTATTCGGTGAACTGGAGATTGGCACCGAAGCTCGCCCCCATACAAGCAAGGCTACTATCACCCTCACTAATAACGTCAAGGACGAACAGCTGATGGGCATGGGCGATCGCGGCATCATGCTCTCCGGTGGCACCCTGAACCTGCACGGTAACCGTACCAACACCTGGACCAAGCTGGCCAATACCGCCGAGGCAGGCAGCAACACCATCATTGTTCTGAACGCTGACCAGTGGCAGGTGGGTGACGAGATTGTTCTCGCTTCGACGGATTATGATCCCAGACAGGCTGAGCGTCGCACAATTACCGCGATTAGTGGCAACGCCATTACACTGGATGAGCCATTACAGTATATGCACTTTGGCAAGATTACTTTTGATGTGGATGAGCGCGGCGAAGTGGGATTACTGACGCGCAATATCAAGGTACAGGCTTCTCCTGATGCGGCCGAGACCTACTTCGGCGGCCACATTATGGCGATGGTCACCAGCAAGATGTATGTGGAGGGTGTTGAACTTAATCGCATGGGGCAACACCTGGAGCTTGCCCGCTATCCGATTCACTGGCATCTGGTGGGCGACGGCGGCAAAGGCCAATACGTCAGGAATGCGGCCATACACGATACCTACAATCGTTGTGTGACGGTGCACGGCACCAACGACCTGAGAGTCGAGAACAACGTCACCTACAACATCGTTGGCCACTGTTTCTTCATGGAAGATGGCATTGAGCATGGCAACGAGTTTGTCAAAAACCTGGCCATCCAGGTCAAGTGTCATCCAACCAGACCCTGCGAGCCAACCAACCTTGCCGCAGAGGGAGAAGCCACAGAGGAGCGCCAGTCGAGCGCACCGAGAGGTCAGCAGTCACGGGAAGTGTTGCTGCCTTCGGACAACACGGTGGCCGCTTACTGGATCACCAACCCGGACAATACCTACGTCGACAACGTGGCTGCGGGATCCGACGCGAACGGCTTCTGGATGTCATTGGGCGAGCATCCGAACGGAGCGTTCGAAGGGTCTGATGACAGCCTGAACACCTGGCCCCGGCGCACAAATTTTCGTGAGTTCAGGGGCAACACAGCGCACTCATCCTATGATGGCTTTATGTTCGACCGGAATATCAATCCGGATAATACCTTTGGCGTCACCGGCTCCTCACATGGTGGCCGAGTGAATCCCGCCGATCCAAACAGCAAGGCGCTGGTATCGGTTTTTGAGGATCTCACCACCTACAAGAACCGCAATGGCGGCATCTGGGGTCGTGGCAGCCTGCACCTGTTCAGGAATGTGAAGTTCGCCGACAACGCCATGGGCTTCACCCATGCCGGGGGGGATGGCCGACTTGAGTACTCCTCCCAGGTGGTTGATTCCCTGTTTGTGGGCGAAACCGAAAATGTCGGCAACCCGACAACGCCTGAAGAGAAGGCCTATGGCCGCACTTTCCCGAAGCCCACGATGCCGGATTTCCCGATCCGCGGCTACGAGTACTACGACTACCGGCATGACGTCGTGGACACCACGTTCCGGAACTTCGAGGACAATGACACCCGCAAGACGGGAGCGATCTCCCATCTGCTTTACACCAGCTTTGGCGCCAGCTCCAACAATGCTGTCGAGAACCTCAAATTCGAAAATGCCAAACCGGTGTTTTACCCCCCGATGGAACGAAAATGGGGCAACGACAATAACGCAGGTAGCCTGGCCTACAAGACTGCCGTATTCAGGGATCGGGACGGTTCGCTTGGCCTTGGTAGACCTTCCTTCGTTGTTATCCACGACGGCGTCAATGACAGCATTGCCGTTGACGAAGAAGCCTGTGAAATCAAACCAGACTGGAACGCCGCATTGTGTACCGGCGATGTCGGGCGCATGAGTTTTATAAACGGTAAAGGCCTTGCCTTTGACCCAATAAGCTTCGGCGGTGGCTTCGGCATCGATGCGAGCCTGCCACCCGTGATCCTGAGTCGTGAGGGGTATGAAATCAGCATCCCTGTAGGCACCAACATCCGGGCCAATACCGAGTTCAAGGCGACCACTGAGCGCTCGGAGATGGAGCTCCACATGATTGAATTGGAAGAAGGCGCGTGGGTAATCGTCGAGATTCCGGAGTTCACCCAGGCAGACTCGGGTATGTCAGTTGCCAGCCTGGATGCACTGCGCAAGGCTGATGACACCTCGTACTTCAAAGCAAATGATGCGCTGTGGGTCAAGCTGGTCTCTCCCGGTGACAGCGGTCGCGGTGGGCACAGCGGTGGTGTGACAATGAAGGTTAGCCGCTAGGCAACGGCCTCAAGCTGAAAGAACCAGACCCCCGGTGTAAACCGGGGGCTTTGGAACTGAAAATCTAAAAATTTAATAAAAAGGCATACGCCAATGAAAAGTAAAATAACACCCGTCACAATAAAGTACTGTTCAATCGCCCTTGCAGGCATGGCCTTCGCGGCTGATGCCTCAGCGGCATGCACTCGTGAGTCACTCCAGGGGTTGACCGACACCTATGTTGAGTCACAGACAACCGGCAATGCTGCCATGCTGCCCCTGGCGGCCAGTGCCTATTACGGCGAGAATGATCAGCCCAAGGACATTTCAGAAGGCATGTTGTCCCAGGCCATTTCTCCCGATTTTACTCGCAGTTTCTTTGATACCACCCTGTGCGCCACTTTCACAGAGTTTGTGGCAGCCACCCATGAGCACCCCTATGTGATCCACACGCGTATGGAAGTGAATGATGAAAATGAGGTGACCATCATGGAGTCAGTGGTAACCGATGAAGATGACTGGGTGTTCGGCGCAGACGCGTTTCTGAACTATACACAGGCAGAAGACTGGGGAGTAATCCCCGAAGACCAGCGCGACATGAGGGGCGTTATCAAGGCAGCAGCCGAGGCCTATATCAACAACTGGGGCGATCCCTTTCTGCCCGTACCGCACGGTACGCCCTGTACCCGGCTTGAGGGCCGAATTTACACGGGCGCCAATAATCCGGAGGGCCAGACCTGCACCATGGGTGCCTTCCCGCAACCGATTAACACTGGAAGCCGCCGCTTCGTTATTGATGAGACCATGGGTGCGGTCAGCATCTTCCACAACTTTTCCTGGCTCGATGCCGGCATGGGGCCCTATCATCCTGGTATTCCTGCCAGTCAGCAGTTCCGGGTTGAAGGGGGTATGAATCGCTACATTCACGAGGTGACGGTTTGTTTGACGCCAGGCTGCAGCAGAGGCCGGCCAGGTGGTGGCTAATGAGGACAGCACGACTAATCGGGTTGTAACAGGCTATAGCGCCCAGGGGAGTTCCGGCACTTTTCCAGGCCAGGGCTTGCCAGAGCCGTTCCCGCTTGGGAATCGGGTGTTTTGGGCCTATTGGGGTTTTCAGAGATTCCCAAGGCCCAGGTGGTCCAAGGCTATTCGCATTTTCACTTTATATTCACAAATTTCAAATACCATCACCTACGTTTTGTGATGAGGATGATTTATCCTTATACATTCAACTGTAGTGGGGAAAATTCATGACAAACTATTCTCGCGTGTCTTTGCTGACCCGTTTATGTACCTGTTTATTTGCTTCTTTATTTAAAAGGGTCCTACCAGTCTTTTTCCTGCTAGGCGGTTACCACAATGCCCTGGGTCAGGACGCACGCTGGTCCGATCCTGCCACCTGGCCAGACAACAAGGTGCCAGCGGCAGGCGAGAAGGTAGTCATTGCGAGCGACAAGGAAGTGATACTTGATGTCAGTCCGCCGCCACTGGATGGCCTGACCATCAACGGCAAACTCATTTTCGCCGACAACACTGACCTTGAGCTGACCACCGAATGGGTCATGGTATTTGGTGAACTGGAGATAGGCACCGAAGCCAGCCCACACACACGCAAGGCCACCATCACCCTTACTGACAACAATAAAGACGAACAGCTGATGGGCATGGGCGATCGCGGCATCATGCTCTCCGGTGGCACCCTGAACCTGCACGGTAATCGCAGCAATGCCTGGACCAAGCTGGCCAGTACCGCCGAGGCTGGCAGCAACACAATCGACGTGTTGAACGCCGACCAGTGGCAGGTGGGTGACGAGATTGTCCTTGCCTCGACGGATTACAATCCGCG
>CBFICR010000050.1:0-21869 GCA_965661105.1 Pseudohongiellaceae bacterium | reverse complement strand
GCATAGGAGCGGATCTTGATGCTTTCCGGGTACTCATAGGGGAAAGTTTCCCCGGGATCGGTAACATCCTTGGGAATATCTATGACAACAGGCCCGGGCCGACCAGTGGTAGCAATGTGAAAAGCCTGTTTGACGATGGACGGGATGTCTGCAGCATTCTGCACCATGAAACTGTGTTTCACGATGGGACGCGAAACACCAATCATGTCGGTTTCCTGAAACGCATCTGAACCAATGGAATCACGGGTAACCTGGCCGGAAATGACCACCATGGGAATGGAGTCCATATAGGCAGTCGCAATACCGGTAATGGCATTGGTGGCACCAGGGCCTGAAGTTACCAGCACAACACCGGGTTTGCCGGTAGATCGGGCATAACCATCGGCCGCATGAGTAGCTGCCTGTTCATGTCGTACCAGGATGTGTTCCACCTTGTCCTGGTTAAAAATTGCATCATAGATGTGCAAGGCGGCCCCACCTGGGTAGCCGAATATCAAATCAACACCTTCATCGTGCAGGGCACGAATCAGCATGTCTCCACCGGAGAGCATTTCCACAGTTCTGTCCTCTAAATAATGTATTCCTGGCAATTTCCAGGCAACTTCAGTTCAAAAAATGTTTAATCGTTCGCATGGCACAGAAAAACGCAAAGCCTGGAACAGCTGCTGCTTGACAGCCTGTCTCTTGCACCCTGTATCCTGCATCTGCTTTTCAAGCCAGGCTCTGGTTGAACCTTTAGAGGCCCAGCACGAGATAGGTGCCGGGGAGCTTAACCTTTTCTAAACCCGTTCCAAGTTTAGTGGCTCAGTTAAAGCTGATCTCTGGGGGTCAACCAACATCCATTTAGGATCGATTGGTCCTGGCGACTGAACAAGGGATCTCCCGTCAGCCCGTCCACCAAAATGAATGCAAGACACAAGCAAAAGGCCTGGGTAATGCATTCAGAATGCCGCACATTATGGGAATCTAGGAGGCTATGTCAAGTGAGCGAAGGAATTCTTCATCATGAACATCGATTATTTTCTGGTAAAAGGCCGCGAACATGGCTTTGACCAGAGCAAAGGCGGGGATTACGCCAACCACCAGCAGCAACAACCCGGCAAACAGGATCACGGCACTAATGAGGAAGAGAAGCAGTACCTGCGGCCAGTAATCGCGCATTAACTCCCAGCTGGCACTGATTGCCTGGCGCGGAGCCAGGCCCTTGTCCATGACCAGATAACTGGTAAGAATGGTCCGGCAGGCAATGTAGATACCTGGCAGGATCAGGCAGATGAAACCCACAACCAACATCAAAAAAACCATAAGATTGGTGAGTATGATATCAACATAGAGGTTTTTTGATTTGAAGCCATCAGCAACCGCCTTGACATCAACCTCCTGTCTGCGCTGACCTTTGACAAACAGCAGGCTTGCCCCAAAATCAAATACAGGTTTGATAAAAACGCCCACAATAACTGACAGAAACCCGTTACCTGAAGATCCAGTTCCGAACCAGACATGTTCGCCCATGCTCCTGGAGAAAGTCGGCCCATTGCCAAAGGAATCAAGGATGCCGAGGATAATTACAATGAGAATGTAAGCCCAGAAATTTTCCTTGAGATTGGCAAGACCCTGATCAAAACATCTTGCAACGGAAACGGGAGGACGCATGTAATTACCTCAGCCAGGTCGTACCTAGTTAATCGTTTTCAGCGACCTGCTCAGCCTGCTCCAGAATGCGTAATACATTACCGCCCCAAATCTTGCGAATACTGTCCTCTGAATAGCCACGTCTGACCAGTTCCAGGGTGACATTGAAAGTTTCAGTAGCATTGCTCCATCCGGCAATACCGCCACCTCCACCAAAATCAGAAGAAATTCCCACATGGTCTATGCCGATCAGATCCACAGCATAATCAATGTGATCAACAAATAATTCCAAAGTGGCATCTCCGCCTTCCCTCACATAGGGGTTGAAAGCCACGATCTGCATTACGCCACCATTATCTTTCAGCGCCAGCATCTGCTCATCGTTCATGTTACGGGGATGATCGGTAAGCGCTGTGACGCTTGAGTGTGAAGCAATAACCGGCGCTTTCGATGCACGGGTCGCATCCAGCATGGTCTGACGGCTTACATGGGAGATATCCACCAGTATACCCAGACGATTCAATTCCTCGACAACTTCATAACCAAACTCACTCAAGCCACCATGCTCAGTATCCATGTCACCTAACTGGGGACGTGGCTGGGCTGAGTCGCCAATGTCATTATGGCCATTGTGAACCAGCGTCATATAGCGGGCACCACGTTCCCGGTAATCCTCCAGCAGGGACAGATCCTTGCCAATAGCAAAACCGTTTTCTATTCCAATCAGGGCAACCAGCTTCCCCTGCGCATATAAAGCCCTGGCTTGTGCCGCGGTATCCGCCAGACCTATTTGATCCGGGTACATATATTCAGTCATGCGATGAATGGCATCGAATTTTGCCACCGCATCTGCTCTGGCTTTACGGTAGTTTTCCTCTGTTCTTTCCTGCTGCCCCATATAAACAATGAAAAACGCAGCATCCAGGCCTCCGGCATGCATGGCATCCAGTGTTACCTGGGCCTCGGCATTTGCCGGATCATGTTCACTGGTCGCAAAATTCAACGGGATATCCACATGGGTATCCAGCGCCATCACATTGTCATGAATGGCTCGTGCCCGGGCCACCAGAGAGTCTTCACTGGCTGCCTGGGAAGTAAAAGTGAAAAGCGAAAAAATGGAAAAGAGAATGGCTTGAGTAATACGCTGTAAAGTCATAGTGCTACCTGTTATGAAGGGTTTTCTGAAATCGTCATGAACGCAGGGGATCGAGGCAAAATCGGCGCAAGAAAGCAAAGTACTTTTTTAGTGCATCACAAACCGAACCCGTTACCAACGAAGAGACTGCAAGAGTAATAGATTTCAGTGGGTCATTGAGTAAATTACATAGTTAACGGCAAACCGATAAGCCAATGCCGTCATGGGTTCCGGATAACCGGGTGTATCAGCATGCTCCCAGGCATCGCCAAGATCCATATTATGATTAATGGCCACTACCAGCCTGCCATGATCATCATATATTCCACGCCAGTGCGGATCGTACCCATCCTGCTCATAGGTCACACCCCGATAAAAGGCACCCAGACCGGGAATCTGTATCTTCGAGTCCAGATCGTACAGGACATGGAAAACTTCATCATTATCAGGAATATCCCTGATCGGACGGTCCGGGAAAACCTGTTTCATGCCTTTTTCAAACTGGCTCCATTCATAGCTGCCATGAAAATCATCCACCATCAGAAAACCACCGCGCAGCAGGTATTCGCGTAACTTTGCCGCTTCCAGTCCATTGAAGGCCCAGCGACCTACTTCAACGGCATAGAGCCAGGGGAAATCAAAGATAGAGTCGTCTGCCAGATTGATGCGCTCGCCGCCCTCTCCGTTATAGAGCGCGACCTGAGTAACATCCACATTGGTCAGCCTGGAAATGCCTTCTGTCAGGAAATGTTCTGCCTCTGGCCAGTCAGTTGTCCACGAGCCTCGCCCAAAACCACCCCGACCACCAAGGTTGTTACCACTGTACTGAAGTCGGGCAAAGTGAAATTCTGACCCGTCACGATCTGCCTGGGAATTACCGGACAGCCCGGGATTAATGGTCATTGACCCCTGAGCCTGGCTGTATTGGCTAGCCATAAGGCCACTGACCAACACGAGTAGTAATGCCAGGCTGAAATTTGCCTTCCTGACAGCCTTTTTTAGCGCAGGTGAGGTGAATATGGGGTGGATATGCATAGTATTTACATGCCTGTTTGCATAATAGATCGGACTCTATGATACGGTCCGGGTTCAGTGAGTGGTTCAAATATAAACCACTCACCTTTGAATTAAAATACGAAGAGCCTGGGCAGGCAAAAAATTTACCGGCATCAGTCTGGATAAAAACGTTAATCAAACGTGAAAAAAGGAAGGCCATGAGCAGGAAATGAAAAAATTCCCGCTGATCCTGTCATTTGCCTGCAATTAGAATCTGAAGGTGTAGTTAAACTTAAGTGATAAATCAGAACCGGTAGACTGAAAGGTATTATCCTTGTCCAGGTCGGCAAGGCCATAATTAAACACCAGGAAGGCCTGACGGCCGGCCTCCGGAATCCAGTTCAGGCGTGAATTAAACCCCATCACTTCAGATACATTGTCATATTGAAGCAAATTACTCCATGACAGTGTGGAGCTGAAAGCTATCTTGGTGTCCAGAGTAAACAAACGCACGGTAAAGTTTCCCTCCGGCAACTCTATTTCAGTCTCCGTGTAATTCACCCCGATATCGTAATTACGCGTAGGTCGCCAGTTCAGTCCTGCACCGCGCTGCCAGCGCGTACCACTATAATAATCCCCGAAACGCGTACTTATGCGCCCGGATACTTTTCGCTGATTTCCTATCTGCATTCCCAGGAGATATTCATCAAAGGAATAATCGCCAGCAGGAATGATAATTTCCCGACTGCCATCGGAGGCGCGATTGATAGTGAAATTTGTCCGCAACACCTCCCGGCTTTTCATAATACGTCCGAAAGCACTGTCGCCAGAATTATTATTCGTGGTAAGGCGCAATCCCATGTTGGATGAAATTACCTCGCCATCACCAAGATCACGTGATTCGTATCCATCCCATCCAGCATAGAAAGAACGCATATAGCCACCGGGATTAAAGAAATGCCGATAGCCAAAATTCACCGCGTGATCTTCCATGTTACTCAGGGCAACAAAACCCACAGCCGGATCAAAATTTTTCTCTACCCGCTTGTAATCGTAGCCTCCGCGCCAGCCCTGATTATTGGGATAACTGATACCGAAACCATAGGAGGCATCATCGCCGTTTTTGCCTTCGGTATCAGATTGCTGATAAAAGGCCACGCCCTGAAGTACCCTGCCGCCTGGAAGACGCGAATTACGGTAGCGAAAATCCATACCGACAAGATTATTGTCGAGGTTGGACTGGGGGTCTCCACTGGTAGCCAACACACCAAGCTGCGATTCCTGTAATACATTCAGGGCAGCCCGGCCGACAAAAATTTCTGCGGCATCCACACCACCAAGCACATCTTCATCCTGGCTGATTATCAGTGTGCCTACATTCCAGTCTCCTACCCGGCCACTGAGCTTGGCGCCGGCATTTATATCCACTGGTGCGCCGGAAGTACTCAGGCCAATGCGGCGTGAGAAAAAAGGCCGGGCATTTTGAGCAGCAGCATTGGGAACAGCAGGATTGCCATTACCGGCTCCCTGGTCGAAGCCACCGGTCCCAATCTGGCCAAATTCAAAAATATCGGCATCACGAATAAAAAAGTCGCGACGTTCGGGGAAAAACAGGCTGAAGCGAGTCAAATTGACCTGCCTGGAATCCACTTCTGCAGCAGAAAAATCAGTATTAATCGTCAGGGCAGCATTCAGCTGCGGAGTAATTTTGTAAAACACATCAAGCTGTGGCTCAAAATTTTGCTCAGTAAACCCGGCTGGACCGACCACCCGGTCCTGTCTGAGGACCATGGAAGGAACGACATCCAGTCCCATGCCCTGTTCAAGTCCTTCCAGGCCTGTAATGGTTCCGGCTATACTGGGATTGACCGTACGATTGCGAGAGACCCAACCAATACTTTCGTTATTGCGGCGAATCGCCCGACGAAAATTGATACCCCACGAATCAGAATCCGGATTGAATGAAATGGTCTGGAATGGAATGCGCATTTCACTGTACCAGCCAGTTTCATCACGGCTGGCATTGGTCTGCCAGATCCCGTCCCAACTGCTCTCTATGTCGGTGATATTCTGAAACAGCCCTTCCCAGCGCACGCCATTGGCATTGACCTCAAAACGATAACCGTTTCGACGATCCAGATAGGGATCAAGAATCACAGCAAGTAGATCATCGGCCTGAAGGCCCTGACCCTGACGCAGAATATTGGCACTGATCAGATCAGGATCGGTTTCCCAAAAGCGACTGGCAATATACAGCGCATCACTGGTGTAAAAAATCCATATTTGAGTTTTCTGGGAGGGCTCTGCATATTCGACGGGTTCGTACTGGTGAAAGTCGTCAATTAACAGGGCTTGTGACCAGGCGTCATCATCAAGCACTCCGTCAATTCGCACCTCCACGTCCAGCTTGGGAATTACGATCGTTTTTCCACCATCACTGCCAGCAGTGAGCTGGGCAGCAGCCGGCAGCGGTGACAGGATTAAAACAGCAAGTATTGAGATAAATATCAGTCGAATCTGAACCTTTCCAAAGGAACGGCTCAGTAATGAAGAAAAGGAATACAACTGCATTTTGAAGTCCAGCATCAGAATTAGTTACTGTCGTAATGACAGAAAAATCGAAGGTACTCCATCCACCCGTCAACCCTGTAAAATCAAGAGAAAAGCAGGAATAAAGACAGTTTTCATCGTGTCTCCATAAACAGCAAAAGTGGAGGGAATTGATGGAAACCCGGGTCGGATATTGCGGCCCGGGTTAGCCAGTCAAAAAAGGTTAAAGCAGCTCGTCCAGTCGACGCTCCAGCGTACCATCCTCAAGAATATCCGAGTAATAGCTGGAAGGATCACAACTGTCATGCTCAACAATTAACAGGTTGTCATCACGGGCAGACCAGCGTCTGCGGACCAAAGGCTCAGTATAGTAATCATCGTATATTGTCATTACTCTCGCCATGGAAAGCTGGTCATCTGCCATGGTGTAACGTTCAACGATACGGGTACCCTCACCTCCTGACATAGGCAGACCGGAACCATCAAGCCAGAAACCTGAAGCAAGATTGGTGGTTTCAATGACCAGCTCGTCTCCCTCCCAGTGACCCACGGAATAGCCCATGGGGCGATCCGGGTAATTTTCCGGCACCTGCCGTCCGTCCATATAAATTCGTCGCGGCGTGTTGTGCTCTATGTAAACGAACTGGTAATGGGAGCCGGCATCAACAATGTCCATATCATAGGGAGCACCGAATATTCTTGGCAGCGCCGGTGCGACACAGCGCAATGAATAATCATCGTAGTGCACGGTATTGGCATAAATTTCAGCCGCCTGTGGAGTAAACGGTGTTGGTTTGGGTTCCAGATCATTAACAGTCACCTGGAAGCGGTAGGAATTTCGCCAGGGCCCACTGATATCAAACGGTGCATCAGGATTAAGCTTGGCATAGCCATAATTTTTCCCATAGGTAGCGTTTACCGTATTGCGATCCGGTGTAGCGCTTGAACGCCGGGGATAACTTTCTCCATTTGCCTTGGTCAGACCGCGAATAAACAGCTTCCTGGAACCATTTCGTCCAAGAGAGCCCTGCACCGTGACGACATCGCCGACCTGGACAAAATCCTTGTCCCAGCCTGCATTGCGCAAGCCGGTGACGGCAGAACCCTGTAATTCCCAGGATTCTTTCGAGCCATCGGCATTGGTAACTTCCAACTGGTAACGCGGGTGTGGATTCCTGTAGCTGGCACGGGTCACAACGCCGGAGATTTCTCCCGGATCTTCGGTGAATTCGGCACTAAAGCTGTGATGGCCTGAAGCAGACCAGGATGCAGACAACGCTGTCAGGAAAAGACTGCTAAAAAAAGCCCATTTTATTTTCATTTTATTTCCCCCCCAACACTATCCAGAAAGTAAGATAGTGTAAAAAATTAACAAGCCAAAACATTATATGACCTTTAATCCCCAATACCAGCCTCGAATTTGCAAACAAAATGACTTTTCAGGTCTGCCACTTAAACCTGCTGACGTAGTTTATTGGGGCTTCAGGTATACTCTTCAGGCACGCACCAATGGCTAATCTCATAGAATCCATCAACAATGCAATTTTCCAAATCCCTGCGTGACAGGGTCAAAAATGGAGAGGTCACCAGTTCTGTGAGGTTCTGGAAAACCCCTCAGGTAATGAGCGGTGGCCACTATCGGCTGGATCCGGGAGAGGTCATCGTCACATCTATTCGCGAAATAGGTTTTAACGATATTTCCGAAACCATGGCAAAAGAGTCCGGTTTCCCGGATGTGCCTGATTTGTTAAAAACCGTCCAACATGGCACCGGCCTGCATATTTACCTGATTCGCTTTTACTACAATGAAAACATCAATCGTTGAACCTGAAAATGCCTGAATTACTGGAACAATCCATCCTCTGTCCATACTGCAACGAATCGATAACGGTCCTGATAGATGATTCCGAACAGGAACATGAATATATTGAAGATTGCCAGGTATGTTGCCGGCCAATTGAAATGTCAGTGAGTTTCGATATGCAGGGAGGCTTGTCACTGGATGTAAAAACCGAAAATGAGTGAAGGCAGTTGCAAGTCTCAAGTCTCAAGTCTCAAAAAAGGCGATCAAAGATCGCCTCGTCGGATGGGTCCCTGCGGTCCTTATCCGACCACCAGAAAACCATTTAAGCCTGAGAGAGGGGTTGCTTGTCTCTTGTCTCTTGCCTCTTGTCTCTTCTCTCTTGCCTCTTGCCTCTTGCCTCTTGTCTCTTGTTTCAACTAAATTCCAGCCCAACCCCGATCCGGTCATACTGCTCACGCTCAACTTCAAGGCTGGCCTGTGTGAGTGGGTGCTTGTGTAACCAGCCACGGGGGAATTTCAGGATATAGGTATTTGCCGAAACGGATAGGACAGGTAATTCATTCTGCGGAATCTCTTCCCGGCGTCTGTGCAGCACTGCGGCCAGACGCAGGCAAACCAACAGTGGAATGAATGCAGCCATAGCTGTCTCGTCCATATCACCGAATTTATCCATGTAGAGGCCTTTGCGATGGGAACGAATAAGGTTTGCCAGGATATATTGCTCGTACCTGCCAAAACCAGCTATATCACCATATCTAAGCAGGTAGTAACCATGATGATGATGGCTGGAATGTGAAATACTGAGTCCGATTTCATGCAATTGTGCCGCCCAGCGCAGGATTCTGGAACGCGACACACCCGGAAGCAGTGGTCCTTCTATTTGCTTCCATAAAGCCAGAGCAGTATCTGAAACCCGTGTGGCCTGATCTATATCAACCTTATACTGTTCCTGCAGTTTCTTGACGGTTCGGGTCCGGGAGTCCTGATCACTAAGACGGCCAATGGTGTCGTAAAGCAATCCTTCTTTAAGCGCATAATCACTCACATGCATCACATCAATTTTTAATTGATCAAATACCGCTCTCAGGATCGCAATACCAGCAGGTAGCACAGAAGACCGGGGTGATGGCACGTTCGCCAGAATAGCTTTATTGGTGAGAATCTCCTCTGCCAGCCAGTTCAGGGAAGCTCTGCTGATGACGGCGCCGCCATCTTTTTCCGAGGTAAGATCAGCAATTGCTCTGGCTGTGCCGGACGTTCCGTAGACGATACGCCAGCCCATGCGCAGATAAACCTGCCTGATGCCTTCGATCTCGGCACAAGCGGCCAGATAAACTTTTTCAAGTTCCTTTTTAGCGGGTTTTGCAGGTTTCTTTAACCAGCGTTCTGTAGACGTCACACACCCCAGGCTCAGGCTTTCCATAATTATTGGCTCATAATCCTTGCCAATAATGAATTCAGTGCTGCCACCCCCGATATCCACGACCAGACGATGATTCTGATCGTTAAGGATGGAGTGCGACAAGCCCACATAAACCAGACGTGCTTCTTCATAACCTGAAATAATCTGAATGGAGGTGCCGAGAATTTTTTCTGCCTTGCGGATAAACACTAAAGGGTCTTTGGCACTACGCAGCGATTTCGTGCCCACCGCCCTGATTTGCTCGGCAGGAATATCCCGCAATCTTTCTGCAAAACGTTTCAAACAATCAAGAGCACGGTTCTGGGCATCAACAGACAAATGCCCATCCGACTTGATTCCTCTGGCGAGCTGTACCATTTCTTTTTCCCTGTCGACAATCTCAACCTTACCGTCCTGAAGCCTGGCGATAAGCATGTGAAAACTGTTTGAGCCCAAATCTACGGCGACAAAATAGGGTGAATCAGAAGTCATAAAAGATGATACTCAGTAGCTAATTATTCATTGCTAATTACACAGGATAAGCGTCTGAACCTCTTACAGAGGCAGGCATAAAATTAATCGGATTAGAAAGCCAGTATAAATGTTTCCTGCTGTTTTTCTTAATATTAATATCGAGTAATGATACCTATAATAGGAATACTAAAAATTCTGAGGATATATTCCAGTGTTTAAGCCGATTTCAACGCTAGCCGCACTATCAGTGCGATTTTCAGTGCGATTTTTTCCAGTGCTTTCCTGTTTTCTGATCATGCTGCCTTCCGGTCTTTCTGCGCAAATCTCCATCAATGGCAACGACTGGTACGACAATGGTCAAAATACGGTTGAGCAAGCCAGCCGCAGGGTCTATGTGAATACGCCTGGCGCGGCAAAAAACATCATTCTTTTTCTCGGAGATGGCATGGGTCCTTCGACGGTGACCGCTGCCCGAATCTATGCCGGACAGCAACAGGGATTGACCGGCGAGGAATATGCGCTGAGTTTTGAACACTTCCCCTGGGCAGGTCTGGTTAAAACCTACAATACCGATGCCCAGGTTGCTGATTCTGCCGGTACCATGACTGCTATTATGTCCGGTGTAAAAACCCGTTCCGGTGTTATTGGCATTGATGGTCGCCCCTTGCGCGGCTCATGCCAAAGCTATCTGGATAGCGACGGGGCAACACTGTTATCAGCGCTGGAAATCGCCGAAATTGCAGGCAAGGCAACAGGTATCGTTTCAACGGCACGCCTCACCCACGCTACTCCGGCTGCCACCTATGCCAATTCACCTGACCGTAACTGGGAAAGCAGCCGCAATCTTCCAGATGAAGCTAAAACACTGGGCTGCACTGATATTGCCAGTCAGCTCATCGACTTTAAAACACGTCTTCAAAACAAGGTTAACAGCGGTGATAGCCTTTCTTTTATTGACGGTATTGATGTTGCTTTTGGCGGAGGGCGTAGTGCGTTTTACAGCACAGACCCGGCGTCCCTCTCCGGTTTTGCTGAAACTGCCAACAAAGGCAACCGCGATGATGACCGCAATCTTATCCAGGAATGGGTTCAACAGGGAGGCAGTTATGTTATGGATCAGGCGGGCTTCAACAGCCTGGATAGCAGCACTGAAGTTAACATACTGGGCCTGTTTGAGGATTCCCATATGCGCTATGAAGCCAATCGCCTTGAAGACATAGGCGGAGAGCCTTCCCTTACCGAAATGACCTTGAAAGCCATAGAGCTGCTAGCTAACGATGAAGATGGTTTTTTTCTGATGGTGGAAGCCGGGCGTATCGATCATGCCCATCATGCCAATAACGCCTACAATGCGCTGAACGAAGCGGCTGAGCTTTCACGTGCAGTCCAGGCCGCGGTCAATGCTGTCGACACCAACGAAACCCTGATCATCGTCACTGCTGACCACAGCCATGTCATGACTATGGCCGGTTATCCGCAGCGTGGCAATCCCATTCTGGGACTTGCAGGCCGGGACACAGAAGGACTGCCCTATACCACCCTCAGTTATGCCAATGGTGCCGGCTTTGATGACAATGGCGCGCAGACCAATGCAGATTCCCGTAGTGGCCCACCCGCTCCGGGCAGACATGATCTGAGCAATGTAGATACCCAGGCCCCTGGCTATCATCAGGAAAGCCTTGCCGGCACTGCCGGAGAAACCCATGGCGGAGAAGATGTAGGAATTTATGCCGTTGGCCCCGGGGCTCACCTGGTTAGCGGATCAATAGAGCAGAACGTAATTTTCCATGTCATGAATTTTGCCGGTGATCTGGTTAACAAAGCCAGGGCGGCACTAGAATAGCAACTGGATTGTTGTGAAAACGGACAAACAGCAAGCAAACGAAATATAAAAATAAAAAAATAAAAAGGCGCCATCTCTGGCGCCTTTTTTAGTACCACCTGATAATGATCCTGGTTACGTAAACACTATCTCGCCATCTTCCAGATCAACATTGATTGCTGCACCAGGTGGATAATTGCCACCCAGAACTTTCTGTGCGAGGGGATTTTCTATCCTTTGCTGTATGGCACGTTTCAACGGACGCGCGCCATACACTGGATCAAAGCCAAGGTCAGCAATCTTGTCCAGTACACCGTCTCCCAGATGCAGATGTAAATCAAGATCATCCAGTCGTTTCTGCAGCATCTGAATTTGTATATCGGCAATACCCCGAACCTGATCTGCGCCCAGAGGATGAAACACCACCACTTCATCAATGCGGTTAAGAAATTCAGGTCGAAAATGCTTGCCGACCACATCCAGCACCGCATTTTTAACTGAGCCGTAGGAAGAATCATATGCAGAATCCGCATTCATCATTTCCTGAATCTTGTCTGAGCCAAGGTTTGATGTCATTACTACGACGGTATTGCGAAAATCCACTGTGCGTCCATGACCATCGGTCAGGCGACCATCATCAAGCACCTGTAAAAGAATATTGAAAACATCAGGATGGGCTTTTTCAATTTCATCCAGCAACAGCACAGAATAAGGTCGGCGACGCACGGCTTCGGTAAGATATCCTCCCTCCTCATAACCCACATACCCCGGAGGTGCACCTATAAGGCGGGCAACAGAATGCTGTTCCATGAATTCCGACATATCGATTCGCACCATTGATTCTTCTGTATCGAACAGAAACTGCGCCAGTGCTTTACATAATTCGGTTTTACCAACACCTGTAGGTCCAAGAAACAGAAATGAACCATTAGGCCTGTTAGGGTCAGATAACCCGGAGCGTGAACGGCGTACCGCATTGGCAACAGCATCGACAGCTTCAGCCTGTCCGATAACACGTTTGTGGAGTTCCTCTTCCATGCGCAGGAGTTTTTGTTTCTCTCCTTCCAGCATTTTGGATACCGGAATACCCGTGGCACGAGCAACGACTTCGGCAATTTCCTCTTCAGTCACCTTGTCACGCAGGAGTTTTAATTCCGTTGTATCGGCGTCTTCAGACTCCTCCATTTTCTTTTCCAGTTCCGGAATCACACCATACTGAAGCTCGGACATACGTGTCAGATCAGATGCCCTTCGAGCCGCCTCGAGATCAATACGCGCCTGCTCCAGATCACTTTTAATTTTTGCCGAACCATAAAGCGATGCTTTTTCGGATTTGAGAATTTCATCAAGATCGGAAAATTCCCGCTCCAGTTCATTAATTTCATCTTCCAGTTTCTGCAGGCGTTTTTTGGAGGCCTCGTCAGTTTCTTTTTTAACCGCCTCGCGCTCCATCTTGAGCTGAATCATGCGACGCTCCAGGCGATCCATTTCTTCAGGCTTGGAGTCAATTTCCATGCGAATCAAACTGGCTGCTTCGTCAATCAGGTCAATAGCCTTGTCCGGTAGTTGGCGATCGGTAACATAACGGTGGGACAAACGCGCAGCAGCAATAATCGCCGCATCAGTAATGGTCACGCCGTGATGCACTTCATAGCGCTCCTTAAGGCCACGCAAGATAGCGACGGTATCTTCTACCGTCGGCTCATCAACCAATACTTTCTGGAAACGTCGTTCCAGAGCCGCATCTTTTTCAATGTACTTGCGATATTCATCCAGTGTTGTGGCACCTACACAGTGCAGTTCACCGCGGGCAAGTGCCGGTTTCAGCATATTGCCTGCATCCATGGCACCTTCTGCCTTGCCGGCACCTACCATGGTATGAATTTCATCAATAAAAAGAATGACCTGGCCTTCCTGCTTTGATAATTCGTTAAGCACCGCTTTCAGGCGTTCTTCAAATTCACCACGGAATTTTGCGCCTGCTATCAGTGCACCCATGTCCAGCGACAAAATACGTTTATCCTTAAGCCCTTCTGGCACCTCCCCATTAACAATACGCTGGGCGAGACCATCAACGATGGCCGTTTTACCGACACCGGGCTCTCCGATCAGCACAGGGTTATTCTTGGTGCGACGCTGGAGCACCTGAATAGTTCGACGAATTTCATCATCGCGACCGATGACCGGATCGAGTTCACCCTGTTCTGCCTTCTGTGTCACATCAACAGTATATTTTTCCAGAGCCTGGTAATTTTCCTCTGCCTCGGGGTTGTCCACACTAGCCCCGCCACGCAAATTTTTGATGGCATTTTCCAGAGCCTGTTTTGTCACAGTAAAAGACAGAAGCAGTTTGCCCAAGGCACCCTTGTCATCCATCGCCGCCAGAAAAACATACTCGCTGGAAATATACTGATCACCACTGTTCTGGCTGATTTTGTCAGCCATATTGAGCAGTTTCGCCAGATCAGGAGACATCATCACATCGCCGCCATGATCCTTGACCACCGGTAATTCATCGACAATTTTTTGCAGGCCATTGCGTAACGCCGGGATATCAAAGCCGGTCTGCATTAACAGGGGACGGATGGAACCACCCTTCTGATCTACCAGAACTGAAACAAGATGAGCTGGTTCAATATAATTATGGTCCTTACCTACCGCCAGTGACTGGGCATCGGAAAGAGCTACCTGTAACTTGCTGGTCAATTTATCCATTCGCATGAAAATAACACTCCAATCATTTATTTACCCCCTGTTTAGCGGAGGCATTAACTATCATGCTATCAATGTGGGGGTATTGCGTAATGATTCAAGTCAAATGGTTGACCTGAGGAATGAGCAGTTGATTAAAATCAAATAGGTAATGAGAGCTATTCTGGCGAATATGGCTTTTTATGCTGCTGCTTGCTATTCCTTCCAGATGAGACTGGCAAAGCGCCCGGTTTCACCATCTCGTCGATAGGAATAATACTGGTCGAACTCACAATAGGTACAAATTGGATCGCCATAAATGTGCTTTACACCACGAGACGCCAGTATTATTTTGGCAATGGCATAAAGATCCGCCATCCATTTGTCAGGTTTTTCACTTTCCAGAAATAATATGGAATCCTGATCACAGATCTCATCATTATCCATATCCAGAAAAGCTTCCCTGACGTCCTTGCCAACTTCAAAATGGCATGGGCCAATCACCGGTGCGAGATACGCCAGCAATGTCCCGGGCTCAGCCTGGAATTTATCCAGGGTTTTTTCCAGTACACCTGAAGCCAAACCACGCCAACCGGCGTGTGCTACCGCTATTTCTTCCCCTGCTTCATCACAGAAGAAGACTGACAGGCAATCAGCGGTCAGGACGCCGCAGGCGATATTATTTTCCCGTGTATAGATGGCATCAGCTTCAGTACTTTCATCCACCAGCCCCTGATCAAGGGCCAGCACTGAATTGCCATGCACCTGGGACAGCCACTGAAAATCAAGATCCTCTCCTATGGCATCAGCCATCAGCTTTCGATTCTGCAAAACTGATTGCTCGTCATCTCCGACATGTAAGGCAAGATTCAACGAATCATAGGGCGTGGCGCTGACACCGCCCAGGCGTGTTGTTATCAAGGCGTTCACATTCCAGGGTTTGGGCCAGCGCGGAACAATCAAGAGATCAGACATTGTCGGTTTCCAGCAATTCAATAAGGGCCTGCATATCCTCAGGAATATCTGCCTGCCAGGTCATGGCTTCTCCGGTCTGCGGATGAGTGAGCCCCAGTTGCCAGGCATGTAATGCCTGACGTTTAAATTTTTCCAGATAGGCGATAAGTGCCGGTGAAGACCCTTTTGGAATTCGTGGCCGGCCGCCATACACAGGATCACCAACCAACGGAAAGCCAAGATGAGTCATATGCACACGAATCTGGTGTGTACGCCCCGTTTCCAGGGTTACCTGCACCAGTGTGTGGCTGCGGAATTTTTGCAGGATCCGGTAGTGGGAAACGGCCTCACGTGCGTCTGCCCCATGACTGATGGCACGTTTGGTTCGGTGCACGGGATGTCTTCCAAGGGGTTCATCTATCTTGCCTCCTGCCGTCACCAGGCCACACACAACCGCCTGATAAATGCGGCTAACTTCTTTATCCCGTAATTGTTGTACCAGCGCAAGATGACTCTCCAGCGTTTTCGCTACTACCATCAGGCCACTGGTATCCTTATCAAGACGATGCACAATCCCGGCTCGTGGAATCTGGCCAAGCTCAGGACAATGATGCAGCAGGCCATTGAGCAGGGTACCGCTGCGGTTGCCGGCGGCCGGATGTACAACCAGCCCGGCCTGTTTATTAATAATAATCAGTGCGTCGTCTTCATAGACAATTGCAAAGGGAATGGCTTCCGGCTGCCAATGATTCTGCTGTTCCAGGACAGCTGCCAAAGTAAGGGTTTCACCGCCATTCAGCTTGTCTTTGCCGCGTGCAGGCGCGCCATTTACCTTAAGGTTTCCCAGCTTGATCCAGCTCTGCAGGCGAGAACGGGAAAAGTCCGGAAATAGCTGGGGAGCAACCTGATCCAGTCTTTGACCCGCAACATCAAGGGGTACTTCAGCATCAAGGATCGCTGTTTCACTGCTATTGCTGTCAGATTCCGGCTTTAACGATTCTGAAAACTTTTCTGTCATCTCAATGTCTATACTCATAATTGAAGGTAAATAATCATGGTTTAAGGTAAATAGTCATGGTTGAAGGTAAATAGTCATGGTTGAAGGTAAATTGAAGGTAATAGTTGAAGGTGATACCGGGTTAAAACTGCATGGTAGCGCTTTCCATTTCATAATCACCTTTATTAATAGTACACTGCGTGCCTGAATTAGTCAGTGCTACTTAACCAAACCATTAAAGCTGAATAAGAATTTCTCTATAACTGTTGTGAAAAAACATTTTCTCCCCTTTTTAATTTTTACTATCGCCCTGCTCAGCGGATGTTCATCCGAAGAGAACTTTGGCAATTCCGGTGAAGACTTTCTTTACACCGAAGGCGTCAGATCAATCAACATAAGCAACTGGCCCAGGGCCATCACCATTTTTCAACAACTTGAAGCCCAGTTCCCATTTGGTCAGTATGCCGAACAGTCCCAGCTTGAATTAATCTACGCTTACTACCGCAATAGCGAGCCGGAAGCGGCACGCGCTGCTGCAGATCGTTTTATCCGCTTATATCCTGACAGCGACAGCCTTGACTATGCTTACTACATGAAGGGAATGGCCTATTATAGTGAGGATTCCCGCATCCTGGGGCGTTACCTTCCCACTGACCCCAGTAAAAGGGATCCAGGCAAGGCCAGGGAATCGTTTGCAGATTTTGCCCAGTTGTTGAATATCTATCCGAATAGCCAGTATGCCGGTGATGCCAGGGCCAGAATGATCTACCTGAAAAACCTGTTGGCTGATTATGAAGTGCATGTGGCGGAGTTTTATATCAAGAGACAGGCATACCTGTCGTCATTGAATCGTGCCCGTTATGTGGTAGAAAACTTTCAGGGCGCCCCTGCCGTTCCCAGAGCTCTGGAAATCATGATCGAGATGTATCTGCGTCTTGGTCTGAATGATCTTGCCGATGCCTCGCTTGAAATCCTCAAACTGAATTATCCTGACAGCCCACAGCTTACCGCGGAGGGGAATTTCATCGTTTCTTCCCAGATCACCGACCCGGATATGCTGTATTCACTGACATTTGGCGTGCTGGGATCAAACAAGAAAGATGCGCCGCTGGCACCATCACGCAGACCCATCAGAGTTGAAGGTCAGGAAGGCTTTACTGTACCTGAAGCGGAGCAGGAGAGGTCATTTTTAAATGTCATTAGTCTTGGCCTGCTAGGCGATCCGGGCACTCAAACCCAGCCACCAGCAACAGAAGAGCAGTAAGCGACGTTCCAGTCAACTGCTGGGCCAGGCAAAAGTCAAACCTGTGCTTCCCGGGAATCAGGGAAAAACCCTCAGAACTCGCCATGCTTTTACATCCGGTGATCTCATACCTCTCATAACTCTCTAACTCTCATACCTCTCATACACCCCTTACATCAGAGACATTCATTACATCTGTTTAACGCCTTAACCCGCGGGTTTGATTAATATAGATGACAACAACGTTTAACACTTTCGGAAGTTTACCCTTGGGATTATCTTTTTAAATGTTTTAGCGCAATAATACAGAAACCTCAATTTCATAAGGACTGTTTTGGAAAAGCAATATATCAGTGCAGATCAACTGCTGGCGGATTCAATAGAGCTGGCGTTCAGAATTATCGATAGCGGTTTTCAACCGAACCTTATCGTAGGAGTCTGGCGCGGTGGATCACCGGTAGCGATCGCTATTCAGGAAGTACTGTCCTATCTCGGCTTTAACAATGACCACATCGCTATCCGTAGCATCTCTTACACCGGAATTGGAGAACATGGAACGGTTGACGTTGAAGGCCTGGACTACCTGAAACGTAATCTTGATGTGAATCAGAAATTATTGCTGGTGGATGATGTCTTTGATACCGGACTCAGCATGGAAACAATTATCAAGGAGCTCAACAGGCTCTTCGATGGGAGTCCCCCGGAATTCAGGATTGCTACCCCCTTTTACAAGCCGGTAAATAATGAAACCGGTTTTGAGCCGGATTTCTATCTCCATGAAACGACTCATTGGCTGGTTTTTCCCCACGAATTTATCGGTCTTACCGACAAGGAAATTATTGAAGAAAAACCCCTGCCGAAACATCAAAAAGAACGCTTGCTATTTCTGCAAAGACGTTTTGCAAACCGGCGTAAATTAACATGAAATTAATTCTGGTTAATTTCCACTTTTGGGGTAATATACTCCCTCCTGCAGCGAAATCTGTGCCATTAAAGCCCGTCCTGCAAAATCACAAATACACTTAAAAATCAGTCTGTTATGACATATTGTTGTGCAATATCCGTTAATGCCGGAATTATTTTCTGTTCTGATTCCCGGACCAATGCGGGAGTCGACCAGGTAAGCACCTATAGCAAAATGTTTACCTTCGAGCTGGGTCAGGATCGTCAGTTTGTTGTGCTTGCTGCCGGCAATCTTGCCACCACCCAGGCCACCCTTGCCCAGATGAAAAAGGATATTCGCCAAAGTTCAGAGATAAATCTCGCCACGGTTACCACGATTGGTGAGGCGGCTGATTATATTGGCGAGGTCAGCAGAGCCCAGCAGGAAAAGCATGGGACTACCAGTCCAAGCTTCGAAGCCAGTTTTATTCTGGGGGGGCAGATCGGAGGCTCTCATCATCGTGTGGTAATGATTTATCCGGAAGGTAATCACATCACCAGCTCCAAGGACACGCCCTATTTGCAGATCGGAGAAAGCAAATATGGCAAGCCTATTCTGGACCGTATTATAAGACTGGATACCACTTTGGAAACAGCGGCCTTATGTGCACTGGTTTCCATGGACTCCACCATGAACAGTAATCTTACCGTGGGCCCGCCTATCGAAATGATTGTCTATCAATCAGACAGCTATAACCTGAATAATTACCATCGCTTTGAAGAAGATGATGAGTATTTAAGGGAGTTGAAAAAAAGCTGGGATAGACGACTTAAGGAAGCCTTCCATCAATTGCCACCTCTGGCATGGGCTAATAACTGGAACAAGATTGCTGACAGCAATAGCGGCATCTACTAATCAGGCTTTTAACCTGACTTTTAACCTGACTTTCAACCAACCTTTCCAAACCAGTTCTTCTCTTTCCGACAATTGAGTTTCCGACAATTCCGAACAGGAATTCGCTTCAAATAAAAATCTTATTTTGTCCTGGCAGTCTTGGCGGCTGATTTTCTGGCCGGCGCTTTAGTACTGGCTTTAACTTTGGATTTGGCTTTAACCTTTGACTTAGCACTGGCTTTTGGACTGGCCTTCGGTTTTGCTTTTACTGGCGCTTTTAACTTTGCATTAGTTTTAGGTTTTGCTTTCGTTTTTGCTTTCGGCTTTGCTTTCGGTTTTGCTGGCACAGTAGCCGACGTTTTAGGAGCAGCTTTTATTTTAGCGGCTGTCAGGGTTGCAGCTTTTTTAGTATTCACCGGTTTTTTACTCACTTCCTGAGATCCAACTTCAAGCGCTTGCGGCTCTTCTACTGGTCCAAACCAGGTTTTACTCAATTCATCATGGATGTCAGCAATGGATATCTGTAACTCATCGATAAAGTCCAGTAGCCCTTTATCAAGCAGGGTATAAACTTTAGCATCACAAGTGATGCGTTTTACTCTGAGTACTGCACGCTGTACTTCTTCATGATTCGGTAATTGTTCCAGATAGCGATTTAACGCAGAAAGACTGTAATTTACGGCCCTGGGAAACTCTTCATCCTGCAGCAGGAAGCGTACTACTTCAGCGCCTTTTACCCGGTTATGTATATGTTGTCGGTAAGCCTGATAGGCACTAAGACAACGTAGTATGTTCATCCACACCACGTTTTCGAAAGGTTCCATATAGTGACCGACCTGGCCATATTTTTTGAATGCAGGAAGCAGCGAGATAGAACCAACATCGACTATACGGGTCGTCATATCAGCACGCTCAATCCCCCGTCCCAGCTGGATAAAGGTATAGGCAGTATTATGGCTCATACAACTGGACAGCAAACCACCGAGACGCTGGCAATCGGAAATAATCGTATCGTAAAGATCTCTTCTTGACTGCCTTCCCATACTGGAACCTATAGAAGCTTTGGTATCCAGGTATAAATCATTAATTTGCTCCCAGGCTTCAGAAGGAATAACTTCTCTGGTTGTTCTGGCATTTTCCCTGAGCAGTTTCATACAACTGAAGATGGAAGAAGAATTACTCTGATCAGCAATCAGGAATTTTAATACCGGCAACTCATCAATACGGCCTTCCTTGGCAGCATAATTCTCACGCTCACCAGTGATATCGAGTAATACACCCCAACCGATATCCGTCGTGCCTGGCAAATCAAACAGCATGGAAGAGTAGACATCCATGAGACGAGCTGAATTTTCAATCCGCTCAAGGTATCTGCCTAACCAGTAAACTCTTTCTGCAACACTTGAAAGCATTATGTGTTTTTATTCCTGATCTTAAACTTTGGTTTTTTCTTAAGCTACTTAACTTGCCAGCTATCAGCAACTTGCTGGTTTTCTATTTTCTATTTTGTATCTTCCACGACCCAGGTATCCTTGCTGCCGCCGCCCTGAGACGAGTTAACAATGTAGGATCCTTTTATCATGGCTACACGGGTCAGCCCCCCCGCAGTGACATAACTTTTTGAGCCCTGCAGGATGAAGGGACGTAAATCCAGATGGCGCGGTTCTACTCCATTGTCACCGAGTATTGGTGCTGTGGACAATGAGATCAATGGCTGCGCCATATAATTACGCGGGTTAGCCCTGATTTTTCTGGCAAACTCTTCGCGTTCTTTTTTGCTGGCCTGTGGCCCCATTAACATGCCGTAGCCACCGGACTCATTGGCTGGTTTGACCACCAGTTTATCGAGATTCTGCAGCACATGTTGCATCTGTAATTTATCACTACAGATATAACTTGGCACATTCGGCAATATGGGGTCTTCATCGAGGTAATACTTGATGATCTGGGGAACATAGGTATAAATTATTTTGTCGTCAGCGACGCCGGCACCCGGTGCATTGGCAAGACCCACATTACCTTTCAGCCATGCGCCCATAAGGCCTTTCACGCCAAGTGTGGAATCCGGATTGAACACCGTGGGATCAAGAAACATATCATCAATGCGCCGGTAAATAACATCAACCGGTGACAAGCCATTGATGGTTTTCATGAACACATGATCATTTTCAACCACCAGATCACTGCCCTGCACAAGCTCGGCACCCATGCGTTGTGCCAGAAAAGAGTGTTCGAAATAGGCAGAGTTATAAATGCCCGGGGTAAGAACAACCACCTCAGGATAGTCTTTAGGTGTCGGTGAGATATCGGCCAGGGTATCAAATAACTGACTGGGGTATTCGGTAATCGGCTGAATGTCGTAATTTTCAAACAATTCGGGAAAAACCCGCTT